>NZ_CAMPPO010000001.1:0-235391 GCF_946901205.1 Streptococcus sp. Marseille-Q5619
GCGTAGATGCTGTTAAAAATCCAGGAGATGTATTTCAAGATACTGTAACGGTAGAGGATTTGAGGCAGAGAGGAATTTCTGCAGAGCGTCCTTTGGTCTATATTTCGAGTGTTGCTTATGGGCGCCAGGTCTATCTCAAGTTGGAAACCACGAGTAAGAGTGATGAAGTAGAGGCTGCTTTTGAAGCTTTGATAAAAGGAGTCAAGGTAGCTCCTCAGACAGAGTGGAAGCAGATTTTGGACAATACAGAAGTGAAGGCAGTTATTTTAGGGGGCGATCCAAGTTCGGGTGCCCGAGTTGTAACAGGCAAGGTGGATATGGTAGAGGACTTGATTCAAGAAGGCAGTCGCTTTACAGCCGATCATCCAGGTTTGCCGATTTCCTATACAACTTCTTTTTTACGGGACAATGTAGTTGCGACCTTTCAAAACAGTACAGACTATGTTGAGACTAAGGTGACAGCTTACAGAAACGGTGATTTACTGCTGGATCATAGTGGTGCCTATGTTGCCCAATATTACATTACTTGGGATGAATTATCCTATGATAATCAAGGTAAGGAAATCTTGACTGCTAAGGCTTGGGACAGAAATGGGCAGGATTTGACGGCTCACTTCACCACTAGTATTCCTTTAAAAGGGAATGTTCGCAATCTCTCTATCAAAATTAGAGAGTGTACCGGACTTGCCTGGGAATGGTGGCGTACGGTTTATGAAAAAACTGATTTGCCACTAGTGCGTAAGCGGACGATTTCTATTTGGGGAACGACTCTTTATCCTCAGGTAGAGGATAAGGTAGAAAATGATTAGGAGAGAAGAATGTTTGCGACAAAAAGAGTGAATGGCGATTTGTTTTCAGGACTTATCACAGATGTGGATGAGGAAATCATGAATAGCGATCAAAATCGCCTTGATATTGATACTATTGTCATCCACCATAATGGTGGGCTGAGTGATGAGGGGGCTAGAAGTACTTGGTATGTCTCTACAGGTCATGGCACATCTGCTCACTATCAGGTGACTCCTGATAAGATATGGGGGTGTGTTGGTGAAGAGAGCGTTGCCTATCATGCTGGCAACTATGAAGTCAATCAGCGTTCGATTGGTATTGAACACTTAAATAACCGTGGGGAACCTGACTGGACTATTGCAGAGGAAACCTACTGGAACTCAGCACGTTTGATTGCAGATATTTGTGATCGTTATAATTTGCCAATCAATCGTGAGACCATCCATCCTCACCAGGAATTTACTGCTACAGATTGCCCTGGGGGGATTGATCTAAATCGACTCATCCAGATGGCGGCTGAGATTCATGCTGGCGATAGTTTCCAAGTCTCAAAAGAGGAACAGCCTCGAGATGGGAATGGAGAGTATCTAGTGCGTGTGGTGGAGGATGATCTCTACATCCGAACAGGCCCAGGTCTGGCTTATCCTGACCAAGGTTTTTGTCCTCTTGGGACTTTTACCATCATGCAGGTAGAAGAAGCAGATGGCTATACTTGGGGCTTGTTGAAGTCGGGTAGGGGCTGGATCGCACTAGACTATACAGAAGAAATCAAATAGAAAAAGGAAGGAAGAATGAATGAAACTAAAAAGTAAAGAAGAGCGCAAAGGGGAAAAGGTTTTTCGTTACTCAATAAGGAAGTACCACTTTGGTGCTGCCAGCGTTGCCGTTGCTGCGCTGATGTTTTTTGCCAACGGGACAGTACAGGCACAAACACCTGACATTTCTCCAGCGACAGAAAGCGGAACGACTAGAACCAGCGCCCTTGTAAGCGATTCCTCGGGGGGGGGTATCTGAAGAGCTAAGTGAAGAAACTCCTGATACAGACCCTAGTCAGCCAGAGCAACCTATCCAAGGCAATCGAGAAAACCAAGAGGCTTCAGATAAAAACAAGTCTCTAGTAAAAGATAGCGAAGAAGGCAAGGGAGAAAAACAAGCAGAAGAAGCAAGCCGTCCTACTGTAGATAAGTCACTTGCCGAGTCGGCACAGACCAGTCTGCAAGCTCTACTTGCCAATCTGACACTGGACTCCATGAAAGAACTTCATGCTCGTGTAGAAGCAGGTCTAGCACAAGCGAAGGCTGTTCTTGACAATCCAAACTCTAGTCAAGAGGAGGTCAATGCCCAAGTTCAAGCCATGAAAACCTTGACTGAGGAAGTCAACAAGGCTTTGGCAGGTGGACTCACATCCCCAGCTCAGCTTGGAGAAGGAAGTGGTGTGACTCAGAGTGAACCAAGCCCGACTCCTAGACGAGGGCGAGGTCGTAGGGGGCAACTAACTCCTCCTACAGCACCAGTGTCAACAGAAAATCAAGAAACCAAGGAAAGGGCGGAGGAAGTTACAGACTACACAAATGGTCAGGGAAGCTATCCTCTATCGGACAAAATCCATCATCTCCTCCAAGAACTGAAGACCAGCACTGAAAATCCAGAACAAGTCCAAAAACTCAAGGAAGCTTACGATAAACTCAACGAAGCATTGGGGCAATCAGAAAATGGGCTTGTCAATCAGGAGGTCTTTAATGCTGCACTTGAGGAGTATAAAAAGACAACCCAATTAAAGAATGGTGTGGAAAAAGGTAGCAGCGATAGTCCTAAATCTAGGAAAGCGAGATCTGCTGATAATTCCTTGAAAATAGGATTCGGTAAGGGTACAACTAGTGTTCCACAATATAGTGAAGAAACTCTACGAACGCTAAGTACAGGTGAAGCCTATGGAAATAACCTCCGAGTAACCGTCAAATCTTTCAGTGGTAAGACCGTTAGGAGTATTACAGTTAATGGTCTGGAAGGCACAGGACTATCACAGACAGGATTAACTCTTACAAACGGATTGGGATATGTAGATTTGCGAGGAAGGATGCCTGCTGATAAACATGGTTACACCAGAGTAACGGTTGTTGCGACAGATTCTTCAGGAAATACAAATCAGACTACACTAACTATTGCTAGACCTTTACCTGATGCGAGGATTACGACAACTAATAAGGAGTTAGAAGGTAAAGCCGAGACTCAGCCGATAATTTCGGGAACTATTGGTGTAAGAGCGGAACCTGGTAACACACCAGATGGCGCTGAGTTGATGGCTTATTTAGTACGTGGTGGTTCAACTAATCCTTATAGCTATAACAATGAGGCTCAGGGCTACCATACTATAGCAAAGACACGTGTCTCCGTTTCTGGAACTTTTAATTTTGTTCCACCTGAATACCGAGATTCAAAACTTGGCGAAGGAGATGTCAGAGTAGTGGTTGCCTACGTGAGGAAAGGAACAGATGAAACATTCAGTGAAGGAATGAAGTCTGGATTCTCGACAAATAGCGTTAGAGCTACAGCACCAATTGATAGGGATGGGGCTAAGCAAGAACTACAGACAAAAGCTAACGAGAAGAAGGCTACGATTAATGGTATCCAACATCTTACGAAAGAGGAGAGGGATGCGGCAATCAACAAAGTTGAAGCAGCCTTACGTGATGCGAAATCTAAAGTTGATGCGGCAACCAATCAAACAGGTGTTGAACAAGCTAAGCAGAATGGTCTGACTGCGATTGATAGTGTTGATAATCCAACCCCAGCAACGCATACAGCAGCCTACGAAAAACTTGATCAAAAAGCTAACGAGAAGAAGGCTACGATTAATGGTATCCAACATCTTACGAAAGAGGAGAGGGATGCGGCAATCAACAAAGTTGAAGCAGCCTTACGTGATGCGAAATCTAAAGTTGATGCGGCAACCAATCAAACAGGTGTTGAACAAGCTAAGCAGAATGGTCTGACTGCGATTGATAGTGTTGATAATCCAACCCCAGCAACGCATACAGCAGCCTACGAAAAACTTGATCAAAAAGCTAACGAGAAGAAGGCTACGATTAATGGTATCCAACATCTTACGAAAGAGGAGAGGGATGCGGCAATCAACAAAGTTGAAGCAGCCTTACGTGATGCGAAATCTAAAGTTGATGCGGCAACCAATCAAACAGGTGTTGAACAAGCTAAGCAGAATGGTCTGACTGCGATTGATAGTGTTGATAATCCAACCCCAGCAACGCATACAGCAGCCTACGAAAAACTTGATCAAAAAGCTAACGAGAAGAAGGCTACGATTAATGGTATCCAACATCTTACGAAAGAGGAGAGGGATGCGGCAATCAACAAAGTTGAAGCAGCCTTACGTGATGCGAAATCTAAAGTTGATGCGGCAACCAATCAAACAGGTGTTGAACAAGCTAAGCAGAATGGTCTGACTGCGATTGATAGTGTTGATAATCCAACCCCAGCAACGCATACAGCAGCCTACGAAAAACTTGATCAAAAAGCTAACGAGAAGAAGGCTACGATTAATGGTATCCAACATCTTACGAAAGAGGAGAGGGATGCGGCAATCAACAAAGTTGAAGCAGCCTTACGTGATGCGAAATCTAAAGTTGATGCGGCAACCAATCAAACAGGTGTTGAACAAGCTAAGCAGAATGGTCTGACTGCGATTGATAGTGTTGATAATCCAACCCCAGCAACGCATACAGCAGCCTACGAAAAACTTGATCAAAAAGCTAATCTTACCCTTGCTCTTATTGACGAAAATGCGAATCTCTCTCTATTTGAAAAAGAGGAAGCTAAAAACCAAGTAAGACAGGTTCTTCAAGACGCGCTTAAGAGAATTGATCAAGCCAAAACACAAGATGAAATCGATCGAGCGAAGCAAGAAGCTTTATCTAGCATGGATCAGATTCTAGCCGAGGCTATTGCTAAAGCTAACGTTCGAAGACTGTCTAGTCAAGATAAGGATGGTAGTCAAACACTGGCTTCTCCTTCGGATACAGATCAGTCTGGGACAAGTCCTGTGAATCCGCCAGCTGCTACAAGAAATCGAAGAACTCCTCCGCGCCGCGCTCGTAGAAGCGTTGGATTTGCAGGGAATTCCCAAACAGGTACAATTCCATCGGCTGTGGACAAGTCAGAACTTCGTACTCTGGTAGAGGATCTGGAACGTCGCTTGCAAGACTTAGCAGGTCTATCTCCTGAAGTACTTGAAGAAGCACAGCGTATTTTGGGAGAGGCGCAAGCAGCTCTTGATAATGAAAACTTAACAGCTCAAGAATTGGCAGACCTCCTTGCTAAAGTTAGACAGGTTCTCAATTCTCTACAAACTGGCACATCAGCTGATAAGAGTCAGTCTGCGTCAAACTTAAATAAAGAAGCAGAAAGTGCCAAGGGAGCTAAAAATGAGACAGAAGTCCCTCTATATGGTGTCTTAGGAGCTGCAGTTCTTTCTCTTCTAGGAGCTCTCCTCTTTGCAGTAGCTCGTAAAAAATCCTCTCAACTAGATAAGCTTTCAAGAGAATTGAATCAGCTTGTAGTGGAGCTAGAGGCTAGCAACAAGGATAAAAAAGGTCTAGGTAAGGCTAAGAAATTAGCTGATGAAGCACGACTCTTTGTAGATAGCCATCAAAAAGATTCTCAAAAAGAAGCAGAACTAATTTCTGAAATCAAGACTGTTCTCAGTCAACTCAAAGAAGAAGTCTAGTTTTGAAGAAAATACTACTTTCAGGAACTGAGTGAGTAGCTTTGTAGCTATGATGAGGAAATAATAAAATCTCCAGATTAGGAACTATCAGTGAGTTCACTAGTCTGGAGATTTTTCAATATACTTCATTATTGGGGGATTACAAATAGTCGGATGTTTTTTTGATTTTTTTACGAATAGATAGATGAGTAGAAAAAGAAATGGAGCTATTTATGAAAATCACAAACTATGAAATCTATAAGTTAAAAAAATCAGGTTTGACCAATCAACAGATTTTGAATGTCCTAGAATACGGTGAAAATGTCGATCAGGAACTTTTGTTGGGTGATATTGCAGAAATTTCAGGTTGCCGAAATCCAGCTATTTTTATGGAACGTTATTTTCAGATAGACGATGCGCATTTGGAGAAGGAGTTTCAAAAATTTCCATCTTTCTCTATTTTAGACGACTGTTATCCTTGGGATTTGAGTGAAATATACGATGCTCCTGTGCTTTTATTTTACAAGGGAAATCTTGACCTCTTGAAATTTCCTAAGGTAGCGGTCGTAGGAAGTCGTGCTTGTAGCAAACAGGGAGCTAAGTCAGTTGAAAAAGTCATTCAGGGCTTGGAAAATGAACTGGTTATCGTCAGTGGCTTAGCCAAGGGCATTGACACAGCAGCTCATATGGCAGCTCTTCAGAATGGCGGAAAAACCATTGCAGTGATTGGAACAGGACTGGATGTGTTTTATCCTAAAGCCAATAAACGCTTGCAAGACTACATCGGCAATGACCATCTGGTTCTAAGTGAATACGGACCTGGTGAACAACCTCTGAAATTTCATTTTCCTGCCCGTAATCGTATCATTGCTGGACTTTGTCGTGGTGTGATTGTAGCAGAGGCTAAGATGCGTTCAGGTAGTCTCATTACCTGTGAGAGAGCAATGGAAGAAGGGCGCGATGTTTTTGCTATTCCTGGTAGCATTTTAGATGGACTATCAGACGGTTGCCATCATTTGATTCAAGAAGGTGCAAAATTGGTCACCAGCGGGCAGGATGTTCTTGCGGAATTTGAATTTTAAAAATGACCTAAGCTAGAATTCTGAGAAAAAATCAATTTCAAGATAAAATGAAGTAAATATCCCCACAATAAAATGCATAGTATCAGTTTTTTCAGCACTTGATATTATGCGTTTTTTCTAAGTGAATAAGTAGAGTGGAGGACTTTTCCCATAGGAAGGAAAGCAATTTAGTGTAATTGAGAAAGGAGGGTTGCTTGCGACTAATCTTGGTCAGCTTACTGTCAGAGGGGCTTATCATCTAAAATCTTGTCAGTAAGGAAAAATAAATTCTTCAAAAGTAGAGATTACAAGGCCTGTTTAAGAAAGAATTCAAAGACCTTGACAGATAAAAATAAAATGGTTATTATAAAAAATGGTCTGAAATTTATGATGATACTCTTCGAAAATCTTTTTACGTCAGTTCAGCTTTGCCTTGCTGTGTTTTGAGCAAGTTACGGTGAGCTTCCGAGTTTGATTTTCATTTACTAGAAATGAAACTGATGAGAGACATCAGTAGACATTTGCGTCAGGATGTGATGGAAAATGATAAAAAGACCTCATGAGATTGGCATATTAGGCTACTAAAGCATTGAGTTTGTTAGGATTTTATACTCAATGAAAATCAAAGAGCAAACTAGGAAGCTAGCCGCAGGTTGCTCAAAGCACTGCTTTGAGGTTGTAGATAAGACTGACGAAGTCAGCTCAAAACACTGTTTTGAGGTTGCAGATAGAACTGACGAAGTCAGTAACATCTATACGGCAAGGTGAAGCTGACGTGGTTTGAAGAGATTTTCGAAGAGTATTAGCGACTAGTTAGCTAGGAAAGGAAGATATTTGTGACAAATAATAAACTGTATTCGTTGGTAGAATTTAGAAATAAAATATACGAAGAATTAGAACTCTCCAGAAGTGATTTAGCGATTTTGCTATGTGCCATGCTTATCGCCTCTATCGGATTAAATATGGATTCGACTCCCGTGATTATTGGAGCCATGTTAATTTCTCCTTTGATGAGCCCCATTCTGGGAGTAGGACTCTCTCTAGCTATATTTGATTTTAAATTGTTAAGAAAATCTTTTAAAATCTTATCTATTCAAATTCTTGCTAGTTTAATAGCTTCAACACTTTATTTTTATCTCTCTCCCATTTCGTATGCTAGTTCGGAGATTGTTGCTAGAACCTCTCCGACTATTTGGGATGTTCTCATTGCTTTTGTAGGAGGGATAGCAGGTATTATTGGTGCTAGGAAAAAAGAGACCAATAATATTGTCCCTGGTGTCGCTATTGCAACCGCCTTGATGCCTCCTCTTTGTACGGTAGGTTATGCTATTGCTTCTGCTAATCTAAAATTTATCATAGGCTCCTCTTACCTATTCCTCATCAATTGTAGCTTTATTGTCATTGCGACTTATATAGGTGTCAGGTTGATGATGGTTAAGAAGCACTATTTTAGAGATAATGAAGAAGACTCTAAAATGCGCAGGATTTTGCTTTTAGTTGCTGTTTTGCTGATGATTCCGAGTTTCATCTCTGCAACGACTTTAGTCAGAGAAACGTTGAAAACAGAGTCCCTTAATAAATTTATATCAGAGCAATTTCAGGGGCATAATATTTTGAAAAAAACCTACTCTAAAAAGACTCATACTCTAAAGCTAACCATTTCAGGAAATTATTTGACAGAAGAAGAGCTTGATATGATTTCCAGTAAGAGGGGGGACTATGGTTTAAGTGATGTTTCTGTTCAAGTTTCCCAATTGTCTGATTCAGAACAGCTTAGCAAGGAAGAACTGGTGGAATATTTCTTCCAGTATATCAAGGATAAGGAAGCAAAAGAAAAGGAAAAAGCCAATAAATTTGATACAGAGTCTGAGGAGCAATAATTTCTTGAGAATAGCTGGTTTTTCTCGTGAGTCTTCTATGTATATCAAAGGAAGACTGAGGTCTTAAGCATAAAACTTTTCTTCTATTATAGTAGCTAAGTCTTGACAGGGTTCAAAAAATGGTTTACACTTTATAAAGTTTATTACTTTGAAAAGGTGTGATACTGTGGCTACGGCAACAAAAAAGAAAAAATCAACAGTTAAAAAAAATCTAGTAATCGTGGAGTCACCTGCTAAGGCCAAGACGATTGAAAAATACCTAGGCAGAAACTACAAGGTTTTAGCCAGTGTCGGGCATATCCGTGATTTGAAGAAATCCAGTATGTCAGTCGATATTGAAAATAATTATGAACCGCAATATATCAATATCCGAGGAAAAGGTCCTCTCATCAATGACTTGAAAAAAGAAGCTAAAAAAGCTAATAAAGTTTTTCTGGCGAGTGACCCGGACCGTGAAGGAGAAGCGATTTCTTGGCATTTGGCCCATATTCTCAACTTAGATGAAAATGATGCCAACCGTGTGGTCTTCAATGAAATCACGAAGGATGCGGTCAAAAATGCTTTTAAAGAACCGCGCAAGATTGATATGGACTTGGTCGATGCCCAACAGGCTCGTCGTGTTTTGGATCGCTTGGTAGGGTATTCGATTTCGCCTATTTTGTGGAAGAAGGTCAAGAAGGGCTTGTCAGCAGGTCGTGTTCAGTCTATTGCGCTTAAGTTAATCATTGACCGTGAGAATGAAATCAATGCCTTTCAGCCAGAAGAATACTGGACAATTGATGCTGTCTTTAAAAAGGGAACCAAGCAATTTCAGGCTTCCTTCTATGGAGTGGATGGTAAAAAGCTGAAACTGACTAGCAATGATGAGGTCAAGGAAGTCTTGTCTCGTCTGACTAGTAAAGACTTTTCAGTAGATCAGGTGGATAAGAAAGAGCGTAAGCGCAATGCTCCATTACCCTATACTACTTCATCTATGCAGATGGATGCTGCCAATAAAATTAACTTCCGTACTCGAAAGACCATGATGGTTGCCCAACAGCTCTATGAAGGGATCAATATCGGTTCTGGTGTTCAAGGTTTGATTACCTATATGCGTACCGATTCGACTCGTATCAGTCCTGTAGCGCAAAATGAAGCAGCAAGTTTCATTACGGACCGTTTTGGTAGCAAGTATTCTAAGCATGGTAGCAAGGTCAAAAATGCTTCAGGAGCTCAGGATGCCCACGAGGCGATTCGTCCGTCTAGTGTCTTTAATACACCTGAAAGCATCGCTAAGTATCTGGATAAGGATCAGCTTAAGCTTTATACCCTTATCTGGAATCGTTTTGTAGCGAGTCAGATGACAGCTGCTGTCTTTGATACAATGGCTGTTAAATTGTCTCAAAATGGAGTTCAATTTGCTGCCAATGGTAGTCAGGTTAAGTTTGATGGTTATCTTGCCATTTATAATGATTCTGACAAGAATAAGATGTTACCAGATATGGCTGTTGGAGATGTGGTTAAGCAGGTCAATAGCAAACCAGAGCAACATTTCACTCAACCGCCTGCTCGTTATTCTGAAGCGACCCTTATCAAGACCTTGGAAGAAAATGGGGTTGGACGTCCGTCAACCTACGCACCAACCATTGAAACTATTCAGAAACGTTATTATGTTCGCCTTGTAGCCAAACGTTTTGAACCGACAGAGCTGGGAGAAATTGTCAACAAGCTCATCGTTGAATATTTCCCAGATATCGTAAACGTGACCTTCACAGCTGAAATGGAAGGAAAACTGGATGATGTCGAAGTCGGAAAAGAGCAGTGGCAACGTGTCATTGATGCCTTTTACAAACCATTCTCTAAAGAAGTCGCCAAGGCTGAAGAAGAAATGGAGAAAATCCAAATCAAGGATGAACCAGCTGGATTTGATTGTGAAGTGTGTGGTAGTCCAATGGTTATTAAACTTGGTCGTTTTGGTAAGTTCTACGCTTGTAGCAATTTCCCAGATTGCCGTCATACCCAAGCAATTGTGAAAGAGATTGGTGTTGAGTGTCCAAGTTGTCATCAGGGACAAATCATTGAGCGAAAAACCAAACGCAATCGCCTTTTCTATGGTTGCAATCGCTATCCAGAATGTGAATTTACCTCTTGGGATAAGCCTGTTGGTCGTGACTGTCCAAAATGTGGCAACTTCCTCATGGAGAAAAAAGTCCGTGGTGGTGGCAAGCAGATTGTTTGTAGCAAGGGTGACTACGAAGAAGAAAAGATTAAATAAGAAGAGAGTCCTGAAAGTGAATTTCAGGCTCTTTTGGTTGGAACTTGACAAAATTCATCATTTTATGCGAAACTAGAAGAAGATTATTTTAATTAGGAGTAGTTATGCGTCTTATCTATCTGATAATTGGTTTTTTATCACTAGCCTTGGCTATTGTTGGGGTCGTCTTACCCTTGTTGCCGACAACGCCTTTCCTTTTGTTGTCTATTGCTTGTTTCTCCAGAAGTTCCAAGCGCTTCGAAGATTGGCTTTATCATACCAAGCTCTATCAAGCATATGTGGCTGATTTTCGCGAGACTAAGTCTATTGCGCGTGAACGCAAGAAAAAAATCATCGTCTCTATCTACATCTTGATGGGAATTTCTATTTATTTTGCCCCTCTCTTACCTGTCAAAATCAGTCTGGGAGCCTTGACCATCTTTATCACCTATTATCTCTTTAAGGTTATTCCAGACAAAGAATAAGTAAAATTTGTAACTATTTCCCTTGATAAAATTGAAAGCATATTTACAACAATATGATATAATAAATTCAAAGTAATACTCAAGGAGAAGCAAATGATTTACGAATTTTGTGCTGAAAATGTGACCTTGCTTGAAAAAGCGATGCAGGCTGGAGCTCGTCGAATCGAACTCTGTGATAATCTAGCAGTGGGAGGAACAACACCCAGCTATGGAGTGACCAAGGCAGCAGTTGAATTGGCAGCTAACTACGATACGACCATCATGACCATGATTCGTCCACGTGGTGGCGACTTTGTCTATAATGATATGGAAATTGCAATTATGCTAGAAGATATTCGGATGACTGCTCAGGCTGGAAGTCAAGGAGTTGTATTTGGTGCTTTAACTGCTGACAAAAAGTTGAGTAAAGCTAATCTGGAGAAGTTAATTGCGGCATCAAAAGGGATGGAAATTGTCTTTCACATGGCCTTTGATGAATTGAGTGATGAAGACCAGTTGGAGGCTATTGACTGGCTCAGCCAAGCTGGTGTCACCCGTATCCTAACTCGTGCGGGTGTGTCTGGAGATTCGCTAGAGAAACGCTTTGCTCACTATCACAGAATTTTGGAGCATGCTAAAGGTAAAATTGAAATTCTACCAGGTGGGGGGATTGACTTGGACAACCGTCAAACCTTTATTGACCTGTTGGGCGTGACACAATTGCACGGAACCAAGGTTGTCTTTTAAAAAATAGAAAGGAACTGCTAGCTTTGGGTAGCAGTTTTCACTTATGTTTGAAATTTTTAAATCCTATCAGTTTAATCAAGAAAAGGCTCGTGCCTATGGTTTTGTAGAAAATGGGGAAGTCTGGACTTATAGTTGCCAGATTTTGCAGGGTGACTTTGTCATGACTGTGTCCATTACTGCTGATAATGTGAGCTTTCAAGTCTTTGACCAGGAAACCGGTGACCTCTATCCACAAGTCCATATGGAAAGCATGAGGGGAAGTTTTGTCGGAAATGTCCGTGAGGCTTGTCTGGAGATTCTTTACCAGATTCGGAAGGCTTGTTTTGAGGTACAAGATTTTATCTGTCCTCAGACTAAGCGAATCCTGACTCAAGTTCAGGAACAATATGGTAATCAGTTGGAATATTTGTGGGAGAAATCGCCTGATACAGCAGTGTTAAGACACGAAGGCAATAAAAAGTGGTATGCCGTCTTGATGAAAATCTCTTGGGATAAGCTGGAAAAGGGCAGAGAAGGACAGGTGGAAGCAGTCAATCTCAAACATGACCAAGTAGCTGATTTGCTTTCAAAAAGGGGCATTTATCCAGCCTTTCATATGAATAAACTCTACTGGATTAGTGTGGCGCTTGATGATACTTTATCAGATGAAGAAGTACTGGAATTGATAGAAAAAAGTTGGAACTTAACCACTAGAAAATGAAACATTTCAAGAATTTTCAATTAGCAAAATATTCTCTACTGAAGAAATTTTCAGAAAATATTGGATTTTTTCTTGACAAGTGCTTTTTCCTATGCTAAAATACTAAACAAGATATCAAACGAAGGAGAAAGTCAAACATGAAAACAGCTAAGTTTAATCAATTTGCTTTGTTGTTGAGGTACTCGGGCTAGTGCAAAAAGCATTAGTCCTGTTTGGCTTACCAAGCGGGAGTAAATCAACATCTCGCTTGGGTTTCTGAGCGAGATGTTTTTTTAAAACCACATTTGGAAAAGGGGAAATCTTATGAGAAGAGTTGAATTTCTAGATACCAGCCTTCGGGATGGAGAGCAGACACCTGGTGTTAACTTCTCAATCAAGGAAAAAATTGCCATTGCAAGGCAACTGGAGAAATGGGGCATTTCAGCCATCGAGGCTGGTTTTCCAGCGGCGAGTCCTGATTCATTCACGGCAGTTCAGGAGATTGCTAAGGTCTTGAAGAAAACAGCAGTGACTGGTTTGGCCCGTTCTGTCAGGTCTGATATTGATGCTTGTTACGAGGCCCTCAAGGACGCCAAGTATCCACAGGTTCACGTTTTTATCGCTACCAGTCCGATTCACCGCAAGTATAAGCTCAATAAGAGCAAGGAAGAGATTTTGGAAGCTATTAAGGAGCATGTCTCTTATGCACGTTCTAAGTTTGAAGTGGTCGAATTCTCTCCAGAGGATGCGACTAGAACAGAGTTGGATTTCCTCTTGCAAGTTGTTCAAACAGCGGTTGATGCAGGGGCGTCTTATATCAATATCCCTGATACGGTTGGATTTACCACGCCAGAAGAGTACGGAGCTATCTTCAAATACTTGATTGAGAATGTTAAGACAGATCGTCAGATTATCTATTCGCCTCACTGTCACGATGACCTCGGAATGGCAGTGGCAAATAGCCTTGCTGCTGTCAAGAATGGAGCAGGACGTGTTGAAGGAACCATCAACGGTATTGGTGAGCGAGCTGGAAATGCTGCCCTTGAAGAAATTGCAGTGGCCCTCAATATTCGCCAAGATTACTATCAAGCAGAAACAAGTATTGTCCTAAATGAAACAATAAATACGTCAGAAATGGTTTCTCGCTTCTCAGGTATTCCGGTTCCTAAAAACAAGGCTGTGGTTGGTGGTAATGCCTTTTCTCACGAATCTGGTATTCACCAAGACGGAGTCCTTAAAAATCCTCTTACTTATGAGATTATCACCCCTGAATTGGTTGGTGTTAAGAGCAATAGCCTTCCTCTTGGAAAATTGTCAGGTCGCCATGCCTTTGTTGAAAAACTAAGAGAATTGGCCCTAGACTTTTCAGAAGAGGATATCAAACCACTCTTTGCCAAGTTCAAGGCGCTGGCAGACAAGAAACAAGAAATCACAGATGCAGATATTCGTGCTCTGGTAGCTGGAACCATGGTTGAAAACCCAGAAGGTTTCCACTTTGATGATTTACAACTTCAAACTCATGCAGATAATGACATTGAAGCACTCGTTAGCCTAGCCAATATGGATGGTGAGAAGGTCGAATTTAATGCGACAGGTCAAGGTTCCGTTGAAGCGATCTTTAACGCTATCGACAAGTTCTTTAACCAATCCGTCCGCTTGGTGTCCTATACTATTGACGCGGTAACGGATGGAATTGATGCCCAGGCTCGAGTCTTGGTCACTGTTGAAAACAGAGATACAGAAACCATCTTTAACGCAGCAGGTCTTGATTTCGATGTGTTGAAGGCTTCTGCTATTGCCTATACCAATGCTAATACCTTTGTTCAAAAAGAGAATGCTGGTGAGATGGGACGTAGTGTTTCCTATCGCGATATGCCTAGTGTGTAAAGGAGAAGGCTATGACAAAGAAAATAGTAGCTCTAGCAGGGGACGGAATTGGCCCAGAAATCATGGAGGCTGGTTTAGATGTTCTGGAAGCCCTAGCTAAAAAAACAGGCTTTGTCTATGAAATAGACAGACGACCTTTTGGAGGTGCAGGTATTGATGCTGCAGGGCATCCCTTACCTGATGAAACCCTCAAGGTATGTCGTGAAGCAGATGCCATTCTCCTAGCGGCTATCGGTAGTCCTCAGTATGATGGAGCAGCGGTTCGCCCTGAACAAGGCCTGCTGGCTCTCCGTAAGGAACTCAATCTCTATGCCAATATTCGCCCGGTAAAAATCTTTGATAGTCTCAAGCATTTGTCACCACTCAAACCAGAACGAATTGCTGGTGTAGACTTTGTCGTGGTGCGTGAGTTGACAGGTGGTATCTACTTTGGGGACCATATCCTTGGAGAGCAAAAAGCACGTGATATCAATGACTATAGCTATGAAGAAGTAGAGCGGATTATTCGTAAGGCATTTGAAATCGCAAGAAGTCGGAGAAAAATCGTTACTAGTATCGATAAGCAAAATGTTCTAGCGACCTCAAAACTCTGGCGCAGAGTAGCTGAGGAAGTCGCGCAGGATTTTCCAGATGTAACCTTGGAGCACCAGCTAGTCGACTCAGCTGCCATGCTTATGATTACCAATCCTGCTAAGTTTGATGTCATCGTGACGGAGAATCTTTTTGGAGATATCTTATCTGATGAATCAAGTGTCCTATCTGGCACACTTGGAGTCATGCCATCAGCCAGTCACTCTGAAAAGGGTCCAAGTCTCTATGAACCCATTCATGGTTCGGCACCCGATATTGCAGGTCAAGGAATTGCAAATCCTATCTCCATGATTTTATCAGTTGCCATGATGTTGAGAGACAGTTTTGGACGTTATGAGGATGCGGAACGTATCGAGCGTGCTGTTGAGGCAAGTTTGGCAGCTGGTGTTTTAACAAGAGATATAGGTGGACAGGCTTCGACCAAGGAAATGACAGAAGCTATCATTGCAAGGTTATGAAGTTAGACGAAAAAATTACTCTAGTCCTTTTGATTTGGAATGTCATGGTTTTCGTGATTTATGGTATTGACAAATCTAAGGCAAGGAGAAGAGCTTGGCGCATCCCAGAGAAAATCTTACTCATTTTAGCCTTTACTTGTGGTGGTTTTGGTGCTTGGTTAGCAGGAATTACTTTTCACCACAAGACTAGAAAATGGTACTTTAAAACAGTTTGGTTTCTTGGGATGGTGACCACACTAGTAGCCTTATATATTATTTGGAGGTAATGGATGGCAGGAAAATCGATTTTTGATAAATTATGGGACCGTCATGTCATCACAGGAGAAGAGGGGCAGCCGCAACTCATGTATGTGGATCAGCACTATATCCACGAGGTGACCAGTCCTCAGGCTTTTCAAGGATTACGAGATGCAGGACGCAGATTGAGACGACCAGACTTGACATTTGGAACCTTTGACCACAATGTCCCGACAGTCAATATCTACGATATTCGAGATGTGATTTCTAAGGCTCAAATTGATAAGCTAGCTGAGAATGTTGAGGAATTTGGAATTGAGCATGCGGCCCACGGTTCTGAAAAACAGGGAATCGTTCACATGGTGGGTCCAGAAACAGGACGAACCCAACCAGGAAAATTCATTGTCTGTGGAGACAGCCATACGGCAACCCACGGGGCTTTCGGAGCGATCGCCTTTGGAATTGGAACTAGTGAGGTCGAACATGTCTTTGCGACACAGACCCTCTGGCAGGTCAAACCTAAGAAAATGCTGGTGGAATTCACAGGAGTTCCTCAAAAAGGAGTTTATTCCAAGGATTTCATTTTAGCCTTGATTGCCAAGTACGGCGTTGCTTGCGGCGTTGGCTACGTGGTGGAATATCGTGGACAAGCTATTGATGCACTGAGCATGGAAGAGCGAATGACCATCTGCAATATGTCTATCGAGTTTGGATCTAAGATGGGAATTATGAATCCAGATCAAACCACCTATGATTATCTCAAGGGACGGGAATGTGTTCCAGAGGACTTTGAAGAGGCTGTGGCGGATTGGAAAACAATTGTCAGTGATGATAATGCCGTTTACGATAAGGTTATCCAGATGGATGTCTCAGACCTTGCTCCTATGGTGACCTGGGGAACCAACCCTGCTATGGGGGTTGACTTTGACAGTAGTTTCCCAGAAATTAAGGATATGAATGATGAGCGAGCCTACAATTACATGGACTTGGAGCCTGGTCAAAAGCCAGCTGATATTGAACTAGGCTATATCTTTATCGGTTCTTGTACCAATGCTCGTCTCAGTGACTTGCAACTAGCTGCGCGATTTGTTAAAGGGAAGAAAATTGCTCCTAATCTAACAGCTATCGTGGTTCCAGGCTCTCGTCCTGTGAAACGAGCTGCTGAGAAGTTGGGCTTGGACAAGGTCTTTCTAGATGCTGGATTTGAGTGGAGAGACCCAGGTTGCTCTATGTGCCTAGGGATGAATCCTGACAAGGTTCCAGATGGCGTTCACTGTGCCTCAACCAGCAATCGAAACTTTGAAGACAGGCAAGGATTTGGTGCTAAGACCCATCTCTGCAGTCCAGCCATGGCAGCTGCGGCTGCTATCGCAGGGCGCTTCGTAGATGTTCGGAAAATGCCCGAAGCCCAGTAAGGAGAGGATATGGAGAAATTTACAGTTTATACGGGAACGACTGTTCCTCTCATGAATGATAACATTGACACCGATCAAATCCTTCCCAAGCAGTTTCTCAAGTTAATTGATAAAAAAGGATTTGGGAAGTATCTCATGTATGCTTGGCGATATCTGGACGATAAGTATACTGAGGATCCAGACTTTGTCTTTAACCGACCTGAATATCGGAAAGCCAGTATTCTCATCTCAGGGGATAACTTTGGGGCAGGATCTTCGAGGGAGCATGCCGCTTGGGCTTTAGCTGACTACGGTTTTAAAGTCGTAATTGCAGGGTCTTTCGGTGATATTCATTACAATAATGAACTCAATAATGGCATGTTGCCTATTGTACAGCCTAGAGAGATTCGAGAGAAACTAGCCCAGCTAAAACCAAGTGACCAGGTAACTGTGGACTTGGAACAACAAAAAATCATCTCACCAATTGGAGAATTCACTTTTGAAATCGATAGCGAATGGAAACACAAACTCTTAAATGGTTTGGATGATATAGGAATTACCTTGCAGTATGAAGATTTGATTGCTGCTTATGAAAAACAACGACCAGCCTATTGGCAGGATTAGAAGAAAAATAGAAAAGGAAATAGAACTATGACAAAACACATTCAATGGAACGGAACACTTTCACAAGAAGGCTATGATATTTTAAAAGGTGAGGGCGGATGTATCGTTTGTCCTACAAAAGTTGGTTACATCATCATGACTAGCGACAAGGCAGGTCTTGAACGTAAGTTTGAAGCCAAAGAACGTAACCGTAACAAACCAGGTGTTGTTCTCTGCGGTAGTATGGATGAGCTTCGTGCTTTAGCACAGCTCAACCAAGAAATTGAAGCCTTTTACCAAAAACATTGGGATGAAGATATTCTTCTTGGTTGTATCCTTCCTTGGAAACCAGAAGCCTTTGAAAAACTCAAAGCGTATGGGGATGGCCGTGAAGAGCTGATGACGGACGTGCGTGGTACTAGCTGTTTTGTTATCAAATTTGGGAAAGCTGGTGAACAATTGGCTGCCAAACTTTGGGAAGAAGGCAAGATGGTTTATGCCTCATCAGCTAACCCATCTGGAAAAGGAAACCGTGGTAAGGTAGAAGGTATCGGAGAACGTATCGAAGGAGCAGTAGATCTTGTCATTGAAGCAGACGACTATGTGGCATCTATCCAGCCTGACAAAACGATTGAAACTCGCTACGAGCAAGGCGTGATGGTCTCTATGGTCGATAAGGACGGCAAACTCATCCCGGAACAAGGAGGAGCTCGCTCAACTTCACCAGCACCAGTGGTTATCCGCAAAGGGCTTGACATTGATAAAATCATGATGCACCTGTCAGACACATTTAACTCATGGGACTACCGTCAGGGCGAGTATTATTAGGATAGAGAAGAAGTGGGGAGACAATAATCTCTCCTCTTTATTTTGTTATTTACATAATAAAATCCGAACGATATATTTTAATTTATAAAATTATTTGACAAAAACTGTACTTTAGTTTATAATAAATTAAGGAAACGTCGGAAAAGACGTAGTGATGCGCAAGCATAGGTAGGTCATTACAAAAGAAACGAGACATCGATATGTTAAATGAATTTCCAATTTTTGATTACGAAGATATTCAATTGATTCCAAATAAATGTGTGATTAAAAGCCGTGCAGAAGCGGATACAAGTGTCACTCTAGGAAATCACACCTTTAAACTACCTGTTGTGCCAGCTAATATGCAGACGATTTTGGATGAAAATGTAGCAGAGCAACTGGCTAAAGGTGGTTATTTCTACATTATGCATCGTTTTGATGAGGCAGGACGAATTCCTTTTATTAAACGCATGCATGATCAAGGGCTCATTGCTTCTATCTCTGTCGGTGTTAAGGATTATGAGTATGATTTTGTCAGCCAGCTCAAGGCTGATGCTCCTGAGTACATCACGATTGACATTGCCCACGGTCATGCGGATAGCGTGATTTCTATGATTCAACACATCAAGAAAGAATTGCCAGATACTTTTGTTATTGCTGGAAATGTGGGAACACCAGAAGCTGTGCGTGAATTGGAAAATGCTGGTGCGGATGCCACTAAGGTCGGAATTGGTCCTGGTAAGGTTTGTATCACCAAGGTCAAGACAGGTTTTGGTACAGGTGGTTGGCAGTTGGCTGCTCTCCGTTGGTGTGCCAAGGCTGCGCGTAAACCGATTATCGCTGATGGAGGAATTCGTACTCACGGCGACATTGCCAAGTCTATCCGTTTCGGTGCCAGCATGGTCATGATTGGTTCCCTCTTTGCAGGACATATCGAAAGTCCAGGGAAAACGATTGAAGTTGATGGTGAACAGTTCAAAGAATATTACGGTTCAGCTTCACAATATCAAAAGGGTGCTTATAAGAACGTGGAGGGCAAACGCATCTTGCTTCCTGCCAAAGGTCATCTGCAAGACACTTTAACTGAGATGGAACAAGACCTTCAAAGTGCTATTTCTTATGCAGGTGGACGTCAGGTTGCTGACCTTAAACACGTTGATTATGTGATCGTGAAAAACTCCATCTGGAATGGGGATGCTTCCCACTAAGACGGGCTATTTGGCCAGAAAAAACTTGTTATTAGAGCAAATTTCTGTTATAATAAAACAAGTTTCCACCCTTAGTGTAATGGATATCACGTAAGATTCCGGTTCTTGAGATGGGGGTTCGATTCCCTCAGGGTGGATATAAACATCCTAAAAAGCCTTTAATAGGGCTTTTTTTATCTTGCCCCCAATTTGCCTCTAAGACTGAAAACTTCATTCTAAAGAATGCCCAAATGCTCTCCAGTCCCGTTTTAGAGTGACTCAGGAGGCTTTTTTTGATATAATAAAAAGGACTGTTATCAGTTAGAAAGAGGTTGGTATGAAAGAATTACAAACTGTACTTAAAAACCATTTTGCAATCGAATTTGCAGACAAAAAGTTACTGGAGACTGCCTTTACTCATACGAGTTATGCCAATGAGCACCGCCTCTTAAAAATTTCACACAATGAGCGCTTGGAATTTTTAGGAGACGCTGTTCTACAGTTATTGATTTCAGAATATCTGTATAAAAAATATCCTAAAAAGCCTGAGGGTGACCTGTCTAAACTACGTGCTATGATTGTCCGTGAGGAGAGTTTGGCTGGTTTTGCGCGTGATTGCCAGTTTGATCAGTTTATCAAACTTGGTAAAGGGGAAGAAAAGTCTGGTGGGCGCAATCGTGATACCATTCTTGGTGATGCCTTCGAAGCCTTTCTTGGTGCCCTTCTTTTGGACAAGGATGTGGCCAAGGTTAAGGAATTTATCTATCAAGTCATGATTCCTAAGGTTGAAGCAGGCGAGTTTGAGATGATTACAGACTACAAAACCCATCTCCAAGAGTTACTTCAGGTCAATGGCGATGTGGCTATTCGTTATCAGGTGATTTCTGAAACGGGTCCTGCCCACGATAAGGTCTTTGATGTAGAAGTTCTTGTCGAAGGTAAGAGCATTGGTCAAGGTCAAGGTCGTTCTAAGAAATTAGCAGAGCAGGAAGCTGCCAAAAATGCCGTTGAGAAAGGGCTGGATTCATGTATTTAAAGGAAATCGAAATTCAGGGATTCAAGTCTTTTGCTGACAAGACTAAGGTCGTCTTTGACCAAGGTGTGACGGCAGTTGTTGGACCCAATGGCTCTGGGAAGTCTAATATTACAGAAAGTCTGCGTTGGGCCTTGGGGGAGTCCAGTGTTAAGAGTCTCCGTGGTGGTAAGATGCCGGACGTTATCTTTGCTGGGACCGAAAGTCGCAAACCGCTCAATTATGCTTCTGTAGTTGTGACTCTGGATAATCATGACGGATTTATAAAGGATGTAGGCCAAGAAATCAGGGTGGAACGCCATATCTATCGTAGTGGAGATAGCGAATACAAGATTGACGGCAAGAAAGTCCGTCTGCGTGATATTCATGACCTCTTCTTGGATACTGGATTGGGACGAGATTCCTTCTCCATCATTTCCCAAGGTAAGGTTGAGGAGATTTTCAACTCCAAGCCTGAAGAACGCCGAGCTATTTTTGAAGAAGCTGCAGGTGTTTTGAAATACAAGACTCGCAGAAAAGAAACTGAGAGTAAACTGCAGCAAACTCAGGATAATCTAGACCGCTTAGAGGACATTATCTACGAGTTGGACAATCAAATCAAGCCTCTTGAGAAGCAAGCTGAGAATGCCCGTAAGTTTTTAGACTTGGAAGGTCAACGTAAGGCTATTTATTTAGACGTTCTGGTTGCTCAAATCAAGGAAAATAAGGCTGAACTAGAGTTGACAGAAGAAGAGTTGGCACAAGTTCAGGAACTCTTGACGAGCTACTACCAAAAGCGTGAAAAATTAGAAGAAGAAAATCAAACTCTTAAAAAGCAACGCCAAGATTTACAGGCTGAAATGGCCAAAGATCAGGGCAGTTTGATGGACTTGACTAGTCTGATTAGTGATTTAGAGAGAAAATTAGCCCTATCGAAATTAGAATCTGAGCAAGTAGCCCTGAATCAACAGGAAGCACAAGCTCGTTTGGCTGTTTTGGAGGATAAGAGAAATTCACTCAGCAAAGAAAAATCTGATAAGGAAAGCTCTTTAGCTCTCTTAGAAGAAAATCTAGTCCAAAATAATCAAAAACTTAATCGTTTAGAAGCTGAATTGCTGGCTTTTTCAGATGATCCTGATCAGATGATTGAGCTCTTGCGTGAACGCTTTGTAGTTCTTTTACAAGAAGAAGCGGATGTCTCAAACCAGTTGACCCGTATCGAAAACGAGTTGGAAAATAGTCGTCAGCTTTCTCAAAAACAAGCAGATCAACTAGAAAAGCTGAAAGAACAGTTGGCTACAGCTAAAGAGAAGTCTAGTCAGCAAAAAGACGAGCTTGAAACTGCCAAGGAGCAGGTTCAGAAATTATTGGCCGACTATCAAGCTATTGCCAAGGAGCAAGAGGAGCAGAAAGCTTCCTATCAAGCTCAACAAAGTCAACTCTTTGACCGTCTGGATAGCCTCAAAAACAAGCAGGCTAGAGCCCAAAGTTTGGAAAATATCCTTAGAAATCACAGTAACTTTTATGCAGGTGTTAAGAGTGTTCTCCAAGAAAAAGCCCGCCTTGGTGGAATTATTGGTGCAGTCAGTGAGCACCTGACCTTTGATGTGCATTATCAAACTGCACTAGAGATTGCGCTTGGAGCCAGCAGTCAACATATCATCGTAGAAGATGAAGAGTCGGCAACCAAAGCTATTGATTTTCTCAAACGGAACAGAGCTGGTCGTGCAACTTTCCTTCCTTTGACAACGATCAAGGCGCGTACGATTTCTAGTCAGAACCAAGATGCTATCTCTGCAAGTCCAGGATTTCTGGGTATGGCAGATGAGCTGGTGACCTTTGATCAGAGACTGGAAGCCATTTTTAAAAACTTGCTAGCTACGACGGCTATCTTTGATACCGTAGAACATGCGCGTGTAGCAGCTCGTCAGGTTCGTTATCAGGTTCGCATGGTGACACTGGATGGGACAGAGCTGCGCACGGGTGGTTCCTATGCGGGTGGTACCAATCGCCAGAACAACAGCATCTTCATCAAGCCAGAACTGGAGCAATTACAAAAAGAAATTGCTAAAGAGGAAGCAAGTCTGCGTTCAGAAGAGTCGACTTTGAAGACCTTACAAGATGAGATGGCTAGATTGACCGAATCATTAGAAACCATCAAATCTCAAGGAGAGCAGGCTCGTATTCAGGAGCAGGGCTTGTCCCTAGCTTATCAGCAGACCAGTCAGCAAGTTGAAGAGCTAGAAACTCTTTGGAAACTCCAAGAAGAGGAATTAGATCGTCTTTCTGAAGGAGATTGGCAAGCAGATAAGGAAAAATGCCAAGAGCACCTTGCTACTATTGCCAGTGATAAGCAAAATCTGGAAGCTGAGATTGAAGAGATCAAGTCTAACAAAAATGCCATCCAAGAACGCTATCAAAACTTGCAGGAAGAGCTAGCGCAAGCTCGCCTGCTTAAGACAGAACTACAAGGGCAAAAACGTTATGAAGTAGCTGATATTGAGCGTTTAGGCAAAGAATTGGACAATTTAGATATAGAACAAGAGGAAATCCAGCGTCTTCTTCAAGAAAAGGTTGACAATCTTGAGAAAGTTGATACGAATTTGCTCAGTCAACAGGTAGAAGAAGCCAAAACTCAGAAAACAAATCTCCAACAAGGTTTGATTCGCAAGCAGTTTGAGTTGGATGATATTGAAGGTCAACTGGATGATATTGCCAGTCATTTGGATCAGGCTCGCCAGCAGAATGAGGAGTGGATTCGCAAGCAAACGCGTGCTGAAGCCAAGAAAGAAAAGGTCAGCGAGCGCTTACGCCATTTACAAATTCAATTAACAGACCAGTATCAGATTAGCTATACTGAAGCACTAGAAAAGGCACATGAATTGGAAAACCTCAATCTGGCAGAGCAAGAGGTGCAAGATTTAGAGAAGGCTATTCGCTCACTGGGTCCTGTCAATTTGGAAGCTATTGAACAGTATGAAGAAGTGCACAACCGTCTGAACTTTCTAAATAGTCAGCGAGATGATATTTTGTCAGCGAAAAATCTGCTCCTAGAGACTATCACAGAGATGAATGATGAGGTCAAGGAACGCTTTAAATCAACCTTTGAAGCCATTCGTGAGTCCTTTAAAGTGACCTTCAAGCAGATGTTTGGTGGAGGTCAAGCAGATCTGATTTTGACTGAAGGAGACCTGCTGACAGCTGGGGTTGAGATTTCTGTTCAACCTCCAGGTAAGAAAATCCAGTCCCTTAATCTGATGAGTGGTGGTGAAAAAGCTTTATCGGCTCTTGCCTTGCTTTTCTCCATTATTCGTGTCAAGACCATTCCATTTGTCATCTTGGATGAGGTGGAAGCTGCGCTGGATGAAGCCAATGTTAAACGTTTTGGGGATTACCTCAACCGCTTTGATAAGGACAGCCAGTTTATCGTCGTAACCCATCGTAAGGGGACTATGGCAGCGGCCGATTCTATCTATGGAGTGACTATGCAAGAATCAGGTGTCTCAAAAATTGTTTCGGTTAAGTTAAAAGATTTAGAAAGTATTGAAGGATGACAATTAAACTAGTAGCAACAGATATGGACGGAACCTTCCTAGATGAGAATGGACGCTTTGATATGGACCGCCTCAAGTCTCTCTTGGGTTCTTACAAGGAAAAAGGGATTTACTTTGCGGTGGCTTCGGGGCGCGGATTTCTATCCTTAGAAAAATTATTTGCTGATGTTCGTGATGATATTATTTTCATCGCGGAAAATGGCAGTTTGGTAGAGTATCAAGGTCAGGACTTGTATGAAGCGACCATGTCTCGTGACTTTTACCTGGCAACTTTTGAAAAGCTGAAAACGTCACCTTATGTAGATATCAATAAGCTCCTTTTGACGGGTAAAAAGGGCTCTTATGTTCTGGATACGGTTGATGAGACCTATTTGAAAGAGAGCCAGCACTATAATGAAAATATCCAAAAAGTAGCGAGTTTGGAAGATATCACAGATGATATTTTCAAATTTACAACCAACTTTACAGAAGAAACGCTGGAAGCTGGGGAAGCTTGGGTTAATGAACATGTTCCTGGTGTTAAGGCTATGACAACTGGCTTTGAATCCATTGATATTGTTCTGGACTATGTCGATAAGGGAGTGGCCATTGTTGAATTAGCTAAAAAACTTGGTATCACAATGGATCAGGTCATGGCTTTTGGAGACAATCTAAATGACTTGCATATGTTGCAGGTTGTGGGACATCCTGTGGCTCCTGAAA
The DNA here is from genome assembly GCF_946901205.1 of Streptococcus sp. Marseille-Q5619. NCBI lineage: Bacteria > Bacillati > Bacillota > Bacilli > Lactobacillales > Streptococcaceae > Streptococcus > Streptococcus sp. Marseille-Q5619. The sequence continues at coordinate 25,006 of NZ_CAMPPO010000001.1, forward strand.
ATGCACGACCAGAGATTTTAGAATTAGCAGAAACTGTGATTGGTCACCATAAGGACCAGTCGGTTATAGCTTATATGGAGGGCTTATAATGGCAGATATAAAATTGATTGCATTGGACTTGGACGGGACCTTGCTGACTACTGATAAAAGGCTGACGGATCGTACCAAGGCAACCTTGAAAGCTGCGCGTGATCGTGGTATCAAGGTCGTATTGACAACTGGTCGTCCTTTAAAAGCTATGGATTTCTTTCTCCATGAGCTAGGGACTGACGGCCATGAAGATGAGTATACGATTACTTTTAATGGTGGTTTGGTTCAGAAAAATACAGGTGAAATCCTTGATAAAACAGTCTTTTCATATGATGATGTGGCACGCTTGTATGAGGAAACAGAGAAATTATCACTGCCTCTTGATGCTATCTCAGAAGGAACAGTTTATCAAATTCAATCGGACCAAGAAAGTCTTTATGCCAAATTCAATCCAGCATTGACCTTTGTTCCAGTGGACTTTGAAGACCTATCTAGTCAAATGACTTATAATAAATGCGTGACTGCCTTTGCTCAAGAACCCTTGGATGCAGCTATTCAGAAGATTTCTCCAGAATTGTTTGATCAATATGAAATCTTTAAATCACGGGAAATGTTGCTAGAATGGTCACCAAAGAATGTTCATAAAGCAACAGGTTTGGCAAAACTAATCAGCCATCTTGGAATCGATCAAAGCCAAGTGATGGCCTGTGGTGATGAGGCCAATGACCTCTCTATGATTGAGTGGGCGGGACTCGGTGTTGCCATGCAAAATGCTGTTCCTGAAGTCAAGGCAGTCGCAAATGTAGTGACGCCAATGACCAATGATGAAGAAGCTGTCGCCTGGGCTATCGAAGAATACGTGCTAAAGGAGAACTAAGATATGGGATTATTTGACCGTCTATTCGGAAAAAAAGAAGAACCTAAAATCGAAGAAATTGTAAAAGAAGCTCTGGAAAATCTTGATTTGTCTGAAGATACTGATCCAGCTCTTACAGAGGTTGAGGAAGTTTCTCAAGAAGAAGCAGAGGTTGAAAGTTCTGAATCAGCTGTGTTTGAAGAAGAGGAAAATCAAGAGACAGTTGAAGAAAATAACAATTTAGAGCCAGTTGTAGAAGTTCAACAAGAAGAAGTCGAAGAGAAAGAGAATCCTGAACTTGAAGAATCTGTAGAAGAAAATAGTTCTGAAGTTCTTGAAGCAGAAACGCCTCAAGTAGAAGAAACTGTTCAGGAAAAATATGACCGCAGTCTTAAGAAAACTCGTACAGGATTTGGTGCTCGTTTGAATGCCTTCTTTGCCAATTTCCGCTCTGTTGACGAAGAATTCTTCGAGGAACTGGAAGAACTGCTGATTATGAGTGATGTTGGTGTCCAGGTCGCTTCTAACTTAACAGAGGAGCTACGCTACGAAGCCAAGCTTGAAAACGCCAAGAAACCTGACGCACTTCGCCGTGTCATTATTGAGAAATTGGTTGAGCTTTATGAAAAGGATGGCAACTACGATGAAAGTATCCACTTCCAAGATGGCTTGACAGTCATGCTCTTTGTCGGGGTCAATGGTGTTGGGAAAACAACTTCTATCGGAAAATTAGCCCACCGCTACAAACAAGAAGGCAAGAAGGTCATGCTGGTTGCGGCAGATACCTTCCGTGCAGGGGCGGTAGCCCAGCTTGCTGAATGGGGCCGTCGTGTGGATGTTCCAGTTGTGACTGGACCTGAAAAAGCTGACCCAGCCAGCGTAGTCTTTGATGGCATGGAACGTGCCGTAGCTGAAGGTATTGATATTCTCATGATTGATACCGCTGGTCGTCTGCAAAATAAGGACAATCTTATGGCTGAGTTGGAAAAGATTGGTCGTATCATCAAACGTGTTGTGCCAGAAGCACCGCATGAAACCTTCTTGGCTCTGGATGCATCAACAGGTCAAAATGCCCTGGTACAGGCCAAAGAATTTTCAAAAATTACACCTTTAACGGCAATTGTCTTGACTAAGATTGATGGAACTGCTCGAGGTGGTGTTGTTCTAGCCATCCGTGAAGAACTCAATATTCCTGTAAAATTGATTGGTTTTGGTGAAAAAATCGATGATATTGGAGAGTTTAACTCAGAAAACTTTATGAAGGGTCTCTTGGAAGGCTTAATCTAATCAGAAGCAAAAATCCTGCAAGGTACAAACTTGCAGGATTTTTTTATTCTAAACGACCATCTTGACGATAGGCGATATCTGGTTGCCAAGTCCATTTGGCATCGAATTTTTCAAGTAAGTCAAAGCTGGCTTGAGGTCCCATGCTTCCAGCTTTATAATCATGAAGTGGGGCACCATTTTCAGCCCAGAGCTCTTCGATACGGTCAATCAATTTCCATGACGCACCTACTTCATCCCAGTGGCTAAAGTTAGTTGAGTTGTTATTTAAGACATCATAAATCAATTTCTCGTATGGTTCTGGAGAAGCACCAGTTGCGGTTGCATCTGTACGGTAATCAAGTGAGTTAGGAGCCAAGTTAAATTCTTCTCCTACTTGCTTCCCATTTAGGCTAAGAGAGAAGCCTTCTGTTGGTTGGATATAGATGGTCAAAATATTTGGAGCAAGTGGTTCTCCAAAGATAGAGTCCATTTGTTTAAAGACGATGTTGACATGAGTTCCTTTTTCAGTCAGACGTTTACCAGTACGGAAGAAGAAAGGAACACCACGGAAGCGATCGCTATTTACAAAGAAGGCACCAGATGCAAAGGTTTCAGTTGTTGATTCTGGATTTACATTTGGCTCGCTACGGTAAGAGATGTATTTCATGCCATCAATCTTACCAGAACGGTATTGACCACGGATAAAGTGTTCTTTAAGTTCTTCATCAGTTGGATGATAGAGGTTTTTAAAGACCTTAATCTTTTCAGCACGGATCTCATCTTTTGTGAAGCTTGCTGGTTTGTCCATGGCGAGGAGCGAAAGGAGTTGTAGAGTGTGGTTTTGTACCATGTCACGGAGGGCACCAGATTCATCATAATAGCCACCACGTTCTTCTACACCCAAGCGCTCCGCAAAGGTAATTTGAACATTGTCGATAAAGTCCTTATTCCAAACATTTTCAAAAATCAAGTTTGCAAAGCGAACTGCAAAGATGCTTTGGATCATTTCCTTACCAAGATAATGGTCAATACGGAAAATTTGTTCTTCGTCAAATGTTGCTAGGAGTTCGTCATTCAACTTGCTTGCAGTTGCGTAATCTGTACCAAATGGTTTTTCAACGATTAAGCGTTCAAAACCTTTACCATCCACAATGTTTTCAGACTTGAGGTGTTTGGCGATAGTTCCAAAGAACTGAGGTGCCATAGACAAGAAGAAGAGCTTGTTGTGTTCAGCTTGGTACTTGTCATTTAGTTCAGCCTGCAATTGACGTAAAGCAATGTAGTGCTCTGTATCATTGACATCATGACTTTGATAGTAGAAGTGACTAGCAAACTCTTGAGCTTGTTCAGTACTATCTGCCAAATCAAGGATTGATTCGACTACAACAGATTCAAAATATTCCTTGCTCCAAGGACGACGAGCAGTGCCAATAACTGCAAAGTGCTCGGAAAGATTGCCGGATTTATATAGTCTAAAAAGGGAAGGGTAGAGCTTGCGTTTAGCCAGGTCTCCACTCGCACCGAAAATTGTAACAATAACCTTAGATGACATCTAGCTACCTAATTTCTATTTTTATTCCTAGTCTTGCTAGGTATGAGGAAACCTCATTTCATAAACTTAATTCTAACATAATTTTCCGAAAAATCAAAAAATCCAATACGAGATAGAAAAAAACTGCAAGGAAATCCTTACAGTTTGAGTTTAGACGTTTAAGACCTTGTCCAAGAAATCTTTCAGACGTGGGTGTTGTGGGTTGTCAAAGATTTGATCAGGTGTTCCATCTTCAAGGAATTCACCGTCCGCAGTAAAGATAACGCGGTTGGCAACCTGACGAGCAAATCCCATCTCATGGGTTACGATAATCATGGTCATGCCTTGCTCAGCCAATTCCTTCATAACGTTTAGTACGTCTCCAACCATCTCAGGGTCAAGGGCAGAAGTTGGTTCATCAAAGAGCATGATGTCTGGATTCATTGCAAGTCCACGAGCGATGGCCACACGTTGTTTTTGACCACCTGACAGGCTATCTGGACAGGCCTTAGCCTTATCTGCTAGCCCAACCTTTTCAAGCAACTCCATTCCCAATTTCTCAGCTTCTTCCTTAGTCATCAACTTGTGCTCAATTGGAGCAAAGGTGATGTTGTCCAATACAGACATGTGTGGGAAGAGGTTGAAGTGTTGGAAAACCATTCCGATATTTTCACGGACGTGGTCAACGTTGGTTGTTTTTTCAGTTAAGTCATAACCGTTCACAGTGATGTGACCGCTAGTGACTTCTTCTAAAAGATTGAGGCTACGGAGGAAAGTTGACTTACCAGAACCTGAAGGACCAATGATACAAACCACATCTCCTTCATAGAACTTGGTCGTAATTCCTTTTAAAACTTCGTTTTTTCCGTAGCTTTTGTGTAAATCATTTACATCAATTTTTAATTTTGCCATTAACGAATCCTCTTTTCTAAGCGTTTCGCTAGTTTAGTCAAAAGTGTGATAATTACAAGATAAAAGATAGCAAGGATTGCATACATCTTGAAACTTTGGTAGTTACGGGCAATGATAATCTTACCAGTTTGGAAGAGTTCCACCAAACCGATAGCAGATACGATAGTTGTATCTTTCAGAGCGATAACGAATTGGTTAACAAAGTTTGGCAACATCAATTTAGTTGCTTGTGGCAAGATAATCTTACGCATAGTTTTTCCATAAGAGATACCCAAGCTGCGGCTGGCTTCCATTTGTCCAACTGGAACGGCCTGAATACCACCACGAACAATCTCAGCTATATAAGCTGCTGCATTGAGGGATAGGGCAATAGTACCAGCTACAAAGTCGTTAATTGGACTTTGTTGTCCTGTGATAGACTCAATGAAGTTTGGAATTCCCCAGAAGATGAAGGCTGCAAGAATCATCAATGGAATACCACGGATAACGTCTACGAAAATCTCAGAGATTACGCGAAGAGATTTGTAGGGGCTAACGCTGAACATACCGAAGATAATTCCAATGACAATGGCAATAGCAAATGAGATAAGAGCTAGAGTAAGAGTGATACCAAGCCCGCTAAGGAGTTGTTTGTAGTTGTTTTGAAGCAAGCCCCAGATAGTTGTTTCGTCAACAGTACTTGTTGAAGTAGTTGATGACTCACTAGCTAGGTATTTATCAAGAATCTTTTGGAATTCTCCGTTTGATTTAAGGTTTGCCAGTCCGTTGTTGAACATTTCAATCAATTCTGGATTTGCTCCTTTTTTAACGGCAAAGGCTGTTTCACCGATTGGAGTTCCAGCGATTGGAGTTTTCAATTTTTGTCCTTGGCTGATAGAATATTTGAGAACAGGTTCATCATCCATAACGGCATCAATGGCACCAGTGTTTAAACTGTCATACATTGATGAACCATCAGCGAAGGTTTTAATTTGATAACCGTATTTGCTTTGATTTTCTGTTAGGAAGGTTTGAGAAGCAGTTCCGTTTTTAACACCGACCGTCTTTCCTTTCAAATCTTCATAAGAAGCAATGGTACTTGATTCTTTGACACCAAGGATAGTATTGGCAGTGTAGTAGGATTCTGAGAAATCAAAAGTCGCCTTACGAGCATCTGTGACAGACATACCAGCAATGATACCATCTGCTTGACCAGCTTGGACAGCACTGATAGCAGCATCAAAACCAGGGTTGATGATTTCAATTTCAAAACCTTGGTCTTTAGCGATTGCCTTAATCAATTCCATATCAATACCAGTAAATTGGTTACTTGAGTTTTGGAAAACAAAAGGTGCAAAAGAAGAATCGCTGGCAATGATGTATTTAGCTTTAACAGGAATGGCTTTTAATCCTGCTAGAGTAGTTGTGGTTGGCACTGCTGAAGATGATGAAGCAGTCCATTTCTTGATGATTTTATCAAGACTACCATCTTTTTTCATTTCAGCCAAGGCTTGGTTAAATTCAGTAACCAGGTGCTCGTATTTGCTTCCTTTTTTCACACCGAAAGCAAAGCTACCTACAGCTTCACCATCCATTTCAATATGGAGGTCTTGCCCTTGGTTAATGGCATATTCGATAACAGGTTTGTCATCCATCATGGCATCGATGGCACCAGCACTCAAGCTGTTGTTCATCAAATCACTAGTGTCAAATGTTTTAATAGTAAAGCCGTATTTATCTTTAATCGTTTCTAGGAAACGTTGAGCGGCTGTTCCGTTTTTAACACCAACAGTTTTACCAGACAATTGGTCGTATTTACTAATCTTATGTGATTTTGTAGTAGCAATGACAACTTTTGTGTCATAGTAAGTATCAGACATGGTGAAAACTTTTTCACGTTCTTTCGTCTTTGTCATCCCTGCCATGATAGCGTCAGCTTGACCAGCTTGAACCGCATTGACCGCTGCGTCAAATCCAGGATAGGACATCTGAATGTTCCATCCTTTAATCTCAGCGACTTTGTTGATAATGTCAACATCAATTCCTTTATAAGTTTGATCTGAATCTTTAAACTCAAAAGGTGCATAGGCAGTATCAGACACAATCTTAATCGTCTCTGCTTTCGCAATACCTAATGAGAAAATTGGGAATAAAATTAGCAAAAATGCTAGAAATTTTTTCTTCATTTTTAGTCTCCTTTTCCGAATATTTTCCCATTATATCAGAAAAATTAAAAAAAGGCAAATTTTTATATTTTTGTGTTAGAAAATATAACATTGTTTTTTCCTTTTCTTTCTTGAATTGCTACTATAAAGTGCTATAATAATAGTATATATAGAAGAAAAGAGGACAGGGATATGAAGAACAAAAGAATATTTAAAGACTTCCAAGCTTCAAAAATGAGTTTAAACATTTACACAAGCCCCTTGTTAGCCTTTGCTTTTGTCTTCATAGGAGAGTTTGTGGCTTATACTCTGTATGGTATTAGTTTGTTAGCTCTCATCGGACTTGCTAGAAATTTTGGAGAGGCTGGTCAAAATCTTGCAACGTACTTGCAGACCTTGCATCAGAGCTTGACGGATAAAACAAGTGACTTTCATTTAATTTTAGAATTGCTGGCCTTTGGTTTCGTTCTCAACACTGTGTTTAGATGGACTAGAAAAGTTGAGAAAAGACCTATTCGAACTTTAGGATTTTATAAAGAAAATTTCCTCAGCAATCTTCTTAAAGGGTTTGGGCTAGGTCTGGCACTTTTTCTTCTGACCTTGTTAGGTTTAGTAGCCTTGGGGCAATATCGTTTGGAATCCATTCACTTGAATCTTTACTCGCTTGTCTTTGTAGTCTTTACTATCCCATTTTGGATTTTACAGGGGACAACAGAAGAAGTGGTGTCCCGTGCTTGGCTCCTTCCCCAATTGGCCTCAAGAACCAATCTAAAACTTGCTGTTCTTATATCTAGCCTATTCTTTACTTTGCTCCATGCTGGGAATTCTGGTCTTACACCTTTATCTCTAGTGAATCTCTTTTTATTCGGAGTTGCCATGGCTCTTTACCTTCTCAAAACCGATACAGTTTGGGGTGTAGCAGGTATTCACGGCGCCTGGAATTTTGCTCAGGGAAATTTATTTGGGATTTTAGTTAGCGGTCAGCCGTCTGGGACATCGCTGATGACCTTTTTACCACAAGGAGATCAAGGCTGGCTATCAGGTGGGTCTTTTGGTATTGAGGGTTCCATCGTGTCCAGTATTATTTTGCTGTTGCTGATTGTCTATCTCGCTTATCAATTAAAGAAAGAAAATGAAAGGATGTGACTTCGGTCCGTCCTTTTCTTCGTGAAAATGCTACAAGTATGCTAAAATAGGAATAGCACATCGAGAGAGGATTCTTATGATTAACCGCATTACAGATAATCAATTTAAACTAGTATCAAAATATCAACCATCAGGAGATCAACCCCAAGCTATCGAGCAGTTGGTTGATAATATCGAGGGTGGAGAAAAAGCTCAGATTCTGATGGGGGCGACCGGAACAGGGAAGACCTATACCATGAGTCAGGTCATTTCCAAGGTCAATAAACCAACTCTGGTCATCGCCCACAATAAAACTCTAGCAGGCCAGCTATATGGAGAGTTTAAGGAATTTTTCCCTGAAAATGCAGTTGAGTACTTCGTATCTTACTATGATTATTACCAACCTGAGGCCTATGTCCCTTCCAGTGATACCTATATTGAAAAGGATAGCTCTGTCAATGACGAGATTGACAAACTCCGCCACTCAGCGACTTCAGCCCTATTGGAGCGCAATGATGTTATTGTCGTGGCCTCGGTCTCTTGTATCTATGGTTTGGGTTCACCCAAGGAATACGCTGACAGTGTCGTTAGTCTCCGTCCAGGTCTTGAAATTTCTCGTGATAAACTCTTGAATGACTTGGTTGATATCCAGTTTGAACGAAACGATACTGATTTTCAACGGGGAAGATTTCGTGTGCGTGGGGATGTGGTAGAGATTTTCCCAGCCTCTCGTGATGAACACGCCTTTCGAGTAGAATTTTTTGGAGACGAAATTGATCGTATTCGTGAAGTGGAGGCTTTGACTGGTCAAGTACTAGGAGAAGTGGATCATTTAGCGATTTTCCCAGCCACTCACTTTGTGACTAATGAAGACTACATGGAAGTTGCCATTGCAAAGATTCAGACCGAATTGGAAGAGCAGTTAGCCGTCTTTGAGAAGGAAGGTAAACTGCTTGAAGCCCAACGTTTGAAACAGCGGACAGAGTATGATATTGAGATGCTGCGTGAGATGGGTTATACCAATGGGGTTGAAAATTATTCTCGTCACATGGATGGGCGTAGCGAAGGTGAGCCTCCTTATACGCTTCTCGACTTCTTCCCAGATGATTTCTTAATCATGATTGACGAGAGTCACATGACTATGGGACAAATAAAAGGTATGTATAATGGAGACCGTTCGCGTAAGGAAATGCTAGTCAATTATGGTTTCCGTTTGCCATCAGCTTTGGACAATCGACCTTTACGTCGGGAGGAGTTTGAAAGCCATGTGCATCAGATTGTTTACGTTTCAGCGACACCTGGTGACTATGAAAATGAACAGACCGAGACAGTGATTGAGCAAATCATTCGTCCGACAGGTCTTTTGGATCCTGAGGTGGAAGTCCGTCCGACTATGGGACAGATTGATGATCTCTTAGGTGAAATCAATGCCCGTGTAGAAAAGAATGAGCGTACCTTTATTACCACTTTAACCAAGAAAATGGCAGAGGATTTAACCGACTACTTTAAAGAAATGGGCATTAAGGTCAAGTACATGCACTCAGACATCAAGACCTTGGAACGGACGGAGATTATCCGTGACCTGCGCTTGGGTGTCTTTGATGTCTTGGTCGGAATCAACTTGCTCCGTGAAGGGATTGACGTTCCTGAAGTAAGCTTGGTAGCCATTCTCGATGCTGACAAGGAAGGTTTCCTTCGTAACGAACGTGGCCTCATCCAAACTATTGGTCGTGCTGCTCGTAATAGTGAGGGACATGTCATTATGTATGCGGACACTGTGACCCAGTCTATGCAACGTGCTATCGATGAAACTGCCCGTCGTCGCAAAATCCAGATGGTTTATAATGAAGAACACGGTATTGTGCCTCAGACAATCAAGAAAGAAATCCGTGACCTGATTGCTGTGACCAAGGCAGTTGCCAAGGAAGAAGAAAAAGAAGTCGACATCAATAGCCTCAACAAACAAGAGCGCAAAGAACTTGTTAAGAAACTCGAAAAACAAATGCAAGAAGCCGTCGAAGTGCTTGACTTTGAACTAGCAGCTCAGATACGTGATATGATGTTGGAAGTGAAGGCTTTGGATTAGAATAGTACCTAAAGGAGAAAATATGGCTCGTTCCCAATTAACGATTTTAACAAATATTTGTCTGATTGAAGACATCGAAACTCAGCGCGTGGTTATGCAGTATCGCTCTCCTGAAACCAATCGCTGGTCTGGTTATGCCTTTCCTGGAGGTCATGTTGAAAATGGTGAGGCTTTTGCGGAGTCTGTCATTCGTGAAATCTACGAAGAAACAGGATTGACTATCCAAAATCCTCAACTTGTCGGCATTAAAAATTGGCCACTAGATACAGGTGGGCGCTATATTGTCATTTGTTATAAGGCGACTGAGTTCTCTGGTAGACTGCGCTCTTCAGATGAAGGAGAAGTTTCTTGGGTTCAAAAAGACCAGATTCCAAACTTGGATATGGCCTATGATATGCTACCCTTGATGGAAATGATGGAAGCTCCTGACAAGTCAGAGTTTTTCTACCCTCGCCGTACAGAAGATGGATGGGAAAAGAAAATTTTCTAGTCTTTTACTAAATAACCAAGCTGATCCAAGGCCTCCTCGATATAGTGGAGGTCTTGTTGTGTTTCTTGTGTAATAGTAATAATATATTTGGAAAAATATATGTACTATGAAATAAATTTAAAATATTTTTAGAAAAGTATTGACAAATCAAAAGAAAACGTTTACTATAGAATAAGGGAACGGTTCCACAACATAAGAAGGAGGAGTGGTGACTACAATAAAACAGGTTGCTGAAGAAGCTGGAGTATCAAAATCAACGGTTTCAAGATATATATCAAAAAAAGGTTATGTTGGAGATGATGCGAGAGAGAAAATAAAAAATGCGATTAAAAAATTAAATTACACACCAAATGTATTAGCGCAATCTTTGAAAACCAAAAAAAACCAAATGGTAGGACTTTTATTGCCAGATATTTCAAATCCCTTCTTCCCAAGATTGGTTCGAGGCGCTGAATCATATTTGAAAGATAAAGGTTATAGAATTATGGTTGGTACGATTTCAGACCAAGAATCTTTGAGTGAATATGTTAACTTGCTGTTGAAAACAAATGCTGCTGGCATTATTACTACACATGACTTCACAAAAGAATATCCAGATTTATCATTACCTGTTGTTGTGGTTGACCGAATTAGTAAAGATACAGGTTACGGTGTCTTTTCTGATAATCAGTTGGGTGGACGTTTGGCTGCTAAAGCAATTTGGAATGCTGGCGCTAAGCAAGTTATGATTATTAAAGTTTTAGATGATAAAGCTGAGAACATTGCGGAACGATTTGAAGCAAGTTTAAACTATTTGAGGGATAAATCTTTAGAGATTCGTATTGAAGAAAGTGAAACGTTTGAGTTTGAAAAAATTCAAAAAGAAGCTAAAGAGAATCTAAAAAGAAATCCAAATATTGATAGTATTATAGCACCTTCTGATATTCATGCGATAGCTTATATTCATGAAATTTTAGCAATTGGTAAAAAAATTCCAGATGATATTCAAATCATTGGTTATGATGATATTGTACTTAGTCAATTTATTTATCCTTCTTTATCAACTATTCACCAATCATCATATAAAATGGGAGAACAGGCTGCAAAGCTAATCTATAATATGGCAAATAAGTTCTCTATAGATGAAGTTAAAATTAAACTACCTGTTAGATACGTAGAAAGAAATACATTAAGGAGAAAGTAATGAGTAAAATTGTTGTTGTTGGAAGTATTTCAATGGACTTAGTTATGAGAACAAAAAGGATTCCAGAAGGAGGTGAAACGATTTTTGGGGATTCATTTAATATAGTTCCAGGGGGAAAAGGTGCAAATCAGGCTGTAGCTATTGGTAGATTATCCAGTGTAGAAGATAATATTTACATATTTGGGAACGTTGGGGAAGATATTTTTTCAGCAGATTTACTAAGTAATCTGCAAAATAATAATATTTCTATAGAACATGTGGGAACGGTACCACAATCTACAGGAGTTGCACAAATTACTTTATATGGAGGTGATAATAGGATTATTTATTATCCTGGAGCGAATAATTTAGTTAAAACAAATGATTGGAAAAATGAGTGGGAATTGATTAGTGATGCAAGTATTGTTGTATTACAAAATGAAATACCACATGAAGCCAACTTATCTATAGCTAAATTTTGTCAAGAAAATAAAGTTAAGGTACTTTACAATCCTGCACCAGCTAGAGAAACAGACATAGAGATGATTCCTTTTTGTGATTTTATTACTCCTAATGAGCATGAATGTTCAGAGCTTTTTCCAGGTAAGAAATTAGAAGAAATTATTAAAATTTATCCTAATAAAATGATTGTGACCTTAGGAGTTGAAGGTTCTATTTATTATGATGGGACAGCAGTTCAGAAGATTCCTGCTATAAAAGCAGAAGTAGTTGATACTACAGGAGCAGGAGATACGTTTAATGGTGCTTTTGCTTATGCTATCTCAAAAGGAAAAGAGATGAATGTTGCATTGTCCTTTGCAACGATTGCTTCACATCTTTCTGTTCAAAGATTTGGAGCGCAAGGAGGCATGCCGAGTTTGAAAGAAGTAAAGGAGCATTCAGGATATGAAGAAATATGGGATTTTAAATAGTAATATAGCAAAACTAGCTGATGATTTAGGTCATATGGATTTGGTTTGTATCGGAGATTTAGGATTGCCAGTTCCAAAAGGTGTTGATAAAATTGATTTAGCATTAAGAAAAGGTAGTCCAAGTTTTTTAGAGGTTTTAAAAGAATATTCAGATCATGTACTTATTGAAAAAATTTTCTTAGCAGAAGAAATTAAGGAAAAAAACAAAGAACAGTGGCATGCAGTTCTAGATCTTTTAGGATCGAATATAATTATTGAATATATTAGTCATGAAGAATTGAAAGCTATGAATACTAAAGTTAAAGCAGTTATTCGCACTGGGGAAGATACACCATATTCGAATATAATCTTGCAATCAGGAGTTATTATTTAGAAGGGGGTTGCCTATGAAAATTGAAATGAAGAACATTTCAAAATCTTTTGGGAATAATCGTGTTTTAGAAAGTATTGATTTGGTTCTTAATTCAGGAGAAGTTCATGCTTTAATGGGAGAGAATGGTGCAGGCAAATCAACCTTAATGAATATTTTAACTGGACTTTTTCCAGCTACTTCAGGAACTATTTTTATTGATGGAAAAGAAAAAACATTTTCTAATCCTCAAGAGGCAGAACGGTTTGGACTGAGTTTTATTCATCAGGAAATGAATACTTGGCCAGATATGACTGTACTTGATAATCTTTTTTTAGGAAGAGAAATAAAAAATTCGATTGGGTTTTTAGATAAAGCTAGTATGGAAAGGAAAGCTAAAGAAGCATTTAAACGTCTTAATATCTCTATTCCTCTTGATGCAATCATTGGTCAATTATCAGTCGGACAACAACAAATGATAGAAATAGCAAAATGTTTATTATCAGAAGTTTCCTTGTTAATTATGGATGAACCCACAGCAGCTTTAACTGATCGTGAAACTGAAACACTTTTTAAAGTGATAGAAGGATTAAAATCTGATGGTGTAGGTATTGTGTATATTTCACATCGGATGGAAGAAATCTTTAAGATTACAGATCTTATAACTGTTATGAGGGATGGGTTTGTAATTGATACCAAGAAAACGAAGTTAACTAATGCGGATGAATTAGTTCAAAAGATGGTGGGGCGTGAATTAGAAGATTATTATCCAGAAAAAAAGGCTGAGATTGGGAATATTGTTTTTCAAGCTAAGAATCTTTCTGGTGATGCTTTTACGGATATTTCTTTCTATGTACGTCAAGGGGAAATTCTTGGTTTTTCTGGTTTGATGGGTGCTGGTCGTACTGAAATAATGCGAGCAATTTTTGGAATTGATTCTTTAAAATCTGGTCAAATTATAATAAACGAAGAACAACTGATAATTAAAAATCCTTTTGAAGCAATTAAGCATGGAATTGGTTTCTTAACAGAAGATCGTAAAGATGAGGGATTGATTTTAGATTTTTCTATTAAAGATAATATGACTTTACCTAGTACTCGTGATTTTGTTAAAAATGGCATTTTCGATAATAAAACAAGTGATATATTTGTACAACGTTTAATAGATAGGCTACGAATTAAATCAGGTTATCCAGATAAGGAAGTTGGAACACTTTCTGGTGGTAATCAACAGAAAGTAGTTTTAGCAAAATGGATAGGTATTGCTCCAAAAGTACTGATTCTAGATGAGCCAACTCGTGGGGTAGATGTTGGTGCTAAGCGTGAAATTTACCAATTAATGAATGAATTGGCTGAACGAGGTGTGCCGATTATTATGGTATCTTCAGATTTACCAGAAGTGATCGGAGTCAGTGATCGCATTATGGTCATGCATGAAGGAAGAATTAGTGGAGAATTAACACGTCAAGAAGCTACACAAGAAAAAGTTATGCAACTAGCTACAGGGGGACAATAGTGTGAAAAATACTATGAAGTATATGTCAGAATTGACAACAGTAATAGCATTGATAATTTTAATGGCTGTCATCACTATTATCAATTCAAATTTTTTAACAGCAAATAATCTGTTAAATTTACTATTGCAAGTAACATCAAATGCACTGATCGCTTTTGGAATGACCTTTGTTATTCTAACAGGTGGAATTGATTTATCAGTTGGATCAATTTTAGCCTTATCCAGTGCGCTCACAGCGGGCCTATTAGGATCTGGAATGCCTGTTACATTAGCAATTCTCATCTCTTTAATTTTGGGTTGCATTCTGGGGATGATGAATGGTTTATTGATTTCCTATGGGAAATTAGCTCCATTTATCGTTACTTTAGCAACTATGACTATTTTTAGAGGCGCAACACTTGTTTATACAAATGGGAATCCTATTACAAAAGGATTAAGTGATACATTCTTATTTCAATTTTTGGGGCAAGGTTACATAGTCGGAATTCCATTTCCTGTAATTATTATGTTTATTGTATTTATTGTTTTATATGTTTTACTTCATAAAACAGCATTTGGTAAATCTGTGTATGCTATAGGGGGGAATGAAAAAGCAGCATATATATCAGGTGTGAAACTAAATAAAGTGAAAATTATCATTTATTCAATTTCAGGTATGATGGCTTCAATTTCTGGATTGATTATAACATCACGCTTAAGTTCTGCTCAACCAACAGCAGGTGCTAGTTATGAAATGGATGCTATTGCAGCTGTTGTTCTTGGGGGAACCTCATTATCAGGAGGTAAAGGTCGTATACTGGGGACTCTAATAGGTGCTTTAATTATTGGAGTTTTGAATAATGGACTTAATATTATTGGTGTTTCAGCATTTTGGCAGCAAGTAGTAAAAGGAGTTGTAATTTTAATTGCTGTTCTGATTGATCGTTTTAAAGTTGTAAAACAGTAGAATCATTTTCAATTTTTTTGGAAATAGTAACAATTTATTAGATGACGAACAATAGTTGGGATGGAAACTATCCCTATAGATATATTACGAGGAGTAATAACATGAAAATTATTAAAAAAATTAGCATTTTTGCTTTGTTTGTAACATTTATTTTTGCTTTAGTAGCTTGTGGAAAAACTGGTTTAGGAAATTCATCAAATGATAATAAATCTACGACTCAAAAGTCGGCAAAAGAATTAAAATTAGGAGTTTCTATTTCGACTACTAACAATCCCTATTTTGTAGCTATGAAAGATGGTCTTGAAAAAGCTGCAGGAGAAAAAGAAGTAACTTTGAAGATAGCAGATGCACAAGATGATGCTGCTAGACAAGCAGATGATATTCAAAATTTTATTAGTCAAAATGTAGATGCTTTACTAATTAATCCAGTTGATTCTGATGCAATTGTTACATCTATTAAAGCTGCTAATAATGCAAATATTCCAGTAATCTTAATTGACCGCGGTAGTAATGGTGGTGAAGTCTTGACAACTGTTGCTTCTGATAACGTAGAAGCAGGTAAAATGGCTGCCGAATTTATTACCAAGCAATTGGGAGAAAAAGCAAAAACTTTTGAATTGTCAGGAGTCCCTGGCGCTTCTGCAACAGTAGATAGAGGTAAAGGATTTGAACAAATTTCAAAGACAAATTTAGATGTTCTTTCTAGTCAATCCGCTAATTTTGATCGTGCAAAAGCTTTGAATACAGCGCAAAATATGATTCAAGGAAACAAAGAAGTACAAGCAATCTTTGCACAGAATGATGAGATGGCATTAGGAGCTGCACAAGCAGTAAAAGCAGCTGGTCTTAGCAATGTATTAATTGTTGGTATTGATGGTCAACCAGATGCACATGACGCTATTGCAAAAGGTGATATTACTGCCACTATTGCTCAGCAACCAGCTAAGATGGGTGAAATCGCTATTCAATCAGCAATCGATCATTATCAAGGGAAAAAACTAGAAAAAGAAACAGTTTCTCCAATTTATCTTGTGACTAAGGATAATGTTGATCAACATAACTGGTGATATATTTTTAGTAAGTAGATAGTTGTTAATTTTCATTCAATGTAGTTTTTAAATATTATTGTTAGTATTTGAGCTTTTGGGTACAAAAAGACCAGATTCCAAACTTGGATCTGGCCTATGATATGTTACCCTTGATGGAAATGATGGAAGCTCCTGACAAGTCTGAATTTTTCTATCCTCGCCGTACAGAAGACGATTGGGAGAAGAAAATCGTCTAGTCTTTTACTAAATAACCAAGTTTATCCAAGGCCTCCTCGATATAGTGGAGGTCTTGTTGTGTTTCAGCTTCGACTAGGTGGTAGTGGATGCCATCTGTTAATTCAGACAGAGGTCTAAAGTCAGAATGCTCGACTTGTTCTAGAAAATGCTGAACATCTCTGCGACAAGACAGTTTCAGCAAGGTTTCAATTTCTCCATAAACGGGATGGTCAATCAAGGTATTCTGGACACGCCCTCCATTATCGACGATAGCAAGGAGTTCTTGACCGATTTCTTCAACTTCATGTTTCACTTTAAAAAGTTTATGGACATAAGGGTTAGTATCAATTTGCTTATAGACGTAGCCACGGTTGGTGGATAGGATAGGAGCGCCATCGGCTCTCAAAATTGCAATGTCCTGTACAATGACCTGACGTGTGACATGAAAATGTTCCGCCAAACTTTGACCGTTGAGGGCTTTAGGAGCTTCTTTTAAGAGTTGGAGCAGGGCTTGTTTGCGATCTTTTTTCATAGTTCTTCCTTTTAACGGCGTTTTCGAAGCACTTTATAGACAGCTAGTGCTAATGTATAGTCTACCATACTATGGATAATTGTACCAAATCCAACTAGCACAAATAGAACATAAAACATATTTTCTACATTGGTACCAGAAGTTGCGTAAAAAATAACACAGGCTAATACTTCAGCAAGGGCATGGATAAGCGCTAAAACAAAGTTAAAAATCCAGGAAGATTTTGGTTTATCTAAGGTATCGGGGAATTTTTGTAGGTAAAGAGCTCCCAAAGTCCCAAAAAAGATATGGGAAAAAGCTCGAAATACGATAACCATAGGATAGCCAGCCATCAAAAATCCAAAACTAGAGGCTATGATGACAAAAATTGCCATCGAGGGTGATAAGAACATAGCAATAAAAATAGCGATGTGACTTCCTAAAGTGTAAGAAGCAGGAGGAATGACAATCTTGAAAGGCATAACAATTGGAATCAAAATTGCAATAGCCGTTAAGAGGGCAGTCATTGTCATAAATTGTGTCTTTTTCCGTGTATTCATAAGAATCTCCTTTTTAATTGTATATACACTAGTATAGTACAATAAACAAGACAATAAAGCAAGGATTTACTTAGGTTTGTAGGTCATTTTTAAGTTAAAGACTAGTAAACATTTCACTAATAATAGTAACGATATAGAGCGAAATCTCCACCTTCAAGTATGAAAGCGGAGATTGTTTTTATTTCTTCAAAGTTTGCAGTCTTGGAACAATGGCTAGGGTTAGAACTGCGGAAATGACTAATTCGGCAATGGAGTTTGTTGAAATAACAGTTGCCAGAAGAAGTTGGATATTTCCATTATAAACATTTCCAAATAGGAAGAAGATTCCTCCAAGGACAAAGACAGTATTTGTCAAGGAACCAAGGGCACCAGCTAAAATCAGACCAGTTTTATTTTTCATCAGTTTATAGACTAGATAAGGAGTTAAACCAATCAAAATACGTGGGACAATGGCAATGATAGCTGAGTAGATATTTCCGTTTGGTACGAAAGGTGAGAAGAGATAGCTTGTCGGTAGAATCGTAATTGTGTTAACGGTCAAGCTAAGTAGTCCCATCAAAAATCCAAGTGTAACCCCAACTCGTGGACCGTAAATAATACTGGCAATAATGACAGGAATATGAACGATGGTCGGTTTGATTGGGAATGGAAAAAGATTAAAGATAAGTGAGCTTAGAAAGTGAATCACAAGCATGGTTGCAAAAAAGATAGCAATGGGCGCAATATTAGAGCGTTTTTTCATCGAGAGTTTCCTTTATTCTTTCTAAAATAATTGTGAGGTCGGCTAAGGCTCCTCGTCCATGGTCTCCGCAAGCTAGTAGGGATTCTTTTGGAGCAATCAGATGATAGCCGTAGGTTTCTAATGTTTTCAGATTAGCCTGAGTTGCCGGATGGTCATACATTTTTGTATTCATAGCTGGTGCGATGAGTTTGGGAATATGACTTGGCAGGGCTAGAGCCGTACTGGTCACCATATTGTCCGCAAAGCCGTGGGCTAGTTTTGCAATAGTGTTAGCAGTTGCAGGTGCTACGATAAATAAATCTGCTTTTTTTCCAAGTTCAATATGATTGACTTGATCGGGATAAGGTTCTTTCATGACATCCAAGTGAACAGGATTCTGAGATAAGACCTGTAGTGTCAAAGGTTGGATAAACTCTGTAGCAGCCTGAGTCATTAAGACAGTGACTTGATGGCCTTGTTTTTTTAGAGAACTGACTAAATCTGCCGACTTGTAAGAGGCGATTGACCCCGTTACAGCCAAGAGAATGTTTGCCATAGCTTTCCTTTCTAAGATTGGTAGGCTTGAATTTTTTCAAGGAGGAGTTCTGCAATTTCTTCTTTAGTGTTAACAGTTTGAAGATGATCCTTCTCAACAAAGATAGCTCGGTGCTGATCTGCTGAGATTTGAGTGAGATCATTTGCAATAATCAAGTCTGCTTGGTTTTTGATAAGACTTTTTCTAGCAATGTCAACCAGATGTTCTTCGGTAACATCAACCAGAAGCTTAAAGCCAATCAGATGAATAGCAGGATTCCATTCTTTGACTAGAGAGATGATTTTGGGTGTCTTTTTCAGGAATAAAACCTGAACATCGTTAGTTGAAGAAATCTTAGCTTGATGATTCTGCTTGTTTAAAAATTCTTCCAAATTGGAGCTAGCCTTAACTTCCTCTAGCCCCGTCATATAAACAGGTGTGTAGTCAGACACAGCCATAGAATGAATCAAGACTTGATAATCCTGAACACGTTCTTGCATTTCCAGTAGGAGTTCGTTTGTATTGTTGATTTCTCTAATGCTTAGGTTAGGATGAACTTCTGGCTTCACGGCTCGTTTTGTCGTAATTAAACAAACTTCATGCCCTGCAGCAAGCAGGGTTTCTGTGATGATTTTCCCCAAGCGACCTGTGGAATGGTTAGTGATAGAGCGGACGCTATCGATGGCTTCACTGGTACCACCCGATGTAACTAAAATTTTCATAGCACTATTGTACCAAAAAAAAAATAATAAGCAAAAGAAAGCGCTTGAATATACATAAAAAATAAAAAGAATCTACTATAGTTTCAAACTATAAAGCCATATAAAATTTAAGAAAGGACTTTAAAAACCTTAAAAACAGGGATATTTACGAACGTTTAGAGAGTTTAAGGATGTTAAAAATCTTGTTTTGTGTTATAATGAATTATCATATAAGAGGTTAGAGGAGTTTTGAATGAAAACAGATATTGAAATCGCACAGAGTATTGAGTTGAAGCCAATCGTTGATGTTGTAGAGAAACTTGGAATTTCTTACGACGATTTGGAGTTGTATGGAAAGTACAAGGCTAAGCTCAGCTTTGATAAAATTCGTGCAGTTGAGAGCAATCCAGTTGGAAAATTGATTCTGGTTACTGCCATCAATCCAACACCTGCAGGTGAAGGAAAATCAACCATTACCATTGGTCTGGCGGATGCCTTGAATAAGATTGGCAAGAAAACGATGATTGCTATTCGCGAACCGTCCCTTGGTCCAGTAATGGGGATTAAGGGTGGTGCTGCTGGTGGTGGTTATGCCCAAGTTCTGCCAATGGAAGACATCAATCTCCACTTTACTGGAGACATGCATGCCATTACAACTGCCAACAATGCGCTTTCTGCCTTGATTGACAACCACTTGCACCAAGGCAATGAGCTGGGAATTGACCAACGTCGTATCCTCTGGAAACGTGTTGTAGACTTGAACGACCGTGCACTTCGTCATGTAACAGTTGGACTTGGTGGCCCTCTAAATGGTATTCCACGTGAGGATGGCTTTGATATTACAGTTGCTTCCGAAATCATGGCAATTCTTTGCTTGGCAACGGACATCGAGGACTTGAAACGTCGTTTGGCTAATATCGTTATCGGTTATCGTTATGACCGTACCCCTGTTTATGTAGGTGATTTGCAGGTTGAAGGTGCCTTAGCTTTGATTTTGAAGGATGCTATTAAGCCGAACCTGGTTCAGACAATTTATGGAACGCCTGCCTTTGTGCATGGTGGT
Organism: Streptococcus sp. Marseille-Q5619; assembly: GCF_946901205.1. NCBI lineage: Bacteria > Bacillati > Bacillota > Bacilli > Lactobacillales > Streptococcaceae > Streptococcus > Streptococcus sp. Marseille-Q5619. The sequence continues at coordinate 45,707 of NZ_CAMPPO010000001.1, forward strand.
CCATTTGCCAATATCGCTCACGGATGTAACTCTGTCTTGGCAACGACAACAGCCCTTCACTTGGCTGATTACACAGTTACTGAAGCTGGTTTTGGTGCAGACCTTGGTGCCGAGAAATTCCTTGATATCAAGACACCAAACTTGCCAACTTCTCCAGATGCAGTAGTTATCGTCGCAACCCTTCGTGCCCTTAAGATGAATGGTGGTGTGGCTAAAGATGCTCTGACAGAGGAAAATGTGGAGGCGGTTCGTGCAGGTTTTGCTAACTTGAAACGCCATGTAGAAAATATTCGTAAGTTCGGTATTCCAGCAGTCGTAGCTATTAACGAATTTGTATCTGATACAGAAGCTGAAATTGCAGCCTTGAAAGAACTTTGTGCCTCAATCGATGTACCAGTTGAATTGGCAAGTGTCTGGGCTGATGGTGCAGAAGGTGGAGTAGCGCTTGCCGAAACGGTTGTCAAGACTATCGCTGAAAATCCATCTAACTATAAACGTTTGTATGACAATGGCCTTTCTGTCCAAGAAAAGATTGAAAAGATTGTTACTGAGATCTACCGTGGTAGCAAAGTGAACTTTGAAAAGAAAGCTCAAACACAAATCGCTCAAATCGTTCAAAATGGTTGGGACAAATTGCCAATCTGTATGGCAAAAACTCAATATAGCTTCTCAGACAATCCAAATGCACTTGGGGCACCTGAAAACTTTGAAATTACCATTCGTGAATTGGTACCAAAATTAGGTGCAGGCTTCATCGTTGCCTTAACTGGAGATGTCATGACCATGCCAGGACTTCCCAAACGACCAGCAGCCCTCAACATGGATGTTGAAAGCGATGGAACCGTTCTAGGCTTGTTCTAGTATATTGCAATTGACTTTAAATGAGTTTGGAAATACTATCCAAGCTCATTTTTTCTCAGACTGCAAGCAGTTCATCAATAAAATTTAGTCCTCTTTCCTTTGGGAAGAGTATTAATACTAGGAAAAGGACAGTTAGAATCTTCTGTGTTATACTAGAGATATGTTAGATTTGAAAGAATATGGTATTGCCATGTGGCCAGAGGAGAAGATTGTTTCTTTTCGTAAGAAACTCCTCACTTGGTATGATGAAAACAAAAGAGATTTACCTTGGAGGAGAAGTAAAAATCCTTATCACATCTGGGTATCTGAAATCATGCTCCAGCAGACCAGAGTAGATACGGTTATTCCTTATTACGAACGATTCTTGGACTGGTTTCCAACAGTGGAAAGTTTGGCAACTGCGCCTGAGGAGAGTTTACTGAAAGCTTGGGAGGGCTTGGGCTATTATTCTCGAGTTCGCAATATGCAGGCTGCAGCCCAGCAGATTATGACTGATTTTGGTGGCCAATTTCCAAACACCTATGAAGGAATTTCCAGCTTGAAAGGGATTGGCCCTTACACAGCAGGAGCCATTTCCAGTATCGCTTTTAACTTGCCTGAGCCAGCTGTAGATGGTAATGTCATGCGTGTTTTGGCGCGTCTATTTGAAGTCAACCACGATATTGGGATTCCAAGTAATCGTAAAATTTTTCAGGCAATGATGGAAATCTTGATTGACCCAGAACGTCCGGGTGATTTTAACCAAGCTTTGATGGATTTGGGTTCAGATATTGAGGCTCCTGTAAATCCCAGACCAGAAGAAAGCCCAGTTAAGGACTTTAGTGCGGCATATCAGAATGGCACAATGGACCGTTATCCAATCAAGGCTCCCAAGAAAAAGCCGGTCCCTATTTATCTTAAAGCCTTGGTGGTAAAGAATAGTCAAGGACAATTTTTGCTTGAAAAAAATGAAAGTGAAAAGCTCTTGGCAGGTTTTTGGCATTTCCCACTGGTAGAAGTTGATAACTTTTCGCAAGAAGAGCAGTTTGACCTCTTTCATCAGGTTGCAGAAGAAAGTGTGAATTTTGGACCCAGTCCAGAAGAGAGTTTCCAGCAGGACTATGACCTAGATGTTGCTTGGCTTGATGTTTATTTTGAGACTGTCAAGCATGTCTTTAGTCATCGTAAATGGCATGTTCAAATTGTAACAGGTCAGGTGACTGACTACCATGACTTTTCCGATAGAGAAGTTCGCTGGCTTTCACCAGAAGAGTTCAAGAATTACCCACTTGCCAAACCCCAACAAAAAATCTGGCAGGCTTATGCAAAAGCCAATATAGACACTAACAAAGACTAGCTATCGTGTCTTCTTGCTATTTTTTTGGTATAATAGTAGAGAAAAAGGTGAACATATGAAAAAAATACTAATTGTAGATGATGAGAAACCAATCTCGGATATTATCAAGTTTAATATGACCAAGGAAGGTTACGAAGTTGTAACTGCTTTTAACGGTCGTGAAGCGCTAGAGCAATTTGAAGCAGAGCAACCAGATATTATTATTCTGGACTTGATGCTTCCGGAAATTGATGGTTTAGAAGTTGCTAAGACCATTCGCAAGACCAGCAGTGTGCCTATTATCATGCTGTCGGCTAAAGACAGTGAATTTGATAAGGTTATCGGTTTAGAGCTTGGAGCAGATGACTATGTAACCAAACCCTTCTCCAATCGTGAGTTACAGGCGCGTGTTAAAGCTTTGCTGCGTCGTTCTCAACCTATGCCAGTAGATGGGCAGGAAGCAGATAGCAAACCTCAGCCTATCCAAATTGGGGATTTAGAAATTGTTCCAGACGCCTACGTGGCTAAAAAATATGGCGAAGAACTAGACTTAACCCACCGTGAGTTTGAGCTTTTGTATCATTTGGCATCGCATACAGGTCAAGTCATTACGCGCGAACACTTGCTTGAGACTGTCTGGGGCTATGACTATTTTGGTGATGTCCGTACAGTTGATGTGACTGTCCGACGTCTGCGTGAGAAGATTGAAGATACGCCCAGCCGACCAGAGTATATCTTGACGCGCCGTGGTGTAGGGTATTACATGAGAAATAATGCTTGATTTACTGAAACAAACCATTTTTACCAGAGATTTTATCTTTATCCTGATTTTGTTAGGTTTCATCCTTGTTGTGACCCTCCTATTACTGGAGAATAGACGTGATAATATTCGATTGAAGCAAATCAATCAAAAGGTTAAAGATTTGATTGCAGGAGATTATTCCAAGGTTCTTGATATGCAAGGTGGGTCTGAAATCACCAATATTACCAATAATTTGAATGACTTGTCGGAGGTTATTCGTCTCACTCAGGAAAATCTAGAACAAGAGAGTAAGAGACTAAATAGTATTCTGTTTTATATGACAGATGGGGTCCTTGCGACCAATCGTCGGGGTCAGATTATCATGATTAACGATACAGCCAAGAAGCAACTGGGGTTGGTTAAAGAAGATGTCCTGAATAGAAGCATTTTGGAAGTACTCAAGATAGAAGAAGACTATGAATTGCGTGATTTGATTACCCAAAGTCCAGAATTGTTGCTAGATTCCCAAGACATCAATGGCGAATATTTGAACCTTCGAGTTCGCTTTGCCTTGATACGTCGAGAGTCTGGTTTTATTTCGGGTCTGGTGGCTGTTTTGCATGATACGACGGAGCAGGAGAAGGAAGAACGCGAACGAAGACTCTTTGTTTCCAATGTTAGCCATGAGTTACGGACTCCTTTAACCAGCGTGAAATCTTATCTTGAAGCCTTGGATGAGGGAGCTTTGTGTGAAACTGTAGCACCAGACTTTATCAAGGTATCACTAGACGAAACCAACCGTATGATGCGCATGGTGACGGACCTCCTTCATCTTTCACGGATTGATAACGCCACCAGTCACTTGGATGTGGAACTGATTAACTTCACTGCCTTTATTACCTTTATCCTCAACCGTTTTGACAAGATGAAAGGACAGGAAAAGGAGAAAAAATATGAGTTGGTGAGAGATTATCCCATCAATTCTATCTGGATGGAAATTGATACAGATAAGATGACGCAGGTTGTCGACAATATTTTAAATAATGCCATTAAGTATTCGCCAGATGGAGGTAAAATCACTGTCAGAATGAAGACAACTGAAGACCAGATGATTTTATCCATTTCAGACCATGGTTTAGGTATTCCTAAGCAGGATTTACCACGTATCTTTGACCGTTTTTATCGTGTGGATCGTGCTAGAAGTCGTGCCCAAGGTGGTACAGGTTTGGGACTGTCTATTGCCAAAGAAATTATCAAACAACATAAGGGCTTTATTTGGGCCAAGAGTGAATACGGTAAGGGATCAACCTTTACCATTGTGCTCCCTTATGATAAGGATGCAGTGAAAGAAGAAGTATGGGAGGATGAAGTAGAAGACTAGAATGAGTGAAATAGGCTTTAAATATAGTATTTTAGCGTCAGGTTCCAGTGGAAATTCCTTTTATCTGGAAACCCCAAAAAAGAAGCTTTTAGTGGATGCCGGTTTGTCTGGTAAGAAAATTACCAGTCTCCTTGCTGAAATTAACCGCAAACCAGAAGACTTGGATGCCATCTTGATTACACATGAGCATTCAGACCATATCCATGGAGTGGGTGTTTTGGCTCGCAAGTATGGTATGGATCTTTATGCCAATGAAAAGACCTGGCAAGCTATGGAAAATAGTAAATATCTTGGCAAGGTGGATTCTTCGCAAAAGCATATCTTTGAGATGGGCAAAACCAAAACCTTTGGAGATATTGACATCGAGAGTTTCGGTGTAAGCCATGATGCAGTCGCACCGCAGTTCTATCGCTTTATGAAAGATGATAAAAGTTTTGTCCTTTTGACAGATACAGGTTATGTCAGTGACCGTATGGCAGGAATTGTCGAAAATGCGGACGGCTATCTTATCGAGTCCAACCATGATGTAGAGATTTTGCGAGCAGGATCTTATGCTTGGCGACTCAAACAACGAATCCTATCGGATCTCGGTCATCTTTCTAATGAGGACGGTGCTGAAGCTATGATTCGCACCTTAGGAAATCGCACTAAGAAAATCTACTTAGGACATTTGTCTAAAGAGAACAATATCAAGGAGCTGGCTCACATGACCATGGTCAACCAGCTAGCACAAGCTGATCTGGGAGTTGGAGTAGACTTTAAGGTTTATGATACCTCACCAGATACCGCAACACCATTGACAGAGATATAAAAAGAAGGCGAGTGCCTTCTTTTTTATAAATTAGTAGATATTTGTTGTGGTATAATGTTTAAAAATGACATAGGAGAAGTAGTGTGAAAAGAAAATGGTTATTTAAGGATTACTATGACACAACAATTATTTTACTTGCTTTAATCTCTGTTATTCTGGTATTGCTTGGATTTTCTGAGATGATTGATTTGGACAATCCGCCTTATAGTATTATTGATTTAGCAATCTGGAGCGTTTTTGTAATTGATTATAGTTGGCGCTTTTTTATTACTAAAAGAAAATGGCGCTTTATTCTTGAAAATATTTTTGATTTATTGGCTATTCTCCCTTTAAATGCTATTTTTACAGTGTTTCGATTAGGGCGTATCTTTCGTTTAGTTAAACTAACAAAATTACTGAAACTGACTCGTTTACTCAGAATAATTGGACTTACAGGTAAATTAGAAAGAAAAATTAGTAGATTCTTACGGACAAATGGCCTGATTTATATCTTTTATGTTAATATTTTTATCGTTCTAGTAGGAAGTTCAATTTTATCTGTAGTTGAAGAAAAATCTTTCTCAGATAGTCTTTGGTGGGCTCTTGTGACAGTAACTACTGTTGGTTATGGTGATATTGTTCCAGTTTCCCTTTTTGGGAAATGGCTAGCAGTTTTACTGATGCTTGTCGGTATTGGAACAATAGGGATGTTAACAAGTGCCTTGACGAACTTTTTTGTAAAGGATAATCCAGATGAACAGATAAAACTTAATCAACTTCAAGATGAATTATCTAGTCAGAGAATATTACTAGAGAAGCAATCTGAGAAAATCGAAGAACTGCATCGGATGATACAAGATTTGCTTGAAAAAACATAATAAAAATAAAGATGAGACAAAGTTGGAGTTGAGGAGAAACCAAGTAGATCTTGACACAATAAAACGCATATTATTAGGTATAAAAACTTGATACTATGCGTTTTATAGAGAAATGAAATAAAATCTGAACAAATCAATTAGGAATTTAAAGCATTTTATAACAACGTTTTAGAGTAATGGGGTGCTATTTCAACTTTAACCTACTATAATACAGAAAAAACAACTCCCTGAGTACTCAAGGAGTTGTTTCTATCTAAATTAGTTTTTAGAAGCTTCTTGGAATTCTGGGTTTTTCCATGCTTCGTCAATGATAGCTTGCAATTCTTTAGCAGATGCTTGCATTTTTTGAGTTTCTGCGTCGTTCAATGGGATATTTACTGGACGAACAATACCATGTGCACCAACAACAGCTGGTTGACCGATAAAGACGTTCTCAACTCCGTATTGACCTTCTTGGAATACTGAAAGTGGAAGTACTGCATTTTCATCGTCAAGGATTGCTTTAGTGATACGAGCAAGGGCTACTGCGATACCGTAGTATGTTGCACCTTTTTTGTTGATGATTGTGTAGGCTGCATCACGAACACCTTCGAACAATTCAATCAATTCAGCTTCTTGAACATTTTGAGTGTCTTTAAGGAATTCTTCAAGGTTTACACCAGCGATGTTTGCGTGTGACCAAACAGCGAACTCAGAGTCACCGTGTTCACCCATGATGTAGGCGTGAACTGAACGAGCATCTACATCCAATTTTTCAGCAAGTGCTTGACGGAAACGAGCTGAGTCAAGTGAAGTACCTGAACCGATAACGCGTTCTTTAGGGAAACCAGAGAATTTCCAAGTTGAGTAAGTCAAAACGTCAACTGGGTTAGCAGCAACAAGGAAGATACCTTTGAAACCTGATTCAACAACTTGAGTTACGATTGATTTGTTGATAGCAAGGTTTTTACCTACAAGGTCAAGACGAGTTTCACCTGGTTTTTGAGGCGCACCTGCAGTGATCACAACAAGGTCAGCGTCTGCACAGTCAGAGTATTGAGCTGCATAGATTTTTTTAGGTGAAGTGAAGGCAAGGGCGTGGCTAAGGTCAAGCGCGTCACCAACAGCTTTTTCATGCAATTGTGGAATTTCGATAATTCCAAGCTCTTGTGCAATTCCTTGGTTAACCAGTGCAAAAGCGTAAGATGAACCTACAGCACCATCTCCGACAAGGATAACTTTTTTGTGTTGTTTAGTTGAAGTCATTGTTCTAAACATCTCCTTAATTTTATTAGGGGATTTTCCCCAGACAACTTCATTCTATCACTTTTAAAAAACTTTGTCACGAATATGCCTTATAGTTCTCAATGTAAACGTTTTAGTGGTTTAGAGGCTGAAATAGATGGGAATTTATGGTATAATGTTGTTACTTACTAATTGTGAAATGAGGCATTTATTAATGCAGGATAAAAATTTAGTGAATGTCAATCTGACAAAGGAGATGAAGACGAGCTTTATCGATTACGCCATGAGTGTTATCGTAGCCCGGGCTCTTCCTGATGTTCGAGATGGCTTGAAACCTGTTCACCGTCGCATTCTCTACGGAATGAATGAATTGGGTGTTACTCCAGACAAACCTCATAAAAAATCTGCTCGTATTACAGGGGATGTCATGGGTAAATATCACCCACACGGGGATTCCTCTATTTATGAAGCCATGGTCCGTATGGCTCAATGGTGGAGCTACCGTTACATGCTTGTAGATGGGCATGGAAACTTTGGTTCCATGGATGGAGATGGTGCTGCCGCCCAGCGTTATACTGAGGCACGTATGAGCAAGATTGCTCTAGAAATGCTTCGAGATATCAATAAGAATACGGTTGATTTCGTCGATAACTATGATGCCAATGAACGGGAACCCTTGGTCTTGCCTGCACGTTTTCCAAACCTTTTGGTCAATGGAGCAACTGGTATTGCCGTTGGGATGGCTACCAACATTCCTCCTCACAATCTAGGTGAGACCATTGATGCAGTCAAGCTCGTCATGGACAATCCTGAAGTGACTACCAAGGACTTGATGGAAGTCTTGCCTGGTCCAGATTTTCCAACAGGTGCCCTTGTCATGGGGAAATCAGGTATCCATAAGGCTTATGAAACAGGTAAAGGTTCTATTGTTCTTCGTTCTCGTACTGAAATCGAAGAAACTAAGACTGGCCGTGAGCGCATTGTTGTAACAGAATTTCCTTATATGGTCAACAAAACCAAGGTGCATGAGCATATTGTTCGTTTGGTTCAGGAAAAACGCATTGAGGGGATCACAGCAGTACGTGATGAGTCAAACCGTGAAGGTGTTCGATTTGTTATCGAAGTTAAGCGTGATGCCTCAGCCAATGTTATCCTCAATAATCTTTTCAAGATGACCCAAATGCAAACCAATTTTGGTTTTAATATGCTGGCTATCCAAAATGGTGTACCGAAGATTTTATCCCTTCGTCAGATTTTGTATGCTTATATCGAGCACCAAAAAGAAGTGGTTGTTCGTCGTACTCGTTTTGATAAGGAAAAAGCGGAAGCGCGCGCTCATATCTTAGAAGGTCTCTTAATTGCACTAGACCATATCGATGAAGTGATTCGTATCATCCGTGCTAGTGAAACGGATGCGGAAGCACAAGCTGAGTTGATGAGCAAGTTTAAGCTTTCTGAACGTCAAAGTCAAGCCATCCTTGATATGCGCCTTCGTCGTTTGACAGGTTTGGAACGTGATAAGATTCAGTCCGAGTATGATGACCTCTTGGCTCTGATTGCAGATTTAGCAGATATTCTAGCTAAGCCGGAACGTGTTTCTCAAATCATTAAAGATGAATTAGACGAAGTCAAGCGTAAGTTTGGTGACCAACGTCGTACTGAATTGATGGTTGGTGAAGTCTTGAGTCTTGAAGATGAAGATTTGATTGAAGAATCGGATGTCTTGATTACCCTTTCTAACAAAGGATACATTAAACGTTTGGATCAGGACGAGTTCACTGCTCAAAAACGTGGGGGTCGTGGTGTCCAAGGAACGGGAGTGAAAGATGACGACTTTGTTCGTGAGTTAGTGTCAACTAGCACCCATGATCACCTACTCTTCTTTACAAATAAAGGACGTGTCTATCGTCTGAAAGGTTATGAAATTCCTGAGTATGGTCGGACGGCCAAAGGACTACCAGTAGTTAATCTCTTGAAATTGGATGAAGACGAAAATATTCAGACGATTATCAATGTTGAGTCTGAACGCAGTGATGATGCTTACCTCTTCTTCACAACTCGTTATGGTATTGTGAAGAGAACCAGTGTTAAGGAATTTGCTAACATTCGTCAAAATGGTCTCAAAGCACTGAATCTAAAGGATGAAGATGAGCTAATTAATGTCTTGTTGACGGAAGAAGATACGGATATTATTATTGGTACCAAGTTTGGTTATGCAGTTCGCTTTAATCAATCAGCCGTTCGCGGCATGAGTCGTATCGCCACAGGTGTGAAAGGTGTGAATCTCCGTGAGGGAGACACAGTAGTTGGTGCTAGTGTGATTACAGATCAAGACGAGGTTCTTATCATCACAGAAAAGGGGTATGGTAAGCGCACAGTTGCGACCGAATATCCAACTAAAGGTCGTGGTGGTAAGGGAATGCAGACAGCTAAAATTACCGAAAAAAATGGCTTACTGGCTGGTCTTATGACCGTTAAAGGCGATGAAGATTTGATGATTATCACTGATACAGGTGTCATGATTCGAACCAATCTTGCCAATATTTCACAAACAGGACGCGCAACTATGGGAGTTAAAGTAATGCGCCTGGATCAAGATGCTCAGATAGTGACCTTCACAACGGTTGCAGCGGCAGAAAAAGAAGAAGTTGGGACAGAAAATGAAACAGAAGGTGAAGCATAATGTCTCAAAAAAATAATAAAAAGAAAAACAAGCGAAAAAATCTGCTGACAAATATCCTAGCAGGATTTCTGATAGTACTGTCACTGGCTTTGATTTTTAATGCGCAAATTCGAAATATTTTCATGGTCTGGAATACCAATAAGTATCAAGTTAGCCAGGTATCAAAAGAAAAAATAGAAGAAAATCAGGATACAGAAGGAAATTTTGATTTTGATTCGGTCAAAGCGATTTCTTCGGAAGCTGTTCTAGCTTCTCAATGGGATGCTCAAAAATTACCAGTTATTGGGGGAATTGCAATTCCTGAATTGGAAATGAATTTGCCGATTTTTAAAGGACTTGATAATGTTAATCTCTTCTATGGTGCTGGTACAATGAAACGCGAGCAAGTAATGGGAGAAGGAAATTATTCACTAGCTAGTCACCATATCTTTGGTGTTGATAATGCTAATAAAATGTTATTTTCTCCTTTAGATAATGCTAAAAATGGTATGAAAATTTATCTAACTGATAAAAATAAAGTTTATACCTATGAAATCCGTGAAGTCAAACGTGTGACACCGGATCGTGTTGATGAGGTTGATGATAGAGATGGGGTCAATGAAATCACATTAGTAACCTGTGAAGACCTTGCTGCTACAGAACGTATTATTGTAAAAGGTGATTTGAAAGAAACAAAAGATTATTCACAAACATCTGATGAAATCCTAACAGCTTTCAATCAACCGTATAAACAATTTTATTAATACAAATCAGTGAAATCCAGAATTTCACTGATTTTTTTTAGATTTTCATAAAAATAAACTTTTATGAAATACAGAAAACGCTTCCTAAAATCTAAAGTTTGTGATATAATTATCAAGAAAAAAGATTTAGGAGTTTATAATGGTTTCTTCAGAATTTATCTCAAAGATTGAATTTGCTTGCAAGAAGAAAGAAAGTCTTTATAGCCAAAGCAAATTTAAGTATGCTATTCGTTCTATGTTCGCAGGTGCATTTTTAACCTTCAGTACTGCTGCAGGTGCAGTTGGGGCTGACTTGATTAATAAAATCGCACCAGGTAGTGGACGTTTCCTCTTCCCATTTGTCTTCGCTTGGGGCTTGGCCTACATTGTTTTCTTGAATGCCGAGTTGGTAACATCAAACATGATGTTCTTGACTGCAGGTAGTTTCTTGAAAAAAATCTCTTGGAGAAAAACAGCTGAGATTTTATTTTACTGTACCTTCTTCAACCTTATCGGGGCTTTGATAGCAGGTTGGGGCTTTGCTCATTCGGCAGCCTATGCACATCTGACACACGATAGTTTCATCTCAGGGGTTGTTGAGATGAAGTTGGGCCGTTCAAATGAATTAATCTTGCTTGAGGCGATTTTGGCAAATATTTTCGTAAATATTGCGATTCTTTCATTTGTTTTGGTCAAAGATGGTGGTGCCAAACTTTGGCTTGTGTTGTCAGCGATTTACATGTTTGTATTCTTAACAAACGAGCACATTGCGGCGAACTTTGCTTCTTTCGCGATTGTGAAATTCAGTGTTGCTGCGGATTCAATTGCTAACTTCGGTGTTGGAAATATGCTTCGTCACTGGGGTGTAACCTTCGTTGGAAACTTGATTGGTGGAGGTCTTTTGATGGGTCTTCCATATGCCTTCCTCAATAAAAATGAAGATACTTATGTAGATTAAGAAAATGAGCACGATTGATTCGTGCTTTTTTTGTTTCGTAAGAAGTAATAGCCACTTCTTATATCAAAATATAAAAAAGAGGTATTAGTCAAGATAGGTCGATAGTGCTACAATATCCTTAATGAAACTATATGGAGGTCGCCTTATGACTCGTGATTTTAAATTTGAAACCTTGCAACTGCATGCTGGTCAAGTTGTGGATCCAGCTACCAAGTCTCGTGCAGTGCCGATTTATCAAACAACATCTTTTGTTTTTGATGACACGCAGGAAGGTGCAGATCTTTTTGCCTTGAGAAAACCAGGGAACATTTATACTCGTATCACCAACCCTACAACAGCTGCCTTTGAAGAAAGAATTGCTGCCCTTGAAGGTGGTGTTGGAGCTCTTGCAACAGCGTCAGGTATGGCTGCAGTGACTTATACGATTTTGGCTCTTGCCCATGCGGGTGACCATGTTGTAGCGGCCTCAACTATTTACGGTGGAACTTTCAATCTCTTAAAAGAAACCCTTCCTCGTTATGGTATCACAACAACCTTTGTTGATGTTGATAATTTGGAGGAAGTGGAAGCAGCTATTAATGACAATACCAAGCTTGTTCTGATTGAAACCTTGGGTAACCCCTTGATTAATATTCCAGATTTGGAAAAATTGGCAGAGATTGCGCATAAATACCAGATTCCACTCGTTTCGGATAATACCTTTGCCACACCTTACTTGATTAATGTCTTTTCTCACGGTGTAGATATTGCCATTCACTCTGCGACTAAGTTTATCGGTGGGCATGGTACGACTATTGGTGGAGTGATTGTTGATAGCGGTCGTTTTGACTGGGCGGCTTCAGGAAAATTCCCTCAATTTGTTGAGGAAGACCCAAGCTACCACAATTTGAGCTATACTCGTGATGTGGGGGCAGCAGCCTTTATTATCGCTGTTCGTGTTCAATTGCTTCGTGATACAGGTGCAGCCTTGTCGCCATTTAATGCCTTCCTCTTGCTTCAAGGACTGGAAACCCTTTCTCTTCGTGTGGAACGTCATGTACAAAATGCTGAGAAAATTGTTGATTTCCTTGTCAACCATCCTAAGGTAGAAAAAGTTAACTATCCAAAATTGGCAGATAGTCCTTACCATGCCTTGGCTGAGAAATACTTGCCAAAAGGTGTGGGCTCAATCTTTACCTTCCATGTCAAAGGTGGGGAGGCAGAAGCACGCAAGGTAATTGATAATTTGGAAATCTTCTCTGATCTTGCGAACGTAGCGGATGCCAAGTCTCTGGTTGTTCATCCAGCAACAACCACTCATGGTCAATTGTCAGAAAAAGACCTGGAAGCAGCAGGTGTCACACCAAACCAAATTCGTTTGTCAATCGGTCTTGAAAATGTAGATGATTTGATTGAAGACTTGCGCTTGGCCTTGGAAAAAATTTAAAGTAAAAAAAGATAAACAGTGGGTTTCGACTCGCTGTTTTTGATTTTTCCTCAGGCATGATATAATGGATAAAGAAGTCTAGAAAGAGGAACGATATGAACGAAATCAAATGTCCCAACTGTGGGGAAGTCTTTACAGTAAATGAAAGTCAGTATGCTGAACTTTTGTCTCAAGTGAGAACAGCAGAGTTTGATAAGGAATTGCACGATCGGATGAAGCAGGAACTGGCCTTGGCTGAGCAAAAGTCCATGAATGAACAACAGTCTAAACTAGCTCAAAAAGACCAAGAAATCGCTCAATTGCAGAGTCAAATTCAAAACTTTGATACAGAAAAAGAATTGGCCAAGAAAGAAGTTGAACAGACAAGCCATCAGGCCTTATTGGCTAAGGACAAGGAAGTACAGGCTTTGGAGAACCAATTGGCCACTTTGCGTTTGGAGCATGAAAATCAACTGCAAAAGACCCTTTCTGACCTAGAAAAAGAACGGAATCAGGTTAAAAACCAGCTTCTTTTACAAGAAAAAGAAAACGAGCTTTCTCTTGCTTCAGTTAAGCAAAACTATGAAGCCCAGCTTAAAGCAGCTAGTGAACAAGTCGAGTTTTATAAGAATTTTAAGGCTCAACAATCTACAAAAGCCATCGGGGAAAGTTTGGAACACTATGCAGAGAGTGAGTTTAACAAGGTTCGCAGCTTTGCCTTTCCAAATGCCTACTTTGAGAAGGATAACAAGGTTTCTGCGCGTGGGTCTAAGGGGGACTTTATCTTCCGTGAGTGTGATGAAAATGGAGTCGAAATCATTTCCATTATGTTTGAGATGAAAAATGAAGCGGATGGAACAGAGAAGAAGCACAAGAATGCAGATTTTTATAAGGAATTGGACAAGGATCGTCGGGAGAAGAACTGTGAGTATGCCGTTTTGGTGACCATGCTTGAGGCCGATAATGACTACTTTAACACGGGTATCGTGGATGTCAGTCATGAGTATGAAAAGATGTATGTGGTTCGTCCTCAATTCTTTATCCAATTGATTGGGCTTTTGCGTAATGCGGCGCTTAATTCTCTAAAATATAAGCAGGAGTTGGCCTTGGTTCGGGAGCAAAATATCGATATTACACATTTTGAAGAAGACTTGGATGCCTTTAAACAGGCCTTTGCTAAGAACTATAATTCAGCTTCGACCAACTTTGGTAAAGCTATCGATGAAATCGACAAGGCCATCAAACGCATGGAAGAGGTCAAGAAATTCCTAACCACATCTGAAAACCAACTTCGACTCGCAAACAATAAATTGGAAGATGTTTCCGTCAAAAAATTGACCCGGAAAAATCCAACCATGAAAGCGAAATTTGAAGCGCTGAAGGGGGAGTGAGAAAACAAGATATGAACGGTATTATCAACTTAAAAAAAGAAGCGGGCATGACCTCGCATGATGCGGTTTTTAAACTGCGTAAGATTTTGGGAACCAAGAAAATTGGTCATGGTGGAACCTTGGATCCGGATGTGGTGGGTGTTTTGCCGATTGCGGTTGGCAAGGCGACACGAATGGTCGAGTTTATGCAGGATGAGGGAAAGGTCTATGAGGGGGAAATCACTCTGGGTTATTCCACGACGACTGAGGATGTCAGTGGGGAAGTGGTCGTAGAGACACCTGTTTTATCGCACTTGGATGAAAAGCTTGTGGATGAAGCGATTACGAATCTGACTGGGCCTATTACTCAGATTCCACCTATGTACTCAGCGGTTAAGGTCAATGGTCGTAAGCTCTATGAGTATGCGCGTGCTGGTCAGGAAGTGGAGCGTCCAGAACGTCAGGTGACCATTTATCAATTTGAGCGAACAAGTCCGATTTCTTATGAGGGTCATCTTGCACGCTTTACTTTTCGTGTAAAATGTAGCAAGGGAACTTATATTCGTACCTTGTCAGTTGATTTAGGTGAAAAGCTTGGTTATGCGGCTCATATGTCACATCTGACACGGACTAGTGCAGCCGGTTTGCAGCTAGAAGATGCTCTTAGCTTGGAAGAAATTGCTGCAAAAGTGGAGGCTGGTCAGCTGGATTTTCTCCATCCTTTAGAGATTGGGACAGGTGACCTTGTCAAAGTTTTCCTAAGTCCAGAAGAGGCTACGGAAGTTCGCTTTGGTCGTTTTATTGAGCTAGACCAAACGGACAAAGAACTGGCTGCCTTTGAAGATGATAAATTGTTAGCCATTCTAGAAAAACGAGGCAATCTCTACAAACCAAGGAAGGTTTTTAGCTAGTCTAACTGGGTGTAGGGATTGGAAATGTTTCCCTTAGACTATCCAAAATCAGACTATAAATTTTGTAAAAAATGTGATAGAATAGACGACGGATAAAAAAACGGAGGATAGCATGCAAAATAGACCAATCATTATCGGAGTGACAGGTGGTTCTGGCGGTGGTAAGACCAGTGTTTCAAGAGCCATTTTATCGCATTTTCCTGATGAAAAGATTTCCATGATTGAGCATGATTCATACTACAAGGATCAGTCTCATTTGACCTTTGAAGAGCGTGTCAAAACCAACTATGACCATCCTTTTGCCTTTGATACAGATTTGATGATCGAGCAGATTAAAGAATTGTTGGCAGGGCGTCCGGTGGACATCCCGACTTATGACTATACAGAGCATACACGAAGTAGCAAGACCTATCGTCAAGAGCCTCAAGATGTCTTTATCGTTGAGGGGATTTTGGTCTTGGAGGACAAGCGCCTGCGCGATTTGATGGACATCAAGATTTTTGTGGATACGGATGATGATGTGCGCATTATTCGTCGTATCAAGCGCGATATGGAGGAGCGTGGCCGTAGTCTTGATAGCGTTATTGACCAGTACTTAGGTGTGGTTAAACCAATGTACCACCAGTTTATCGAGCCAACCAAGCGTTATGCTGATATTGTCATTCCTGAGGGAGTCAGCAATACAGTTGCTATTGACCTGTTGACGACCAAGATTGCTAAGATTTTGGAAGAAGCTCGAAACAGCAAATAAACAGATGAATTAGATTTAAGTAAATTTATTGTATATGTATTAAGTTTGGAATATAAATAATCAAAAGAAACTAAGTTTTCTCTAAATCGTTCTAAGAAAGAGTGAGTAATATGAACAAAAACTCAGTAAAATTTGGATTAGCAAGCGCATGCTTAACTTCTGCTATCTTATTTGGGGTGCATACAGTTGAAGCTTCTGACCAATCTTCAAACATTCAACAAAACGAGTTTGATAGTTATGGCAAGGATTTAACTACGTATAAGGCAGAAACAACAAAATATGAATTAGATAAGAAAGCATATGAAGCAGAACTTAAAGCCTACAATGAAAGTGTGGCTAAATATGAAGCGGACAAGGCTGAGTACGATAAGGCGAAGGATGAATATGACAAAGCGTTAGTTGCAAACAAAGAGACACTTACAAAATACGAAAGTGACCTTTCGGAATACAATAAACAAAAAGCTGAGGCGGACAGGGTAAAAGCTGAATACGAAAAACTTAAAGCTGAGTGGGATGCTAAAAAAGCACAATATGAAAAAGATAAAGCGGCCTATGACAAAGCTCAAACTGACTATAATATGGCCAAAGCTGATTATGACGCTAAACTTGCAACATACAATACAAAACTTGCAGAATACAATAAACAAGTTAAATCTAATGAAGCTGCTGATAAAATTGAAAACGATAAACGTAGAGCAGAATATAACGAAAAATTGAAAAAATTCGAAGAAGAATCGAAGAAACCAGGTCGTTTTGCAAGCGAAGAAAAAACTATTTGATTTTCGTTAAAGAACCAAATGCTAAAATCAGCATAGAAGTTAAAGATACTGGTGATACTGGTGCTTTAGCAATGTTGAAATATACTCAGAAAGACGGAAGTTTTTGGAAACTAAATCATAAAAAGTTGAGTAGCGACCAATTATCAGATGAAGCATTAGCCAAAAATAATTTGACAGATAAGATCATCAAACGATGGGATGAAACAGTAACAGGTTATCGAGAATACGGCAAAGACCCACATATCACCACATATCCTGTCATTGCCAAAAAAGATAGACCGTTTACCGTGACTTACACAAACTTAGAGAACACCACATACGATAAGAAAAAAGTCACACGTATTGATTATGAATACACTGTCTTAGAGACTGGTAGTTCTGTTGATACAATGCAAATTTCTCCTGCCTACGATCCAACTATTTCAGTATCAATCTATGGTGATTTCAGAAAACATGGATATAGTACAAGAGTTCGTATGAAACCAACTCTATATCTTGAAGATGGAACGAAAGTGATTCCAACAAAAGAAAAACCAGTTATGTTTGCAGTGAGTTCTATGAATACAGGATGGCATGGTTATAGTGACAATTCGTATTATTTCGCAGACAATAAGGATATGTTTAAGGAATTCTATGGGAAATCAGGAGTTTATGACGAATACTTAAATGACGAATTTAAGAAACTGTATAACGTAGACCTCGAAACAGCATCAAAACCCGGCGGATTATTGAGTGACCCTGCTAAACGTCAAGAGTGGAATACAAAAAAAGCAGAATTGAAAACAGCATACGTAAAAGATGAAGAAGAGTACAAAAAAGATGGTTTCAAAAAAGTCAAAGATTATATGACTAACAAATATGGATCCAATGTGAATACATGGCCTAGTACCTATCGTGAAATTGTGTATGCTATTCATAATGCTTCATTTATCAAATTGAATGAATCTTTTGTCTATAAACATGATGATGGATTTTATGCCGATAAAACATTAGATGAAATTAACAGTGGAAACCCGGTATGGGATAACCAAGAATCACCTTACAAATACAAAGGTGCAGGTGTTATAAAAGTGTCAGAAGATGGCTTCTATTTGGAATTTGGTGCAACCGTCCCATTCACTCAATTATTCGGAATCAACACGGCTATCGTTGACGAATATATTGATGTGAAACCGAAACTAGAATTGATTGAAACACCAACGCCACCAACGAAACCAGTTGAACCAAAACAACCAGAACTTAAAGAACCAACACCATTAGGAGTTGCTCCAAAAGAACCAAATAAGTTCGATAAAGAAAAACCAGTGAAACCTGACTTGAAAGAACCAAAAGCTCCAACCCCACCGGTTAAGCCTGACTTGAAAGAACCAACGCCACCAACGAGACCAGTGGAGCCACCAAAAGTGGAGAAACCAGTAAAACCTGTTGAACCACCAAAAGTGGAGAAACCAGTAAAACCTGTTGAACCACCAAAAGTGGAGAAACCAGTAAAACCAGTGGAACCGCCAAAAGTGGAGAAACCAACAAAACAAGTTGAGACACCAAAAGAGGAGATACCAACGAAACTAGTTGAGCCACCAAAAGAGGAAAAACCAACATTGCCACGTACGGGGAGTGCGTCGGACATGAGTATGACTGTGGTTGGGTTATTAACAACTTTAGCATCATTCTTTGTGTTTACTAAACGTAAAGATGAAAGTAACAAATAGTTATCAAGGTTTTGTCGAAAAGATTTAAGCAGAAGGCAAAAGTTCACTTTTAAAATATCAAAAAAACGAGTATTTCCGTAATTGAAGATACTCGTTTTCTTATGCCATAAGCTGTCAGATATTTGTTGTAAACCTATTATCTATTTTTCCTTCATACATGGTACATAAATGGAGATTTTTAGGCATATTTTTGGTATAATAATACCCATGAAAGAGCAAGTAAATGAATAGTAGGTGGAGATGGAAAAGTATTTATCGGTAACAACTTTGACCAAGTATCTGAAAATGAAATTCGATAAAGACCCTTACTTGGAACGGGTCTATTTAACTGGTCAAGTTTCCAACTTTCGTAAACGACCTACTCACCAATATTTCTCCCTAAAGGATGAGCAGGCAGTTATTCAAGCGACCATCTGGTCTGGGATTTATCAGAAATTAGGTTTCGACCTAGAAGAAGGAATGAAAATCAATGTGATTGGGCGCGTGCAGGTCTATGAGCCGAGCGGTAGCTACTCCATCATCATTGAAAAGGCTGAGCCTGATGGGGTTGGAGCGCTTGCGATTCAGTTTGAACAACTTAAGAAAAAATTGACGGAAGAAGGCCTGTTTCAAGAACGTTTCAAGCAACCTCTGCCCCAATTTTCTAAGAGAATTGGTGTAGTGACCAGTCGCAGTGGAGCCGTTATTCGAGATATTATCACGACCGTCAGCAGGCGCTTTCCAGGTGTTGACATCCTTCTTTATCCGACCAAGGTGCAAGGAGATGGAGCAGCAGAGGAAATTGCTCGTAATATTGTGCGTGCTAATGAACGGGACGATTTGGATTTGCTGATTATTGGTCGTGGTGGTGGTTCCATCGAGGATCTCTGGGCCTTTAACGAAGAAATTGTGGTACGAGCTATCTTTGAATCTCGTTTGCCAATCATTTCTAGTGTGGGACATGAGACGGATGTGACCTTGGCAGATTTTGTTGCAGATAGACGGGCTGCGACGCCGACAGCGGCAGCTGAACTAGCAACACCTGTGACCAAGTTGGATCTATTAGCTCATTTGCAAAATCAAGAAAAACGAATGGCAACAGCGGTCCGAAATGTCCTATCGAAGAAACAAGAAGCTTTGAAAAAATGCAGTCAGTCTGTTATCTTTAGACAGCCAGAGCGTTTGTATGATGGCTATTTGCAACGGTTGGATCAACTGCAACTGCGCTTAAAACAAAGTTTGCGAACACGGATTTCTGATAACAAACAGATAGTACAAGTGAGGACGCATCAACTAGTCCAATTGTCACCTGTTACCAAAATCCAGCGTTATCAAGACCGTCTAGGTCAGTTAGACAAGCTCCTCCGTAGCCAAATGGCTTTGGTTTATGATGCCAAGGTTGCTGAAGTGAAGCGACTTTCGGAAGCCTTGCTCATGTTGGATACCAGTCGAATCGTGGCGCGTGGTTATGCTATTGTCAAAAAAGAAGAGTCCGTTGTAGATTCGGTTGAGAGTTTGAAGAAAAAAGATCAAGTGACGCTTTTGATGCGAGATGGTCAAGTAGAATTAGAGGTTAAAGATGTCAAAACAAAAGAAATTTGAGGAAAATCTAGCAGAACTGGAAACCATCGTCCAAAGTTTGGAAAATGGTGAAATTGCTCTGGAAGATGCGATTACTGCCTTTCAAAAGGGTATGGTCTTGTCAAAAGAGCTCCAAGCGACGCTGGACAAGGCTGAAAAGACCTTGGTCAAGGTCATGCAAGAAGACGGAACAGAAAGTGATTTTGAATGAAAAAGCAAGAAAAATTAGCTCTTGTCGAATCTGTCTTGGAAGATTTTTATGGAGATCAGCAGTTTGCTTCTAGTTTACGAGAGTCTGTTCTCTATTCCATTCATGCTGGTGGCAAGCGTATTCGACCTTTTCTCTTGTTAGAAGTTCTGGAAGCCTTGCAGGTGGCTATTAAACCAGCACATGCACAGGTGGCTGCGGCCTTGGAAATGATTCATACAGGGAGTTTGATTCATGATGATCTTCCTGCCATGGATGATGATGATTACCGTCGAGGGCGTTTGACCAACCATAAGAAATTCGGTGAAGCTATGGCCATTTTGGCTGGAGATGCTTTGTTCCTAGATCCCTATGCCTTGATAGCGCAGGCAGATTTGCCAAGTCAGATCAAGGTGGATTTGATTGCTAACTTATCCCTAGCTTCAGGAAGTCTGGGCATGGTGGCAGGGCAGGTTTTGGATATGGAGGGCGAACACCAGCACTTGTCTTTGGAAGAACTTCAGACCATTCATGCTAATAAGACTGGAAAACTACTAGCCTATCCCTTCCAAGCGGCTGCTATCATTGCGGAATTGGCACCTGAAATGCAGGAAAAGCTGAAAACGGTTGGCGAATTGATTGGACTTGCTTTTCAAGTTCGAGATGATGTGTTAGATGTGACCGCCAGTTTTGAGGAAATCGGCAAGACACCACAAAAGGACCTACAGGCTGAAAAGTCAACCTATCCAGCCTTGTTGGGCTTGGAAGAGGCTATTGCCTTTTGTAACCAGACTTTGGATCAAGCTAATGCCAAATTAGACGACATTGCCCAGCAGGTTCCCTTTGAAACAGAATCGATTGTAAGTGTAGTAGAAAGTTTGAGAATCAATGGCTAAGGAAAGAGTGGATGTACTAGCTTATAAACAGGGCTTGTTTGAAACGCGAGAACAAGCCAAGCGCGGTGTGATGGCTGGCCTAGTCGTAGCAGTCCTTAATGGAGAACGGTTTGACAAACCAGGAGAAAAAATCCCAGATGACACCGAGCTAAAACTCAAGGGTGAAAAACTCAAGTATGTTAGCCGTGGTGGCTTGAAATTAGAAAAGGCCTTGCAGGTCTTTGATTTGACAGTAGAAGGGGCAACAACGATTGATATTGGAGCCTCTACTGGAGGTTTTACCGATGTTATGCTGCAAAATGGTGCTGAGTTAGTCTTTGCAGTAGATGTTGGTACCAATCAGTTGGCTTGGAAATTACGCCAAGACCCACGAGTTGTCAGTATGGAGCAATTCAATTTCCGCTATGCAGAAAAGACTGATTTCGAAAAGGAACCGAGCTTTGCCAGTATTGATGTGAGTTTCATTTCCCTTAGTCTGATTTTGCCAGCCTTGCACCGTGTCTTGGCTGATCAAGGGCAGGTCGTGGCTCTGGTTAAGCCTCAGTTTGAGGCAGGACGTGAGCAGATTGGGAAAAATGGAATTATTCGCGATGCCAAGGTCCATCAACATGTCCTTGAATCTGTCACAGCTATGGCAGTAGAGGAAGGCTTTTCAGTCCTTGGTTTGGACTTTTCTCCCATCCAAGGTGGACATGGAAATATTGAATTTTTAGCATATTTGAAAAAAGAAGAGTCAGCAAGCAATCAGGTTCTTGCTGATATTGAAGAAGTAGTAGAGAGGGCGCATAGTCAATTTAAAAATGAATAAAAAAGAGAGACTTGAAAAAATTAGACGATTTGTGACAGATTATCAAATCGGTACACAAGAAGAAATCGTAGAACATTTGAAAGAAGCAGGCATCACTGCCACTCAAGCAACGGTATCACGAGATATCAAAGAACTAGGTATTGTCAAAATTCCTTTGAGAGACAGTACCTATGTCTATGAATTGCCAAAATCAATCGTGAAAAGTTTGCAACTGGCTGAAGACAATATTGAGTCAGCTGAATTGATGGATAAGATGATCAATCTCCAAGTTATTCCAGGAAATACAGCTTTTGTAAAAGCTCAGTTAATCGAGACTTTTGCTGACAAGATTTTTAGCTGTTTAGCTGATGATAGCTCGATTTTAGTCATTGCCAGAAGTGAAAGTCTAGCTGAGGAAATCTTTGAACAAGTAAAAAATTGGTAGGTCTATATGTTACTTGAAATTTCGATAAAAAACTTTGCCATTATTGAGGCTATTTCCCTCAATTTTGAAAAGGGGATGACTATCCTGACTGGTGAAACGGGTGCAGGGAAGTCGATTATCATTGATGCCATGAATATGATGTTGGGAGCTCGTGCTACGACAGATGTTATTCGTCATGGTGCACCAAAGGCAGAGATTGAGGGACTTTTCTCAGTTGAGAATAGTCGCCTTTTACAGGAAATTTTTGATGAGCAAGGTTTGGAAATGGGGGATGAAATTATCATCCGTCGGGAAATCTTGCAAAATGGTCGGAGTATCAGCCGTGTCAATGGCCAGATGGTCAATCTGTCTGTTTTGCGTGCTATTGGACAACATCTAGTAGATATTCATGGTCAGCATGACCAAGAGGAGTTAATGCGTCCTCAACTGCATATCCAGATGTTGGATGAATTTGGTGATACAGCCTTTTGGACCTTGAAAGAAACCTATCAAACGAGTTTTGATGCCTACCGTAAAATGCGTAAGCAGGTTCTGGAAGTCAAGAAAAACCAACAGGAACACAAGGCACGTATCGAAATGTTAGAATTTCAAATGGCAGAGATTGAGGCAGCAAACTTGCAAGCCGGAGAAGATCTGGCTCTCAATCAAGAGCGTGATAAACTCCTCAACCATAAAAATATTGCGGATACACTGACCAATGCCTACAGCATGTTGGACAATGAAGAGTTTTCAAGTCTGGCCAATGTTCGTTCAGCCATGAATGACATGGAAAGTGTTGAAGAGTATGATCCTGAATACCGTGAAATTTCAAGCTCTCTGTCTGAGACCTACTATGTCTTAGAAGATATTAGCAAGCGTCTGGAAGCTATTATTGAGGACCTTGATTTTGACGGTAATCGTCTCATGCAGGTTGAGAATCGCTTGGACCTCCTTCATACCATTACCCGTAAGTACGGTGGGACTGTTGATGATGTCTTGCTTTATTTTGCCAAGATTACGGAAGAATACAATCTCTTGACAGGTAATAACCTTTCGTCTGAGGACATGGAAGCAGAGCTTAAAAAATTAGAAGTCAATCTTGTTAATTTGGCAGGTCAACTTGCTTCTGCTCGTCATGACTTGGCTCAGCAGCTCGAAGCTGAGATTAAACAAGAACTGCAAGACCTTTATATGGAAAAAGCTCAGTTTCAGGTTCGTTTTAGCAAGGGTAAATTCAGCCGTGAGGGCAATGAAATGGTCGAATTTTACATTTCAACAAACCCTGGTGAAGACTTTAAACCCTTGGTCAAGGTTGCATCTGGCGGAGAATTGTCTCGTCTCATGCTAGCTATCAAGTCTGCTTTTTCACGTAAAGAAGGCAAGACCAGTATTGTCTTTGATGAGGTGGATACGGGAGTTTCAGGTCGTGTAGCTCAGGCTATCGCGCAGAAGATTCACAAGATTGGCCAGAATGGTCAGGTTCTGGCTATTTCCCATTTGCCACAAGTGATTGCGATTGCGGATTATCAATTCTTTATTGAGAAGATTAGCAATGAGCATTCAACGGTTTCGACTGTTCGTCTTTTGACGGTTGAAGAGCGAGTGGAGGAAGTTGCCAAGATGTTGGCAGGTGATGATGTGACGGAAGCAGCTCTGACGCAAGCCAGAGAATTGTTGAGAAACAGGGAGAAATAAGATGACAGATTATTATGTAATTGGAGATGTTCATGGAAAAGCTGGAATGCTAGAAGACCTTCTCAAAACATGGGATGGTCAGACCCAGTTGCTCTTTCTAGGGGATTTGATTGACCGCGGTGAAGATAGTCGCCGTGTCCTTGAAATGGTTAAGGACTTGGTTGATAATCAAGGTGCTATCTGTTTGTCAGGAAACCACGAGTATATGTTTTTGACATGGCTAGATGACCCAGAAGAAAGTTATGACCACTATCGTCGTAATGGTGGAGATACAACCATTAATTCTATCCTAGGTCGTCCCTTGGATGCACCAGTTGATGGAGTTGAGGATGCCAAGCGTGTTGCCACTGAAGCGGCAGACCTGGTCGAATTTATTCGTCAAATGCCGTTTGTGGTAGAGACAGATAAGTATATCTTTGTGCACGCAGGTATTGATTTGACCTTAGACGACTGGCATGAAACTACAGATTATAAAAAAGTCTGGCTTAGAAAACCATTCCACGAAGCAGAAAATCATACTGGAAAAATCATTGTCTTTGGTCATACACCAGTTTATGGTTTGTTAAAGCAAGAGCGTGGTACAGCTGAGCTTTGGACTACAGAAGATGGCAAGATTGGAATGGACGGAGGAGCTGTCTATGGTGGGGTCCTTCATGGGATTGTCTTTACAGACCAAGGAATGACAGAACATCACTTTATCGAAAATGACGGCTTTGTCGCTGAAGATTAGTACTCCGAGCAGGGTATGGTCTTGTCAAAATATCAAAAACAATTTATAATAAATAGATACCCTGAAAGGAAGAGAATCATGAACTTAGAAGAATTGAAAAAACGACAGGAGAAGATCCGTAACTTCTCTATTATCGCCCATATTGACCACGGGAAATCAACTCTAGCAGACCGCATTTTGGAAAAAACAGAGACCGTTTCAAGCCGTGAAATGCAGGCCCAGCTTTTGGATAGCATGGATTTAGAGCGAGAACGTGGGATTACCATTAAACTCAATGCCATCGAGCTGAATTATACTGCAAAAGATGGGGAAACTTATATTTTCCACTTGATTGACACGCCGGGACACGTAGACTTTACCTATGAAGTTTCACGTTCGCTAGCTGCCTGTGAGGGAGCGATTTTGGTGGTCGATGCCGCTCAAGGGATTGAGGCTCAAACCCTTGCCAACGTTTATCTAGCCTTGGACAATGATTTGGAAATCATGCCAGTCATTAACAAAATTGACCTACCAGCTGCAGATCCTGAGCGCGTGCGTACAGAGATTGAAGATGTCATTGGTTTGGATGCCAGTGAAGCAGTTTTGGCTTCTGCCAAAGCTGGTATTGGTATTGAAGAAATCCTCGAGCAAATCGTAGAAAAAGTGCCAGCGCCAACAGGTGATGTGACGGCGCCTCTTAAGGCCTTGATTTTCGACTCGGTTTACGATGCTTACCGTGGGGTTATTCTTCAAGTTCGTGTTATGGATGGGGTGGTTAAACCTGGCGATAAGATTCAGCTTATGAGCAATGGCAAGACTTTTGATGTTACGGAAGTCGGTATCTTTACACCCAAGGCAGTTGGTCGTGATTTCCTTGCGACTGGTGATGTTGGTTATATTGCGGCTTCTATCAAGACTGTTCAGGATACTCGTGTGGGTGATACCGTTACCTTGGCAACCAATCCTGCAGCAGAGCCATTACATGGTTACAAACAGATGAATCCTATGGTTTTTGCGGGTCTCTATCCAATCGAATCAAACAAGTACAATGACCTACGTGAAGCCCTTGAAAAATTGCAGCTGAATGATGCTAGTCTCCAATTTGAACCAGAAACATCTCAGGCACTTGGATTTGGTTTCCGTTGTGGTTTCCTTGGACTTCTCCATATGGATGTTATCCAAGAACGTTTGGAACGTGAGTTCAATATCGATCTCATCATGACAGCTCCATCTGTTATCTATAAGGTTAATCAAACCGACGGTGAGTCAATGGATGTGTCTAACCCATCTGAGTTTCCAGACCCAACTAAGATTGCGACCATTGAAGAGCCCTATGTTAAGGCGCAAATCATGGTACCACAGGAGTTTGTTGGAGCAGTGATGGAATTAGCTCAGCGTAAGCGTGGTGACTTTGTGACTATGGACTATATTGATGATAACCGTGTCAATGTTATTTATCAAATTCCGCTTGCGGAGATCGTTTTTGACTTCTTTGATAAGCTTAAGTCTTCAACTCGTGGTTATGCAAGTTTTGACTACGAATTGTCAGAATATCGCCCTTCTAAGCTGGTCAAAATGGATATCCTTCTCAATGGAGACAAGGTGGATGCCCTCAGCTTTATCGTTCACAAGGACTTTGCCTACGAACGTGGGAAACTCATCGTTGATAAGCTCAAGAAAATCATTCCTCGTCAACAATTTGAGGTGCCAATTCAAGCAGCAATTGGACACAAAATTGTGGCTCGTACTGATATCAAGGCCCTTCGTAAGAACGTACTTGCTAAATGTTATGGTGGTGACGTTTCTCGTAAGCGTAAACTCCTTGAAAAACAAAAAGCTGGTAAGAAACGTATGAAAGCTATTGGATCAGTTGAAGTCCCACAAGAAGCCTTCCTCAGCGTCTTGAGTATGGATGAAGAATAAGTTATCAGAAATGCCTTTCCTTGTTCACAGGAAAATTTATATAAGAATCAATAGTAAAGCAGGCTTTAATGGCCTGCTTTTTTAGTTTCTATACTCTTCAAACCACGTCAGCGTCGCCTTGTCGTATGTATGGTTACTGACTTCGTCAGTCTTATCTACAACCTCAAAACAGTGTTTTGAGCTGACTTCGTCAGTTTCATCTACAACCTCAAAACCATGTTTTGAGCTGACTTCGTCAGTTTCATCTACAACCTCAAAACCATGTTTTGAGCTGACTTCGTCAGTTTCATCTATAACCTCAAAACCATGTTTTGAGCTGACTTCGTCAGTCTTATCTACAACCTCAAAACTGTGTTTTGAGCAACCTGAGGCTAGCTTCCTAGTTTGCTCTTTGATTTTCATTGAGTATTAGAACAGAAAAAATGCTTGGAGTATTTGTTTGTGTGTTTATTTTTATATAACAAACTATAAACACAACAAAAATATAAAAAAAGAGACAAAAATCAACAGAAAACTATTGACAACGATTTCATATAGTGTTATACTTATGGCATAAAGTTAATGGAAAGAAGGGAAAACCTTATGGGATTAGATCATTTCTTTGACAAAAACCTTGTGTTTTGCTTAGAAGCGGATAATCAAGAACATCTCTTTGATCAGGTTGCAACTTTATTGGAAGAACGAGAAATCGTAACTCCGACCTATCGTGAAGCCTTGATCACGCGTGAAAAGTCATTTCCAACTGGCTTAGATATGGAATTTTTAGGTAAGGATTTGCCGAATGTAGCTATTCCTCACACAGATATTGTTCATAATCTGGCTGAAA
The DNA here is from genome assembly GCF_946901205.1 of Streptococcus sp. Marseille-Q5619. NCBI lineage: Bacteria > Bacillati > Bacillota > Bacilli > Lactobacillales > Streptococcaceae > Streptococcus > Streptococcus sp. Marseille-Q5619. The sequence continues at coordinate 73,193 of NZ_CAMPPO010000001.1, forward strand.
AAGTTGTGGTCGTTCGATTAGAGAAACCGGTGACTTTCCACAATATGATTGCGCCAGATAAGGAAGTAGAAGTATCCTTGCTCTTCTTTATTATTAACAACTCAAGCTCAAGTCAAACTAACATTCTTGCTCAGTTGATGGACTTCTTCACAGGAAATGGCCATCTTGAAGACCTATCAAAAATTTCTGAACCAGAAGCCCTCTATGCTTATATCGCTGAAGCAATCGCTTAATCTTGTCTATTAAAAATATTAAATCGGAGGAGATCCATATGATTAAAATTCTTGCTGCCTGCGGTGCAGGTGTTAACTCAAGCCACCAAATTAAAAGTGCTCTTGAAGAAGAACTTTCAAACCGTGGTTACGATGTGCACTGTGATGCAGTCATGGTCAAGGACGTCAACGAGGACCTTATCAAAGGTTATGACATCTTCACACCAATTGCTGCGACAGACCTTGGTTTTGACCCAGGTATTCCAGTTATCGAAGCTGGACCAATCTTATTCCGTATCCCAGCTATGAGTGCTCCAGTATATGATAATATTGAAGCAGCTATTAAAGAACACGGGTTAAGCTAATTTTAATTTGTTAACATTCATATAACATAAAAAAGGGAGGAACTGTTATGGATGCAATCTTTGACCTAATCAAAAAGGTTTTCACGCCCGTCTTAGATATGGGTGGTCCTGTCATCATGTTAATCATTTTGACATTATTGGCTTTACTTTTTGGAGTGAAATTCTCCAAAGCGCTTGAAGGTGGTATCAAACTTGCCATCGCTCTTACAGGTATCGGTGCCATCATCGGTATGCTAAACACTGCTTTCTCAGCATCACTAGCAAAATTCGTTGAAAACACTGGTATCCAATTGAGTATCACTGACGTTGGTTGGGCACCACTTGCAACAATCACTTGGGGATCTGCTTGGACACTATACTTCTTGCTCATCATGTTGATTGTCAACATAGTGATGCTTGCTATGAAGAAAACAGATACACTTGACGTTGATATCTTTGATATCTGGCACTTGTCTATCACAGGTCTTTTGATTAAATGGTATGCTGACAACAATGGTGTGAGCCAAGGGGTTTCACTCTTTATTGCTACAGCAGCTATCGTCCTTGTTGGTGTGTTGAAAATTATCAACTCTGACTTGATGAAACCTACATTTGATGACCTTCTTAACGCTCCAAGTTCATCACCAATGACTTCAACTCACATGAACTACATGATGAACCCAGTTATCATGGTTTTGGATAAGATTTTTGAAAAATTCTTCCCAGGTCTTGATAAATATGACTTTGACGCTGCTAAATTGAACAAAAAAATCGGTTTCTGGGGTTCTAAATTCTTTATCGGTTTCATCCTTGGTATCGTTATCGGTATTATGGGAACTCCACATCCAATTGCAGGAGTTGAAGATGCAGATAAATGGCGTCTTGTTATCAGAGGATGGTTGTCTCTTGGTTTGACTGCCGGTGTATCTTTGGAACTCTTCTCACTTATCGGTTCATGGTTCATCGCAGCCGTAGAACCACTATCACAAGGTATTACAAACGTTGCTACTAAACGTCTTCAAGGACGTAAATTCAACATCGGTCTTGACTGGCCATTCATCGCTGGTCGTGCTGAAATTTGGGCTTGTGCCAACGTACTTGCACCAATCATGTTGGTTGAAGCAGTACTTCTTTCAAAAGTTGGAAATGGTATCTTGCCACTTGCAGGTATCATCGCTATGGGTGTTACTCCAGCTCTCTTGGTTGTAACACGTGGTAAATTGCTCCGTATGATCATCTTCGGAACACTCTTGTTGCCCCTCTTCCTTCTTTCAGGTACACTTATCGCACCATTTGCAACAGAACTTGCTAAAGGTGTAGGTGCCTTCCCAGCAGGTGTGAGTGAAACTCAATTGATTACTCACTCTACTCTTGAAGGACCAATCGAAAAACTTCTTGGTTGGACAATTGGTAACACTACAACAGGTGATATCAAAGCAATCCTTGGTGCTGTAGTCTTCCTTGTATTCTATATCGGTATCTTTGCATGGTACAGAAAACAAATGATTAAACGTAATGAAGAGTACGCAGCAAAAGCAAAATAATGCGCTCCTATAAAATGTAAATTGTTGAAACTAGGTTGTCATACCATTAGGAGTGACAGCCTAGTTTTTTATAAACTATCAAGAAATCGGAGAAAATAATGGTAATTGAATTAAAATCAGAACAATTAAGAGTTCAATTTAACAGTTTTGGTGGGGCTCTTTCTTCTATAAAAGATGCGGAAGGTCTCGAGTATTTGTGGCAAGGGGATGCTACTTATTGGAGTGGTCAAGCTCCTGTTCTCTTTCCCATTTGTGGTTCATTGAGAGAGGATATAGCACTTTATATAGATGAGAAGGGGCAGGAAAGCAAAGGAAAGATTCCTCGTCATGGTTTGGTTCGTAAGAAAGAATTTGAATTAGTTGAACAGACAGACAAGAGTGTAACTTTTGCAATTGAAGACGATGAGAATAGCTATCAAAACTATCCTTATCATTTCCGCCTAGAAATCACTTATATCCTTACTGGGAAGACAGTACGGACTCAATACAAGATTTTCAATAAAGAAACTAGCAAGGTCATGCCTTACTTTATTGGTGGACATCCAGGATTTAATTGTCCTCTGCTTGATGATGAAGTCTATGAAGATTATTATCTAGAGTTTGAGAAAGAAGAGACTTGCTCTGTTCCGCGTCCTTTCCCAGAAACGGGGATGCTTGATTTTCAAGATAGAAGTCCATGGCTAGAGGGACAAAAAGAAATCGATCTTAGTTATGATCTTTTCAGCACAGATGCAGTGACTTTGGATGAATTGCAATCTCAAACAATTGCGCTTCGTTCTCGTAAACATAATAAGGGATTGAAAGTGCACTTTGAAGAGTTTCCAAACCTCATCATCTGGTCAACTTTGAACAAGGGGCCTTTCATTGCCTTTGAGCCATGGTCTGGCTTGTCAACATCCCTTGAAGAAGGAGATCATTTAGAAGATAAGAAGAATGTTCGTCTCTTAGAAGCCAATCAGGTTGAAGAAATAGGGTTTGAGATAGAAGTTTTATAAAAAAGTAAAAAATAAATAACAAAAACAAACACAAACTGTTGACTTTTTCAAACAATAGTAGTATATTATGTTTGTGAGGACTAATTGACTGTTTTTTAAAGACAGCCAATACACTGCTGGAATCCAGCATAGAAAAAATAAAAAGGAGTATACAATATGTCTATTGTTATCGGTGCAGATGCTGCAGGTTTGAGATTGAAAGAAGTTGTGAAAGACTTCTTAGAAAAAGAAAACTTCCACGTTGTGGATGTTACAGCTGAAGGTCAAGACTTTGTTGATGTGACTCTTGCTGTTGCTGCAGAAGTAAACAAAGAAGAACAAAACCTTGGTATCGTGATTGATGCTTACGGTGCTGGTCCATTTATGGTCGCAACAAAAATCAAAGGAATGGTTGCTGCAGAAGTATCTGACGAACGTTCAGCTTATATGACTCGTGGCCACAACAACTCACGTATGATCACTATGGGTGCACAACTTGTTGGTGACGAATTGGCTAAAAACATCGCTAAAGGATTTGTTAACGGTAAATACGATGGTGGACGTCACCAAATTCGGGTCGATATGTTGAACAAAATGTGCTAATTAGATTACAGTAAGAAAGGTAAGTTAAAAATGAGAATTGCAATTGGATGTGACCACATCGTAACAGATGAAAAAATGGCGGTTTCAGAATTTTTGAAATCAAAAGGATATGAAGTCATTGACTTTGGTACATATGACCATACACGTACTCACTACCCAATCTTTGGTAAAAAAGTAGGGGAAGCTGTAACTAGTGGTCAAGCTGATCTTGGAGTATGTATCTGTGGTACTGGTGTTGGTATCAACAACGCTGTAAATAAAGTTCCAGGTGTTCGTTCTGCCTTGGTTCGTGATATGACAACAGCTCTTTATGCTAAAGAACAATTGAACGCCAACGTTATCGGTTTTGGTGGTAAGATTACTGGTGAATTGCTCATGTGCGATATCATCGAAGCTTTCATCCATGCTGAATACAAACCAACTGAAGAAAACAAAAAATTGATTGCGAAAATTGAACACCTTGAAAGTCACAATGCTCAACAAACAGACGCAAACTTCTTCACTGAATTCCTTGAAAAATGGGATCGCGGAGAATACCACGACTAAGAGGTGACCTATGATTTTAACAGTCACAATGAACCCATCCATTGATATTTCCTATCCCTTGGATGAGTTGAAGATTGATACTGTCAATCGTGTGGTGGATGTAACCAAAACGGCTGGTGGTAAGGGACTCAATGTTACCCGAGTACTTTCAGAATTTGGAGATTCTGTTCTTGCTACTGGTTTAGTGGGTGGTAAACTTGGTGAGTTTTTGGTTGAACATATCGATAATCAAGTAAAAAAAGATTTCTTCTCAATTCAGGGAGAAACTCGTAACTGTATCGCTATTCTTCACGGAGACAACCAAACAGAAGTTCTTGAAAAAGGTCCTGTAGTATTGGAACAGGAAGGTCAAGACTTTTTGGAACATTTCAAAAAACTCTTGGAGTCAGTTGAAGTAGTAGCTATCTCAGGTAGTCTGCCAGCTGGCCTTCCAGTTGATTACTATGCGAGCTTGGTAGAACTTGCTAATCAAGCTGGCAAGCCTGTTGTCTTGGACTGCTCTGGTGCAGCACTTCAGGCGGTTCTTGAATCACCGCATAAACCAACAGTTATCAAACCAAATAATGAGGAATTATCTCAGCTTCTTGGAAGAGAAGTTTCTGAGGATTTGGATGAATTAAAAGAAGTCCTTCAAGAACCTTTATTTGCAGGTATTGAATGGATTATCGTTTCACTTGGTGCCAACGGTGCCTTTGCCAAACATGGGGACACTTTCTACAAGGTAGATATTCCTAGAATTCAGGTAGTCAATCCTGTCGGATCTGGAGATTCTACTGTGGCAGGAATTTCTTCAGGACTTCTTCATAAAGAATCGGATGCAGAATTACTCATCAAGGCAAATGTCCTTGGTATGCTCAATGCTCAAGAAAAAATGACTGGTCATGTCAACATGGCCAACTATCAAGCTCTATATGATCAATTAATAGTAAAAGAGGTATAAAATGGCTTTAACAGAACAAAAACGTGCACGCTTAGAAAAACTTTCTGATGAAAATGGTATCATCTCAGCTCTTGCATTTGACCAACGTGGTGCTTTGAAACGCCTCATGGCTCAACACCAAACAGAAGAACCAACTGTGTCTCAAATGGAAGAACTGAAAGTTTTGGTAGCAGATGAATTGACTAAATACGCTTCATCTATGCTTCTTGACCCTGAGTATGGACTTCCAGCTACTAAAGCTCTTGATGAAAAAGCTGGTCTTCTCCTTGCTTATGAAAAAACAGGTTATGACACAACAAGCACAAAACGCTTGCCAGACTGCTTGGATGTTTGGTCTGCAAAACGTATTAAAGAAGAAGGTGCAGATGCAGTTAAATTCTTGCTTTACTATGATGTAGATAGCTCAGACGAACTCAACCAAGAAAAACAAGCTTACATCGAACGTATCGGTTCTGAATGTGTGGCTGAAGATATCCCATTCTTCCTTGAAATCCTTGCTTACGATGAAAAAATTGCTGACGCAGGTTCTGTAGAATACGCGAAAGTAAAACCACACAAAGTTATTGGTGCTATGAAAGTCTTCTCAGACCCACGCTTTAACATTGATGTATTGAAAGTAGAAGTTCCTGTTAACATTAAATATGTTGAAGGCTTCGCTGAAGGTGAAGTAGTTTATACACGTGAAGAAGCAGCAGCCTTCTTCAAAGCACAAGATGAAGCAACTAACTTGCCATACATCTACTTGAGTGCTGGTGTATCAGCTAAACTTTTCCAAGATACTCTTATATTTGCTCATGAATCAGGTGCAAACTTTAACGGAGTTCTTTGTGGCCGTGCTACATGGGCTGGATCAGTTGAAGCTTACATCAAAGATGGTGAAGCAGCAGCTCGCGAATGGCTTCGCACAACTGGTTTTGAAAACATTGACGAACTCAATAAAGTTCTTCAAACAACAGCGACTTCATGGAAAGAACGCGTGTAAGAAAGCCCTCCTAGTTTAAGAACATGAATCTAAAAAATTTTTAAAAAAAGTTGTATGTAAAGGTTTACAAAATAACTTACTTGTGCTATACTTAAATCACAAGTTAATACAAGGTGAGTGTTACTAAGTAATATTAGGCATGATCACAGGTGAATTAGAAATCGGCTGATTTTCTAGTTCATTTGTGGTCATTTTTTGTACTCATATACCTTTAAGATATAAAAGGAGGTTGACATGTATCGAATTCTAAATCCAATGAATCACAATGTCTCTCTTGTCAGAAATGATAAAGGAGAAGAAGTGATTGTGATTGGTAAGGGGATTGCATTTGGAAAGAAGAAAGGGGATTTGATTGCTGAAAATCAGGTTGAGAAAATCTTTCGGATGAAGACCGAAGAGTCCAGAGAAAACTTTATGTCTCTCCTCAAAGATGTTCCGCTTGATTTTATCACAGTGACCTATGAAATCATTGATAAGCTATCAAAGAAATATCATTATCCAATTCAAGAGTATCTCTATGTAACCTTGTCAGATCATATTTACTGTTCTTACCAAGCTCTAGCACAAGGAAGGTACAAGGATAGTAATCTGCCAGATATTTCCGCTAAGTATCCTGTCGCTTTTCAAATCGCAAATGAAGCATTTGAAATTTACCGCCAGAAGTTAGCGGATCATTTTCCTGAGGACGAAATTATTCGGATTGCTTATCATTTCATTAATGCTGAAGGTGAAAATGAAGTGGAACTTGTGGAGTCGATTGATAAGAGGAAAGAAATTCTCAGGAATGTTGAGGAAGTTCTAAAGGAATATGCAATTCAACGAACCAAAGAGAATACCCATTTCTATGATCGCTTTATGATTCATCTGAATTATTTCTTGGATTATTTAGACAGATCTAGAGATGATAACCAATCACTTCTGGATATGGAAGAGCATATCAATCAATCCTATCCAAAAGCGTTCGAGATTGGCTCCAAGATCTATGATGTGATTACGCAACATACGGGTCTTGATTTGTATAAAAGTGAACGAGTTTATCTAGTTCTACATATCCAACGTTTATTGTCATAAAAATTTAATTAAAAATACATAAGGAGAATTCTATCATGAATAGAGAAGAAGTAACATTGTTAGGTTTTGAAATCGTAGCCTATGCAGGCGATGCTCGTTCAAAACTATTGGAAGCCTTGAAAGCTGCTGAAGCTGGTGATTTTGCAAAAGTGGATAGCTTAGTTGAGGAAGCTGGTTCTTGTATTGCTGAAGCTCACCACGCGCAAACAAGTCTATTGACTAAGGAAGCTTCAGGTGATGACTTAGCTTATAGTGTAACCATGATGCATGGCCAAGACCACTTGATGACAACTATTTTGTTAAAAGATTTGATGCACCATTTAATTGAACTGTACAAGAGAGGAGTTAAATAATGAATAAACTAATTACATTTATTGAGAAAGGAAAACCTTTCTTTGAGAAATTATCTCGTAATATCTATCTTCGTGCTATTCGTGATGGTTTCATTGCAGGTATGCCTGTTATTCTCTTCTCAAGTATTTTTATCTTGATTGCCTTTGTACCAAACTCATGGGGCTTTAAATGGTCTGATGAAGTAGTGGCTCTATTGATGAAACCTTATAGCTATTCTATGGGTATTCTCGCACTTTTGCTAGCTGGTACGACTGCTAAATCACTGACCGACTCAGTAAACCGGAGCATGGAGAAAACCAATCAAATCAACTATATGTCAACTCTGTTGGCAGCTATTGTTGGATTATTGATGTTGGCAGCTGATCCAATTGAAGGTGGCTTTGCAACAGGATTCCTCGGAACAAAAGGTTTGCTTTCAGCCTTCCTAGCAGCCTTTGTTACTGTAGCAATCTATAAGGTTTGTGTTAAGAACAATGTCACTATTCGCATGCCTGACGAAGTTCCACCAAATATCTCACAAGTCTTTAAAGATGTGATTCCATTCACTCTATCAGTGGTTTCTCTTTATGCTCTTGATTTACTAGCACGTCATTTTGTGGGTGCTAGTGTAGCAGAATCAATCGGTAAATTCTTTGCACCATTATTCTCTGCAGCTGATGGCTATCTTGGTATTACCATTATCTTTGGTGCCTTTGCCTTCTTCTGGTTTGTTGGTATTCATGGTCCATCTATCGTTGAACCTGCTATCGCAGCTATTACCTATGCAAATGCCGAAGTCAACTTGAACCTTCTCCAACAAGGTATGCACGCTGACAAGATTCTTACTTCTGGTACACAAATGTTTATCGTGACCATGGGTGGTACAGGTGCGACACTAGTTGTTCCTTTCATGTTCATGTGGTTAACAAAATCGAAACGTAACCGTGCAATCGGTCGTGCTTCAGTAGTTCCAACTTTCTTCGGTGTAAATGAGCCTATCTTGTTCGGTGCTCCATTGGTATTAAATCCAATCTTCTTCATTCCATTTATTTTTGCTCCTATCGCAAACGTATGGATCTTTAAATTCTTTATTGAAACTCTTGGAATGAACTCATTTACTGCTAATCTACCATGGACAACTCCAGCTCCACTAGGTCTAGTTCTTGGAACTAACTTCCAAGTGCTATCATTCATTCTTGCTGCCCTTCTAATCGTGGTTGACGTAGTCATTTACTACCCATTCCTTAAAGTATATGATGAACAAATTCTTGAAGAAGAGCGTTCAGGTAAGTCTAATGACGAATTGAAAGAAAAAGTTGCTGCAAACTTCAACACTGCAAAAGCAGATGCTATTCTTGAGAAAGCGGGTGTAGAAGCAGCACAAAATACCATCACTGAAGAAACAAATGTTCTCGTTCTCTGTGCAGGCGGAGGGACAAGTGGTCTCCTTGCAAATGCTTTGAACAAGGCAGCTGCAGAATACAATGTTCCTGTGAAAGCAGCAGCAGGTGGCTATGGTGCTCACCGTGAAATGTTGCCAGAGTTTGATCTTGTTATCCTTGCTCCTCAAGTTGCTTCAAACTTTGAAGACATGAAAGCAGAAACTGATAAACTCGGTATTAAACTTGCCAAGACAGAAGGCGCTCAATACATCAAATTAACCCGTGATGGAAAAGGTGCTCTTGCATTTGTACAAGCTCAATTCGAAAAATAAAAGATTAGAAGTGAGATGGAGAATAAAGCCTCACTAGCCTCCTCTCCATCTTATTTCTTTTTTAATTAAAAGGAGAATTATATGACAAAAACATTACCAAAAGACTTTATTTTCGGTGGCGCAACAGCTGCTTATCAAGCAGAAGGTGCTACACATACTGATGGAAAAGGACCAGTTGCGTGGGATAAATATCTTGAAGATAACTACTGGTACACTGCAGAACCAGCCAGTGATTTTTACAATCGATATCCAGTTGACCTCAAGCTGGCAGAAGAGTATGGTATCAATGGCATTCGAATTTCTATTGCCTGGTCACGTATTTTTCCGACTGGTTATGGTGAAGTAAATGCTAAAGGTGTTGAATTTTATCATAATCTATTTGCAGAGTGTCACAAACGTCACGTTGAGCCATTTGTAACTCTTCATCATTTTGACACTCCAGAAGCTCTCCACTCAAATGGCGACTTCTTAAATCGTGAAAATATTGAACACTTTGTAGACTACGCGGCCTTCTGTTTTGAAGAATTTCCAGAAGTAAATTATTGGACAACCTTTAATGAAATTGGGCCAATCGGTGATGGTCAATATTTAGTTGGTAAATTCCCTCCAGGTATCCAGTATGACCTTGCCAAAGTCTTCCAATCGCACCACAATATGATGGTGTCTCATGCGCGTGCAGTTAAGCTATATAAAGATAAAGGTTATAAAGGTGAAATTGGTGTTGTTCACGCTCTGCCAACTAAGTATCCTTTGGATCCTAAAAATCCAGCAGATGTTATTGCGGCAGAGTTGGAGGACATTATCCATAACAAATTTATCTTGGATGCAACTTATCTGGGGCACTACTCTGAAAAGACCCTGGCAGGGGTAGAGGCTATCTTGGCTGCCAATGGTGGAAAGCTTGACTTGCGTGACGAAGATTTCGAAGTATTAGAAGCCGCAAAAGACTTGAATGACTTCCTTGGAATTAACTACTATATGAGTGACTGGATGGAATCCTTTGATGGAGAAACTGAAATCATCCATAATGGTAAGGGTGAGAAAGGAAGTTCTAAATACCAAATCAAAGGTGTTGGTCGTCGTGTAGCTCCTGATTATGTACCACGTACGGATTGGGATTGGATTATCTACCCTCAAGGTTTGTATGACCAAATCATGCGCGTGAAGAAAGATTATCCGAACTACAAGAAGATTTACATCACTGAAAATGGTCTCGGCTATAAAGATGAGTTCGTCGATAACACTGTTTATGATGATGGCCGTATTGATTATGTGAAACAACACTTGGAGGTCTTGTCTGATGCGATTGCAGATGGCGCTAATGTAAAAGGTTACTTTATTTGGTCATTGATGGATGTCTTCTCATGGTCAAATGGGTATGAGAAACGTTACGGTCTCTTCTATGTAGATTTTGAAACTCAAGAACGTTATCCTAAGAAATCAGCTCACTGGTACAAGAAAGTAGCGAAAACTCAAGTGATTGAGTAGTAGAATGAGTCATTAGATATAGAATTTTAGTGAGGCAAAAAGATGTTCAAAAATTTTATCCAATCTATTTATGAAAAAGTTTATATTATCAACTTTGAAAAATGCTCTCAAATACCGTGTTTGACGAATGAAGAACTGAAAAGCCTTGGGAAATGGTATGTCTCTACCGGTAAAGAATGGATTTGTCATTCAGATTATGAGCTGGAAGAATTTAAAAATATCTTTTTAAATTTTATCAATCCTGAAGAACGGGATAATATCTCCTTTGATTCAGATTTTATGCCGTTTCAACAATCGTAACCAATTTCCAAAAAAGTTAAATCTCGTATTTAGTACGCTGCAAAACTCTTATCTAATCACGTTGCTTATACTCAATGAAAATCAAAGAGCAACTTTAAACTAGGAAGCGAGTCGCAGGTTTCTCAATGCATAGCTTTGAGGTTGCAGATAAAGCAATTGGGCAAAAAGTCTTTAACGTAGAAAAACGCATAATATCAGGTGTTGAAAAACCTTGATACTATGCGTTTTATTGTGGGAAGATTTACTTCTGAAATTGAGTTTTTCCCACAGGATCTTTCAGTTTATTAAGGCTTGATGACTTTAGTAAGTTTAGATAGCTCAAAAAGGATTGAATCACTTAGTTTAGAATCTGAAACAATAGTATCAAGATTTGATACATTATAAAAAGTATAAAAATCAAACTTATTGAACTTACTATGATCTGCGAGCAAATATTTTTTATTAGAATTATTTAAAGCGATGCGTTGAGCCTCTCCCTCTTCCTCGCTAAAAGTAGCTAGAGCTCCGTTTTGAATACCATTACAGCTAACGAAAGCTTTGGAAAATTGGAGATTAGAGAGATTTTGTAGGGTCAATGTGCCAACAAAAGCACCTGTAATATCGCGATAATTTCCACCTATCAAAATCAAATCTGTTAATTTTCGTTCGCTTAAAATCAGAAAAACAGGTAGACTGTTGGTCACGACGCGGATATTGTCAATAGGCAATTCGCGCGCAAAAAATTCTAATGTTGTTCCTGGTCCAATGAAAATAGTTTCTCTTTCTTCTACTAGACTGCCTGCAAAACGGGCTATTTCTTGTTTTTCTGCCGTTTGGAGGGCTTGTTTTTCAATATTTGATCGCTCATTAGTCAAAAGGGAGTTGGTTCGAAGTTTTTCAGCTCCACCATGCACACGAATCAGTAAATCTTTATCAGCTAATTCCTGTAAATAGCGTCTTGCAGTCATATCTGAAACGGCTATTTCGTCCATAATCTGTTTAACCGTTATGGTTCCTTTACTATTTACTATCTCTAAAATTTTGGTTAATTTTTCTTGCTTGAGCATATTATCACCTCGTTTCCTACTACTATCTTACCATAAACTAGCTCATCATTCAAATACAAAAACAACAAAATAAAACAAAAACAAAAATATCGAGGTTTGTTTTCAAAACTTCGATATTTTATTAGATTATTATTTTGTTGTTTCAAGTTTACTTTTTGATAGTTAAGAGTGGTGGAGAATTATACTCAATGAAAATCAAAGAGCAAACTAGGAAGCTAGCCGTAGGTTGCTCAAAACACAGTTTTGAGGTTGTAGATAAGACTGACGAAGTCAGTGAGCATATCTACGGCAAGGCGAAGCTGACGTGGTTTGAAGAGATTTTCGAAGAGTATTAGTCCAAACCGTAGTTGTAGTCATCATCTTGCATGGCTTCAACTTCGCCAAGAAGGTAACCATTTCCGACTTGAGAGAAGAAGTCATGGTTGGAAGTTCCTGTTGAAATACCGTTCATAACGATTGGGTTGACATCTTCAGCTGAATCTGGGAAAAGTGGATCTTGTCCCATGTTCATGAGAGCTTTATTGGCATTGTAGCGAAGGAAGGTTTTAACCTCTTCAGTCCAACCAACACCGTCATAAAGACTCTCTGTGTAGCCTTCTTCATTTTCATAAAGAGTATAGAGTAGGTCGTACATCCATTCTTTGAGTTTTTCTTGCTCTTCTTCAGGCAATTCATTGAAACCAAGTTGGAATTTGTAACCAATGTAGGTTCCGTGAACAGACTCGTCACGAATAATCAATTTAATGATTTCTGCAACGTTGGCTAGTTTGTTGTTACCGAGATAGTAGAGGGGAGTGAAGAAACCAGAGTAGAAGAGGAAGGTTTCGAGGAAGACGCTGGCAACTTTCTTTTCAAGTGGGCTACCGTTGAGGTAGATTTCGTTGACAATCTCAGCCTTCTTTTGTAGGTAAGGATTGGTATTGGTCCATTCGAAAATTTCTTCAATCTCAGCCTTAGTATTTAAGGTAGAAAAGATTGAAGAGTAAGATTTAGCGTGAACAGATTCCATAAATTGGATGTTATTGAAAACAGCTTCCTCATGTGGTGTACGGATGTCTGCGCGAAGGGCTTCAACCCCAGTTTCAGATTGCATGGTGTCCAGAAGGGTTAAACCACCAAAGACTTTTCCGACCAAGTCTTTCTCTTTGTTAGATAGCTTTCTCCAGTCATCCAAGTCATTTGACAAGGGAATACGTGTATCGAGCCAGAATTGCTCCGTCAGTTTTTCCCAAGTTGATTTGTCGATGACATCTTCGATGGCATTCCAGTTAATGGCTTTGTAGTAAGTTTCCATTTAAAATCTCTTTCTGTGTTTAGTATTGCGAACTCACAATTATTTCTACTTTACCATAATTCTATAGGAGTATCGCACAAAAAGTCGGAAGCCCGACTTTTAAAATGTTACATAAATTATGTTATGACCTAGTAGATTTGATTTTATCAGTGCTGCTTAGGGAAAAATAGTGTTTCTATGCTAGAAACTAAATTACACAGCTTTCACATTGGTTAGCACCGACTTCTCCACCGTCATCTGTAAAGGTACGGACGTAGTAGATAGACTTGATTCCCTTGTTAAAGGCATAGTTACGAAGGATGGACAAGTCACGTGTCGTTTGTTTATTTTCCCTCTTCCATTCGTAAAGGCCTTTTGGAATGTCACTACGCATGAAGAGGGTGAGTGAAAGTCCTTGATCCACGTGTTCAGTCGCAGCAGCGTAAACATCGATGACTTTACGCATATCCATATCGTAGGCAGAAGTGTAGTAAGGAATGGTTTCTGTAGACAAGCCAGCAGCAGGGTAGTAGATTTTACCAATTTTCTTCTCTTGGCGTTCTTCGATACGTTGCGTAATCGGGTGGATAGAAGCAGAAACGTCGTTGATATAGCTGATAGAACCATTTGGCGCTACAGCAAGGCGGTTTTGGTGGTAAAGACCATCTGCTTGAACCTTGTCGCGAAGTTCAGCCCAGTCAGCAGCACTTGGAATAAAGACATCTTTGAAGAGTTCTTTAACACGGTCTGATTTTGGAACAAACTCGCCAGTTATATACTTATCAAAGTAGCTTCCCTTAGCATAGTCTGATTTTTCAAAGTTATGGAAGGTAATACCACGTTCACGCGCGATATTGTTTGACTCAACCAAGGTCCAGTAGTTCATAAGCATAAAGTAGATGCTTGTAAACTCAATAGACTCAGGCGATCCATATTCAATCAATTGTTGGGCAAGGTAGCTGTGAAGTCCCATAGCACCAAGACCAAAAGTATGAGCTTGGCTATTTCCATAGTCAATCGTAGGTACAGCCACGATGTGTGAACTATCTGTAACGAAAGTAAGGGAACGAACCATAGCACGGATAGAACGACCAAAGTCAGGTGAGGTCATCATGTTGACCACGTTGGTTGAACCAAGGTTACATGAAACATCTGTTCCCATTTGAAGGAATTCTTGAGCATCGTTGATAAGACTTGGTTCTTGGACTTGAAGAATCTCAGAACACAAGTTACTCATGATAATCTTTCCATCAACAGGATTTGCACGGTTAGCCGTATCAATATTGACTACATAAGGATAACCAGACTCCTGTTGCAATTTAGAGATTTCAGTTTCTAAATCACGCGCCTTGATTTTTGTCTTGCGAATATTTGGATTTGCGACCAATTCATCGTATTTTTCAGTAATGTCGATGTAGTTGAATGGGACATTGTATTCTTTTTCTACAGAGTAAGGGCTGAAGAGGTACATTTCTTCATTTTTACGCGCCAATTCGTAGAATTTATCTGGTACTACAACACCAAGTGATAGGGTTTTGACACGAACTTTTTCATCGGCATTTTCTTTCTTAGTTGAAAGGAAGGCGATGATATCTGGGTGAAAGACGTTGAGGTAGACAACCCCAGCACCTTGACGTTGCCCCAATTGGTTTGAGTAAGAGAAGCTATCTTCGAAGAGTTTCATAACTGGTACGACACCAGAAGCTGCTCCTTCATAACCCTTGATAGGTGCACCAGCTTCACGAAGGTTGCTGAGGGTAATTCCCACACCACCACCAATACGTGAAAGTTGAAGGGCAGAGTTGATAGAACGTCCGATAGAGTTCATGTCATCCGTCACTTGGATTAAGAAACAAGATACCAACTCCCCACGACGAGCACGTCCAGCATTCAAGAAGGAAGGAGTAGCAGGTTGGTAGCGTTGGTGGATGATTTCATTGGCAATATCGATTGCAACAGCTTCATTCCCATCAGCGAAATAAAGGGCGTTAAAGAAGACACGGTCTTCCATACTTTCAAGATAGTATTCACCGTCATTAGTCTTTAAGGCATATTGATTGTAAAATTTATAAGCAGCCATGAAAGACTTGAATTGGAAGTTTTGGTCTTTGATAAATTGAGCCAATTCTTCCAAGAACTCTGGACGGTATTTCTTGATAAAGGCTGTTTCGATGTAGTTGTGTTCAATGAGGTAGTTGATTTTATCAGTAATTGAATCAAAAACCATAGTGTTTGGAACGACATTTTCTTTAAAGAAGGCATCCAAGGCTTCCTTATCTTTATGAAGCATGATTTGTCCATTAACAGGACGGTTAATTTCGTTATTGAGACGGAAGTAAGTCACGTCTTCAAGATGTTTTAATCCCATAAAATTTCCCTTATCTAATTACAAAAGAAAGGCTTCTAAGTTAGCCCTAAAAGCAGTTTCTTCTGGATGATGTACTAAGATTATGCTAATTGTTTCAGTTTTCCTGGTTGGAAACCTGAAAAGACTTCAGTTGGTGTTTGGATAACAGGAGCTGCGCTAAAACCGAGCTCTTTAACTTGAGCGATGTACTCAGGTTGCTCATCAAGATTGATTTCACGATAAGAGACATTATTACTGTCCAAGAAACGTTTGGTCATCTTACATTGGACACAGTTGTTTTTAGAATAAACGGTTACCATTGTGTAACTCCTCTTCAAAATTTAATACTATCCTAGTATATCAGAAAATAAAATTTTGTCAATGATTTGAACTAAATATAGTGGTCTGTTTTTCTAGTCAAGCTCACAAAACACAATATGTAGTGTTTACTTTATAAAACAGCAATGATTATCCTATAAATCGTTTTTAAAGAAACTATATCCTGTGTTTTGTTATCTAGGATAGAAGATTTTCAGCAAGTTATCTGAAAGGAAATTGAAGGAAAATCCAGAAAATGCTTGAAAAAAATCCTAGAAGATGGTATAATACCAAACTGTAAGGGTTATCACATATAACTCAAAAAAAGAAAGAACAAAAGGAGAGTCAAACTATGGCTTCTAAAGATTTCCACGTAGTGGCAGAAACAGGTATTCACGCACGTCCAGCAACATTGTTGGTGCAAACTGCTAGCAAATTTGCTTCAGATATCACTCTTGAATACAAAGGTAAATCAGTTAACCTTAAATCAATTATGGGTGTTATGAGTCTTGGTGTTGGCCAAGGTGCTGACGTAACTATCTCAGCTGAAGGTGCAGATGCAGATGACGCTATCGCTGCAATCTCAGAAACAATGGAAAAAGAAGGATTGGCATAAGGGAAATGACAGAAATGCTTAAAGGAATCGCAGCATCTGACGGTGTTGCAGTTGCAAAAGCATATCTACTCGTTCAACCGGATTTGTCATTCGAGACTATTTCAGTCGAAGATACAAACGCAGAAGAGGCTCGTTTGGATGTTGCTCTTGAAGCTTCTCAAAACGAGCTTTCTCTTATCCGCGAGAAAGCTGTAGGTACGCTTGGTGAAGAAGCGGCTCAAGTTTTTGACGCTCATTTGATGGTTCTTTCTGACCCAGAATTGATTGGTCAGATTAAAGAAACAATTCGTGCTAAGAAAGTCAATGCAGAAGCAGGTCTTAAAGAAGTGACTGACATGTTCATCACTATCTTTGAAGGTATGGAAGACAACCCATATATGCAAGAACGTGCAGCGGATATCCGCGACGTGACAAAACGTGTATTGGCAAATCTTCTTGGTAAGAAATTGCCAAACCCAGCTTCTATCAATGAAGAAGTAATCGTGATTGCGCATGACTTGACACCATCTGATACAGCTCAATTGGACAAAAACTTTGTAAAAGCTTTTGTAACAAATATCGGTGGACGTACAAGCCACTCAGCTATCATGGCACGTACACTTGAAATTGCAGCTGTATTGGGAACAAATAACATCACTGAAGTGGTGAAAGACGGTGATATCCTTGCCGTTAACGGAATTACTGGTGAAGTGATTATCAACCCAACAGATGAACAAGCGGCAGAATTTAAAGCAGCTGGTGAAGCTTATGCTAAACAAAAAGCTGAATGGGCCCTTTTGAAAGATGCTCAAACAGTGACTGCTGACGGTAAACACTTCGAGTTGGCTGCTAACATCGGTACTCCAAAAGACGTGGAAGGTGTTAACAACAACGGTGCAGAAGCGGTTGGACTTTACCGTACAGAGTTCTTGTACATGGATTCTCAAGACTTCCCAACTGAAGATGAGCAGTATGAAGCATACAAGGCTGTACTTGAGGGAATGAATGGTAAACCAGTAGTTGTTCGTACAATGGATATCGGTGGAGATAAGGAACTTCCTTACTTCGATATGCCACATGAAATGAACCCATTCCTTGGATTCCGTGCCCTTCGTATCTCTATTTCTGAAACTGGAGATGCAATGTTCCGTACACAAATCCGTGCCCTTCTTCGTGCTTCTGTTCATGGTCAATTGCGTATCATGTTCCCAATGGTTGCCCTCTTGAAAGAATTCCGTGCAGCTAAAGCAGTTTATGAAGAAGAAAAAGCAAACCTTCTTGCTGAAGGTGTTGCAGTTGCGGATGACATCCAAGTTGGTATCATGATTGAAATCCCTGCAGCAGCGATGCTTGCAGACCAATTTGCTAAAGAAGTAGACTTCATGTCAATTGGTACAAACGACTTGATCCAATACTCAATGGCAGCAGACCGTATGAACGAACAAGTTTCATACCTTTACCAACCATATAACCCATCAATCCTTCGCTTGATCAACAATGTTATCAAGGCAGCTCACGCTGAAGGTAAATGGGCTGGTATGTGTGGTGAGATGGCTGGTGACCAAAAAGCTGTTCCACTTCTTGTCGGAATGGGCTTGGATGAGTTCTCTATGTCAGCAACATCTGTACTTCGAACACGTAGCTTGATGAAGAAATTGGATACTGCTAAGATGGAAGAGTACGCTAACCGTGCCCTTACAGAGTGTTCAACAATGGAAGAAGTCCTTGAACTTCAAAAAGAATACGTTAACTTTGATTAATTTCATTAACCTTGTAACCTAGTTGCAAGGTTTTTTGATACATTCGGGAATAGTATAGTCTTGTAAAGTCCACTTTTCAATGATGAAGAGGCATGATATAATAGGAGAAGCAAATAGAATAAGAGAGAAATCATGTCTAAAGAAATTGATATTGAGTATTACCACCAGCTAGCCATGCAAAAGCAGAAGGAACACCGTAAAGTTTTAGCCAATCTAAAGAAAAAACCTCCTAAAAACCTAGACAAGATAGCCCAGCAGATTCACCAAGAAGTCTTTGAGGAAATTGATTGCACGGCCTGTGCCAATTGTTGTAAGACATTGGGACCGGACTTTAAAGAAGCGGATATTACACGAATCGCCAAGTATTTTAAGATGAAATTACCAGCTTTTGAAGCGGAGTTCCTTCAGGTAGATGCAGATGGCGATAAGGTTTTTAAATCCATGCCTTGTCCCTTTCTAGGAGGAGATAATCTCTGTTCCATCTATGATGTTCGTCCCAAGGCCTGCCGAGAGTTCCCCCATACAGATCGCAAAAAGATCCATCAAATCAACCATTTGACGATTAAGAATACTTTGACCTGTCCAGCAGCCTATCTCTTTGTTGAGAAATTAAAGGATAAGTTATAGAGATTTAAAGGATAAAAAATTTCTAATAATAACTAACAATATGAAGGGAGAACTCTGTGCCTAGACCGAAAACAAAAGAGGAGCTAGTACTGGCCTCTAAGGAAAACTATGAAAAGCTCAATCGTTTCATCTCCCAACTAAGTGAAGATGAGCTACAGACTCCATTTGATTTTTCAAGAGACCCAAAGAAAAAAGAAGCTCACTGGAAAAGGGATAAAAATCTAAGAGATGTTCTGATCCATCTTTATGAATGGCATCAGTTACTTTTGACTTGGGTACATTCTAATCAAGAAGGTCACGAAAGGCCTTTTCTACCTGAACCTTATAATTGGAAAACTTATCGAGAAATGAATGTCGCTTTTTGGAAGAAGCACCAGAAAACGTCCTTAGAAGAAGCGACTAGACTCCTAGAACAATCACATAGGGAGGTTTTAGAGTTGATAGAAGTTTTTAGCAATGACGAACTCTTTGCCAAAGGTATCTATAAGTGGACGGGAGGGACAAGTCTAGGTTCTTACTTTGTTAGTAGCACGTCAAGCCACTATGATTGGGCTCTGAAAAAACTCAAAGCTCATCGGAAGAATTGTAAGGGATAGATGGACTATTTGAAATTGCAAGAATGAGTTCTTTTAAACGTAATACTCTTCGAAAATCAAATTCAAACTGCGTCAACGTCGCCTTGCCGTACTCAAGTACAGCCTGCGGCTAGTTTCCTAGTTTGCTTTTTGATTTTCATTGAGTATAAGATAAAAACAAAGGGCCATCAAGTGATGTAGCCCTTTTGAGTAATACAAGCAAATTACCATGCAAAAGCTGTCGTTGGAGCATTGAGAGCTTCTAACCACTGTTTATTCTTCACGGGGCAAAGAGTTACGGATATACCTGCCATATCCAGACTGGTCATAAATGTTCCTGATTTTATAAAGGTAATAGTGACTCCTTCAATTTCTAAGAGTTGAAGGAGATCATTGATAAATATGCCCATTTCTAAGTTGCTGGTAGTGCCTAGATTATTTACAAGCAATATAAAATGATCACCCTTTTTCCAATGATAGTGCAATCTTAATTTACTTATAATTTCATTTGCAAGGATTTCCGATGATTGGAATGGGACGATACGATAGCCTTCTTCGCCATGTATCCCAATACCATAAGAAATATTTCCTTCTTCCAAGTTAAATAGTGGAAGGGTGGCTTGGGGGAGACTAGCAGATTTCGTTGCAAAGCCAATTGTTGCGATTTCGGGAGCAAGCTGATGACCTAAATCAGTTAGTTGCTCGATGTCGGAACCATTTTGAGCTGCAAATCCTAGGATTTTATGAAGTAAAATAGTCCCTGCAAGCCCTCTTCCTCTAATTTGAAATCTATTGTGAGGTTCAATTGAAATATCGTCGTGTGCTAGACTATAGCCGACCTTAATTCCTTCTTGTCTAGCAGTATTAATGGCCGAGCTAAATTCTTTGATGTCTGCTTCGAAATTTTTTACAATGATGAAGACACCGTGACCATTGTTTAAAAAACGAATGGACTCTAAGA
The DNA here is from genome assembly GCF_946901205.1 of Streptococcus sp. Marseille-Q5619. Classification (NCBI taxonomy): domain Bacteria; kingdom Bacillati; phylum Bacillota; class Bacilli; order Lactobacillales; family Streptococcaceae; genus Streptococcus; species Streptococcus sp. Marseille-Q5619. Next base: position 93,746 of record NZ_CAMPPO010000001.1, read on the forward strand.
TTTCAGTTCTTGTAGGAGGAGTAAATAATTGGCCATAGATAGCAGCGGTAAGCATTCCTTCTCCCACATATCCAATATGCGCAGGTTCGTGTCCTGAACCTCCACCCGACAAGATTGGAACCTGATGAGGATTGCGATTTTTTTGATAGACTAGTGGTAAGGTAGGGTGTTTTTCTAATTCAGGATGACTGCTGACAGTTGCCGAAATGTAACTTGAAATAATTTTCTGTTTATGATTTGAAATAAATGTCATTGTAGTCTCTTTCCAATAATTGTCATGATTAGAAAGTCTGGTTGTGGAACTGGACTTTTTTTATTGACGTAAGCCTTCACGATTTCTGCTAGAGCATGTGAATGATAGTCTAACAAAAAACAAGTATAAGCAGATGAATCGATATCAATCTGACCGTATTCTCTTAAAATTTTTGATACAAGCAAGCGACAGTAGCTGATAAAGTGGTCATAGAAGTTATTTTGCCCTTGAATATCAAAAAGTTGAATATAAAAGTCACGCTCTTGTTCGAAATAAAAAAATAATTCTTGTAATAGTTTTTGGCCTGAAATGAAGTCCAAGTTATTGGTAATATACTCGGTTAAGTCAGTTTCAAATATCCAGTCTAGCAGTTCATATTTGTCAAGAAAGTGATTATAAAAGGTCTGTCTACGAATGCCAGCTGATTCCATGATATCTACAATAGAGATTTTGTCAAATTCTCTAGTAGCTAATAGGTCTCTAAATGCCTTGGCAATCCGTTTTTTTGTAATGAGTGATGATGCCATAGGAAACCTTTCTTTTACTTACTTCATTTTACCAAAAAAATGTTTTAAACGGGTTTAAAAGGGGACAAATAATAGAATCTGTCCCTTATCAGCCAGCGATAAAAAATATATAATGAAAACGAAAACAAAGGTAGATGCCGAAAGGAGTTTCTCATGAAAAAAATTATAAATGAACCGACACAAGTTGTTGATGAAATGTTGCAGGGATTGTCATTCATGCATGATGACTTGGTAGAACGCTTAGATGGTTTTGATGTCATCGTTAGAAAGGCAGAAAAGACAGGAAAAGTTGGACTTATTTCAGGTGGAGGTTCAGGACATGAACCAAGTCATGCTGGATTTGTAGGAGATGGAATGTTGTCTGCTGCCATTTGTGGAGCAGTCTTCACTTCACCTACTCCAGACCAAATTTTAGAAGCCATTAAGGCGGCTGATGAAGGTGCTGGAGTTTTCATGGTCATCAAAAACTATTCTGGTGACATTATGAACTTTGAAATTGCACAAGAACTTGCTGAAATGGAAGGTGTTGATGTAGCAAGCGTTGTGGTTGATGATGATATCGCTGTTGAAAATAGTCTCTATACCCAAGGTCGTCGAGGTGTTGCAGGTACTATTTTAGTCCATAAAATTTTAGGTGATGCGGCCCGTTCTGGTAAATCATTGGCTGAAATGAAGGACTTGGCCGATAAACTTGTCTTAGAAATTAAAACAATTGGGCTGGCCTTGTCTGGAGCAACTGTTCCTGAGGTTGGCAAACCAGGTTTTGTTCTAGAAGATGATGAATTTGAATATGGAGTTGGTATTCACGGTGAGCCAGGATATAAAAAAGAGAAGATGCAGCCTTCAGCACTATTGGCCTCAGAATTGGTTGAAAAATTATCTGAAGGTTTCCAACTTAAGGCTGGTGAACGCTATGGGCTTCTCATCAATGGTTTAGGAAGCACTCCGCTTATGGAACAATATGTTTTCGCAAATGATGTGGCTAAATTACTTCATGAAAAAGATGTTCAGTTGGCGTTTAAGAAAATTGGAAACTATATGACCTCAATTGATATGGCTGGCTTGTCATTAACATTGATTCGATTGGCAGATGATGAGTGGTTGGATGCTCTAAATGCACCTGTTACTACCCCAGCTTGGTAAACTCAAGGAGGAAATGTCGCATGAATGTTGAACAAGCTCTTGAATGGATGAAGCTTTTTAATGAAAAGATTCAAGAACAGAAAGATTACCTTAGTGAGTTAGACACTCCTATAGGAGATGGAGACCACGGTGGAAATATGGCGCGTGGCATGGCTGCAGTTATGGAGAACTTAGAAGGAAAGCAATTTGAAACAAGCAGTGATGTGTTTAAACTTGTCTCAATGCAACTACTGAGTAAGGTAGGCGGTGCTTCTGGTCCTCTGTATGGCTCTGCTTTTATGGGCATGGCCAAGGCTGATTCTAATTCGAAAATAGAGGAAATCTTACAAAGCGGTTTGGATATGATTGTCAAACGTGGGAAAGCAGAAGTTGGAGAAAAGACAATGGTTGATGTTTGGGCTCCTGTTATTGCTGCCTTGTCTGCTGGCCAATTGACTCAAGAGGTTATTGATAAGGTAGTGAATGCTACCAAAGATTTACTTGCAACTAAAGGAAGGGCATCTTATGTAGGAGAACGTTCTCTTGGACATATTGATCCTGGATCATTCTCATCAGGATTACTCTTTACTGCTCTTTTAGAAACTGGGGTGTTTTAATGGGAAGTATTGGTCTTGTTATCGTTTCACATTCCAAAAACATTGCACAAGGTGTCGTTGAACTGATTAGTGAAGTAGCTAAAGAGGTCCCGATTACTTATGTAGGAGGAACCGAAGATGGAGGAATTGGAACAAGTTTTGATCAAGTAGATAGGGTTGTTTCCGAAAATCCAGCAGATACTTTATTAGCCTTTTTTGACCTAGGTTCTGCTAAAATGAACTTAGAAATGGTGGCTGATTTCAGTGATAAAAGTATCATGATAAATAGGGTTCCAATTGTAGAAGGTGCCTATACTGCAGCTGCTCTTCTTCAGGCTGGTGCAGAACTGTCAGTTATTCACACACAGTTGTCGGAGCTTGAAATCAATAAATAAGGAATCTTACTATAACTCTTTTTATAGGTGGGCTATTGATTATCTCAACTATCAAAGTTTAATACTCAATGAAAATTAAAGAGCAAACTAGGAAGCTAGCCGCAGGCTGTACTTGAGTACAGCAAGGTGAAGCTGACGTGGTTTGAATTTGATTTTCGAAGAGTATAAGTAAATGATTTCAAAATCAGAAAAGGATTGCTTGGGCAGTTCCTTTTTGTTTAAAAGGAGTAGAATTATAGTGTTTCTAAATTGTTCATCATTCAAAACTGATTGTGATAGGACTATTCTAGCTTTAGAATCCTTCAAAAATTAAAATTTAAGGCAATCAATGGCTTAGAAGAGTGCCAAAACATTTAGTTTATAGGAATTCTAGGCATAGGATTGCATAGATATTTATGAAGTTGAGTTATTCGATAGTTAGGATTGTTCTATTCTGAACGATTTGGGCTGTCAATTGTATAGGATAGTGTTATTCTATGTTAGATTCCAGTAAAAATGATTGGATAAATAATATTAAAGAAAAATCAAAATCATAATTTTGTTTAATATGGTATAATATTTCTAATAATTTAAATATAATGAGGTAGTAATTTATGGATGAAGTTTTATTTTTTGGAGAAGATGACTTCGATATTCTTGATATTGATGGTTATGAACTAAAACCCTCATCGTTTTTTAATAAGTTACCAGAAATAGCCAAACCATTAGTCAAAAATGCAAATAAAATCTTATCTGAAGTAGAAAAAATGTTATATTCTGCTCCAGCCTTTATCAATGTTGTCCAATCTAGTATACCTGAAGAGATTTTTCAGGCAATTCTTTCTCCAGAACAACGGGAACAAATTGCTCAAGGAGTGTTAAAATTAATGACCAAGAAAGATGGCTCTCTTTTGGCGGTATTAGTAGATACTAATACTAATAAAGTCGTTGGAAATGTACCATTGAAATCTGTTAAGTTGGCACCAGAATTAAATAAAGCGCTAGCCGATTATTCGTCACAAATTCAAATGGCTCAGATTGCAGAGGAGATTCAGAATGTACAATATGCTATCGAGGACGTCAGAAAAGGACAGGAGTCAGATAGACTCGCAATAGCCTATAGTTGTCAACAGAAACTCTTGCAAGCTAGAGAGATATCAGATTCAAACATTAGAACAATGATGTTACTGCAAGTTATTTCAGATGCAGAAGATAGTAGAAATCTCTTAATGCTTAGTCAAAAATCAAATGTAAATTTTATCAAAGAACAACCAGATTCTACTTGGGGTAAGTTATTAAAAGGGGATAAACCAGATAAAATTGAAGCTCGTATGAATGAGATTAGAGATGGATTAGCAGCTGTAAATATCGTTTCACTATCAGCAGCAATAGCTTATAATGAGTTGGGCGAGAAAAAAGCTGCTCAAAAAAGTTTGGATTACTTTGGGAAATTTATTAACGAAACTTATCTCAGTTCTCAGAAATTAGTAGAGAGACTTGATTTACTTGATCCTTCGCCTACAAATTACTGGACAAAAGAATTGCCAAAAATTGAAACTTCGATAATGAAATTGCCAAATAAAACAGATTCTATTGAGACAGAGGTGCTAGAATGAAAGAAATAAAAAAATGCAAGACATGTACTAGGGATTTACCATCAAGTTATAAGCACAATAAGTGCGAATCGTGTAGAAACAAAAAAATAGATGAAGCAAAAAAGATACTTAAAGTTGTTGGACAAGTTGGAAGTGTGGTTACTCCAGTTGTAGTTGGTATGTTGATGAATAAAACTAAGAAAAAGAAGAAATAAACTAATCTATTAAATACCTAGAAAGGAAAACTCTCAAATTGTCCCACAAATTTCTACTTTTCGACCTTGACCACACTCTTCTTGATTTTGATGCTGCTGAGGATGTGGCTTTGACGCAACTCCTAAAAGAAGAAGGAGTTGCAGATATTCAGGCATACAAAGATTTTTACGTTCCCATGAACAAGGCTCTATGGAAGGACTTGGAGCAAAAGAAAATTAGTAAACAAGAGCTGGTTAACACGCGCTTTTCTCGTTTATTTGCTCATTTTGGACAGGAAAAAGACGGTAGTTTTCTAGCCCAGCGTTACCAATTTTACCTTGCCCAGCAGGGACAAACTTTTTCAGGCGCTCATGAACTCTTAGACAGCCTCATTGAGCGAGATTATGAGCTGTATGCTGCGACAAATGGAATTACTGCCATTCAGACAGGGCGTTTGGCTCAATCTGGTCTAGCACCTTATTTCAATCAAGTCTTTATCTCTGAACAGTTGCAAACACAAAAGCCTGATGCTCTCTTTTATGAAAAAATCGGTCAACAGATTGCAGGTTTTAGCAAAGAAGAGACGCTGATGATTGGAGATTCCCTAACCGCCGACATTCAAGGTGGCAATAATGCTGGGATTGACACGATTTGGTACAACCCTCATCACCTCGAAAATCATACACAAGCCCAGCCAACTTATGAGGTCCATTCTTACCAAGACTTGCTGGATTGCTTAGATAAACTGTAAAAAGTGGTTTCCATAGCCACTTTTTGCTATAATAGAGGCAGTAAAAATGAAGGAGTTGGCTATGGAACACTCGTCTTGGCATGCTTTGATTAAGGCGCAATTACCTGAGGGTTATTTTGGGAAAATCAATCAGTTTATGGAGCAGGTCTATTCTCAGGAGACTGTTTATCCGCCCAAGGAAAAGGTTTTTCAGGCTCTCTTGACAACACCGCTTGAAGAAGTTAAGGTGGTGATTTTAGGGCAAGATCCCTATCACGGGCCAGGTCAAGCGCAGGGCCTGAGTTTTTCTGTACCGGACTCTATCCCAGCTCCGCCTTCCTTGCAAAATATCTTGAAAGAATTGTCAGATGATATCGGGGTTAAGAAATCTCATGATTTGACAGCTTGGGCTGAGCAAGGAGTCTTGCTTCTTAATGCTTGTTTGACGGTTCCTGCTGGTCAGGCCAATGGTCATGCTGGGCAGATATGGGAGCCTTTTACGGATGCTGTGATTCAGGTGGTTAATCATTTAGATAGACCAGTTGTTTTTGTACTCTGGGGAGCTTATGCACGCAAGAAGAAGACCTTGGTTACCAATCCTCATCACCTGGTTATCGAATCAGCCCATCCCAGTCCTTTGTCGGTTTATAGAGGATTTTGGGGTTCCAAGCCTTTTTCCAAGGCCAATGCATTCTTAAAAGAGATAGGACAAGAGCCAATCGATTGGCTTAGATAAGGAGAAAATATGCCTCAGTTAGCGACGATTTGCTACATTGATAACGGGAAAGAACTGCTTATGCTCCACCGCAATAAGAAACCCAATGATGTCCATGAAGGCAAATGGATTGGTGTGGGTGGCAAGCTAGAGCGAGGTGAGACCCCTCAGGAATGCGCGGCGCGTGAAATCCTCGAAGAGACGGGACTGAAAGCCAAGCCAGTTCTAAAAGGTGTTATCACTTTTCCAGAATTTACGCCAGATTTAGACTGGTACACCTATGTTTTTAAGGTGACAGAGTTTGAAGGGGACTTGATTGACTGCAACGAGGGAACGTTAGAATGGGTTCCCTATGATGAGGTTTTGAGCAAGCCGACTTGGGAAGGTGACCATACCTTTGTTGGGTGGCTTTTAGAGGATAAACCCTTCTTTTCAGCCAAGTTTGTTTATGATGGGGATAAATTGTTAGATACCCAAGTCGATTTCTATGAATAAAGGAGAAAGTAGATGCTACTAATCAAAAATGGTCGTGTAATGGATCCCAAGTCTGGTTTGGATCAAGTGTGTGATGTCTTAGTTCAAGATGGGGAAATTATCAAAATTGCACCTGAGATTAAAGAAGAAGGAGCAGAGATGCTTGATGCTAGTGGTCTTGTAGTTGCTCCTGGCTTGGTCGATATTCATGTTCATTTCCGTGAACCTGGACAAACCCACAAGGAAGATATTCATACAGGTGCCTTAGCAGCTGCGGCAGGTGGTTTTACAACGGTTGTCATGATGGCTAATACTAGTCCAACCATTTCAGACGTGGAGACTTTGCAAGAGGTTCTCCAGTCAGCTGCCAAAGAGAAGATTAATGTTAAGACGGTTGCGACCATTACTAAGAATTTTAATGGGCAAGATTTGACTGACTTTAAGGCACTTTTAGAAGCTGGTGCGGTTGGTTTTTCTGATGACGGTATTCCGCTTGAAAGCAGTAAGGTTGTAAAGGAAGCCATGGAGGAAGCCAAAAAACTCAATACCTTTATTAGTCTCCATGAGGAAGATCCAGGATTGAACGGTGTTCTTGGGTTTAATGAAAATATTGCTAAAGAACATTTCCATATCTGCGGTGCGACTGGGGTGGCTGAGTACGCTATGATGGCGCGTGATGTCATGATTGCCTATGCAACTAAGGCCCATGTTCACATCCAGCATTTGTCTAAGGAAGAAAGTGTTAAAGTAGTTGAGTTTGCTCAAGGTTTGGGTGCGCAAGTCACAGCAGAAGTAGCGCCACAGCATTTTTCTAAGACCGAAGCTCTCCTTTTGACACAAGGAAGTAATGCCAAGATGAATCCGCCGCTTCGTTTGGAATCAGACCGTCGTGCCGTGATTGAAGGTCTCAAGTCAGGTGTCATCACAGTTATTGCGACTGACCATGCGCCTCATCATGTAGATGAAAAAAATGTTGAGGATATTACCAAAGCGCCATCTGGTATGACTGGCTTAGAAACCTCTCTGTCTCTCGGATTGACTTATTTGGTCGAAGCTGGTGAGTTAAGCTTGATGGAATTACTCGAAAAGATGACATACAACCCAGCCAAGCTTTACAACTTTGAAGCAGGTTACTTGGCTGAGAATGGTCCAGCGGACATCACTATTTTTGATGCTAAAGCTGACCGCCTTGTGGACTCCCATTTTGCTTCCAAAGCAGCTAATTCACCATTCATCGGTGAAACCTTAAAAGGGCAGGTTAAATATACCATCTGTAAAGGACGAATTATCTATCAAGCTTGATAGGAGTTGGAATATGAATTATTTTCGAAAACGTAGGGAGAGAAAAGCAAAATCTAATAGCGGAATTTACTGTCCCGCATCTAATCGTTCTAAAATTCAATATGAAACTAAAGAAAAAGCTGATCATGCGGTTCAATATGATAATGGAGGTTTAGTTAGAAGCTATTATTGTCGAACATGTGCGTGTTGGCATACTACTTCAAAATCTAATAACCCTCCGCTAAGTTTGAAAAACTATGGTCTGAAACTCTTTGGTTTAGATAAATCAGAATAGAAAGAGAAGTATGTATAAGACAAAGTGTTTACGAGAGAAGTTAGTATTATTTTTAAAAATTTTCTTCCCAATCCTGATCTACCAATTTGCCAATTATTCTGCCTCTTTTGTTGACACTGCAATGACAGGTCAATACAATACTATGGACTTGGCTGGTGTGTCTATGGCAACCAGTATCTGGAATCCTTTCTTTACATTCCTAACAGGGATTGTGTCAGCCCTGGTGCCTATCATTGGTCACCATCTTGGTCGAGGCAAAAAGGAAGAGGTTGCGTCTGATTTTTACCAATTCATCTATCTGGCCTTGGGTCTATCTGTGGTCTTACTGGGACTGGTACTTTTCTTGGCACCTCCTGTCTTGAATCATATAGGACTAGAAGCTCCTGTAGCAGCAGTAGCGGTTCGCTATCTTTGGTTTTTATCTATCGGGATTATCCCCTTGTTGCTCTTTAGTGTCATTCGTTCCTTGCTGGATTCGCTGGGCTTGACCAAACTGTCCATGTACCTCATGCTTTTGTTACTTCCTCTCAATAGTGGATTTAACTACCTCTTGATTTACGGGGTATTTGGTGTTCCAGAACTGGGAGGTGCTGGTGCTGGTTTAGGAACATCCTTGGCCTACTGGGTCTTGCTGGGGATTTCTGTTCTGGTTTTATTTAAACAGGAGAAGCTCAAAGCCTTACACCTTGAGAAACGCATTCCGCTTAATATGGATAAAATCAAGGAAGGAGTTCGTTTAGGTCTGCCTATTGGGGGAACTGTCTTTGCGGAAGTAGCTATTTTCTCCGTGGTTGGCTTGATTATGGCTAAGTTCTCATCCTTGATTATTGCTAGTCACCAGTCAGCAATGAACTTTTCAAGTCTCATGTACGCCTTTCCTATGAGTATCTCATCTGCTATGGCTATTGTTGTTTCCTATGAAGTGGGAGCCAAGCGATTTGATGATGCGAAAACCTATATTGGTCTAGGAAGATGGACTGCCCTTATTTTTGCGGCCTTCACCTTATCTTTCCTTTACATTTTTAGGGGAAATGTGGCCGGTCTTTATGGGAACAACCCAGAATTTATCGATTTGACAGCACGTTTTTTGACTTACAGTCTTTTCTTCCAGTTAGCAGATACCTTTGCGGCACCGCTTCAAGGAATTTTACGGGGGTATAAGGATACCGTTATTCCTTTTTACCTTGGTTTGGTTGGTTACTGGGGAGTGACACTTCCAGTAGCTATGGTATTCGACTCTCTAACAGATTTTGGAGCTTATTCTTACTGGATCGGTTTGATTATTAGTCTAATCGTGAGTGGGGCTTTCTACCGTTGGCGTCTAACTGTTATTATGAAGAGATTTGAATCCAGAAAAGCTTGATTTTTAGGATTCATACAAGTAAAAAGATCCTTCCTTATCTGCATTATTTTTGCTATAGTTAAATTAGTAGTAGGCAAATGAGAATTTCAAAAATATAGAAACAATTGATATTCCACGCTACTTTACTAGTATCAGATATAAAGAAAAAGAAGTTGCTTATTTTTAGCAGCTTCTTTTTTTGATAAATATTTTACATAAGTTATATTACGTAAAATTATAAACTATCCAAGGCATTTTTTTGTTCATCATTGACGATATGGGTATAGAGGTCAGTGACTTGTGTGCTGGCATGTCCTAGCTGGTGACTGACCAAAACTTGCGATTTAGTGGCATCATAGAGTCTAGTTGCTAGGGTATGGCGCAGTTTATGGGGTGTTACACGGACTTTGAAGTCCTCTGAGTATTTAGCAACCATTTTCTCAACGCTGGAAGCGTCAATACGATTGGGAACACCTCTATAGAGTGTCAAAAAGAGGGCTGTGTCTGTTTTTTCCGTCTTATAGCGTTGATTTCGAATGGCCAGATAATTCTCTAAATAAGGCTTAGCAAAGGCAGCAACATTGACCGAATCGCGTTTGCCACCTTTTCGAGTGACATCAATAACCATCATTTTTAGATTGAGATCTCTTAAATCCAGATTAACAGCTTCAGATAAGCGAACACCCGATGCCAAGAGAAGGGCAATAATGGCTAAATCTCGTTCTTTATTTTTGTTGAATGATGAGAGAGCTCGATTTGAAAGCTCTTGTGGGTAATCTTGGTCGATATAAGTTAGAAAACCTTCTGTTTCATCACCTAGAAAGAGTTTTTGCTTGATGTTTTCAGCTCTGGCAGCAAGGGTTTCTTTCTTTTTCTTGGTTGAAACTTTTTTCATTACATTACGATAGAAATAAGGTTCTCCCTGATCGTTTTCAACTTCCTCAGTCAAATACTTATAAAGACTAGAAAGTGCTGACAAAGTCCGATTGATGGTTGTCTGAGAAACTCCTTGCTTGGTTGTATTAGCATTCAGCAAGGGACGTTCACGTAGATAAAGGATAAAAGATTCCATGTCTTTCTTTGACATATTTTCCAAGACAGATAAGGGAATATCGGACATTTTATCAGCATTTGAAATCCCAGACTCTAAAACCCAGCTGAAAAATCGATCGTATTCCTTAAGGTATTCGTACAGGGTTGTAAAACTGTAGGGCACAGCCAGCTTAGATTGGTAGTATTCCAGTACATACCAGGGCATGATTTGTTTTAGTTTGTCAATTCGTTCCAGTAAAATCTCACGTTTCATGTATTTTCTCCATAAATAAGTCTACTAGTAGTATAGCATAGACCTATTTATTTTTCAAGAAAATTATAGTTTTTCGGAAAGATGTTGTAGAGATTTTTAAAAAAGACTTAGATCTTTTTTACTCAGGTCTAAATCTTTGGAGTTATTATTGTGAATAATTATCTAGTGCTTTTTCTAGCTTCCAAATACTAAACCAGAATGAAATAGTCAACAGAATAAGGAAAATAAAAAAGAGATTATCAGTAACGATACTTCTGTTCATTCTACATACATTCTACATAACTGAAGAGCTATATAAGGAGCTATGAGATACAAAATACATTGTATAATCGCTATCGTTTTCTTTTTCATGATTTTAATCTTACTGTACAGATTTGATACAGTAAACTCCTTTCTAGCTTTATGCTTTATCGTTCAATTATTTGTATGAGAAATATCTGTAAAAAATAACCGATCTCATTGCTGAGAATCGGTTATTTAAATAAATTAAGTTGATATTTACATAACATAAATTATGTAACAATTATACTATAACAACAAATCTTTGACTTTCCCAATTTCGCTTTTTGGAATAACTAGATGAATCATATCACCCAGATACATTCTGGTTGAGCCGTTAACTGTTTGGCTCTTGCCATTATGGACTTGGGTAGTGATGAGGACGTTGTGTGGTAAGTTGAGTTCATGAACTTGTTTCCCAGCAATTTTATCAGAAACTGGTATTTCGATAAGTGTAACTTCTCCTTCGCTGGATACTTCTTCTGGAAGCATTTTTTCCAGCATGGCTTCATAGACTGGTGCACCCTTGAGCAAATCCATGATAATATAAGAGACAAGAGTGACAAGACCAAGTGGCATGAGGTTGCGAATATCTCCTACCATCTCAGTTACGAGTATCATAGCAGTTAAGGGAGCCTTGGATATTGCTCCAAAATAGCCACTCATTCCTAGAATGACAAATATAGGGAATTGCTCCTGACTGACAAGTCCAATATTCACACAAATGACACCAACTAGGGCACCAAGTAAGGAACCGAGAGCCAAAATTGGTAGGAAAATTCCTCCTGGAAGACCACTTCCATAACTAATCATGCTCCAGATAAAGCGAATTAAAAAGTAAGCTAATAGAACTTGAAAACTAAAATCTTGCTCAGTTAGGGAAAGTACCAGCTGATTTCCACCACCAAGGATGTGGGGTAAAAAAATTCCGACTGGTATGATGAGAATGAAGGCTAGAATTGGATAATAAGCTCTATCCAAATGGATTTTTTGACCAATCCAATCATAAAGTCTACCGACATCGAGCACAGCTTTTTCATAGAGAAAACCGGAAAATCCAAGGAAAATTCCCATCACAAGATAAATCCAGTATTGATCTAGGGTCATGAGAGGAATGTTATCTGGCATATCCAATACTGGTGTCAAACCGAACATGAGCAGAGACACAAAGTTTGCTACGATGCTGGCTGCTAGTGTAGAAACCCAGAAAAAGCGCGAAAAATGGTGATAAACTTCTTCTACTACAAAGAGGAGGCCTGCTATTGGTGCATTAAAGGCTGCGGCTAAACCTGCTGCAGCTCCACTTGCAATCAGGGAACGTTCCTCTACTGGACTGGATTTGAGCCACTTGGCGATACCTTTACCACCAACAGCTCCCAGTTGGATACTTGGCCCTTCTCGACCTAACATAAGTCCACTAGCAATAGCAAGAATTCCTAGAATATATTTTTTCCAAAGAACTCCCCACCAATTGAGGGTCATGAGACCTTTCAGTTCGGCTTCGACTTGCGGAATTCCTGAGCCTTTAATATCTTTTTCAGAGCGTGTCAGTTTGGCACTGAGCCAGCAGATGATTAGATAAAACAGGGCGATAATAAATAAATTAACAAATAGGTGCGCTTGATCTTGATAAAGTCCTTGTATCAGGTGGAAGCCTTTTTCAATTAAGAAACGAAAGGATCCGACGATAATTCCAACGACGAGGCCGACAATGATTCCTCGACCAACTTGGGATAGTATAGTGCTGGATGCAAAGGCGAATTCTTTCTTAGAACGGACTATTTCCGACTGTTCCTCCATGGTATTTCCTTTCAATTAACTTTCTTTTTTACCTAAAACCAGGGATTTAACGGGTTCAAAGCTGGTTCGGTGAATTGGGGTAACTCCTAGTTTTTTCAGTCCTTCCAGGTGTTTGGCTGTTCCATATCCTGCATTAGTAGCGAAATCATAGCCAGGGAACTGCTGATCGTAGTCCTTCATCAATTCATCACGGGTCACCTTGGCTACTATGGAAGCTGCTGCGATCGAGAGGGAGTTGGCATCTCCTTTGATGATGGAGGTTTGTGAAATGGGCAATTCCAGTTTCATGGCATCTATTAGGAGGTGCTCGGGTTGAGGACTGAGCTGGGAGATTGCTTCTTGCATGGCTAGTTTGGTTGCTTCATAGATATTGACTTGGTCGATGACCTGATTATCCATGATACCAATTCCAATCGACAAGGCTTGGTCTTGAACGGCTTGAAAAATCTCCAGATGTTTCTTTTTAGGGATTTTCTTGCTGTCGTTGAGGCCTTTAATCTTACAATTTTGAGGTAAAATAACGGCTGCAGCAACCACAGGCCCAGCTAGAGGACCTCGGCCGACTTCATCAACACCAGCAATTAAGGTCAATCCTTGCTTATACAGTTCCTTTTCATAGGAAAGCATGGATTCCAAACGAAGATCCTCATCCAATTCTGCCTGAATAGCTTTTTTACGCTTGCTGATTTCCTTTTGAACTCCAGAGCGATTATCCTTTTCAAGCTCTAAAAAAATAGGGCTTTCTAACTCCTTGACCGTTTCAAGGAGTTCTTTGATTTCTTTAATCGTCGCCATCGAGGTCTTCCAATGTATCTAAGGTATAGTTACCGAGTTTGCCATCACGGACTTCCTTCACGAAGAGACTGTAAAAACGGTCATAGTCATCACGGAAACCGAGGGCACGGGTCATATCCATAATAATAACAGTCGCTTCTTCTTCAATTTTCATTTGTTTGAAGCGTTCAGCCAGCTTTTCTGGATAATGTTCTTTGAAATAATTAAGACCAAAAATGGTCACCTCGTCCATAGGGAGCAACTGGTCTTTAATAGCTCCAGTCAAGGCTAGTTTAAGAGCAACAGTTTCGTCTTCGAATTTAGGCCAGAGAATCCCTGGTGTATCCAAGATTTCCAGGTCTTTATTTGTTTTGAGCCATTGTTGTCCCTTGGTCACCCCTGGTTTATTGCCGACAACGGCAATTTTCTTACCAGCTAAACGGTTCATAAGAGTTGATTTACCAGCATTTGGAATCCCGATAATCATGGTACGCAAGGTTTCAATCTTGATACCACGTTCTTTCTGACGAGTAATCTTATCAGCCATGAGTTTTTTTGCCGCATCTGTTACAACTTTTACAGTCACTTGCTCTTTGGAGTTGATAGCTAGCGTCTGGATTCCTTGTGATTCAAAATACTGACGCCATTCTTTGGTCATTGCTGGGTCAGCCAAGTCTGCCTTGTTTAAAATCAAGAGTTTTGGTTTGTCACCAACAATTTTGGTCAACATAGGATTTTGACTAGATAAAGGTAAACGTGCATCCACCAAAATCGTTACAAAATCAACAAATTTTAAATTTTCCTGAACCTGTCGACGTGCTTTAGACATGTGACCAGGAAACCATTGAATAGTAGCCATTGAATTTTTTCCTTTCGTAGCAAGGGTTTAGATACCCTATTTTATTTTACTATCGTTTGAACATAGAGAGTTCTCAAATGAATGATGTTCAAATAGTTTTTTGTTTTATGATATAGAAATCTACTTTATATTATATCATGACTTCTTTCTTTTGTCCGATGATAGCCTTTCAAGCACTCTATATAGAAAAAAGCCATCAAATGATGACTTTTCAGAGGGAGCAAAAAACTGCCCTCTTTATATTTTAAACATTTAAATGTCTTCTTTAAACAGTTGGTTAAAGAAACCGTCTGTGTTTTTAAGAAGGGCTTTGAAGACCTTAGATTTCAAGTCCACTGTATTTTTGAAATGATCTTTAATTTTCGGATCTGACATACCATCAAGATCTTTTTGAACAGCTTCATCAAATAAAGTTTTCAACTGAGCATAATTTGTAATTTGACGACCATCAATTTCAATAGTTTCAAATCCTTTTTCTGCTTTTGACTTAACATCTTTGAAGTATTGTTTCTTCCACTCTTCAAGAGTATTAAATACACCTTTAGATACCTTCTTAATAATGAAATCATCACCTAATAGCTTGTTGTTCTCTCTATTAGCTTCACCTTGGTATTTACTAGATACATATCCGATAAATCCATTTTCATAGCCAAAGTAACCCCACATACGGAAGGCATTATGCTTGAATGATAATGAACCTGGGGCACCTTTACTTGTATTACCACCATAAATACCAGCCATCATATTGACATTGACATAAGCCGTACCAAAATCTTCTGGGTGGAAGACCTTATTGCCTGGATTTCCGTGAATGGTCATGAAATTATTATTTACCAAATCATCAATGGTTTCAAGCTTGGTCATTTTCTCAGCGTCTGTCAAGTCACGCACTTTGTCCCATTGGTGAGGACCACTTAGTTTATTTCTATCCATTGGTCGACGTATTTCACGGTCAATTTTCTTGAACCACTTACCATTATCGCCTTTAACCTTAGGAAGAACAGCTTCAGCTTCAGCATAATCAAGCATCATCATAGCTTCATTGTAGTTCTTCATGTAATGGTCGATTTGGTTACGTGTTTGAAGTTTGTCAGGGTCGGGATTATACCATTGATTTCCATCATTTGGACGATGATAGGCCATGTTAAGACCTAACGCACCATATTCACCATTTGTTGTTGACTTATCAGGAGTTTGCAACATACCTTGAGCAAAGGCTTCTAAATCTGTACCTTGACGATGGTTATGTCCTCCAAAGTAAGCTACACGGTCATTAATGTGTGTGGTTTCATGTGTGAAGGCAGAGATACCAAACGGGTCAAGCATATTGGTTACCATGAAGAATACTTGCTCATCTTTCCACGGTTTATCGTAGATTTTCGCCATCGCTCCCATAGCTCCATTAACTTGATGCCAACGGTTAGTCGGGCCGAATAGTTCACGAATAGGAGATACCACGGTTCCACCTTTTCCATAACCTTGACGATTTGCATCCTTAATTCCTTCATAAGTTTGATTATCCCAAACAGGTGTTGGTACCATATACTCGCTCTTCAAGAGTTTATTACGAACACTTGGAAGAGCTAAACGAGACCAGAAATCAAGATAAGTTTGTTGTGATTTAGCGACTTCATCAATACGTTTCTTCAATTCCTTACGTTCTTCTTCAGTGTTCTTACCATATTTCTCAAATGAACTATAAGCCATCGTGTTATATGTTGAAATCATAAAGATATGGGCTTTCTTTAAGTTGAGCAATGGTAAAATCATACGACCGTGAACGTCATTATTTAAACCGTCAAATACACGATGTCGCTTATCTTTAAAGGCTTCAGTAGTTGTTTCAGGCTCTGCTACATAAACGTTTTTCGCAGAATGAATAAACCAGTCATTCAAATCTTTATCTTCTGTAAATAAACGCATATTATAGTCTAAGAAGCTACGTAAATCACCTTTACCAGTTGCACCAGCAATCACTTCTTTGTAGGCATCTTGTGTACGGTCACCTTTCAAGAAATGTTCTCTTGAACCAATTTGAATCAAACGGTCTAGTACACTTGGTGTCTTACCATAGAAGTCCGGTTTGAACATCATGATATCCTTGATACTCAAATCACCATATTTGATATCATAGTAACGATTAAGATAAGTCAGTCCCATTATAATCTTAGCTTTATTATCTTCTACTTTCTTGAGTAGCGATTTCATCGCGGCAGCATCAACGTTTAATTGATGGTCTTCATTTTCGACCAAGGCTTTGACGAACTTATCTAGATTTTGCTTCACTTCGGCAAAACTTTCTTCTAAGTATAGATTACGAATATATCCATCTTTACGAGCATTTGTATTTTCTTCTGACTTCTTACGTATATCCATTAATGCGCGTACTTCAGCTGAAATTAGGTCAACACTTGAAAGTCTTTCTTTAACATCAGCAATCAATTTATCACGATTTTTAACAACCATATTTGGTGTGTAAACCACATCATCTAAACCATCAATACTATACTCACGAACTTGTTTCACCTTAGAATCAGCAACTGCTGTCACGTTCATTTCTTCTTTGGTGCCATCCGCATAGTGAACCATAATCTTATCAATATCTGATAAGTCCGTCACAAACTGACCATTCTTCATACCTGTAACAGATAACACTTCTTTAGTCATTAGGTTTGAACTTGTAGCCAATCTGTTACCTTGGTTTACAATCCATTCCTTATTGTAGAAGGGTTGTAGTTTCTCGATGTTGTGGTATGCCTGCTCACGCGTTGCGTCATAATCTTGAGTTGTTTTATACTCATTATCACGAGTTGTTAGGTTGTTAAGTGTATTCACAAGTGGGTCTGTGATTTCATACTTATCAGCAGTGATATTGAAGGTGGCAATACGTTTATCAGCTTCAGCTTGGTCTACACTCTGAATTTGTTTTGAACGTTTATATGAAACATTGCCTGACGCAATATCTCTCACATATACATTGTTCTTGAAGTAATAGAATCCAAAGTCTGGGTCGCCCGAATCCACTAAACCAGAACCGTACATGATTTCACCATTGTTTACTTTCATCATGCTGACGTTGTTTTCAACCCATCCCCAATTGTAGTTGTCGTGAATGAGCCCACCACTTTGGTTATTTGTTTTGAGAGTCATGGATCCTTTAACAACGGATTTAGTCAAGTGACCTTTTTGTTTTACATCCATAGGGTTTACACCGTGGTCGATTTTCGCAATCAGTCCACCGAATTTAGCGTTGTTTGCCTTAATATTCGCATCTACATAAGAGCTATCAACATTACTTCGCCAACTTTCGCTGACAAGTCCACCAGCCCACCAACCTTTGTTACCCACACTTTCGATTTTACCAATGAAAGCAACATTGCGCATGCTGGATTCATCAAGTTTGTTTACCATACCCGTCACGTCATTGTTACCAACAACTTGGCCAGTCACTTTGATATTTTCAATTGTTGAATTCTTAAAGTTTTCACCGAGTGGTGCGGTTCGGTCTGCCCAAGGCATGTTTATGTTTACATTCCCCAGATTAATGTCATGAATGTGAGCATTTTCAGCTCTTGCAAATAATGGCCGTGCCAGATTATGGATAGTGAAGTGATTGCTTCCATCACTCAATAATTTTCCTTTGAAAACATTCGTCACATATGATTTGTTCGGGGTTGGTGTATTAGTTGCATTTAAGTCAGCCCCAAGTTTAAACTCACCATCAGGTTTTTTCTGCATATCTTCAATGAGTTCTTTGAAGTTGTAATATACATTTCCAACCTTTGGTCGTGGTTTTTCCATGTAATAAACGTACTCATTACGTATCTTGCTTGGGTCAGTATGCTGAATAAGGTCAACAGCTCTTGCGGTTACTTTGTAGAGAATTTGACCAACCTGATTAATCTCTTCGATTTGATCAACTGCTAAACGAGTCACTTTGTTATCCCGAGACGTCACTTTGAGATAGTATTTTTCAGTCTCTGTTGGTGTCTCAGTCAGGAAGTCCTTCAATGTTTCTGTTCCATCTTCTTCGACTTTTACAAGATTTGTTGAGGTAATGTTTTTCAACTCAATTTTTTTCAAATCCAAGCGAAGTGGTTTCTCTTCTAATGTTGCAGTTTCTTCTCCCTTACCACGGTCATAGGTCATAGTGGTTTCTATCTTATAGTCCTTGTAGAATTTTAAATCTTCTACCTGCTTATCTAATTGCTCTGAAGTTAAATCTACTGTTTTGACAATTTCATTTCCATCTTTAATTGTCGCAGTAATTTTATTGATCTTGACTCCATCTGTATTAACCAAATGATAAAAAAGATTTGCGGAGCGGTCTAATACATTTGTATCTGTTCGCTCCAAAGTCAAAACAGGAGCCGTTTTTTCTTTAGGCTTTTCTTTTGTACCTTTTACAAGAATTTCAGGCTTCATTTCTTTCAAGATAGTTACTGTTTCAACTGGTTCACTAATTTTTTTGCCATGTAACTCTTCATAGCTAGTAACAATTTGACGTTCGCCATCCTCACCAACTTGTTTAACAGAATCATCGCCTATAAATTTGCTAGGATCAGATTCTTCTGTGATAGTTTTAGGAATAGTCTCTTTACGAATATCGGTATGTAAAGAAGGCAACTCTTCTCTTTCTGATGCAACTTCTGAAACTGTAGATACTGGTTCAGTGTATTCTGTCTTCTTGCTAATAGGTGGTTCAAGTAAGTTTCCTTTTTCATCCACTCCTATTGTACCTACTGGTTCCGTGTATGCTGGTTTTTCGCTAACAGGTGGTTCAATCAAGTTTCCTTTTTCATCCACTCCTATTGTACCTACTGGTTCCGTGTATGCTGGTTTTTCGCTAACAGGTGGTTCAATCAAGTTTCCTTTTTCATCCACTCCTGTTGTACCTACTGGCTCAGTATAT
Organism: Streptococcus sp. Marseille-Q5619; assembly: GCF_946901205.1. Taxonomy (NCBI): domain Bacteria; kingdom Bacillati; phylum Bacillota; class Bacilli; order Lactobacillales; family Streptococcaceae; genus Streptococcus; species Streptococcus sp. Marseille-Q5619. Next base: position 113,175 of record NZ_CAMPPO010000001.1, read on the forward strand.
TCTGGCTTTTCGCTAACAGGTGGCTCAAGTAAGTTTCCTTTTTCATCCACTCCTGTTGCACCTACAGGTTCAGTATATTCTGGTTGCTCAGTTTTAGGCACTTCATCTGGACCTGTACCTACAGGAGCTGTGTACTCAGTTTTCTCTACTTTAGGAGCCTCGTCTGGAACAGTACCTATAGGTTTAGTGTATGCTGGTTTTTCATGAACTTTTGGTTCAACTAAATTACCGCCAATTGGAGCTGCATATTCTGGTTGCTCATGAACTTCAGATTCTACCAGATTACCACTAGCTGGTGCTGTATGTTCTGGCTTCTCAGCTTTAGGCGCCTCGTCAGGGACTGTGCCTACCGGTGCAGTGTACTCTGGCTTCTCTGATTTAGTTGTCTCGTTTGGAACGGTGCTTACAGACTCTGGATTTTTAGGTTTTTCTGCTTTAGGCGCTTCATTATGAACACTTTGAATTTCAGACTTTTCTGACTGAGTAAATGATGTGTTTATTTCGCTTTGAATAGAACGAATCATCGTTTTATCTGGCGCTAGAATATCCTTTGTCCCCTCATCCTTATGTTGAATTTCTGAAATTGCATCATCATTAAGGGGTAGGTATCCAATATAACGATATCCAGCAATTTGAACTACTCCTTCATTACTTGGAGCTTTCAAAGGATTGCTTATATCGAGTGCTTGTATGCTAGAAAGACCGATTAGTCCAATCGTAGTAACTAAGAACAGACTAGCAACTTTTTTCTTTTTATGAACTAAAAGAACTAAACTACCAATAGCTAATAGACCTAAAGCTGTAAGCACAGAAGTCGATGAACCTGTTGCAGGAAGAGTTTCCTGCTGATAAATAAGAGCATAAATTTTCTCATTATCAGTAGGAATTCCTGCCTGAATCTTTGTTTGTTCTTCTTGTGTAAGAGAGCTTTTTTCAATGTAATGATAGGTAGAAGCATGAATGATTGACGGTGCAACCAAGATACTTCCGAGTAATACCGAACCAACAATCCCACAGATTTTTCGGATCGAAAATCGTTCTTTTTTAAATAATGACAAGCGTAATCACCTTCTTTAATTTTATTTCCTAATAGTAAACACTATTTTTTATTCTCAAAAATTGAACTTCTAAAATCACCGGTTTGGTCAAGATAAGCTTTAAAGATCGCTTTTTTCAGTTTAAGAACTCTACTATATTCAGGATAAATATTTACACGTTCATCCTCTGCATCAGCTTTGACAGCAGCAGTTATCATACTTTGAAGCTCTTCTATATTTTTTATTGTCACTCTATCTTTTCTGAACCAATTTCCATTTGGGTTATCGAAGCTAATGCTCATTAATTTATTAAATTTAGCTTTTCGCTCTTCATACATTGCTTTTTTAAAGTCTACCCAAGATGAGTAACTATTATTAAATATTTTTTGAAGTACTAACTCATCAGTTACATTACCAACTTCCTTACCATATGACTTAATCACTTTACCTTTAGCTTTCGCTTCTTCTGCGTATTGATTAGAAATATATGGTACCATTCCATCTTTAAATCCTTTTGCAGCTAACAATTCAAACGCCATACGACGTCCCATTAAATCACCCGGCGTTCCTTCATTATTACTTAAAGCTGAATATATTGGTGAAAATAGTTTAATTGTATAATAGCCATTTCGTTTAAAGGTATTATCATTGTCATTTTCATATCCTCTTCTTGTAATAACATCATTTTCAATTAGACTATTAAATGTCGTTAATTTGCTAAGTTCACTTTCATTTAAGTAACGAATAGTATTAGTTGCATATACTTTACTTCCGTCTGGATCCGGTTCAAATTTATTTTCTATTTTTCTCAACAACTCATTTTTCTTAGAAATATCTAAGTTAACAACAGTATTACCTTCTAGATATTCTAGCATATAAATTACATCAAACATATTATGCATATATTTTTGCAAATCTTCTGCATTATTAAATCGTTTTGTAGGATCTTTCACCTGAAGTCTAGTTGGATCTTCTGATTCTTCATACTTCAATATAGAGTTAATCGTAATAGTAGGATCATTTGGATGATCCGGAGCTTGTAATAATCCTTTTGCATAAAATTCTGGTCCAAGTCCATTTCTTCTTCCATAGCCTCCAAGATAAATTTCTCTATCTGAGTTATGTGTCATTTCATGTGTATAAGTTACCGCACCATCTTTATCAAGCATACGATAAGCCATATAATAGAATGCATCCCCTGTAGCGTATGCTCCATTAGAATTATGAACAACATTATTTCCTGCCGGACCGAAGAAATGTTTTATTGCTGGATGATTAGTTTCAAAAGTTGCTTGGTATGTATCTTTTTCGCCTTTATCATCTGTACCAAATCTAAATGCATCATAAACTAGAACACTTCTATATAATTTTTCTTTATTTTCATTATCTAGAATTTTATACCAATAATCATAGTGATCTCTAAATCTAGCAGCCGCTTCTCTTGCTTTTGTTTCAACATAGTCATTTAAATTAGTTCCTGCTGGATGTTCTTTACTTCTATATCTATCATAAGCACCGAAACCTATAGTCGAAATGTTCGCTATGATAAACACAGATTTTTCAGGTAATGTTAATAGCGGCAATACCATACTTGGATATTTCCATGATGGGCTAGTTAATCTGTCATATACTCCAATTGAATATGGACTACCAGCTATTGATTGCTTATCACTTACCTCTTTAATTGCAGATTTTTCTTCTACTATATAAGCTTTAGTTTGTTCTTTAAACCACTCATTATTTGTTTTATCTGGTACAAAAGCTTTTCTATATTTTTCTAATGCATCAAATAAATTATTAGTTTTATAATTTTTTGCTAATAAAACGTTATAAGTTATAACATTATTTTTCGCTAGTAAATTATTAAATCCAGATTTACCTAATTCGATAACATTATCTAACGCTGAACTATTTGATTTACCAAAGAAATCCAAGTGGTACATAACTAAATCTTTCGCTTTTGTTTCACCATATTTGAAATTGTACCAACGCACTAAGTATGTTAATCCTAGAAGTAGAGCTTCTTTATTATTTTTAATTTTTTCAATTACATAATTATCTATTACCTTATTGTTATTTTCTGCTATTGCAGCATCTGCAGTAAGAAGTTTCGTCAAACTATCTTTCAAATTAGTTTTTGTAGTATTGAATTGATCTTCTAAATATAACTCCGTTAAGCTAACATCATTAGAAACATCTAATACTTTTCTAATTGCGTCTGATTTGTATTCTACACTATTTAATGCTGGTAAAACTTCTCCTAAAATATTATTATAATTGCGAAGTAATGTATTCGGTGTGTAAATTAAATTTGTACCGCCTATTCTATACTCTGCTACACTTGAAAAATCACTTTGATATTCTATATTTTTTGTCTCTGATGTATTGTCCGTGTAATATAGTAACAGTTTATTTATACTTTCTTTGTTTTTGTTAATATCACTAATTACTTCATTATCTTTCATAGGAATCACTGACAATAATTCTTTATTATAAAGATTACTACTTGTCTCTACTAAATTCCCGTACTTAACTATCGTTTCTCTATTATAGAATGGTAATAGTTTTTCTATATTTTTATATACTTTTTCTTTTGATGAATCAGCATTCTCAAGACTTCTATAGTCAGTTACATATCTAGAAGAGAAGTTAAAATCTTCTGTTTTAGTAGTATTTTTAGATACAAAAGCAGCTTTTTTCTCTCTAATTTGTGCGTCTTCTAATACTTCTCCTCTTTGAACATCAGAATCCTTAGTTAAGATTTCATCATCTTCTTGTACTACGTTTACAACCTTATTATTTTTGTTGCTATATACATGATTTGCTTTCATGTTAGTGAAATCTTTTCCAGTTATAGCATTACCGTTTGTAACATTAACGTCGCTTAGTACATTAGAAAGTCGACCAGATTTTTCTAATCCTCCAGCTGGATCCCAAAGATTACCAACTACTCCACCAACGTTTGCAAAACGTTGAACATTATTAAGATTTCCTTCAGCATAACTATTACTAATTAGTGCACTATCTTCTACTGCACCAACTATTCCACCAATAGATTGATCACCTTTAGTTGCGTTTGATGCTAAATCAATTGATGCGAACGACTTATCTATTAATCCCCTCGAACCAGAAAGTTTACCTACTAAACCTCCGATTTGATAACTAGCAACTGTTTTATATGTATTAGTTATTCTACCTGTATAGCTACTGTTAGAAATAGTAGAATTATTAACTTGTGATACTAATCCTCCAATTCCATGTTCCCCAGCTATTGCTCCATCAGCATGAACATTATCAATATGGGTATTGCTATTCGCTTCTTTTGCAAGTGTTGCAGCATCTTCTTTTGCTGAAATATTGACATCTTTTAGTGAAAGTTTTTCTACTGTAGCACCATTTAATCCCCCAAATAATGGTTTTTTCAAATTATAAATAGCGTAATATTTCTCATTATTTGTTCCTACTAATGTTCCATGGAATACATTATTCACATAACTTTCTTGACCATCTGGAAGTTCAACTTCACGAGCATCCATAGTTGCACCTAAACGAAACGTACCACGTGGATCATTATTCATGGCATCTACTAGATTTTTAAATGATGTATAGACGCCAGTTTCACTTTGCTGAGTTTTTGGTAAATAGTATGTATAATTTTCTAGTACATTATTATTTTCATGTTGTATCAGATTATTTACACTTGCTACTATTTTATAAACATCTCTATTATCTTTATTATCATTAGTAATGCTTGTAACTGGTAGCATCACATCTTTAAAGTTCTCTGATTTAACTTTCATAAAGTAATTTTCTGCATTACTTGGTAAAGAAGCAAGTGAAGTTACATGTCGATACTTATTACCATCTTTTGAATATAGTTCTACAGAAGATATATTTCTAAGTTCTAATTTCTTAATAACTTCTTTTTCATCTTTAGCGTCATCTTTTTTCTCATCTTTATGACGATAAAGTTTATCGTATACTGGGGTAATCTCATTACCTGCTATAATGCTCTTAATCCAAGCTAATTGTGTAGGAGATAAAATCAATCCGCCTGAGCGATTTTGTGCTCCATTTTGGTGGACACCAATGACTTCACCATTAGCATTAAATATTCCTCCACCACTCATACCAGGATTTCCACCTTGATATTGAACACCGTAGGTGTTATTCGCGTATTCTTGTTCCATTTCTACCGTAGCATCTTTTAAGTGCGTATATTTCCCAGCTGGATATCCATGAACATTTAGTTTGTCATTAAGGTTTACTTTCGAATAATTTTTAACTAATTCTACATGTTCTCTGCCAGTTGTTTCAGGTAGCTTAATCACTGCTAAATCATAGATAAATCCTTTTGGATAATCTTTTTTATTATAAAAATGAATATTGTTAGCAGTAAATGTTCCTTTTTGTCCATCAGGAGTCACCCACTCATATACGTTTTTAGATTTATCACCTCTAAATTCGCCCGTAGTATTATCAGTAGAATTATTAATGAAATTATGTGCTACTGTTAAAAGTACATTTGGTGCAATAAAAGTAGCTGATCCTACTCCAGTAACCTTCGACGAATCTGTAATAAAGTTCATATTAATTAATGCACTAGATTTTTTCTGAATACTCATTTCTTCTGGTGTATTAGTATTTTCATTATTTGGTTTAGTATCTTCTGCACTAGGTTGTTCGATTTTACCAGTATATTCTTTCGGTGCTTCTACTTTCTCTGGCTCGACTATCGCTCCAGACTGTGGACCTGTGTATTCTGGTAGTGGTGCTACCTGCTCTGGTTCAACAATAGCTCCGGCTTGTGGTTCTTTATATTCTGGAAGCGGTGCTACTTGTTCTGGTTCTACTATAGCTCCGGCCTGAACTCCTGTATATTCAGGTAGCGGTGCTATCTGCTCTGGCTCGACTATCGCTCCAGCCTGTGGACCTGTGTATTCTGGTAGTGGTGCCACTTGCTCAGGTTCGACTACAGCTCCAGCCTGTACCCCTGTGTATTCTGGTAGTGGTGCTACTTGCTCTGGTTCAACGATAGCGCCAGCCTGTACTCCTGTGTATTCTGGTAGTGGTGCTACCTGCTCTGGTTCAACAATAGCTCCGGCTTGTGGTCCTTTATATTCTGGAAGCGGTGCCACCTGTTCAGGTTCTCTTTTATCACTTACCACAGTATCTGGCGACTCTGGTTGAACCTCAGTCTCACCTTTGTCGGTCACAACCGCTTCCGGTAGCTCTGGTTGGACTGCTGGTTCGCCTTTTTCAGTTACAACTGCTTCGGGTAACGCTGGTTGGACTTCTGGTACACCTTTATCTGTTACAACTGCTTCTGGCAACTCTGGTTGGACTGCTGGCTCACCTTTGTCGGTTACTACAGCTGCTGGTAGTTCAGGCTGAATTGCGGGTTCAACAATAGCTCCAGACTGTACTTCCTTATGTTCTGCACCAGTCTCAGGTTGTTCCTTTATAACTTGAGCTTTTTTAGTACCTTTTTCGACTATTCTTGTAACAGGCGCACTCATTGAAGTTGAAACAATTTCTCGTGAAACCTCTTCCTTGTTTACAGAGAATATTCTGACGATTTCAACTTTCTTACCTAATTTACCTTCTTGTTTTACTCTTACAGTTCCTTCAGCTAAATCAGGATTTTCTTGAATTTCTTCTTGAAAATCTATTTTTGTCTCTATAGTTTCCTCACGATATAAGAGTTCAGGTTTATTCAACTGGCCTGATAGAACTTCATCCTGTGGATTTAATGTATTTACCCCAGTCTTTTCTTTTGGAGAAACCTTCTCGTCTTTTTTCGTTTCTAGATTCTTATGTTCTGCTAATTGTTCTTGCGAATCTGAAGATTGTTTCTCTTCTTTTCTTGGATTCGTTAATTCTGTAGAAAGAGGTTTTTCAACTACTTGAACTTCTGTCGGCTTAGTTGAAGAAACAGGTGTTTGTTCCTGAATAGCTTGTACTGTTGATGGATTCTCTACAAAATTCGGTGTAACATTATAATCCACCTTTTGTTGTTTTGTAGGAGTGGCAACTGAACTCTTTTGATTACTTACTTCAGAATCAGAAGTAGTTTTTCCCTCTTTGATATATCCAATATATGTGTAACCTGAAATGTCTTTAGGAAGAGGCAATTTTTCTCCAGAGGTCAATTCATAGTCCGTATTGTAATTTAGCAAAAGATGATTTTCTAAAGCATGAGCCGATACAAGAACACCGTTTCCTATTCCTGCAACCAATACTAAATGTAATACCGTTTTATTCTTAACTTTTTTCTTGGAAACAGCAAAAATTAAAATCCCCAGAGCCGCTAAGCTAGCACCAGCAACTAAGGCTTGCACCTCATTCTTGCTTCCAGTATTTGGCAATTCCGCCAGTTGATTTTGAGAATTTAACTTATAAACAAGATAATAAGTCTCATCATCATTCTCCACGTATGTCGGAATATCATAAACGAGCTGATTCTTTTCTTCTGATGATAGCTCTGAATCTGTTACATATTTATAGTGAACACCTTTAGTTTCTTGAGCATCCACAGATGAACTAGCTAATACAGACATAAAAAATAAACTTGAAATCGTTGCAGATACAAGTCCTACTGATAATTTTCTAAATGAAAAACGTTCTTGTTTTTCACCAAAATACTTTCCCATGATTCCTCCTTGAAATACAATTTATAAATGTTACAAAGACCTTTATTATATTAGTGTATTATCTATAAAAAAGGCAGTATACCTTAATTATACTCTTTATTTACCGAAAAGTCTTAAAATTTAGTAGCGTTTTCATACTTTGTTTTATATTTTTTTGGATAAAATAACACCTACCATGAAACTTCCACGGTAGGTGTTACTTATATCACTAATCGTTCTAAAAATGGTTTGAGGCAGTTGAAGAGAATTCCTTCTATCCAGCTTTCCTGTGCTGAGGAGAGATGCTCTGTCTGAAGGCTTTCTTTTAAAAAGTCTCGGACTTGTTCTGGTGCGATTTCAAACTCAAAGGCTTTCATTTTATAGAAAAAGTCTAGCAGATAGTCTGATAAGTATTCAGTTGAAAAAGGCACTTCTCCACTTTTTCGATATTCTAATAAGAGCCGAGCAAATCGGGCTTTTTCTTCAGGAAGCTCACGAAAATAGGAATTGAGGAGCCAGGTCTGCTTCTGCTTTCTTTCAATTGGATCCTGACTAGCAATTCGTTGGTCTTTTTCCAGCTCTTTTTGGTATTGTTTGGCCTTGATAGCCCGTTCTGTCCGATTTTTACCAAAAAGAATTTTCTCCCACTTTCGTTCTTCTTGAGTCAGGGTCTCTGTAAAGCCAAAGTAATCTTGATAGGCACGCTCTGCTGGGCCCATAGCTAGAACCAGATTGTCTGCATATTGCTTGGCGATTTTATCCCTCTTCTTGCGCTCTTTCTCTGCCTGAATACGGAGTTCTTGTTCGTAGTCAATTTTCTCCTTACCTAGCTTGACAAGGTAGAGTTGGTCATCTGGTTTTCCAAGTAAAAAGGGTTTGATATACTTTTCTAGGACTTCTTCCATCCGAGCCTTTTTCTTTGGTTCCGCCTTGGTCCAACTTCCTCCTTGAAAGACTTCTAGGAAGAGCTGGTAGTCTCTATCAGGGGAGAACTGATTGCCACGATTAGGTTTAAAAACACCTTTTTCCCAGAGCCACTTTAGAAGACGCTCGTCAAAGTCACTTTTATTGACCTTGATTTTCTCCTTTTTCTGGGCTTTTCTGGTCAGATTTTCAACCTTTCTGAGCAGTTTTTCTTCCTCTTCCAATTGCTGGTCAAGGGACAATCGATGAAAATGACGAACACAGTCGCTACCAATTGGAAAGAGGCGTTGGCCTGTGACACCGTTAAAGAGTTCATAAGCGTATTTGATGGCATTTCCACAGACACAATTGCTACGGCCAATACCGTTAAAAATCAAGGAAACTTCATTCCATTCCTTGGTAGCTTGTTCCCAAGTATCCGCTTTTGAAGCCTGTAAAACCGCATCATGCAGGGATTTTCTAACTGGAAGTGTCATGAGGTCTCCTTTCTATATTATACTTTTACAACTTGAACATCGTCTTTACCTAGTAAAATCAAGTATTTTTCAATATTTTCAATCGAATAGGCTCGAGATAAAGCCTCTCCGTATAGGGCTAGCTGACCACGATAGCGGTCTATGAGTTGACTTGGTTCATCATAGCGGTCTGTCTTGTAGTCGAACAGAACGATTCTATCCTCATAAAGCAGATAGCCATCAAGGATACCACGGACAACGAAATCTTCCTGACTCTTTTGGTCTCGTTTGAGCATGGAGAAGGGTTGCTCGCGGTATAGATGGTTGGTATGAGCGAGAATTTCCTGACCGAGTGCTGTGTCAAAGAATGCAAGAATTTTAGCAAGATTGATCTTGTCCCTAACAGCTGGGCTGGTTTGAACTTGTTTGAGAGTTTCTGTCAGGCTAGCAAGTGTTGGTCGCTGACTGAGGTCCATTCTCTGCATCAGTTCGTGGGTGGCACTACCAATCTCAGCTCCTGTTACCTTTTCTTTGGTTGAAAAATCTGGCAAATCAAAGCTAATTTTCTTGTCTACTGATTGGCCTTGACCAGCAATCTCGACACCTTCCATATCCATAACTGGTTCGTAGAATTTCTTGATTTGACTTGGGGTTTGAACACTAGGAAGTTCAATGGCTACGCGGTGAAGAGTATTATAAACTTCCACCTCTTTCAGCATTTCAAGGGCTTCTTTGATGGTTTCTGACTGACGGTTATCTGCTTGAGAGCTATCTTGGAGAGGGCTTTTGTTTTCCAACTCTCCGATAGCTTCTCTAGTCAACTGATCTTCACCAACAAAACGATAGCTAAAGTTGAGATGATCCTTGGCAAAAACTTTGCTGATAGCCCAAAGCCAATCTTGGAAATTCCGTGCTTGCAGTCTAGTGTTGCTATTTAGTTTCCCATTTTTAGTTGCTGGGTATTCCTTGGCTTCCAGCTTTTCACGCGAACCCTTGCCGACAAGATAAAGCTTTTTCTCAGCCCGTGTCATGGCAACATACAGCAGACGCATCTGCTCTGAATAGCTTGCCAGCTGCAATTCTTCTTCATTCTGCCTATAGGTCAGGCTAGGAATGGAGAGTTTGATGGTTTTAGGATAGTGATCTTCCACTGCTCCTGTCTCCATTTTGGCAATATATTTGACACCAAGTCCATTTTTACGGCTGAGAATGACCTCTGACATAGAGTCTTGCTTGTTGAAATCTTGATCCATATTGAGGATAAAGACGTAAGGAAACTCCAGTCCTTTACTCTTGTGGATGGTCATGAGTTCTACAGCATCCTTGGGCGGTGCGACTGCCACACTTGCAAGATCGTGCTGGGCTTCTAGGACCTTGTCAATCATGCTAATAAAACGTGACAAGCCCTTGAAATTGCTCTTTTCAAACTGGTCAGCTCGCAGTGCTAGGGCATAGAGATTAGCTTGTCTAGCAGGCCCATTTGGCAAAGCCCCAACGTAATCATAATAAAAACGGTCGTTATAAATTTTCCAAATCAAGTCATAGAGAGAGTGCGTTTTGGCATACAGGCGCCAAGAAGCCAAGATTTCCATGAATTGGTTTAGTTTCTCAGCTAGAGCTGTGTGGATCAATTTTTTCTGGCTTGTTACCATTTTTTGAGCATTGACCAGTTTCTCATAGAGATTTTCTTGGATTTTATCCTCTGCTTTCTGAAGGGACAAACGTGCTAACTCATCCTCATCAAAACCAAACATTGGAGACTTCATAAGGGCAACCAAAGCGTAGTCTTGCAGGGGATTGTGAATGACACGAAGGGTGTCTAGCATGACTTGTACTTCTAGGGATTGGAGATAATTGTTTTGCTCTCCGTCAGTTTTAACAGGAATCCCGTACTCAGACAGGGCGAGAAGAATCTGGTCATTACGACTGCGGCTGGAGGTCAAAAGGGCAATTTCTTTAAAGGAAACACCTTTCTCCTGATGAAGTTTCAGAATCTCCTTGATAACTAAGCGCATTTCACCTGTTAGTTTCGTTCCTGCCGGGCTTTCTTCTTCCTCATTTGTGTCGTCCTTGTCGTAGAGGAGAAATTCTGCCTTGTTCTCAGGGTTAGGAGTTAGTTTGGTATTGGCAAAAACAAGCTGGTGCATGTTATCATAGTTGATTTCACCGACCTCTTGATCCATAAGGCATTCAAAAACATCATTGGTTGCTGATAGCACTTCGGAACTACTACGGAAATTTTCCTTGAGGAGAATGAGCTTGCCCTCTTTTGGATTTTGCGCATAGCGTTGGAACTTTTCATTGAAAATCTGCGGGTCTGCCTGACGGAAACGATAGATAGATTGCTTGATATCTCCCACCATAAAGCGGTTGTGGCCATTAGAAAGTAATTCCAGCATCCGTTCTTGAATATGGTTGGTATCTTGATACTCGTCTACCATGACTTCATGGAAGCGCTCCTGATAAGCCTCACGGACTTGCGGAAAATTCTCCAAAATCTCAATGGTATAATGGCTAATATCAGCGAATTCAAAGGCGTTTTCCTGGCGCTTACGCTGACGATAAGCTTCCACAAAATCACTCATGAAAGTTTGGAAAGTCTTAGCTAGTTCCCAGGTCTCTCCATGATAACGTTCTTGATAGTCGAGAATGGTTATCTGGTCTGACAGTTGTCCTAGTTTAGCAAACTGGGTCTTTCTCTCTTCGTTGTAGGCATCGGCCAGTGGCTTCAGATCAGTCTTACGACTCGCATTGGTCAGAGCTCGGCCGTTTTTCTCTTTCGAAATTGCGACAACACGCGAAAGCACCGCTTGATAATCCTGACTATCGGACTCCTGATTCAAGGAACCAATTTCATCCAGAATAAACTGGACATTTTCTAAATAGGCAGCCTTTGCAAATTCCTTGGCATCATTATCCAGATGATAACGGAAAAAGCTTTCCAAATCCCAAAGGGCTTGCTGGATTTGTGTGGTCAGTTTTTCTTTTTCACTGCTAAAATCAGCTTTTTCAAAGCCTTTTAAGAAAGATTCACTCAGCCACCTTTGAGGATTACTGGTGGATTGGAGGAAGTCATAAATTTTATAGACTTGCTGGCGCAGTCCCCGTTCATCTTTTCCACGTCCAGCAAAGTTTTTCAGCAAATGACTAAAGGTCTCTTTCTGTTTACCTTGGTAATGGGCTTCAAAGACCTCATGAAAGACTTCGTTTTTTAGAAGGAGTTGCTCGCTTTGGTTTTGTAAAATACGGAAATTAGGCGCAATATCAAGTAGATAACCGTGTTTGCCAAGGAACTTTTGTGTGAAAGAGTCCATGGTTCCGATGGCAGCGTTGGGTAGGTCTGCCAACTGGCGGCCCAAGTGTTGTTTGAGGTTAACATCACTACTTTTTTGAATTTGTTGGCTGATTTTTTTCTCCAAACGTTCCTTAAGCTCTGTAGCAGCCTTGACGGTAAAGGTTGAGATAAAGAGTTGAGAAATTTCCACACCACGCGCTAATTGATCCAGAATACGCTCGGCCATGACAAAGGTCTTCCCAGAACCAGCCGATGCTGAGACTAGAATATTCTGGCCAGAAGTGTAGATGGCTTCAATTTGCTCGGCAGTTTTCTTCTGTTCCTTGCTCGAATGCGCTTCTGCTTCTTGCAATTTTTGAATTTCTTTCTCAGTTAAAAAGGGAATGGGCTTCATCGATTCAACTCCTCTCTAATTTTTTCAAACCAAGGTTGCTTGAGCTTTTCTCCGACCAGACGCTTACCGTCAGCCAAGTCCAACTTCTCTAGGAAACGGGCTTGACCTAAGTGGTAATTGGCTTCAAATCCTGTGATGGCTTGATGTTGCTGAACGTATGGGGCAATGCTTCTGCCATTTTCAGTATAAGGATTGATGGCGAATTGGCCTTCTAAAATCTTCTCAGCTGCTTTCTTGTAAAGATGGGCATTGTAGTCCAGTAGGAGCTGGAATTCCTCATCTGTCAGTTGATTGGCCTTGTTTTTGTTATAAAATTCGCCCAAATGACTGCTTTCTTTTTCCAAAAAGAGGCCTTGGTATTTCATAGATTTGCTGGCTTCTACCACTGCTCCTGCTAGACTTTTAACGGCCACCAGAGATTGGACTGGTTCAGCCATTTCCAAGTACATGGCACCGAAAAAGTTCTGCTCCCCTTCTCTTTTTAGGGAAGCTAAGTAGGTTGGCAGTTGGGAATTGAGGCCATTAAAGAAATGAGGAAACTGGAACTGAGTTAGACTCGACTTGTAGTCTACTACTCCTATCGCTCCATCAGCTTTCAATCGGTCAATGCGGTCAACCTTGCCTCGCACAAAGAGACTGCGACCATTATCCAATTGAATAAAGGCCTGCTCTTTCCCACCAAAATTTGCCTCTTCTTTAATAGTCTCGATGGCTGGATTGTGACGAAGAATGTGGCCAGTCGTCCGTGCAACATCAAGCAGAACTTCCTTGGTGAACTGGGCTTCCAAACTTTCTTGATAAATTGCTTCAAATTCCCGTTCCTGACTGGTTTCTTGAATAGCTTGTTCCAAACGTTGGTCAAAGGAATCTTCGTCAGGCAACTGCAAGGCACGTTCAAAGATACGGTGCAAGAAATTTCCGTGACTGCGGGCATCAGGACGCAGACGTAATTCTTCTTGCAAGCCTAGAACATAACGGAGGAAATAACTGTATTGGTTACGGTAAAATTCCGTCAAACCAGAGGTAGACAGGAAAAACTCCTGATCAGCAGGATAGAGCGCTTGTAAGGTGTCCTTAGCCAACTGCTTACTGCTTGGACTGGTTGGGAGGGCTGGATTTTCCAGACCTTGCTGGTCTAGTTTTTTACCTATCACACGCGCCAATACCTTGACAAAGGTCAAATCTTGCTCCCTATCACTCGTCTCGCCCTGCTGGTGATAGGCAACCAGACTGGACAAAAGACTGTGATATGACCCCATATCCTCCTTAGACAGCACTTTGTGATTCATCCTCTTCTCTCTCCGACTAAATCCAAAATGGACCAGCTCTTGAAGATAGGTAGATTCCTTACTTTCACTTTCGTTAAAAAGACTTGGAGCCGACAAGACCAACTGCTTACGGGCAGAATTGACCAAGGAAAGCATAGTGTAGCGATTTTTCTTGAGGTTCTCACTGCTGGCAATCAGTAATTGCGCTCCCTCTTCAGTCGATTGGTTTAAGTTTTGTCTTTCTTCGTCTGTCAATAGACTAGTGTTTTGCGCAATTTTTGGTAAATTGTCTTGAGTTAGCCCAATAGCATAGACAAAGTCAGCTGTAAGTGGCGCAATCAAATCATAGCTTTGCACCAGAACGGTATCTACGGTTGCTGGAATAGTACGGTACTGAGATAGGCTCATCCCAGAATGGAGCAAGGCTAGGAAATCCTCCAGACTAACCTGTGAACCAGCAAAAACAGTCGCAAATTGTTCTAAAATATGGCAGAAGGCTTTCCAAACTTCGGCTTGCCTTTCCTGTTCAAAAGCTTCCATAGTGGCTGTCAAATCTTGCAACTGCTTGGTCACCGCTCCTTCTTTTAGAAAGCTATTCCACTTTTGCAAGAGATTTTCAGCCTTCTGTTTTCGACTGGCAAACAAGGCCTCAAGAGGTCCTAAAATACGTAGACGAAGAGCATTTAATCGCTCTAAATCAAATTTTCCATGGTGGGATTTGGTGAAGGTTTGCTGAAAGGCTGGCAAGCCATTGATACCAAGATAGCGGATATATTGCTCAAATGCGTCAATATCAGCCTGACTAAGGTTGGTATACAGACCAGTTCTGAGGATATTAATTAAATCCTCCTGACGGAAACGATAGCGTTTTAAAGCTAAAATAGACTCGACAAACTGTGTCAAGGGATGATGTGCCATAGCTTCGCTTCTACCAAGATAAAAAGGAATCTGGTACTGGTCAAAAATGGTTTTTAGAGATAACTGGTAAGAAGCCACATCACCTAAGAGAATACGAAAATGCTTGTAGCTCAGGTCTGAGTTCTCATGTAATTTCTGACGAATGCTACGGGCTACTAGCTCCAACTCCTCCTTTTGCGTCAAGCAAGACCAGATTTGTAAGTTTTCACGGTCTTTCTCATCGACATCCAAAGCGAGTTCTGAAAAGTCATAAGAAGACTCCAGTAAACGAGAGGCCTTGTCAAAACTATCCATCTGCTCATGAGTTTGAGAACAATCCAGAGCAGGAGTTTGGTATTTAGAGGCTAGATGATGGAGAAACTCCACACTAGCTTGATAAAGATTACCTTCGCTAAAAGGGCTGGTATAGGCTTTTTTACTAGCATAAGCCCCAATAACAATATCAACACCATTGCCGTGAAGTAAGTCCACAATTCGTTCTTCCTCAGCAGAAAAACGAGTAAATCCATCAATGACCAAGGCGATTTGAGTAAAATCACTACTTACCTTATTATTCTCAATAGCTTCAATCAAATGGGACAACTGACTTCCCTGAGCTAACTGGCCTTGATTGAGATAGGCCGTTACTTTCTCAAAAATCAAGAGTAAATCGGCTCTCTTGTCCTCATCCGTCAAACTTTCCAAGTCCAAAAAACTCATCTGAGCAGTCGTCATCTCGTGATAAAGCTCAATCAACTGCTGTATAAAGTGAGGATCCTGCTTAATCGCACCATAAACACGTAAGTCCTTAGGATCGAGTTCTGCAAGGCACTTATAAAAGGCCATCCCAAGACCGATGTCATCAAGACTGGTTTTAGCAGGCAAATCGTTCAAAACCAGATAACGAGCCATCTGAGCAAAGCGCGTGACGGTAATCGCAAAAGAAGCCTGCTGGGACAAGCATTCCAGCACGGCGCGTTCTTTTTCAAAAGAAAGAGAGTTAGGAGCGATATAGAAGACTCGCTTGCCAGCAGCAACTAACTCCTCCGCCTCTCTGGTTAGAATTTCTGTCAAAGAAGTCCGAATATCAGTATAAAGTAATTTCATCTCAGCCTCGTTGGAATTTTTCATTACCTTTTATTATACCATTATTAGCCTCGTAAATCTGTTAAAATATTTAGGCCATCCTTTCTTTTCTTCATCATCTGCTAAATATTAAATACTTAGCTTTACTTGTATATAGAATAAATCTGGCTACTGAAAATCACATAATAAAAAAAGCCTCGGTAACAAGGCTTTGAGTTTTATGATTGTTTCTTAGGTCCAGAGTAGACTTCAATGTGTTGTCCTAGTACCTTGATGTCGACTGGTAGATTATCTGATTTATCACCATCGACATCGGACTCTAATTCGATATCAGAAGAAATTTTAATAGTACGCGCTTTTATATATTCAATATTTTCATTCTCTACAAGATCTCCTTTTAACAAATCCGGAATCAGAGATAATTTAGAGAATATAGAAGCATCTTTCAAAATTAGAATATTTGCATACCCATCCTTGTTTTCTTCAAAGATTTTTTTATCGGCAAAATAATTTGTTAGAAGTACTAAAACATGACTTGCTTCCCCAAGGTAATTTCCATTTTCGGTTTCGACTTTAATGTCAAAGACTTGATCTGTCATGACAGACTTCATGGTATTAACTGCATAAGCCAAGATACCAAATTTTGTTTTATCTTCAATTTCAACATTATGAATGGCTTCAGGGAGAGACCCGATACTAAAAATATATCCAAAATAGTGACCATTTGCTTTTCCGATATCAATCTTATCAGTTAAATTGAAATCTAGCTCTTCAATAGCTCCGTCAATATCTTGATTGATTTCTAAAAGTTTTGTAATAAGGTTACCAGTACCACCTGGTATAATTCCCAGTTTAGGAATATAGTCCCTTTCAGCAATCCCTGAAATAACTTCATTGACTGTACCATCTCCACCAAAAACTAGAATTGATTCATATCTTTCTCTAGCAGCTTCTTCTGCGAAATTTGTCGCATCTTTGGCTTTTTGAGTAATTTTAGTTTCCACATCATCAAAATACTCTCTTGCTTTATTCTCCAGCTTCTCTTTGTAATCTAAAGCTTTTTCTCCTCCAGAAGTTGGATTGATAATTAGCATTATTTTTTTCACTCTGTATTTTCTCCTTAAAATTGAAATATAAAGGTTATTCTCGATGAAAATCAAAGCGTAAACTAGGGAACTAGCCGTAGGCTACTCACGACACTGTTTTGAGTCTGTATATTAGCCTGACGTGATTTAAAAAGATTTTCTAAGAGTATTAACCTGATGACACATGATATTTGCGTATATTGCTATTATACAATGAAATGTTAAAAAATAGAAATAAATTGCTTTTAATATCGGTTTTTATCTCATATTAAAAAATGATCTATTTTTTACTAGTAGGTTGTTCTTAATCATCCAAATTAGTCTCTCTCCTCCACACGATGGAATATAGTTCGTAGATATAATTGCTATTTTCTAGTTCCGGATAAAGATAAAACTCACTTGAAAGAGGATTTCCCTCATATATAAGTCTATAAGTCAGTCTTTGTCTGACTAGCTACTAGCAAATAGATGAGTTAATGTTTATTGTCTATTTATGAAGATGAAAATACTTCAGAGGCAGGCACAGCTAAGGATGGAAAAAACTCAATTTTTAAGAGAATATGAAATAATACTCAATCAAAATCAAATAGCAAACTAAAAAGCTAGCCACAGCTTGCTTAAAGCAGGACTTTGAGGTTACAGATCAAACTAACGCGGTCAGCTCAAGACACTGTTTTGAATTTGTAGATTAGACTGACATGGTTTGAAGAAATTTTTGAAGAAGATGAATATCTCTATAATAAAAGGCATCTTATCAAGTGTTTGGAGTACTTGATAAGATGCGCTTTCCTCTTTGTTAAGATTTTTCTCCAACTTTATTATCATTTAAGATAAGACGCTTCCATCATGTTTTGTATCATCATCAACAAACTGTTCTTTTACCAAATCCTTGATATCACTTTTGATACTTTTAGTATCTATAATAGAATCTTCACCGAGTTGGTGAAATGTCGCTTTATCTCTAATAGTATATTCTTGGTCATCGTCATATTTTTTGGTTATCAATCGAATCATCTTTCGTCGTAAAGATTTTTCCCCTTTGATGTTTCCTCTTTCTTTTATCCATGCCACTGCTAAAATGACCAGCATTAGACAACCGACATAACCTAAAAGAGGATACATAATAGATACCAATTCTTTAAACCCCATAAAAGATAAACCATATCCTATAGCGACCGTAGCGATTAGAATAGGGTAAAATCGCTTAGGTTTGTTTGAAGAGAAACGTTTTGCCAAGGCATAAAATAAACTGAAAGCTGTATTAAAAATAAGTCCAAAAATAATTAGAGCATACAGCAAAGAAAATAGAGGATGAATCTGCTCCGCAATTGTTAACATAGGAATATCAACAGTTGAAACAAGTTTTATATTGGCGTATAAAATACCAGTTGCTACGGTAATAATCAAACTAACTACAAGTCCACCTAAGAGACCACTTTTTTCCGCAACACCAATTCTCATGACAGAACCTCCTAGGACAAATGCCATGGATACACCAGTCATAACAGTTAGTGCGAAATAATTTAGTAAAGAAACCCATACATTGGGCATTGGAGAAGAAAGTGTAGCTGTGATTGCTTCTAACTCTTCAAAATCAAAACTTTTCCCTACGAACGTATGGACTGCCATAATGATAATCATGACAAAGACCAAAGGAGTAAATATCCCAAGAACGCTGGTAATCTTTTCAAAATTAAGAAAACTGACAATAATGACCAAGATAGCACAAATCAATCCTCCCAACCAAAATGGCAAACCAAATTGTTGGTTAAGATTTGAACCAGCCCCAGCAATCATAACAAAACCAATTACAAAGCAGGAAACAATTAAAGCAAAATCAAGAATCTTATTAGTAATAGGCCCGGCAATTTGGGAAAGAACTTCAAAATGATCATTTGAACGGAAATAACTTCCTAAAGTAATGATAATTTTACCAAAAATAATACTTATGATTCCAAGAACAATCGTTCCAATGATACCCCATTTACCAAAACTAACAAAGTATTGCATTAAATCTTGGCCTGAAGATAGTCCAGCACCAATAACAACACCGACATAAGCTAATGCTATATTTAAAATACGTTTTAACACTATTTTCTCCTAACCGTTATCACTACAATAAATGACTGTCTATTTAGTATACTATTTTCTTATATTATTGTCAAAAATATAGGTATTAGAACCCTGTACATAGAAATATTTCTGCACGATATAGCAAGATAACACAAGGACTAGTCAGCTACTAATTAAAATTCTATCCTCCTCAATTGTTTGGAGATATTGGCTAGTCTTATGTTAGATAAATATCACAAAGATAGGCAGACATTGGATATCCATACTACATTCAATCGATACATTCCAGATGATGACGGTACTAAGACTTTTGCAAGCTTTCGAACTACCCACTTAACTAAAAGAGAAATTGAGATACTAGACAAAATGATTGAACTGAACCAGCTCAGTGAAAATACTGACCCAAATTGGTACAAGAGCACTCGTATATTCGTCACAAACATTGGTAGGCCAATCCATAGTTCTATTCTAAGTAAATCTCTCCATCAAACAAACGAACGCCTTAAAAAACCAATCCCCAAACATCTGTCCCCTCACATCTTCAGACATACAACTATTAGCATTTTAGCTGAAAATAAAATTCCGCTAAAAACAATCATGGACAGGGTTGGTCATTCCGACTCTGAAGTCACTACTTCCATCTACACCCACGTCACAAAGAACATGAAAGATGAAGCAATCAATGTACTACTGGATAAAGTTATGAAAAAGATTTTTTCAAAAGTTTTGCCCCTTTTTTGCCCCCTAAATACAAAAATAGCCCTTCGGATAAATTCCGAGGGGCTAGAAACGTTGTTAAATCAACGATTATTTCTTAAGATTGTAGAATGATTTCAATCCACGGTATTCAGCTACTTCACCAAGTTGGTCTTCGATGCGAAGCAATTGGTTGTATTTAGCGATACGGTCTGTACGTGAAAGTGAACCAGTTTTGATTTGTCCTGCGTTAGTTGCAACTGCGATGTCAGCGATTGTTGAATCTTCAGTTTCACCTGAACGGTGTGATACAACGGCAGTGTAACCAGCTTCTTTAGCCATTTCGATAGCTTCAAAAGTTTCAGTAAGAGTACCGATTTGGTTAACTTTGATAAGGATTGAGTTAGCAGCACCTTCTTGGATACCACGTGCAAGGTAGTCAGTGTTTGTTACGAAGAAGTCGTCACCAACAAGTTGTACTTTCTTACCAAGACGTTCAGTAAGAGCTTTCCAACCATCCCAGTCATTTTCATCCATACCATCTTCGATAGTGATGATTGGGTATTTGTTTACCAATTCTTCAAGGTAGTCGATTTGTTCTGCAGCAGTACGTACAGCTGCTCCTTCACCTTCGAATTTAGTGTAGTCGTAAACTTTACGTTCTTTATCGTAGAATTCTGATGAAGCACAGTCAAATCCGATAAATACGTCTTTACCAGGAACATATCCAGCAGCTTCGATAGCAGCAAGGATAGTTTCAACTCCGTCTTCAGTTCCTTCGAAACGAGGAGCGAATCCACCTTCGTCACCTACGGCTGTTTCCAAACCACGAGATTTAAGGATTTTCTTAAGAGCATGGAAGATTTCAGCACCCCAACGAAGAGCTTCTTTGAATGATGGCGCACCAGCAGGTACAATCATGAATTCTTGGAAAGCGATTGGAGCGTCAGAGTGAGAACCACCGTTGATGATGTTCATCATTGGAGTTGGAAGAACTTTAGTGTTGAATCCACCAAGGTAGCTGTAAAGTGGGATTTCAAGGTAGTCAGCGGCAGCACGAGCTACAGCGATAGACACACCAAGGATTGCATTCGCACCCAATTTACCTTTGTTAGGAGTACCGTCAAGAGCGATCATAGCACGGTCGATAGCTTGTTGATCACGTACATCGTAGCCAATAATAGCTTCAGCAATGATGTTGTTTACGTTGTCAACAGCTTTTTGTGTACCAAGACCACCGTAACGAGATTTGTCACCGTCGCGAAGTTCAACTGCTTCGTGTTCACCAGTAGAAGCTCCTGATGGAACCATACCACGTCCGAAAGCACCTGATTCAGTGTAAACTTCTACTTCAAGTGTTGGGTTACCGCGTGAGTCTAGGACTTCGCGAGCGTAAACATCAGTAATAATTGACATTTTTTACTCTCCTTATGAGTTAAATTTTTTACACCTCTATAATACCTTAAAAGCCCTCCTTTTTCAAGAAAAAACGTTATCTTTGTGCAAATTTTCCTTAACTTTATAAAGTAATCGCTTTCTTTTGTCTGTTTTATTCTAACTTTTATGATATACTGTTTTCATGACAGATTTATCAAAACAATTACTTGAAAAAGCTCATGGTGGGCCAAAACTAAATCCTGATGAGCAAAGACGCTATCTTGGTACCTTTGAGGAAAGAGTTCTTGGATATGCAGATATTGACACAGCAAATAGCCCTCAGTTAGAAAAAGGTTTTTTATCTATTTTAGAAAATCTTCAGGAAAAAGCAGAGCCACTATTTATAAAGATTTCACCAACTATCGAATTTGACAAACAAGTTTTCTACTTGAAAGAAGCAAAAGAAACTGATAGTCAAGCCACCATAGTATCTGAGGAACATACTTCTTCTCCTTTCGGTCTGATTATCCATAGCAATGCACCAGTACAAGTAGAAGAAAAGAACCTTCGACTTGCTTTTCCAAAGCTTTGGGAAGTTAAAAAGGAAGAACCAACCAAAACATCCTTCTGGAAGAAATGGTTTGGCTAAATCTTGTGCATATTTAATAAGTACCCGATATTGGCTGCCGTGCGCTCCAGATAGAGGCGGGCATTTTTCAAACTATCTTCTAAAGGTTCACTTTTCTCCAAAATAGAAAAGGCAGCTTGGATATTTTCAAATGGTAAGGGAGGTAAATCTTCAGCAAGACTACCACAAATAGCAATGACAGGAACTCCGACAGGGGTTCTTTTTGCTACGCCTATCGGCGCTTTCCCAGCAAAGCTTTGACTGTCCAGTCTACCTTCGCCGACGATAACCAAGTCAGCATATGCAACTTTCTTATCAAAATCAATCAAATCTAAACAGGTATCAATTCCAGACACGATATTTGCCTGAGCAAAGGCACACAAACCAGCAGCAAGGCCTCCACCAGCTCCTGCTCCTTTAATTTCTAATGTTGCAGGTGAGACTTTTTCATAAAAATCTTGGATCGCTTGATCTACGACTGCAAACATAGCAGGATCTAGGCCTTTTTGTTTGCCAAAAATGTAGGTCGCACCTTGATGACCACATAAGGGACTCACAACATCTGCTAAAATATGAATTTGCACATCTTCAGGAAGTTCATAGCGATTTTCTGTTGAAACAGAAGCTAATTTTAGTAAGGATTGACCGCATGCAGGCAAGACATTTCCATCCTTATCATAAAATCGATAACCTAAACCAGCAGCGATCCCAATTCCTCCGTCATTACTGGCCGTGCCACCAACGCCGATATAGATTTCTTTAATCCCTTGAGCAATGAGATGGCGAATCAACTCTCCGATACCACGAGTTTGGATTTGAAGTGGATTTCGTTTCTCTATCGGAATTTTTCCAAGGCCAACCAAATCAGCAACTTCAAATAGTGCCAGTTTCCCTTTTTGAAAATAGCGCATGGCTTCTTTTTGGCCAAAAGGGCCTGTCACTTGGATCCATTTTTCTTCTAGGTCAAGAGAATGTCGGATAGCATCTACAGTACCTTCTCCCCCATCACCAACAGGGCAGAGGAGATATTCTACATCTGCTATCGATTGTTGGAAACCTCTTTTAATAGCTTCAGCCACCTGTTGAGCAGACAAGCTTTCCTTAAACGAATCTGGTGCAATTACAATCTTCATATTTTCCCTCATTCTAAACAGTCAATCAAAGGTAGAACTTCTAAAAAATCCCTCTTGTCAACATGATTTGGTATTTCTTTTTTGAGTACTTCTTTTGCACAAAAGGCGATTCCTAGTCCCGCTGACTTCAACATCAATAAATCATTGGCCCCATCACCGATTGCAATCGTTCTTTCTTTAGAAAGTTTTAGTTCCTCTCTCCATTGTTCCATAGTCTCTTTTTTAACCTCGGGACTAATAATTTGTCCAACTAATTTCCCTGTTAGAAAGCCACCTTTGACTTCAAGTTGGTTGGCAGAGAAATAGGCAATTCCAAGAGATTTTGCCAATCTTTCAACTATTGGTGTAAAGCCACCGGACACCAGACCAACTAGGATACCATTCTTTTGGAGAATGGAGATGAATTCTTGGGCATTTGGCGATAGATGAATAGTGTTGAAGACTTTATCAAAAACCGAAACAGGAAGACCTTCCAAGAAGGACACTCTGTCTCGTAAACTGCTTTCAAAGTCCAACTCTCCTCGCATTGCCTGACTTGTAAGCTGCGCAATTTCCTCCTCACAAGCTGCCTCTCTTCCCAATAAATCAATCACTTCTTCTAGGATTAAGGTTCCATCCACATCCATAACACACAAGCCTTTTACTTGAGACATCAGTTCTCCTCTCTAAACAGCCTAAAAATCGTATGAAGTCATCATACGATTTTATCTATTAATTAACTAAACTATGGTACAAGTCAAGGTATGACCTGCAGGCTGTATCCCATGAGAAATCACACGCCATAGCTTGTTTTTGTAGGTTTCTCCAAACATCAGGATGGTTTCTATACAAGTCCAATGCTGTTTGGAAAGTCCAATTTAACCAGTAAGGAGATAGATTGTCGAAGCTAAAGCCAGTACCGCTTCCTTCGATTGGATTGAAAGCACGAACGGTATCTCGCAAGCCACCAACTTCATGAACCAATGGCAAGGTTCCGTAACGCATCGCCATCATTTGAGACAAGCCACACGGTTCAAAACGACTTGGCATGAGGAAGAGATCACAAGCGGCGTAGATTTCTTGAGCTAGTTTGACATCAAAAGTGATATTTGCTGATAGCTTGTCTGGGTAGATTTGAGCAAACCATGAGAAAGCTCCTTCAAAGGCTGGATCTCCAGTTCCCAAAAGAACAATCTGGACATCATTTTGCAAGATATGGTGAAGACTTTCGACCACCACATCAAAACCTTTTTGACGTGTCAAACGAGAAACAATTCCCACCAGCGGAACGTCAGCTCTAACTGGCAAGCCAACTCTTTCTTGCAATTTTACCTTGTTTTGGGCTTTCCCAGACAAATCTTCCTGATTAAAATGATAGTCTAAAAGGGCATCCGTCTGAGGATTATAAAGATCAGCATCAATCCCGTTCACGATACCAGACACCTTGCCAGACTCCATTCGAAGAATTTGATCCAAGTTACATCCGAACTGACTGGTCATAATTTCATGAGCATAACTAGGTGAAACGGTTGAAACACGATCCGCATAGAGAATACCTGCCTTCATCCAGTTCAGACAGTTGTTCCAGCGAAGGGTACCATCAGCATAACGTTCAAAACCAACTCCAAACAAATCCCATAACATTCCTTCTGAAAATTGTCCTTGGAATTCCAAATTATGAATGGTTAAAACAGTTTTAATACCTTGATAGGCTTGAATCCAACGGTATTTTTCCTTTAACAAGAAAGGTATCATGGCTGTATGGTAGTCATGAACATGGAGAAGGTCAGGAATAAAGTCAATCCTTTCCATAGCCTCAATGGCAGCCAGTTGGAAAAAGGCAAAGCGCTCTCCGTCATCAAAATCACCGTAAACATGACCACGGAAGAAATAATATTGGCTGTCAATAAAGTAGAAGGTTACACCGTTTAAGACGGTTTTCTTAATCCCACAGTACTGTCTGCGCCAACCAACACTCACCTCAAAATGAAGCACATCTTCAATCTGATTTCCAAATTTAGCCTCTACCATGTCATAGTAGGGTAAAATCACTGCAACTTCGTGCCCAGCTTTTACCAGTGATTTAGGAAGAGCGCCAATGACGTCTCCCAGACCACCTGTTTTTGAAAAGGGTGCACCCTCTGCTGCTACAAATAAAATTTTCATGAATGAATATCCTCTGTTACTTTGCTACCTTTCTTAACGACAACTGGATGTTCTGCAGTTCCTCGAATCACAATACCAGGCTCAACTTCAACACCCTTGTCCAAGATAGCATATTCAACCTGAGCTCCTTCTCCAATAACAACACGAGGGAAGAGCAGGCTATCTTTAACCAAGCTATCCTTATGGACATGAATATTACGTGATAGAACAGAATTAGTCACTTGACCTTCAATGATACTACCAGACGCAAACTGAGAAGTGCTTACCTTAGATGTATTAGCATAATAAGTTGGCTCTTCGTTTTTGACCTTTGTATAAATCTTTTGGTTTGGTGAGAAAAGAGAATAGAATTTTTGCGATTCAAGCATATCTTTATTAGCTTGGTAATAAGACTCTACAGAGTGAATATTTGCAAGGTAGCCTGTATACTCGTAGGCGAAAGCTCCCTCTTTTGCAGCCAAATCCCGTAAAACATAACGCAACTTCTCTGGATGTTCTTTTTTAGCTTCTTCTTCCAAGCGTTCAATCAACCACGGTGTATCAACGACAAAGATATCTGTAGACATATTGAACGTTTCAGCTGTTGACTTGCTATCAAAGAGTTTATGAGAAAGAACATGGTCTGTTTCATCCACTTCTAAGATTGCATTTACTTCTGAAATATCTTTCTTAGCTAGTTTTTTATAAACTACAGTGATAGGCCCTTTTGTTGTACTATGTAGGTGGAAAACTTGGTTCAAATCAATGTTAATCAAAACATCACAGTTGAGGGCAACTGTTTGGTTTGACCCAGAACGTTTCAAATAAGTAAGAAGCTGCTGGTAGTATTCTTTTCCAACTGTGCTACTTTCTACACGGGTATTGTAAATTCCTAGATAGTAATGGCTAAGAAGGGTTGATAAGCCCCACTCGCGTCCTGAACGAATATGATCAAAGACTGAGCTGATATTATCCTGCTGGAAAATACCAAAGACACTACGAACACCTGCATTAGCAAGGCTTGAAAGTGGGAAGTCAATCAAACGATATTTCCCACCAAATGGCAAACTTGCTACTGGACGATGGTCCGTCAATGTCGACATATCATGAAAACCAACTGTATTTCCTAAAATGGCAGAATATTTATCAATCTTCATCTGTTGCTACCCCCACTACTTCATCATATCCTACAACTTGTACTTCTTCTGTTCCATCAATTTCGACACCGTCAGAAATAATCGCACCTTCACCAATAATGGCACGTTTAATCTTAGCTCCTTGACCAATGATAGCTCCACTCATGATAACTGAATCAACAACTTCTGCCCCTTCGCGAACTTGCGCGCCTGTTGAAAGGATAGAATGTTTAACAGTTCCATCAACGAAACATCCGTCTACAACTAATGAGTCTTCCACATCAGCATTTGCCCCAAGGAAGTTTGGTGGTGAAATTAAGTTTCTTGAGTAAATCTTCCATTGACGGTTACGGCTATCCAAGGCATTTTCTGGAGAAATGTACTCCATGTTCGCTTCCCAAAGTGACTCAATCGTACCGACGTCTTTCCAATAACCACTAAATTCGTAAGCATAAACACTTTCACCTGACTCAAGGTAATTTGGAATGACATTTTTACCAAAGTCTGACATATCTACATTGCTCTTTTCAGCAGCGACTAACATATTACGAAGGCGTTGCCAATCAAAAATGTAGATTCCCATAGAAGCTTTTGTAGATTTAGGTTGAGCTGGTTTTTCTTCAAATTCAACAATACGATTGTTGGCATCAGTATTCATGATACCAAAACGGCTTGCTTCTTTAAGAGGGACGTCTAAAACTGCTACTGTCAAGCTGGCATTATTATCCTTATGAGACTGGAGCATATCATCATAGTCCATTTTGTAGATGTGATCCCCAGACAAAATCAAGACATACTCAGGATTGACACTGTCGATATAGTCGATATTTTGGTAAATAGCGTGACTAGTCCCCTCAAACCAACGATTTCCTTCACTGGCAGAATAAGGTTGGAGAATAGAAACACCAGAATTAATACCATCTAGTCCCCAGCTTGAACCATTCCCAATATGATTGTTGAGAGCAAGTGGCTGGTACTGTGTAATGACTCCAACATTGTGAATCCCTGAGTTGGCACAGTTTGAAAGGGCAAAGTCAATGATACGGTAGCGCCCACCAAATTGCACAGCTGGTTTTGCGATGCTTTGAGTGAGTTTACCGAGACGAGTTCCTTGCCCACCAGCAAGAATCAAAGCTAACATTTCATTCTTCATTTTCTACTCCTTTTTGGTTTTTACTTGTGACGGTTTTTGCAGATTTCAAGCGACGTTTGATTTTCCAGACACTAGCCCCCATAGCCGGTAGGGTAAAGGTTAAGGTCTGCTCATAATCTTTCCATAGTCCTTCTTGCGTTTGAACAGTTTGATTATGTTCTTTCCAAACGCCTCCCCACTCTTCTAACTCAGTATTCCAGACTTCTTCATAAATCCCTGCAACAGGCAGACCGATTGTAAAATCTTTTCGTTCAACAGGTGCCATATTAAAGACGCAGACTAGCATGTCGCCCTTCTTACCCTTACGGATGAAGGAAAGAACACTCTGGTCTCGATTATCCGCATCAATGATTTCAATACCATCATAGCTGGTATCAATTTCCCACAAACAGCGGTTGTCTTTGTAAAACTGGTTTAGCTGAGAAGTGAAATACTTCATCTTAGCATTCATTGGGTCTTCTAGGTTAGACCATTCCAACTGTTCTTCAGATTTCCATTCTAGGAATTGACCATATTCGCTACCCATGAAGAGCAATTTCTTACCAGGGTGACAAATTTGGTAAGTGTAGAGATTGCGCAAACCTGCAAATTGATTGTAACGATCTCCCCACATCTTATGCATCATACTCTTCTTGCCATGAACCACTTCATCGTGCGAGAATGGTAAGAGATAGTTTTCATTGAAAACATACATAAAGCTGAAAGTCACCAAATTAAAGTCATACTTACGGTAAATTGGGTCTTCTTCGTAGAAACGGAGGATATCATTCATCCAGCCCATATTCCATTTGTAGTCAAATCCTAGACCACCAAGCTCTTTCATTCCCGTAATCTTGGTTGCAGACGAACTTTCTTCTGCAATCATCATCACATCTGGATATTCTAACTTAATAATGTCATTCAAGCGTTGAAGGAAATAATAACCTTCATAGTTGAGATTTCCCCCATCTTTGTTAGGTGTCCATGGAGCATCATCATAGTCCAAATAGAGCATGTTGCTAACAGCATCCACACGAATACCATCCAAATGATAGACATCGATCCAATGCTTAATACAAGAAATCAAGAAGGACTGGACTTCATTTTTTCCAAGGTCAAAATTGAGAGCGCCCCAACCATAGTTATGAGCCTTATTATGGTCTTGGTACTCAAAAGTCGGTGTCCCATCATAATAGGCTAAGGCATCATCATTGATGGTAAAGTGACCTGGTACCCAGTCTACGATAACCCCAATATTATGGATATGACACTCCTCGACAAAATCTTGAAACTCCTCTGGTCTACCATAAGCATGCTCTAAAGCGAAGTAACCCATAAGCTGATAACCCCAACTCAACCCCAAAGGGTGGGACATCAAGGGCATAAACTCAATATGAGTATAGTTCATTTCAACGAGATAAGGAATGAGTTCATCCTTGAGCTGGGCAAAACTATAAGGACTACCATCAGGATTTCTTTTCCATGAGCCAGCGTGAACTTCATAGATATTGACAGGACGTTCAGCAAAGCCCCAACGTTTTCTTCGTGCCAGCCAAAGTCCATCCCTCCATTTCTTCTCAGGAAGCTCTGTTACGATTGCCCCTGTTCCTGGACGCGCCTCATATCTGACAGCAAAAGGGTCAATCTTCATCAGTTGATGACCATTTTGACGTGTGACATGATATTTGTAAATATGCCCTTCTTGAGCCATATTGGTAAAGACTTCCCAGACCCCAAAGTCATTTCTTACCATTGGAATCTGACCCTCAATCCAGTTGGTAAAATCCCCCACCAAGTGGACAGCCTGAGCATTAGGTGCCCAAACACGGAAAGTATAACCATACTCTCCATTTAGCTCTTCCTTATGTGCTCCTAGATAATGCTGAAGGTGAAAATTCTCTCCTGTCATAAAGGTGCGCAAAGCTTCTCTTTTATCCATAATACCCCCTCTTTTCTGTAAGCGTTTTCTATGTTTTTATTATACTACCTTTTTAGAGAAGATTCAAGTAAATTACTATACTTCTTTAAAATTATTTTGAAAATCTTCAACAAATTCACTGATGTGTCCACTTGTAAAGCAATATTTTTTCAAAAAAATGTGAAAACGCCTTTCTTTTCTCTACTATAATACCAAAAAGTTCGGATTTTTTCTATGATTATTATTGTTTTATAGCAAAAAAATAAAACCAGGAAAACAATTTCCTGATTTTACACATTTGATGAAAATATTTATCAACTTTTCTATACAAGTGAGTTGTTAGCTAAGCTCTTTCTATTCGTTCACTTCCAATAATGTGTTAGAATAGCGAGATAGATGGTCTTTATAAAACACTCAAGACGGCTAGACTAATATCATCTAAAACATTATCTTCTTTTGAACGACTATTGGTTACCAACATGGCTAAATTTCCTGCATTCTCAAACTGATAGGGTTCGGATTTAGCATTCACAACAACCAAGAGGTGTTCTTTCCCATGAACTTCATAGATAAGGCAGCCGCTATGTTCAATCGCAGAATGCACAAAGACATGATGGTAAATTTCATCATAGCTAGAGTAAGAAAAGGCACCAGTTTTTGTCTTCAATCGGATGACTTGACGGATAAACTCAATACTATCTTGACGCTCATTGATCAAATCCCAGTTGACTTGGTTCACACTGTCAGGAGCATTATAGCTATTCATCGCACGCTCTCTATCATCATGGGTCAACTCACCATTCTCACCAGTCGCAACCAGTTTGGTACGACCAAATTCTTGACCGATTTCCATAAAGGCCATTCCTTGCATGAGCAGATTCATGGCTGTGGCTGTCTCAACCTTGCGCATGATTTGTTCTGAACTTTGGTCTGGATGAAGAGTTGCCAATAAATCGTGAAGATTGTAATTGTCATGGGCTTCTACATAGTTAAGCACCTGATTTGGATGTGTATAGGTTCCTAATTCACGACTTCCTAGGATTGCTTTAGCTAGAATTGGCTCTGTCGCAGCACCACTGACAAAACCTGATTTAATTGCACCGTAAACTTCTCCACCTTTGACAGCATCACGCTGATTGTCATTAAAGAAACCAATGTTTGGCATTTCGTAGGCGTTGTCTTTCTTAGCCTTATCATAAGGGGCAAGACCTGTTCCCATATCCCAACCTTCTCCATAGAGGATAATGTTAGGGTCAATTTCATCCAAACTCTGACGAATCATCTGCATGGTCTTGACATCATGAATCCCCATCAAGTCAAAACGGAATCCGTCAATATTGTATTCCTGCACCCAGTATAGAAGAGAATCAATCATATACTTGCGAAACATTTCGTGTTCACTGGCTGTTTCATTTCCAACACCCGTTCCATTCTGGAAGGTACCGTCTGGATTCATACGATAATAGTAATCAGGGACAGTTGTTTGGAAAGGTGCATCAACAACTGAAAAGGTATGGTTATAGACCACATCCATAATGACACCAATACCCGCATCGTGGTAAGCTTGAACCATGGTCTTCAAATCACGAATGACCTGAGCTGGATCATCTGGATTAGTTGAAAAACTAGTTTCTGGTGCGTTATAGTTTTGTGGATCATAACCCCAGTTGTAGGTTACATTCCCGTCCTCATCGTATTCTTTGTGACGGTCTGCAATTGGTTGCAACTGAACATAATTGTAGCCCAACTTCTTGATATGATCAAAAGCAGTTGACTGACCGTACTGGTTAACCGTTCCAGTCTGAGCAGCACCCAAGAACGTTCCTCGAAGATGTTCATCCACACCTGAGGTCGGTGATTGGGTCAAATCACGAATATGCATTTCACAAATAACTGCCTTACATGGATTTTCCAAACGCCAAGCAGCATCAGAACCATGCTTGACCTCGAAATTTTCGACTTGTTTTTCTGCATGGCTCAGAATAGCAGAACGTTTGCCATCAGGGCTGGTCGCTATTGTATAAGGATCACGTGTCAGTGTTTCGTGATGAGGGAATTGGACTTGATACTGATAAGCCTTACCAGTCAAATCTTCCTCAACATCCAAACTCCAGACACCAATAGTATTGTCCTTATGGTTATAAGAGTAGCGATTGCCTCTCTCCATATCAAAAGTCTTCCAAACAGGTGCATCATTAGTAGCTGATTCATAAACCACAACCTGTACTGCTGTCGCTGTTGGTGACCAGAGGGAAAAATGAGCCTGATTGTCCTCTACATGGCAACCCAATTCCCCTTGGTAACCCCAATGATGGTCAAAACTAGCGCTGTTAATGGCCTTATCAAAGGCAAAAGGATTTTGATTTTTATAGAAAGGACTGGCAATAGCAGGATTTTCAGAGTAATAAATCCGATCATCGCCTTCCAAAATCCAGACCTCTGTTAAGAGGGGATAGTGATTAAAACGGATAGCATATTCTTTACTGATTTGGCCGGTATGAACCACAAAATTCAAGCTTTCTAAGGGATGAACACTTGGGTGTTCAAAGCTAAATAAGGCACCAAAATAATCTTCTTGGTAAGTTAGTAAATCAATTCGTTGATCCTGGCTTTTTACAAAAGAGCAAGTGTCATATTCACCATTCTTGCGATGGTAATGAATGCGCATAGGGTAGGTATACATTTTTATTTTTCCTTTTTATTTTATTTTATTTCTGTTTCACTAATAAATTCTTGACCGATTTTGTCCCGATTAACAAATATTGTCATTCTATCTAAACTCTATTTTTAAAAGATCATTACAAACTTTCTAGCCATGCCTCGTCTCTAACCTCAATACCAAGTTCTTGTGCCTTTTGAAGTTTACTTCCAGCATCTGCTCCTGCCACGACGAGGTCGGTCTTTTTAGACACACTGCCTGTTACCTTGGCACCCAGACTTTCGAGTTTACTTTTGGCTTCTGAGCGCTTGAGACGTTCCAATTTTCCAGTCAATACCACGGTCAAACCTGACAAGGCTGCATCCGCTACTACTGTCTGACCTTTATAGTCCAGATTGACCCCAGCTTCTTTTAATTCTCTGAGAAGAATTTCAGAGCCTTCTGTAGCAAAGTAAGTCTGAAGACTCTTGGCAATCACACCACCCAGGCTTTCAATACTAGCCACTTCCTCTGGATCTGCCTGAGCCAGATTTTCGATTGAGAGAAAATGTTGAAGTAAAAGCTGACTGGCCTTACTGCCGACATGACGAATTCCCAAACCAAACAAGAGTTTCTCGGCTGAATTTTCCTTAGATGCTTGGATAGCCTGATATAGTTTAGAAGCGGACTTTTCCTTGACCCCCTCTAAAAGGAGAAAATCTTCTTCTTTCAAACGGTAAATATCTGCCACATCCTTGACTAGATCTGCAGCAAATAATTTCTCAACTACTGATGGTCCAAGGCCTGTAATATTCATGGCATCTCGAGAGGCAAAGTGGATCAAACCTTCCATGATTTGAGCAGGGCAACGCGGATTGATACAACGGAGAGCCACTTCATCTTCAAAGTGCAACAAGTCAGAGTTACAACTTGGACAGTTTGTAGGAATATCTAGTTTCTCTTCAGAAACCCGTTTGGACTCTACCACACGTAAAACGGCAGGGATGATGTCCCCGGCCTTATAGACGATGACCGTGTCGTCTTTGCGAATATCTTTTTCAGCAATATAATCCACATTGTGCAGGGTCGCACGGCTAACAGTTGTACCAGCAAGCTGAACAGGTGTCAGATTTGCAGTTGGGGTTACAACACCGGTACGACCAACTGTCCAATCAACTGATAAGAGTTGAGCTTCTTTTTCTTCAGCAGGAAACTTGTAGGCTACTGCCCACTTTGGAGCCTTGACGGTAAAACCGAGTTCTTCTTGGCTTGCTAGGTCATTGACCTTGATTACAACTCCATCAATATCATAAGGCAGATTTTCCCGTTCCTCTCCTACTTCTTGGATAAAATTCCAAATCTCATCCATGCTTTCAGCCAGAATTCGTTTAGAATTGACTACAAAACCAAGTTGTTCTAGGTGCTTCAAAACCTTTTCTTGGCTGTCACGAGTTGACGGGCTGGCTTCTTGATAGAGAAACGTTGCAAGATTGCGCTTGGCAACTACTGCTGTATCCAGCTGACGTAGTGTGCCTGCCGCCGCATTACGGGGATTGGCAAATTCAGGCTCTCCATTTTCTTGGCGAGCTTGATTAACCTGGTCAAAAGAAGCGCGTGGCATATAACATTCCCCACGAACTGTGATATCTAGTTCTTCTGGCAAAGTTAAAGGAATGTCTTTAACACGCTTAAGATTTTCTGTGATATTTTCCCCAATAGAACCATCACCACGTGTTGCCCCAGCAACTAAAGTCCCCTTTTCATAAGTCAGCGAGATAGATAAGCCATCGATTTTCAGCTCACAAATATAGGTTGGATGAGCCACTTCCTTACGAACACGCGCGTCAAAAGCTTCAAGCTCCTCACGTGAAAAAGCATCCTGCAAACTATAAAGAGGATACTGATGACTGTATTTTTCAAAACCATCTAAAACCTTGCCACCAACACGATGGGTCGGACTGTCTGCTAATACTTGATCTGGATAGGCAGACTCCAACTCGACCAACTCACGGTAAAGGCGGTCATACTCACTGTCTGAAACCGACGGATTATCGCTGGTATAGTACTCAGTCGCATAGCGATTGAGTAAGGTGACTAACTCATTCATTCTTTTATTCATAAGACCATTTTACCATAAAACAAGCCCTCCTCACAAACGAGAAGGGCGGAAAAAACACTTAGTTTGAAATTATTTTTGAAACTCAAGCAGCCTTATATCAATTTTTCAAAATGAGTTCGAACATAAATAAACGATATACAAGACAAGATGATAACACCACTTCCAATTATCAGGAAAGAAGAGAGATGTACACTTGGCAAGACTGTCATAAATCCTTTTGCAATAGGCATAAATAGAATAGCTAAGGTAAAAATTGTACTCAGTACTCTCCCAAGAAATTCGCTCTCAACCTTGGTTTGTACTTGAGTAAAAAAGTGAATATTAAAAATCGTCATAAACAATTCACAAACTAAATTTCCAGAAAAGGAAAGAAAAGTTGGAAGTGGTAATCCCATCATAAAAACTCCGACACCTGTCAAAGCCAGTAAAATCAAAAGATTATAAACATTAGCTTTAATTTTACTAGCTAGAAGAGCCCCAATGATGGAACCAATAGCCCCCATAGTTAAAATACTTGCATAGGCTCCTTCTGACCCGTAAAGCTGATTCGAAAAGGGAAGTAGAAATTCAAAAGCTGCAAAAAAGAAATTAACGCTGGAAGCTACCAGCAAAAGGAAGAAAATTTCTTGCTGATGCCAGATATAGTGTAACCCATCCTTGATATCTACAAAAATATCTCTCCCAGTAAAAGCCTTTTTCTCTTGAACTTTTGCTTCCTCTTTTGGAAGGAAAGCCACTAGAACAAAAGCAATGAAAAAAGTCAGCGAGTCTAGCAGTAGCGTCATATGGAGACTTGCAAACTGTAAAACAAGGAAGGAAAGAACAGGAGAGCTAACACCTACAACCTGCAAAACCAGCTCTAAGCGAGAGTTATAGATCACAATCTCATCTTTCTCCACCACTTCAGTTATAATAGCTTTATTGGCTGTACG
Organism: Streptococcus sp. Marseille-Q5619; assembly: GCF_946901205.1. Taxonomy (NCBI): domain Bacteria; kingdom Bacillati; phylum Bacillota; class Bacilli; order Lactobacillales; family Streptococcaceae; genus Streptococcus; species Streptococcus sp. Marseille-Q5619. The sequence continues at coordinate 148,154 of NZ_CAMPPO010000001.1, forward strand.
AGAAAAGGCAAAAGCAATAGCCTGAACAATGTTGGCAAAAATCAAAGCTCCAATCATCCAGCTGTCATTCCTTATGAAAGAAATAGCCAGACAAAGAATCCCACAAACAAGGTCTGTCGTCATCAAAATCTTACGACGAGAAAAACGGTCTGAAATGACTCCGCCAAAGGGATTTACGAGAATAGATGTGACGAGTTCAGAAATCTGATACATTCCTAAAACTGTCTGTCCGATAGTTCCCATGGAAGCCAACCAGACACTATTTCCATAATCATAGAGCATATTCCCTATCTTGTTAACAGCTCCGCGACTAATCAACTGTACTGCATAGCGATTCATATAAAAACTCCTCTCAAATTTTGAAACTATTTTATCAAAACTGAAAGGAGCTTTTTATTTTTTCCCTTATTTGGGAAAATTAATCTTTGACAAATTTTTCGTAGTGTTCCTGATAGTAGGCTACTTGCTCTGGAAGACCTAGCATGTCAAAAATATGCATGGCTTCTTGCATTTGGCTACAACCTTCTTTACACTTTCCTTTTTGATATAAGGCAAAACCTTTGAGGTAATGTAAAATATTCCGTTCATACAGACTAATGTTTTTACCAATAATCTTCTCTGTATAAGTCTCAAAATAGTTTGCATTGTCAAAAGAAGAATGCTCTAAACAATGCTGGTAACAATTGAGGGCCAAAATCAACACCAATCTCTTATGGCGACCAATCTCTTGGTAAAATTCTTCCCTCTCCATAACTTCTCTACCAATCCGAGTGACATAATCCACATCGTAGAAACTATAAAGGTTACCGAAAAGAATCAACTCATACATGGTCCATTCTTCTGTTTTGAAGAGATAATCTGCTACCTTATCCAAATCATCCTGCTTCATATCATAACTCGAATCTCTTTGACAAATCAGACCTTGTAGCAAAATCCAGTTCAGCTCAAAATAAAGGGGATTGATCGAACTCTTAGCCTTTTCAAGTTGTTCTCTTTGAAGCTTTTGAAAACCTGCAATATCATTTGAGTAGTAAAGCGGAATAATTTGTCCCATCATGGCAACATGTTCATGATTGTGAAAATTTCTTGCCTTGTCCATGAAATTTTCGATTGTTACATGAATGTTATCCAAAATCTCAAAGAAACGCGAGACTGCTAGGTCAGACTCCCCAAGCTCAAAGCGAGATAACTGAGAGGTAGAGCAAGACCCCCCTGCCGCCTCCTTTAAAGAATAATTTCCACTTGTCCGAAATTCACGAAATACTTTTCCAAGATGTTCCATTTTACACCTGCTCTGATAATTCTTCCCACTCAAGCATGGCTTCTTCCTGACGATGGCTGATTTTGTCCAGTTCAGCCTGCAATTCCATCAGTTTGCTGGCATCATTTGTTTCCAACATTTGTTCAGAAATGGCTTGACTTTGACTTTCTAGCTCTTCAATTTCAGCTTCTAGACTTTCGATTTGTCGCATGAGTTTGCGAACTTCTTTTTGACTTTCTTTCTGAGCTTGATAGTCATTAACTGGGCTTGCTTCTTTTGCTTGATTGCTGGTTGAAGCTTCCTCAGTTTGAATCATTTCTACTTCTGATTTCTTCTCAACATAGTAATCGTAATCTCCAAGATAGAGAGTTGATCCATTCTCAGACAATTCCAGTACATGAGTTGCTACACGATTGATAAAGTAACGGTCGTGGCTGACAAATAGAAGAGTTCCATCAAAGTCGATCAAAGCATTTTCCAACACTTCCTTGCTATCAATATCCAAATGGTTGGTTGGCTCATCCAGAATCAAGAAGTTGTTGTTTTCCATGGACAATTTAGCCAAAAGTAAGCGAGCTTTTTCGCCACCAGACAGCATACCGACTGATTTTTTGACATCATCTCCAGAAAAAAGGAAAGCACCTAGGCGGTTACGGATTTCAACTTCCGGTGTCAATTTGAAATCATTCCAAAGTTCATCTAGGACCGTATTACTTGGTGTTAGCTTGCTTTGAGTCTGATCATAGTAACCAACCTCAACATTAGCGCCAAATCGCTTTTCACCCTTGATAAAAGGAATCTGGTCCACAATAGATTTGATAAAGGTTGACTTGCCAATACCATTGGGACCAACGATGGCAACAGCATTCATCTTACGAAGGTCTAGGTTAATCGGTTGTGACAGGACTTCCCCATCATAGCCAATAGCCGCATTTTCAACAGTCAAAACAACATTGCCCGACGTTTTTTCAGACTGGAAGGTCATATTGGCTGATTTCTTACCCGCTTCAGGCTTGTCCAAACGTTCCATTTTTTCCAGTTGTTTGCGGCGAGATTGGGCACGTTTGGTCGTCGAAGCACGGACTAAATTGCGATTGACAAAATCTTCCAGAGCAGCAATTTCCTTCTGTTGCTTTTCATAGTTTTTTGCCTCAGTAGCTAGTTTTTGCTCCTTCAACTCAACAAAACGAGAGTAATTCCCCACATAGCGATCCAAGGAATGCTTGGTCAAATCTAGCGTAATTGTCGCAACCTTGTCTAAGAAATAACGGTCGTGGCTGACAATAATGAGGGCACCGCTATAGTTTACCAAGTAATTCTCTAGCCAGGCAATGGTTTCAATATCCAAGTGGTTGGTTGGTTCGTCCAATACCAAAAGATTGGGCTTTTCAAGTAGCATTTTGGCTAGAGCCAGACGGGTGTTTTGACCACCAGAAAGCTCAGCAATTTTCATCTGCCACATAGATTCGTCAAACTTGAATCCATTTAAAATCGCTCGTATATCAGCTTCATAGGTAAAGCCACCTGCTTGGCGAAAATTCTCAGATAAGCGGTCGTAATCTGACATCAGTTTATCCAAATCAGCACCAGACTTTTCTCCCATCTCCAACTCCATCTGACGCAGTTGTTTCTCAGTCCGACGCAAATCATCAAAGACATGAAGCATTTCATCGTAGATAGTGTTTTCAGATTCAAAACGGCTATCTTGGGCTAGGTAAGATAGAGAAATATCTTTTTTCTTATTGATTTCTCCACTAGTTGGCTCCTCTTCTCCAACCAAAATCTTCAAAAGAGTAGACTTACCTGCTCCATTTTTCCCAACAAGAGCAATCCGGTCTCGTTCATCAACCTGCAGGTTAATATTATCGAAAAGAACCTCTCCTGCAAAAGAACGTTCAATTTTATTAGCTTGTAAAATAATCATACAAGTAGTATAGCATGTTTCCCTAAGGCATTCAAGATAATGGTAAGTATTTTAGCGAAGGGTTTATAACATAAAATAAATTATGTATATTTTATGTTAGATTCCTTCGCTATCTTGTTGGATTTTCTAACCAGCCAATCTTGCTTCAAATAGTTATCGCACAAGTCTATTATTTAATTCTTTTCATTATATACGTACGTATAGCAGATTGAAATAAGATGAGAACAAATCGATTGAGGAAGTAAAATTAATTTCTATAAATGTTTTAGAAATTGTTTCGTACTATTTTAGATTCAACTACTATATATACAATATTTTCGGAGCATTCAACTTTTTAACTCTATTTATTACTAGATTTCATAATTAAAAAGCCTACTGACCAAGCTAGAAAGCTTGATACAATAGGCTTTTTGAACACCAATTATTTAACAGCGTCTTTAAGAGCTTTACCAGCTTTGAATGCTGGAACTTTAGAAGCTGCAATTGTCATTTCTTTACCAGTTTGTGGGTTGCGACCTTTACGTTCTGCACGCTCACGAACTTCAAAGTTACCAAAACCGATCAATTGAACTTTTTCACCAGCTGCAAGATAGTCAGCTACTGCTGCAAATACAGCTTCAACTGCTGCTGCTGAGTCTTTCTTAGTCAATTCTGTAGCTTCTGCTACTTTAGCGATCAAATCTTGTTTGTTTGCCATGTTAACGATTCCTCCAAATAATTTCTAATTAACAAATATAATCATATCCTAAAATCCCTTTTAGGTCAAGTTAAAAACGCTATTTCTTCCCATTTTCTTTATTTTTTTAGGAGTGGTAACGTACCAAAATAGCCCAAGCGTTCTCACCCGTGTGAGTTTGAATAATGGAACCCGTTTCCAAAACAGAAATTGGCTGTTCAACATAAGCTTGTAAGCTTTCTTTCATCTCTTTTGCCCAATCAGCACTACCAGAATATGAAATTCCAATCTCTGCTACAGAACGTTCAGAAAGCGATGTTATCAACTCATCTAACCATTTTTTAAAAGTTTTAGCTCCACGACCTTTAACCATTGGCTGCAATTCATGGTCTTTCATTTGCATGACAACACGGATATTGAGAAGGGAGCTTAACAATCCAGTTACACGGCCAATTCGTCCACCTTTTACTAGATTTTCTAGAGTAGAAACGCCAATATAGAGCTCCGTATGGTTTTTAACCTCTTCTACATGAGCTAAAATTGTCTCCATGTCTTTGCCTTCTTGAGCTAATCTCGCAGCCTCAACAACTTGGAATTTCAAGGCTTGGTCAGTGAAGGAACTATCAACAACAGTCACATCTGCAGTAGATAAACTAGCACCTTGGCGTGCTGCTTCTACAGTCCCCGAAAGAGCATGAGACATATGAATAGCAAGAATCTGGCTACCATCCTTGCACAGGTCTTCAAAAACTTCAGCAAAGACACCTACAGGCGGCTGACTTGTTTTCGGAAGATTCTTAGCTTCTTGCATCAAGTGAAGAAATTTACCTTCTTCTTTCAAATCAGCATCAGAATAAACAACATTATCAATCATTACAGATAGTGGCACTACCGTAATATCTAATTGCTTTACTAGTTCTGGTTCAATAGTAACAGATGAATCGGTTACAATCTTAATTTTTGTCATAGTATCAATCTTTCTATTTTAGGATTCAGATTGGTTTTCTTACTTTTAATTATATCAAAAAAAGATTAAAAATCCTAATGGAGTCACTCAAATTTTCCGTAAAAATTTGATATAATCAACTTATAAGAAAAGAGGTGTCCTATGATTAAAAAAATTTACCCCATTTTAACCATTTTACTAGGTGCTGCTATTTATGCTTTTGGTCTAACTTATTTTGTAGTTCCTCATCATCTCTTTGAAGGAGGGGCAACAGGTATTACCCTTATCACCTTTTATCTTTTTAAAATCCCTGTTTCGCTCATGAACTTGCTGATTAACATTCCCCTTTTCATCCTAGCTTGGAAAATATTTGGAGCAAAATCCCTCTATTCTAGTTTGCTAGGAACCTTAGCCTTATCCGCCTGGTTAGCCTTTTTTGAGCGTATTCCACTTCATATTGATCTTCAAGGTGATTTACTAATCACTGCTCTTATAGCTGGGATTCTATTGGGAATTGGTCTTGGAATTATCTTTAATGCTGGAGGTACAACTGGCGGAACTGATATTCTAGCTCGTATTCTCAATAAATACACTCATATATCAATGGGAAAACTGCTCTTTATCTTAGATTTTTGTATTCTCATGCTCATTCTCCTTATCTTCAAGGATTTGAGATTGGTTTCCTACACACTCTTATTTGATTTTATCGTTTCTCGTGTCATTGATTTGATTGGCGAAGGAGGCTATGCTGGTAAAGGCTTTATGATTATCACAAAACGTCCTGACCAACTTGCTAAAGCGATTAATGATGACCTAGGAAGAGGCGTTACTTTCATCTCAGGTCAAGGCTACTATAGTCAAAAAGATTTGAAGATTATCTACTGTATTGTCGGTAGAAATGAGATTGTGAAAATGAAGGAAATGATTCATCGAATCGATCCTCAAGCCTTTATCACTATTACAGAAGCCCACGAAATCCTTGGAGAAGGATTTACCTTTGAAAAAGAATAAAAAGAGGTAATGTCGTGACCTCAAAAGTTAGACTAAATCATCTATCTTTTGGGTTACAAACAACCTCTTTTTTGTTTACTCAAGCTCTTAAGACCAATTTCGAGCTACTTCTTCATCAGCCTTTAACTGATCCACTAATTGATCAACAGAATCAAATTTGGTCATATCTCGAATGCGATCAAGCCAATAAACCATGACGGTTTCCCCATAAATATCTTGATTAAAATCAAAAATATTGACTTCAAAACGTGCTTCTTCTCCATCAAAGGTCACGTTTTTCCCGACACTAGCCATAGCACGATACTTCTGTCTTTGAATCTCAACATCAACGACATAAACGCCATCTGCTGGCATATAAGTACGGTCTAAAAGCACCAAATTAGCTGTTGGATAACCAATCGTACGACCACGAGCATTACCATGAACCACCATACCTCTGGATGGAAGCGGTGCCCCCAAAAGTTCTCCTGCTTCTTTCACATTTCCATCTAAAATAGCTTGACGGATACGAGTTGAACTAATCTTTCCTTTCTCATCTTCTATAGGTGGAACAATGATAACTTCTCCATCAAAGTAATCCTTTAAATCTTCTGCTGTTTTTTTGTCAGAACCAAATGTATAATCAAAACCTGCAACAATAATTTTGGCATTCATAGCCTTGATATAAGTTGCAAAAAATTCTTCTGCCGTGAGACTAGCGAATTGACTACTAAAATCAAGGAGATATAATTCTTCTACACCTTCGCGCTTTAATTTTCTTTCACGTTCAGCAGGGTTCAAAATATGCAAAAACAAATCTGGATGATAAGGCTCTAAAGCGATCTTTGGAGATTCATTAAAGGTCATAACGACGATAGGCAATAAATCCTTTCTCGCAGCTTTGTTGGCAACACGAAATAATTCTTGATGCCCCTTATGTATGCCATCAAAATAGCCGAGAACAACGACTGAATCAGATGGTGTGCCAATATCTTTTTGGTTTTTTATAGGAATAGTAATAATCATAAAATAATTATATCATAGCGATAGCTATTTCTGGAACAGAAAATCTGAAATGTCGTTTTTTTCACCTGAAGTGTAGCTGTTTTCAAAAAGCACTTCACTCTATCGTTGCTTAACTATGAACTTTGCAATATTCTTCTCAAAAACTTGTAGGCCATCTTCAAAAGTTTGAAAGGAGTGATTAGACTTGTTCGGTAACCATAAAGTGTCATACTATGCTTATGTATGAAAAAGCAATGCAACTAACTCCTGAGAACTTTAAATTACTAATTGGTGCCGAAAAGGTAGAATTTAGAATCGAGGTACACCTATGGCTGTAAAATTTACAAAACGAGACAACTTGTGCAAGATATTTGAAGAGTTTCCTAAACTCCCTGATTTGAAGCAAGTCACTTTCCCTGATGACAAAGAAAAAAGCCAAAGCAGTAAAGAAAAACTAGATGACTGATTTTCAACAACTCCCATCCAGTGTGCTTCAGATTGGAGCTATTTTTCTCTCCGTCTGTTAGCTTGGATTCTCAGACAGTTTCAGTTAAAGAATATCATTTTCCCTTATCAGAAGGAACGGCTCAAGCCATTCAGACAAGTTAAGGGACGACAAGCCAATATTTGAAACCAGATACCAGTTCTTATAGTCAATTGAAATAAAATCTGAAGAAATCGAGTAGGAAACTCAAATCAATTTTTAGCAGTGTTCTATTCCAGATTCAATCCACTATACATATTAAAAAGTATGGGTACCAAAACAAAAAAACAGGCTCTCCGAAAAACTCGGAAAGCCTTATTTAATGCTACTTCTAGCTTCCTCGCCTTTACATTTCAAGGCTCAGGATAAAAAGGTTCACTGAACCTTTTTATTTAGCGATTGGGTAAACAGAAACTTGTTTTTTATCGCGTCCTTTACGTTCAAAGCGTACTACGCCTTCAACTTTAGCGAACAAAGTATCGTCTCCACCACGTCCAACGTTTACACCTGGGTAGATGTGTGTACCACGTTGACGGTAAAGGATTGATCCACCTGTTACAGTTTGTCCGTCAGCTGCTTTAGCTCCAAGACGTTTTGCTTGTGAATCACGTCCGTTTGATGTAGAACCTCCACCTTTTTTGTGGGCGAAAAGTTGCAAGTTATTAAGAGTCATTTTTAACATAATGTTTTCCTCCGTGTTAGTTTTCTGTGATAACTCTGGTTTGGACGAACTCAGAAGAGTTCTCCGATAAGTTTGCCATACCTAAGAAAAATGATTCAAAGAATAACTGAGTCATTTCTCTCTGGTGTGAAGGAAGATCTTTTGGAATTTCAACCATCAGATAGCCACCTTCATCTTCGTTTAATTCTAGGATTGGTTCATAGCCTGCAAATTTCTCAATAGAATTAATAAAGTTAATGGCAAGCGTAGAAACCGATGCACACACGACATCTAAGCCGTATTCGCCACTTTCGGCGTGTCCAGTAATTTCCGCACTCCTCAGCTCGCCATCTTCGGCTCTCTCAAAGACTGCCTGTATCATGTGTTCTCCTTAAAATTAAGCGTTGATTGCGTTGATGACAACTTTTGTATATGGTTGACGGTGACCTTGTTTACGGTGGCTACCTTTTTTAGGTTTGTACTTGTAAGTAACCACTTTCTTTTGTTTTCCTTGTTTTTCAACAGTTCCAACTACAGTAGCTCCAGCAACAAGTGGAGTTCCGACAACAGTGTTTTCACCACCAACAAGAACAACTTCGTTAAAAGTAACTTCTTGACCAGCTTCAACGTTCAATTTTTCAACGTAAACTGCTTGACCAACTTCAACTTTAACTTGTTTTCCGCCAGTTTTGATAATTGCGTATGTGCTCATTATGCACCTCCTATGATTTTTATGGGTTTCCCCAATTTTTTTGTGAAGACTCGCCTAGCATCGTGGGACGAACCACTTAAACTTGAATAATCAAGCAACGATGTTCGTGCGGTTGCACAGGATCGTGCATAGTCAACTCTTCAAGTATAGCATATCTCCTATTTTCTTACAAGTAATAACACCTAAAATGAAGCTTTTTCTTTTACTTTTTTCTGCCACGAGGCAAAAAGCATGCTGAGGTAAAAAATACTCATCATAATAGGAACACCAAGAATGGTCTTTTCATGATAAAAAATCGTCAAATAGGCTGAAAAGACGACGCCAAGGACAAAACTACTAAGCAGGCTAACAAATATGAACCCTTCACGCAAAAAAGGAGTGTGCTTGGTTCGGAAATAATCTCCAAAAGCCAGCATGGTCCGTTTGATATTCCCTGTCATAAAGGCATTATTGTAAGCAATACCCGACACTTCTCCAAAAGCAGTTGTCACCAGTCCCATGCAGAAGGCCAAGGGCGGTACTAGATAGATATTATCCACAGTCTGAGGCACAAAACCAATAACTATTGATAGGATTGCCAAAGGAATCAGTGACAGAATTGGCTTTTTCACAATTCTCAATTTTTCCTTATAAATCGTTAGTAAAAAAACTCCCAGCATAAACGCTATTAAGGTTAAAAGCTTATCCCTAACATCCGAAACATTATTCTGTATTAGCTCTACCGAAAGAAAGACAACATTTCCAGTTTGTCCAGCTACAAGGGTATTCCCGCGAACAATAAAAGTGTAAGCATCCACATATCCAGCACAAAACGTCAAAAAAAGTGCTAACCTTTTAGACTGACGTGATATTTTTCTTATAGGTAATAACCTCATTTTCCCTCCCATTGTATTTTCTCTTAGAATATTGTACCATTTTCTTTCTAAAAAATCGTAGGCTACCATTTAGATTTTACTATTAGCATAATAATAGATAACTATTTATCCAAAAATAGATAGAGATAACATGTTTGTAAACAAAGCATACGAACCTTTAGTAAAATCATTTCCATGAAACTAGAATAGAGCCCCTCTTAGCAAAAATCATTATTTTAATTTATTTCTAATCACTCCTTGACATAAATAACTCTCACCAATAAAAGACTATGTCTTAAAAAAATGGTATAATAAAATCAATACTTGGGCTTGATGGATATGCTACTAATAACAATTAGGAGAGAAAATCAGGCACTTGTTAACAACAAGGATTATCCCCTTGAGATGAAAGGAACTTTAGAAATCTTATGATGAACATGCAAAACATGATGCGTCAAGCACAAAAACTTCAAAAACAAATGGAACAAAGCCAGGCCGAACTTGCTGCCATGCAATTTGTTGGCAAATCTGCTCAAGACCTTGTCCAAGCGACCTTAACTGGAGATAAGAAAGTTATCAGCATTGATTTCAATCCAGCTATCATTGACCCAGAGGACCTTGAAACTCTTTCTGATATGACCGTTCAAGCCATCAACTCTGCTCTTGAACAAATCGATGAAACTACCAAGAAAAAACTGGGTGCTTTCGCTGGGAAATTGCCATTCTAAAAACAAGGAGCTAGAACAATACTTGTCGATAACAAAGGCTAAGAAAGGTGCAAAAATTATAAAAAACGCATAATAGCAGGTGTCAAAACACTCAATATTATGCGTTTTCTAATGAAAAAATTCTCTTTTCATACTCATTTAATACTCTTCAAAAATCAAATTCAAACCATATCAGCGTCGGCTTGTCGTAGGTATGGTTCCTGACTTCGTCAGTCTTATCTGCAACCTCAAAGCAGTGCTTTGAGCAACCTGCGGCTAGTTTCCTAGTTTGCTCTTTGATTTTCATTGAGTATAAAAAGCCTCTTCCCAAGGGAAAGAGGACTAAATCTTATTGATGAACAGCTTGAGCTGCTGTGATGAGAGTCAAATTGTAAACATCTTCTGCACTACATCCACGTGAAAGGTCATTAACTGGCTTATTCAAACCTTGTAAAACAGGTCCCACAGCTGAGAAACCACCGAGACGTTCTGCAATCTTGTAACCGATATTTCCAGCTTCGATACTTGGGAAAATAAATACAGTTGCTTGTCCAGCAACTTTACTTCCTGGAGCTTTTAAAGCTGCCGTTTCAGGGTGGAAGGCAGCGTCAAATTGCAATTCCCCATCTATTTCAAGATCTGGGCGTAGTTCGTGCGCACGTTGTGTAGCTGCTACTACCTTATCAACGTTATCACCAAAACCAGAACCTTTACTTGAATAGCTCAACATAGCAATTTTTGGTTCTATACCAAACATTTTCGCAGTGATTGCTGAATTAATCGCAATTTCAGCCAAGGCATCTGCATCAGGATTGATATTGATAGCACAGTCACCAAATAGGTAACGTTCTGAACCACGAGTCATTAGGAAGGCACCTGAAGTACGAGTAACATTAGGACGAGTTTTAATGATTTGAAGGGCTGGACGAACTGTTGCAGCAGTTGAGTGAAGTGCACCTGAAACCATACCGTCAACCAAGCCCATATATACTAGCATTACACCAAAGTAGTTAACGTCTTCACGTAAGAGTCTAGTAGCTTCTTCTTCTGATATCTTACCGTTTCGACGTTCAACGAGCGCAGCAACCATTTCGTCAAACTTAGCGTAGTGGTCAGGATCGATGACTTCATAACCCTCGTGAATCCCTTCAATTTCAAGGTAAATTTTAATTTTTTCTGGTTTACCAAGCAAGACTGGAATAACATCTGTTTCTTTTACCAAGCGTTTCGTAGCTTGAAGAATACGAGGTTCTTTTCCTTCAGGTAGAACGATGCGGACATTTTTACCAACTAGGTTGGCTCTTAGACTTTCAAAAACTTCCATGAGTTTTCTCCTTTAAAATAATAAATTATACTCTAATATATTTTATTGAGTATTAGTTGATAACTGTTTAATAAGGTTACTGAAATCATCCGGCAAGAGACTTGATACCTGCAAGTCTTGCTCTAAAAATGGATGATAAAAGGATAGGTAATGGCAATGCAGGGCCTGACGTTGAATGCCGTCGTCCAGACTACCTCCGTACAAATCATCGCCCAACAAAGGGAAACCAATATGAGAAAAATGGACTCGGATTTGGTGGGTACGTCCAGTATGCAGGCGAATGTCGACCAAGTGGATATTTCCATAAGAAGCGACAATCTTGTAGGAAGTATGGGCGTACTTCCCACCTTTAGCTACTCTTCTAGTGATAATAGAGTCTTCATCACGCGCAATCGGAGCAATAATTTCTCCTTCAGGCTCTAAATATCCATCTCCTTTAACCAGAGCAAAGTAGCGTTTTTCAATGGACTTCTTCTGCAACTGCTTGTCTAATCGTGCATGGGCATAGCCGTGCTTGGCAAAGAGCATCAAGCCAGAAGTATCTCTATCAAGCCTGGTTACAATGTGAACCTGCTGATTTTCATAATTTTGCTTGACGTAGTAACCCTTGATAAAATTGGCAATGGTATTGGAGTGGTTAACACTAGGAATAGAAGCAACTCCATAGGATTTATTCAAGACTAGAAAATGGTCATCCTCATAGAGAATATCCAGTGGGCGCTCGATAGCTTCTAGAGTTTCAAAACCTTCCTCAGCAGGAATATCAATGGTAACGCGGTCTCCAATGTCCAATAGATAAGTTGCATTTTGCGGTTGGTCATTGACTAGAATAGCTCCACCTCGAAACTTAATCTTGGCCAAAAGTCCCTTAGAAACCTCGTGCTTTTTTAAGAAGGTCTTAACCTTGACATGCTCATCTGCGATAAATTCAAACCTCATTCGTCCACCTCGCCGATAAAGGCATCTTTAACGCGGTTCCAGAAGCTGGTATGGCTAGGAGTCGCGACAAAGTGAATCTTATGATGATCAATTTGATACTCGATTCGCTCGATACTACGAAAAGAATAGACACTATTGTCAACCGAAATGGTGTGGTAATCATTTCTTGTTGGAATGAGTTCAATCTTATCCTTCTTAGGCACAATAATGGAAGAGCCCAGAGTTCGATAGACACGATTATTAAGGCTGGCAATTTCCGTTAATTGCAAAGCTTCAATGGTAGGGTGTAAAACAGCACCACCAAGAGACTTGTTATAGGCAGTGCTACCAGTCGGTGTCGAAACTGTTAAGCCATCTCCGCGAAAACGTTCAAAGGGAACACCATTGATGACAATATCTGCCACCATGGTTCGATCAGACCTGCGGATGCTGGCTTCGTTGAGGGCACGAAAAATCTTGACCTCTCCATTTCCAAGAAAAACCTTCACATTTAGAACAGGGTAAGAAACCCTTGCTCCGGTATCTAGCTGCAAATTGGTCATTAACTTATCCAACTCAAAATCACGATAATCGGTATAAAAGCCCAGATGTCCTGTATGAAGACCGATGAAGCGTACCTTATCAAGTTGGTCTTCATACTTATGAAAGGCCGACAAGAGCATGCCATCTCCACCAATGGAAATGACAATGTCCGGACTACTATCATTGAGTATAAACTGATTTCTCTTCAAACGATCTCGCAATTCATACAAAACCCTTTGACTCTGCGGTTTTCTATTGGCTATCAAGTCAATTCGTTTACCTGTATTCTTCATCTGTATCGTCACTATTTCCTACACCGTCATTTAATTTTCTACTCAAGGGATCAAAAAGAGCCTGGGCTTCCTGGATGTCATCACGAATTTCACCCATTTCTTCATCCAATTGATGGGCGATTCTAGCTGTAATTTCCAGTCGCTTCTTAATCTCATCTGGGAAATCCCCTTGGTACTTGTAGTTGAGAGAATGTTCTATCGTTGCCCAAAAATTCATGGCCAAGGTACGAATTTGAATTTCCGCCAAAATGGTCTTGGCTCCATTGATGGTATCAACCGTATATTCTACTACCACGTGATAGGAACGGTAGCCTGATGCTTTTCGATGAGTAATGTAATCTCGCTCCTGTATGATCTGCATATCCTGACGTTTGCGCAAAATCTCCACTACTTCCTTAACGTCATCTACAAACTGAACCATCACACGCAAACCAGCAATATCCTGCAAATCGTGTTCCAAGGTCGCATAAGTAATGCCACGACGAGCCATTTTTTCTTTGATACTCTCAATTGGCTTAACTCGACCAGTCACAAACTCAATCGGAGAATGCTTATTTTGCTTACGATATTGCTTACGAATACCACGAAGTTTAATCTTTAACTCACCAACAGCTTGAATGTAAGGATCTAGAAATTCTTCCCATTCTAAGGTCATATATTCTCCCTTGTTCTCATATTATCCTTCAAAAATATCTTTGATTTTTTCTCCAGATTCATATACAATAAATACAATGCTTATTATACCATAATCCGCTTTCAACGATAAAGAAAAGGTAAGAAAAATGAAACATTTAGAAATTGAATTGAAAACACTATTGAAAAAAGATGAATACAATCGTCTAAAAGACCAGTTCACAGACGTCACTCCTGTTCTTCAAAAAAACCACTACATGGACACACCTGATTTTGAACTGCGAGAAAAGAAAATTGCTATGCGCATTCGAACCTTTGAAGACTGGGCAGAATTGACACTCAAAGTCCCGCAGAGTGTTGGAAACATGGAATACAACCAAAAATTGCAACTAAAAGATGCTGAAAACTATCTGTCTAAGGAAGAACTTCCTCAAGGGCTAGTACTGGATGAATTGGCGAAACATGGCATCCAAAGCAAGAACTGGCAGGTACTTGGTTGTCTAACAACACTTCGCTATGAAATGCAAACAGCTATCGGTCTCATGGCTCTGGATGAAAGTCAATACTTTGATATGACGGATTACGAATTGGAGCTTGAAGTGGAAAATCACGAGCAAGGCAAACAAGATTTCCAAAAATTTTTAGAGGAAAATCAGATTTCTTATCAAAAAGCTCCTTCAAAATTGGTTCGATTTGTCAAAAGTATGAAAAATAGCTGAAATAATCTCCATTTTTTGGTAAAATAGAAAAGATAAAAATACACAAATCCCAGTTCATATAGGTAAGGCAAATATCACTAGGATTTAAAAAGTTTACAGAGGACGGTCTATAATGTCAGATAGAAAAAACATGAAACTTTTCGCACTCAACTCTAACCAAGAGATTGCACAGAAAATTGCTCAAGCTGTTGGTGTCCCACTTGGAAAACTATCGTCACGTCAATTTTCAGACGGAGAAATCCAAGTGAATATCGAAGAAAGTGTCCGTGGTTATGATGTTTACATCATCCAATCAACAAGTTTCCCTGTTAACAACCACCTAATGGAATTGTTGATCATGGTCGACGCTTGTGTGCGCGCAAGTGCCCACAGTATCAACGTTGTCCTTCCATATTTTGGCTATGCACGTCAAGACCGCATTGCTTGTCCTCGTGAGCCACTTACAGCTAAACTAGTTGCCAATATGCTGGTTAAGGCTGGTGTTGACCGTATCCTGACTCTTGATTTGCATGCCGTTCAGGTTCAAGGTTTCTTTGATATTCCAGTGGATAATCTTTTCACTGTTCCCCTATTTGCAAAACATTACTGCGATAAGGGACTACTCGGTTCAGATGTTGTTGTCGTTAGCCCTAAAAATTCAGGTGTCAAACGTGCGCGTAGCTTGGCTGAATATCTTGATGCTCCTATCGCCATTATCGACTATCCTCAAGACGATGCAACTCGCAACGAAGGTTATATCATTGGTGATGTTGAAGGTAAGAAAGCCATCTTGATTGACGATATTTTAAATACAGGACGCACCTTCTCTGAAGCTGCTAAAATCGTTGAACGTGAAGGGGCTACAGAAATTTATGCTGTTTCTAGCCACGGTCTCTTCGTCGAGGGAGCTGCTGAACTTCTTGACAATACTAAGATTAAAGAAATTCTTGTGACTGATTCAGTAGCAACAAAAGAAAAAACTCCTAAAAACGTATGCTACATCACTGCTAGTGAGTTAATTGGTGACGCCATCGTCCGTATCCACGAAAGAAAACCAGTCAGCCCACTCTTTGCCTACAACAAAAAGAAATAAGGTGATTCTTTGATTTATTTGGACAATGCTGCGACAACTCCTATGTCAGCAGTTGCTATTTCAGCTATGACCAAGGTGATGCAAGAAACCTACGGCAACCCTTCTAGTATTCATGGTCATGGTCGTCAAGCTGGTAAACTCTTACGAGAAGCCCGTCAGGAACTAGCTCAGTTACTGGGGACAAAACCTCAACATATCTTTTTCACTTCTGGTGGGACAGAAGGCAACAATACTGCTATCATTGGTTACTGCCTTCGTCACCAAGAACAAGGAAAACATATTATCACAACTGCTATTGAGCACCATGCTGTCCTTGAAACAATTGATTACTTGGTTCAACACTTTGGGTTTGAAGCAACCATTATCCAGCCAGAAAATCAAGAAATCACCGCCCAGCAAATTCAAGAGGCCTTACGTGACGATACGATTTTGGTTTCTACCATGTTTGCCAATAATGAGACTGGAAACCTACTGCCCATTGCTGAAATTGGCCAAATACTCAAGCAACACCCAGCCGCCTATCATGTCGATGCAGTTCAGGCTATTGGTAAAATCCCTATACACCCAGAAGAATTGGGCATTGATTTTCTCACTGCTTCTGCCCACAAGTTCCATGGTCCTAAGGGAATCGGTTTTCTCTACGCATCTAGCATGGATTTTGATTCCTATCTTCATGGCGGAGACCAAGAACAGAAAAAACGAGCCGGAACTGAAAATCTAGCTGCCATCGTGGGTATGGTTGCAGCCCTAAAAGAAGACCTAGAAAAACAGGAAGAACATTTCCAACATGTACAAAATCTAGAAACTGCCTTTCTTGCAGAGCTAGAAGGAATTCAGTATTACGTGAATAGAGGACAACATCATCTCCCTTATGTTCTCAATATTGGATTTCCTGGTCAGAAAAACGACCTCTTACTCCTTCGGCTAGATTTGGCTGGAATTTCAATCTCTACTGGCTCAGCCTGTACGGCAGGCATTGTCCAATCCAGCCATGTTCTTGAAGCCATGTACGGGGCAAATTCAGAACGCTTGAAGGAATCCGTTCGTATCAGTCTCTCGCCAGAAAATACTGTTGAAGACCTACATACCCTCGCAAAGACCTTAAAAGAAATTATCGGAGGTTAGCCATATGGCATTTGAAAAAACCATTCAGTTAAAAAATTGTCGTTACGACTACACTCTTAGCCCTTCTGTTAAAAAATTCACCCTTAAGGACAACACCTTTTTTGAGACTAAGGTTGGTAACTATGAATTGACTCGCCTACTTGAAAAAGTGCCAAACAGCGGTGAAGGCTTCCAACTCAAAATCATCATTAACAAGGAACTTACAGGTGCTAAAATCAATATCACTGACAAGTTTGGGCTACGTCTAGTTGATATTTTCAAATCAGAAGACCACCACATTCATCAGGAAAAATTCTATTTCCTCATGGATAGCTTGGTAGAACGTGGTGTCTTTACAAAATCGGAAAGATAGAGCCAAAATGTTTGAACTGACCTATAAGGACAGCTATCGGGTAGAGCGTACACTCAAGTATGAGGATTATGAAGCTCTCATGCTGGCTTTGTCAGGATGTGTGACCCTACCAGATACACTTTATGTGACTTCTTTGACTTTTGAGGGGCAGGAAGTTTACCAAGGATTGGTTGGAGACCTCTACCGTTTTCTATCACATGCAGAATTTTTACATCAAAACTAAGATTTTTCTTAGTTTTTTCTTGTTTTTGTTGATTTTTTCACAATGTTTCTATAAAATAGAAGAATAGAAAGGTTGTGATTTTGTGAAAGATAAACAGTCTGCTATTCCAAAAGCTACAGCGAAAAGACTCTCTCTCTACTATCGAATTTTTAAGAGATTTCATGCAGAAAAGATTGAACGTGCCAACTCTAAACAAATTGCAGAGGCTATCGGTATTGATTCAGCGACAGTTCGTCGTGATTTTTCCTATTTTGGTGAACTAGGTCGTCGTGGTTTTGGCTATGATGTCAAAAAACTGATGACGTTTTTTGCCGATTTGCTCAATGATAACTCCATTACCAATGTCATGCTAGTAGGTATTGGAAATATGGGTCATGCCCTTCTCCACTACCGCTTCCACGAGCGTAACAAGATGAAGATTATCATGGCCTTTGACCTAGATGACCATCCTGAAGTCGGTACCCAAACTCCTGACGGGATTCCCATTTACGGAATTTCTCAAATCAAGGATAAAATCAAGGATGCTGATGTCAAGACTGCTATCCTGACCGTTCCCAGCGTCAAGTCACAAGAGGTCGCTAATCTCTTGGTTGATGCTGGCGTAAAAGGAATTCTTAGTTTTTCACCAGTTCATCTGCATTTACCAAAAGATGTGGTCGTTCAGTATGTCGATTTGACAAGTGAACTCCAAACCCTCCTCTATTTCATGCGAAAAGAGGATTAGAAAGCGAAAATCATTTTATGAAAAAACCAGTTATAGGGATTACAGGAAACGAAAAAACTCATCCTGATGATGACATCATGATGAGCTACGCAGCAAAAGGCTTTGTTGAAGGCGTTAAAGACGCTGGAGGGATTCCCATCATCCTACCGATTGGTGATCAAGAAATGGCCTGCCACTATATCAGTATGATTGACAAGCTCATCTTGACAGGTGGGCAAAATGTTGATCCAAAATTCTATGGTGAACCAAAAACCATTGATAGCGATGACTACCACCTTCAAAGAGATATCTTCGAACTAGCCCTCATCAAGGAAGCTATCAAACAGCAAAAGCCGATTTTCTCTGTCTGTCGTGGGACTCAGCTTTTTAACGTTGCCATGGGCGGAACTCTGTACCAAGATATCGAAGACCATTGGCAGGATTGTTCTGCCGAGTACACAACTCAACGCTTGGTGACAGAGCCTGATACAGTTCTTCGAGAAATCTATGGAGAAATTTCCCATATCAACTCCTTCCACCACCAGAGCATCAAGGATTTAGCACCAAATTTAAAGATTGCAGCTCATGATCCTAAAGATGGTATCATTGAGGCTGTCATGAGTACGGATGATGTCCCCTTTCTCGGTGTCCAATGGCACCCAGAATTTCTATTTGAAAATCGTCCCAAAGATAAAAACCTCTTTGACTATGTTGTTAATGAACTTTAGATTAAATCCGTCTTTTCACGATAACTAAAGTAATTAGAATGTGAGACAATCAAATGGTCCAAGAGGACAATCCCCATCAGGTCGCAGGCTTCTTTGACAAGTTTAGTGACATGATCATCATTACGGCTAGGCGATACCGCTCCTGAAGGATGATTGTGAACCAAGATGAGAGAGGTCGCCATATGCTTGATGGCATAGTGAAGAATCTCTCGCGGTTCAGCGATACTACGAGTTGCAGAACCGATAAAAATGGTCTGTTGATGGATGATTTGATTTTGAGTATTGAGATAGAGCGCCACCAGGTGCTCTTGTTTTTTATGTCCCAATTCCTGCTGCATCTTCTTGGCCAACTTTTGACTGCTGAGAATACTTTCCATTTCAAGGGTCTCATGTTTATGAATACGATGCCCCAATTCAATCATAGCTTGCAACTCTATAGCCTTAACACGACCGATACCAGACAGACTCTGCAATTCCTGCAGGGTCATTTTTTTCAAATCCGTTAGGCTTGAAAGGTTGTTCAAGACTTTCTGGGCAATTTCAAAAACGCTGGCTTGACGTGTTCCTGTCCTAAGTAAAATAGCTAGCAACTCTTGGTTACTGAGCGCTTCTACTCCTTCCTTGGCTAGTCTTTCTCTTGGCAATAGTGAATCTTCTTGGAATGAAATACTGTACATAAAAATCCTCCTCACTTTATTATTCGTGAGAAGGATGGAAAATTAGATTTTTTTCTCAATTGGGGCTACACTAGCTAAAAGTTTTTTCAAACCTACTTCTGGGAAATTGATTTTTAATTCCTGAGTAGCTCCGTTACCTGAAACTTCCAGAACAGTTCCCTCTCCCCATTTCTTGTGGAGGGCAATATCACCAATAGACCAATTTGCCTCGCTAGACGCTGATTTTGTGCCAGCTATAAATTGACCAAATGGGAGACCGCTTGACTGGATAGTTTTTGGAGCAGCACTGCGTTTACGGTCTTGGAGGGCCTGCGCCAAACTCATACCTTGACCGAAGGCAAGGCCACCACTACTATATGATGCTTTAAAGCTTGTATTTGCTGGACGAGCCAACCCTTGATACTCAAGTAAGTCTGAACTGATTTCGTTAATAAAACGAGTCGGACGATTGTAGTTGGTACGACCAAAAAGCAGGCGCGAGTTGGCATTGGTCAGATAGAGAATTTTCTCTGCACGCGTAATTCCTACATAGGCCAGACGGCGTTCTTCTTCTAATTCATCTTGATCTTCAGCTGCACGGCTAAGCGGAAAGACATTTTCTTCCATCCCAATCAAAAAGACAACTGGAAACTCAAGACCTTTGGCAGCATGCAGGGTCATCAAGGTCACTTCTGATGTCTCCTGACTGCCTGAATCTGTGTCTGCAATCAAGGCCAAATCATTTAGGAAACGACTCAGTTTATCCAGACCAGTTTCCTCTTCTGGCCCATCAGAGATGTCATCAAAGTTTTTCGTCACAGAAAGGAACTCTTCAATATTTTCAACCCTAGCCTTGCTTTCTAAGGTCGCTTGAGCATTTAGAATATCGACGTAACCTGTTTTTTCTAGGACGGCCTCAACCAACTCTGTAATATTTAATTGATCTAGCTGCTCTCGTAAATCTAGAATCATATTGGCAAAATCCCAGATAGACTGGACTGCTTTACCCTTGATACCAGATAACATGATATTAGCTGAAGCATCTAGCATGGACATATCTTGCATATTCGCAAAGTCACGGATTTTCTCAACTGTACCTGGCCCAATTCCACGTTTAGGCTCGTTGATAATACGCTCAAAACTGATATTGTCACTCAAATTGGCAATAAGATTAAGATAAGCGATAATATCGCGGATTTCCTTACGGCTGTAGAACTTGGTTCCTCCGACCATTGTATAAGGAATATTGGACTTAAGCAAGGCTTCCTCAATAGTACGGGACTGGGCATTAGTCCGATAGAGAACTGCAAAATCCTTGTGAAGGAAGTTTTGACTCCGACCAAGTTCATCGATGGTTTTGGCTACAAATACAGCCTCATCCAGCTCATCATTGGCACGATAGTAAACGATTTGCTCCCCATCAGCATTTTGAGTCCAGAGATTCTTAGGACGGCGGTTTTTATTGTTTTTAATGACCTCGTTGGCCGCTTGGAGAATGATTTTGGTGGAACGGTAATTCTCCTCCAACAAAACAACCTTGGCTTGGGGATAATCTTTCTCGAAATCCAAGATATTCTGCATGTCAGCACCACGCCAACCGTAGATGGACTGGTCAGCATCCCCAACCACACAGATATTTTTAAAACGGGAAGCCAAGAGTTTAACCAATTGGTACTGTGCGTGGTTGGTATCTTGGTACTCATCAACATGGATGTACTGAAATTTTTGCTGGTAGTAGGTCAAGACATCAGGATTTTGATCAAAGAGACGCAGAGTCAGCATAATCAAATCATCAAAGTCAACCGACTCCGACTGACGAAGCTCTTTCTGATAGGCTGTATAACACTGGGCCACGATTTGCGTGTACATATCTCCAGCTTGGGCAGCATAAGCCACATCATCAATCAAATCATTCTTAGCATTGGAAATAGTTCCTAAAATGCTCCGTTCATTCCATTTTTTCGGATCCAAGTTTAACTGCTTAAGAATGCGTTTCATAAGAGTTCGCTGTTCACCAGGATCCACAATAGTAAAATTACGATTGTAGCCAATATGGTCCGCATCGCGACGCAGAATACGCACACACATGGAGTGAAAGGTCGCTATCAAACAGTCCTGAGTGGCTGGATTGAGGCTATAAGCACGCTCTTTCATCTCACGCGCAGCCTTATTAGTAAAGGTAATAGCCAAGATATTCCACGGATTGACCAGCTTTTCATCAATCAAATAAGCGATACGGTGGGTCAAAACTCGGGTCTTTCCAGAACCAGCCCCCGCCATGATCAACAAGGGACCTTCTGTCGTTTGCACCGCCTCAGCCTGACGGTCATTCATTCCATTTAATAATGCGTTCATCTTCTCTTCCTTACTCTTGAAGTCAATATTTCTATTATATCAGAATTCAGGGAAAATAGAAACTTTACGGGGAGTAGCAAAATATAGTGGATTGAAACTAGAATACTACACTGTAGGTTTCTAAAACACTCAACTCTTTCATTCAATTTTTTCATAAACTAGCTCAATACTTCAATATGAAAAAGGTAAATTTAAGATTGGCAATACGAACGTTAAACAGAATTTCATTGCTCTTTTTAGAATCAAAACGACAATATTGTGGAACCTCTACAGAAACAATAGATTGCGACACTAAAATATTCTCCCCTAGTTTTGCTTTACTAATAGTATATAGGAGGAGAGCCCTGAATCCTAGATCCTCTGTTATAATGTCGTTACAAACAAAGTTGAAGAAAATCTTAAAATCAGAAAAACGCATTATACCAGGCATTAAAAGCTTGATACAATACGTTTTATTATAAAAAGATCTACTGGATTTTTTATCAAAATAAACTTCCAGTAGTCTTTTCACTTTTTATTAATAAGTTCCTTCTTCACCTTGACTAGTCAAGATAACAGGACCATCTTTCGTAATGACAAATTGGTGTTCATATTGACAAGATAGTCCACCGTCAATGGTCTTATGCGCCCAGCCGGTCTTCATATCTGTATCAATTTCCCAGTCACCTGTATTGATCATTGGTTCAATAGTCAAGACCATTCCTTCACGAAGACGGAGTCCTCGACCTGCAATACCATAGTTAGGAACCATTGGTTCTTCGTGCATAGTTGGGCCAACACCATGACCAACCAAATCACGCACTACACCGTAACCACGACTTTCAGCATATTCTTGAATAGCCGCTCCAATATCACCGATACGGTTTCCAACAACAGCTTGCTCAATCCCCTTGTACATAGCTTCTTTGGTTACATCCATCAAATTTTTGACTTCTTCGGACGGTGTACCTACAGCATAAGCCCAACAAGAGTCTGCCAGACCACCAGAATAGCTCTGAGTGTATTTTTTCATTTGCTCAACATTGTTGAAGTTTAATTTTGAGACATTCAAATCAGATTTAGCAATTGGGCCTCCCAAAACCATATCAACTTTGAGCAAATCACCATCTTTCAAGATATAGTGACGAGGGAAAGCATGAGCCACTTCATCATTAAGAGAGCAACAGGTAGCATAAGGATAGTCCATCATTGCACCGTCAACTCCAATCTGAAGCGGAAGGAAATTTTCTTCCTTACAACGATGGCGAACGTATTCTTCAACTTCCCACATATCTACGCCAGGCTTAATCAAATCACGCAAGCCGATATGAATACTTGCTAGAAAATCACCGGCCTTATCCATAGCTTCGATTTCACGAGCTGATTTTAATGTTATCATTATTTCTCCTAGTTTCTAATTAATTTTAACGGTTACATTTGCCTTTGAAACAATCTGATGACCATGATAAATATCGTAATCAATAATGGCTGATCGTCTCGTATGATGGATAATGCGTGCTTGAATGCGCAGTATATCATCTATCTGAACCGCCTGCAAAAAGTAGATCAGCATTTGCTCTATGATGAGATTGCGACCACTATTCACAACTAAATCTTGAGTCATGTGAGTCAGTATCTCCGCCAATACACCGTTAGCTAAAACACCGTTTTTCTCAAGCATAAAGGGCTCAACTGTAATGACTACTTCATCATGGTGATAAGAAAGTTTTTGACCAATCTGCTCAGAAAAAGTTGGTAGAGCCGAAACTTGGGAACGACTCATCTTCTCCATGACATCTCGTCTTGTCACAACTCCAAGCAAGGTTTGATTATTCCGAACAACCGGTACCATTTCAAAGTCTTCAGCAATCATCCGTTGACTGACATTGGCAATATTTGTCGATAATCCAACCAAAAATAGACTACGAGACATGACTTTATCAATTGTCGTGTTTGGTGATTTATCGCCAGCATCTCTCATGGTTACAACCCCAACAACAACCTGATGTTGATTGATAACTGGGAAACGACTGCTACGATTCTTGCGTACCAAGTCCAAATAATCTTTAACAGTGTCTGTCTCTCTCAGAAAACCATATTCATGACTTGGACGATAAAGCTTCTCAACTGTCAAAATATCAGTCTTGATTTGGACATTTGACAAGGCTTTATTGATCATGGTCGCGACAGTGAAAGTGTCATGCTTGCTTCTCAGAACAGGAATTCCTTTTTGATTGGCCAGTTTAAGAACATCATCATGAACCTGAAATCCCCCTGTAACCAGAACGGCATTTTCATTTTCAAGTGCTAACAGTTGGATACGGGTACGGTCTCCGACAATCAAGAGTCCCCCATCATGAAGGTAAGACAAAATATTTTGTTCGGTCATGGCACCGATTGAAAACTTACTAAATTCTCTCTCTAAACCTTCTTGCCCAGCCAGAACCTCAGAAGAAGTCACTTCTGCTATCTCAGCAAATGTTAATCTTTCGATAGCAACTTTCTGAGATTTAACACGGATAGTACCACTTCTTGGGCGAGTCTCTACAATTCCACGGTTTTCAGCTTCCTTGATAGCCCGATAGGCCGTTCCATCACTGACTCCCAGATGATTGGAAATACTACGAACACTGACCCTTTTACCTACTGGTAATTCCTCCAAATAACTTAGAATTTCTTGGTGTTTACTCATTAACTTCTCCCTTTACAAAGCGAAACTCAAGATAATCTCGCATTTTCCTTGTATAGCGATCACTTCCTTTAAACTGACGAATCAACCGAAATCCAGACTTAAGGGCAACCTTTTGACTTGCTTCATTTTCGAGGTGGGTAATAATGGACAATTGTTTTAAACCAAATTCCTCAAAAGAAAGCTGACAAATTTTTCTAACAACCTCTGTCATAAATCCTTGCGACCAAGCATCTTTTCTCAAAAAATAGCCAATCTCAGCTTCTTTTTTAATTTCATCTAACTTTTCAAACTTAACAGAACCAATCACTTTTTCAGTTTTCTGGTCACAAATTGCCCACACTCCCAAAGGGGACTTCATAAAGTAATTGGCCAGTGCATATTGACTTTCTTCCAGACTTGCCTGAGTTGGGAAAATAAATTGTAAATTTTCAGGATTTGAAGCTATCTCATGGAAGTCCTGACTATCACTAAAAAAGAAAGGACGCAAATACAAGCGATCCGTTTCAAAAAAAGAAAACATTGCTAATTTGGTCCAAATATTCATAAACACCTCTACGGTTTAATCCTCAACAAGTGTAATATCCGCTCCTAGATTACGTAATTTTTCAATAATATCAGAATAACCACGTAAGATAAACTCGATATTGGTAATTTCAGTTTTACCTTCAGCCATAAGCCCAGCAATGACTAGTGCAGCCCCAGCTCGTAGGTCAGTCGCTTTAACACTTGCCCCACGTAAATCACGTCCACCTGTGTACAAAATATGACCATTTGTTGTCGAAATGTCCGCATCCATCTTTGCTAGTTCAAAAACATGATTTACACGCTTTTCGTAAATCGTATCGACAATTGTACCACGACCATTCGCTCTTAGTAAAAGTGGGGTAATCGGTTGTTGCAAATCAGTTGCAAAGCCTGGGTAAGGAGCTGTCTTAATATTGATTGCTTTCAAATTAGACTGCTCTTCGACAAAAATGCTGTCTTCAGATACAGTCATTCTCACTCCCATTTCTTCCAGCTTAGCAATAAATCCTTCTAGGTGTTCGTAAAGAACATTATTTATACGAATCCCCTTGCCGACTGCAGCAGCTAAAGAAATATATGTTCCAGCTTCGATACGGTCTGGAATCACCTGATGACGCGTTCCATGTAATCTTTCAACACCATCAATAATGATGATATTAGTTCCTGCCCCACGGATGTGGGCACCCATATTATTCAAGAGAGTTGCAACATCAATAATCTCAGGTTCACGGGCTGCATTTTCAATAATAGTACGACCATTCGCTTTAACCGCAGCAATCATCGTATTGATCGTTGCCCCTACACTAACCGTATCCATGTAAATACTTGCACCATGAAGTCCTGTATCTTTAGCAGATAACTTCATGTTATCTCCCTCGTAACTAACAGTGGCACCCATAGCTTCAAAAGCCTTAAGGTGTAGGTCAATCGGACGAGGACCAAGATCACATCCTCCCGGTAGACCAACTGTCGCTTCACCAAAACGGCCTAAGAGGCTCCCATAAAAATAGTAAGATGCACGAAGACTGTTAATTTTACCATAAGGCATTGGAATATTTTGAACACCTCTTGGATCAATCTCCAAGACATCATCATAACGCTTAACAGTAGCTCCCATCAATTCCATAATTTCGACAAGACTCGCTACATCCGAAATATCTGGAACACAATCCAAAGTCACCTCATCATCAGCCAAGATAATAGCCGGAATTAAGGCCACAACACTATTTTTAGCACCACTAATAGTGATTTCACCTTGTAGTGGTAATCCACCATTGATAACAATTTTTCTCATTCTAAGTTTTCAATACTCTTTCAAGATTTCTAATAAGGTCTTTAAAATAAATTATATCATAAATGCAACCTTTTTTCCATCCTTTTCAATTTTATTGGATAAATCAGAGTTGATGATTTAGTCACTGATACTCAATGAAAATCAAAGAGCAAACTAGGAAGCTAGCCGCAGGCTGCTCAAAACACTGTTTTGAGGTTGTAGATAAGACTGACGAAGTCAGTCACATATATACGGCAAGGCGATATTGACGTGATTTGAAGAGATTTTCGAAGAGTATAATCTTTCTCGAATCGCTATTGCCCCTTTTTTGCCCCCTGAAATCGAGTAGGAGCTAAGACTAACCCCCTTATCTAAGTATCGGAATACGGCTGTTCAACTAAACTTTAGAAAGAACTTCTCCCCCTTCTCTCAGTTCACAGAAGCGTTTTATACATAGCGTCCTATATTTCATGAACAAGACGTTTTCAGGCTAGCATCCTATCAGACAATCTATTTTAAAGATAACCGTGACTCAGGATCACCTCTATCTGTCGTTTTCTCTTTATAGTGATAGACCTCACGGGATAAGTCATACATCTTTCCTCGTGTATACAAGATATGAGGACGTTAAAAGGTTACAGTGAAAATAGAAAATCTTAGTCCGAATTCAATTACTCTCGTGCTTTATGTATATAGGTTACGACTACCTTTTTGGACTTTAGAGTTTTGAGCCCCCTTATCCACTATATACGCCTTACTATCACGTTCCTGTTCGTAGAGCCACGATTTCGCTATCCCTTCTTATTTCCAGCATCAGACTTAAAACGATCTATCCCCAGACCGTTTTAATCCGCTACCTCACGATAGTCAGGCTTGGGAATCGCTATTTGACTCGCCGAGAATTTTGACATCAGATATACTATAACAAAGTGAAATAAGAATCAAACAATTTAATTTTGAAATTCAAATCAATTGATAACAATATTTTAGAAGATATGCTGTGCTATTCCAGATTCAGTTTGCTATACATCCCGTCGTACCACAAAATCCCGTATCTGATGAGGCACGGGATTTTTTAGCTTCTTTACTGAGATGGATTGTCTTTTTTAGTTCGTGCCAATCTCAGAGCACGATTTGGATTGAGACGATTAAACAGTTCTTCCAATTTCTTTTCATTCCAAACGTCTGCAGCGGAAACAAAATTACCATCCGCATCTCGGAAAGATATCGGTTTATCTCCCATATCAGTCTCCTAGTCTACAAATTCAAACTCAAATTTACCAATTCGGACCAAGTCACCATCTTTAGCACCACGCGCACGAAGGGCTTCATCAACCCCCATACCACGAAGTTGGCGGGCAAATTTCATGACAGATTCATCACGATCAAAGTTGGTCATATTAAAGAGTTTCATGAGTTTTTCACCAGAAAGTACCCATGTCGCATCGTCATCACGGCTAATTTCAAAGGCTTTCTCTTCCTCGTCAAAGCCGTAGTAGGCTTCTTCTTCCATATCAGACTCGTCATAGAGCAAGAATTCTGGTGTCTTGTCTAACAATTCAGCTGTAGCATCCAAAAGCGTAGCCAGACCTTGCTTGGTCAAACCAGATATTGGGAAGATAGCTGGTAACTCTTCAAATTCATCGTAGTTTTCAGCCAATTTTTTCTTGAATTCTTCAAGATTTTCCTGACTCTCAGGCATATCCATCTTATTGGCTACAATAATCTGCGGACGCTCCATGAGGCGAAGATTGTATGACTCCAACTCTTTATTGATTGCTAGGTAGTCCTCATAAGGATCACGGCCTTCGCTAGCTGACATATCAATGATGTGAAGGATGACACGGGTACGCTCAATGTGACGGAGGAACTGAGTTCCCAAACCAACACCTTGACTAGCCCCTTCAATCAAACCTGGTAAATCAGCTACTGCAAAGGATTCACCTGATTGGGTGCGAACCATACCTAGATTTGGCACAATGGTCGTAAAGTGGTAGGCACCAATTTTAGGTTTAGCTGAGGTAATAACACTTAAAAGTGTTGATTTTCCTACTGATGGGAATCCTACCAAACCTACGTCTGCCAAAATTTTTAGTTCTAATTGTAATTCACGCTCCTGACCTGGTTCTCCATTTTCAGAGATTTCCGGTGCAGGATTTTTTGGTGTCGCAAAGCGGATATTTCCACGACCACCACGACCACCGTGGGCAACGATAAATTCTTGACCATGTTCAATCAAATCTGTCAAGACCTTGCCAGTCTCTGCATCACGAACGGTCGTACCTTGTGGTACACGAACTCTAAGGTCCTCAGCACCACGACCATGCATCCCTTTGGTCATCCCTTTTTCACCAGAATCAGCCTTGAAATGGCGATTGTAGCGAAAATCCATCAAAGTCCGTAGTCCTTCGTCTACAACGAAGACCACATTGCCTCCACGACCACCGTCACCACCCCAAGGTCCACCATTAGGGACATATTTTTCACGGCGAAAGGCAACCATGCCATCGCCACCATTACCAGCCTTGACCTTGATCTTGGCTGTATCTAAAAACATACTCATTTTTTCTTCTCACTTTAAAAAATGGCTGGGAAATCCCAGTCACAAAATTTTCTTAAATCTATTTTATAGATTACTGAGGGCACCAATTGCAGTTGCAAAAATTCCCAATAAACTTGCTACTAGCATGATAATCACGATAAACAAGGTTATTTTCTCAAACATAGTTTTTTTACGATTTCCATTATCTCCAAATGCCATTTTTTTCTCCTTCGTTACATTCTATTTTCTATTATCTTAGCATGAATTTAGCTAGTTTTCAATAGTCAGTTGCTACAGGTGCGATAATCCATAAAATGATATAAGCTACAATTCCCGCTCCGTAACAGCAAGCAAAAACACCCCATATTACGCGAACGATAGTTGGATCCATATCAAGATAATGGGCCACTCCGGCACAAACACCCGCAATCTTTTTGTCATGCCCACTTCTCATTAATTGTTTTTTCATAGCTGTTCCTCTTTCTATTCTTCATGGTCTTTCCAATAATCTCTTATGCTGATTAACTGTGTTTTTGAAGCCTTCAGCATGCGTCTAGAGCCTTTTACCGGTACAGCGACCACCTTTTGCGGTAGATACAAAACTGTCTTAAAGATACGCTGACTAACCGTATCATCTTTAGCCAAATCTTTCTGGAAGTTATTTGAAATAATGGCATCCAGATAAAACTCATGCACTCGTTTTCCAAAGTTCTCAGCTGAAATCTCATACAATTTCTCTGATAAGGTATGCTCATTCATATCTGGCGTTGCAATCAAGGCCTCTAAAATAGCTCCAGCCAAATCATGTTCACCGTAATACAAGGTTCCAAACATTTTGTCACTGATCAGATTGTCCAGATAAGAATTTCCATGAGCAATGACAGGCGTCCCACTGGCTAAGCTTTCCAAGTAGGTCAAGCCTTGGGTTTCACTTGTCGATGCCGAGATGAAGAAATCCGCCGCCTTATAATAAAGAGCCGTCTCACTAGGAGCAATCATCCCTGTAAAGATGACCGAGTCTTGAATCTCTAGTTTCTGGGCTTGCCCTTTGAGGTCATCTAAATAAGGCCCGTCCCCAGCTACTACCAGTTTGACCTTGTCTTCTTCTTTCAGAACTTCTGCAAAGGCTGCTAGTACTGCTTGAATATTTTTTTCATAGGAAATTCTCGAAAGACTCAGCAACATCTTTTCACCATCTTGAATCCCTAGTTTACTACGCAGTTCTTTCAAATTTTCCTGCTTGATTTCTGGACGCTCAAACTTGGCTAATTCAATCCCAGTAGGAATGACCCGTTTTTCAACCTTAACCTTATAGTTCGATAGCAAGTCTCGGACAATCTCACTCGGGCAAATGACTCCATCCACATCATGCAAAAAACCTCTAACCAGATACTTGACCATGCTAGGACGAATCAACATTCCCTTGGCAATATAATGCACATAGTCTTCGTACTGAGTGTGATAGGTATGGATGACTGGAATCTTCAATTCACGCGCAATCCAAATCCCCAACAAACCAAGAGAAAATTCTGTCTGAGTGTGGATAATATCCAGTTGATATTGTTTAGCAATTTCAAGCGCCTTGCTGAAACCTCGATAGGCAAAGCGACGATCTTTAAAAGCAAAGAAAGGAACACTTGGAATGCGGATAATTTGCCAATCTTCATAACGATTGACATCCTTATCTGTCGTCGTAAAGATAAAAACAGCATGTCCCTGTTTTTCAAGTTCTGTTTTCAAGGTTCGAATACTGGTCGCAACACCTGAAACCTGAGGAAAATAGGTATCTGTAAATAAACCAATTCGCATAGATTACCTCACTTTTTACTTTCTCCCTAAAGCGGCTTGTTTCTCATAAAAGTTCAACCAGATTTGCAACAGATGCTCTTCAGAATACTCTCTAGAGATATTCTTAGCCTTTTCTTTAAGATCGTTTAAGGTAGCAGGATTTGCTTGATATTCCAGAATAGCTTCTTTCATCTCTTCTCTATCTGCTGTCGCCCGATAATTTCCCTCTAAAATTACCTTATAAAGATCTAAATCACGCAACATAATAGGAGCTTCACAACTAGCAGCCTCTAAAATCGTCATCGGAAAGAGCTCATTGTAACTAGGAAGCAAGAAAAGATCCGCTAGGGCATATAATTCGCGCATCCGCTCTGGTGAGACAATTCCTGGAAAAATCAAATTTTTAGGGGGATTCTCCATGATTTTCTTGTAACGTTCATAACCATCTGTCATACCACCAAAAGAGAAACCACCTGCCCAGATAAAGGTAATTTGCGGCAATTCCTCAGCCAGACGGATAAAATCGTCAATCCCTTTGCGCTTCTGAACTTGACCAGCACCTACTACGATAAACTGATTGTCACTAAGACCTAGCTCTGTACGCAGTATCGCTACCTCTTCCTGTGGAAGAGGATGCCATTTTTCCTTGTTTACAAAGTTAGGAATATAAGTCACTTTTTCACGTGGAATACCAGCTGCCACCAAATCCTCGATAAACATAGGATTGACCACCACCAAGTGCTCCATCCGGTTGTAAAAAGAAAATACATAGCGTTTCACAATTCCCTTTAAGAAAAATGGAATTTTCAAACTCCCCTCAAGTGTATCAGGCAAGAAATGTACATAGCCAATTTTCCTTCCTGAGCGTTTCTTTTGGAATGTTGATAAATAATAGGGGAAATCAATTGTATGAAAGTGAGTCACATCTGCCTCGATTGGAAGATTTTCTGTAACAATCAATTGGTCCTTGGCATCACGGTGAAGAAGACGAACTAATTCACGGTAGGCACCTGAAACTCCTTGTCCTGCTACTTTCTCACTTGAACTCAACATATTGATGCGTAATTTCTTTTTTTCCATAACTACTATTATATCATTTTCTTTGAATAAAATCAGCAAAAGAAAGGAGAGACTAAAGGAAAAGAAGAGGAAATTTCCTCACTTTTCCAATAATCTCTCACATGCTTTTATTTGTTTACTTAATGCCTAGGGCAATGCGTGCATAGCGACTCATTTTTTCAACAGTCCAGGCTGGATACCAAACCAATTTGACCTCAGTATCCGTTACTTCTGGAACCTCGGTCATGGCATCATAAATCTGGTCCGTCAAAAGGTCTGCTAGGGGACAACCCATAGTTGTCAACGTCATATCAATCTCTGTTTGCCCTGTGTCGCCGTCAAAACGAAT
Source organism: Streptococcus sp. Marseille-Q5619 (assembly GCF_946901205.1). Taxonomy (NCBI): domain Bacteria; kingdom Bacillati; phylum Bacillota; class Bacilli; order Lactobacillales; family Streptococcaceae; genus Streptococcus; species Streptococcus sp. Marseille-Q5619. Next base: position 180,225 of record NZ_CAMPPO010000001.1, read on the forward strand.
CTCATAAATCAAACCAAGATTGACAATATCGATTCCCAACTCAGGGTCAATAACTTCTTCCAAGGCTGTTAAAATCCGTGTTTTGATGTTTTCAATTTGCTCTTCTGTATAAGCCATATTTATCCTCACTCTTAGTCTTCAATAAAATCACGAAGCGGTTTGCTGCGACTTGGTTGGCGTAGTTTTCTCAAAGCTTTAGCTTCAATCTGACGGATACGCTCGCGAGTCACGTTAAAGACTTTACCCACATCTTCAAGGGTGCGCATTTTCCCATCATCAAGCCCAAAACGTAGACGCAGAACATTTTCTTCACGATCTGTAAGAGTATCCAAGACCTCATCCAACTGCTCTCGTAAAACGATACGAGTTGTATAGTCCACTGGATTTTCAATCACTTCATCTTCGATAAAGTCCCCAAGGTGGCTATCATCCTCTTCACCGATAGGAGTTTCAAGGGATACCGGTTCTTGGGCAATCTTCAAGATTTCACGAACCTTGTCAGGGGTCATATCCATACGTTCAGCAATTTGCTCAGGTGTTGGATCTTGACCCAATTCTTGAAGAAGATTACGCTGTTCACGAACCAATTTATTGATGGTTTCAACCATGTGAACTGGGATACGGATGGTACGAGCTTGATCCGCAATAGCACGAGTGATAGCCTGACGAATCCACCAAGTTGCGTAAGTTGAGAACTTGAACCCTTTAGAATAGTCAAACTTGTCAACCGCCTTCATCAAGCCCATATTTCCTTCTTGAATCAAGTCAAGGAACTGCATACCACGACCGACATAGCGTTTGGCGATGGAAACAACCAAACGAAGGTTGGCTTCCGCAAGACGTTGTTTGGCTTCGATATCACCAGCTTCAACAGCCAGTGCCAATTCTTTTTCCTCTTCATTGGTCAAGAGAGGAACGACTCCGATTTCTTTCAAGTACATACGGACAGGGTCATTAACCTTAGCAGAAGTTGACCCAATCAAGTCCTCATCGCTGAGTTCTGGTTCTTCTTCATTGCTAAGAACACGCGCACTCGGATTTCCTTCGTTATCTGTGATCGAAATTCCTGCATCCTGAATCCGTTGCAAGAGATCTTCAATCCCATCAGCGTCCAAGGTAAAAGGAACGACAAGACTAGCATTGATTTCATCATCTGTTGCTGTCCCTTTTTGCTTATGATTACGGATAAATTCTGCTACTTGTACGTCAAATGTTGTTACTTCTTTTTGTTTTGTTGCCATTATTACTCCATTCTTCTCTTTTGGGAAATTAAACGTTCCAATTCTTCTAGGGCTGTATCTGTATCTCCTACATGGCTAGCTTCCTGCACCTTCTTTTTGATTCTCATATTGTCCTGATTCAAGAGAGCCTTGTTTCGAGTCAACTCTACTTCACTAAGTTCCTGCGGTGACATCTCAACAGGCAAATCCTGAGCTAAGACTTGGTACCAAGCTCTTTCAACTTCCTCTGTCTGTTCTGCTAAAACTTCTGGAGGAAGATTGCCATACTGGCCAAGCAAGTCATATAAGACCTGAAATTCAGGTGTGTCAAATGCAAAGTCTTCTCGCAAACGGTAATCGTTCAAAACAAGAGGAAATTCCATCATCCGATAAAGTAGATGGGCTTCTGCCCTCATAATAGCCGATAACTGCTTGGTGACAGGCATGGTGATTGGCGTCGGTCTGGAAATCCCTTCCATGCGATTCTGCCTTTGCGCCTGGCGGCTTTCATTAACAATCTGCTCAATCTGAGCATAATCAAAGGACGCCAGACTGTCAGCTAAAATATGAATATAGCTGTTTTGAGCAGTAATAGACTTTTCTCGAACAATCAAGGGAGCTATTTTTTCAATAAACTCAATCTGAGCCTGCAGATTTTCACTATTTTCAGGCTTGTACTGATGAATGTAAAACTCAATCGGACTAATACGAGTTTTCGTTAATAGATAGGCCAAGTCTTCTGGTCCATTTTTTTGTAGATACTCATCTGGATCCAAGTTATCAGGCATGCTGACAATTTGCACAGGCATCTCACCAATTTCGTCCAGCGCTTTTAAAGTCGCGGCTTGCCCAGCCTTGTCGCCATCGTAAACAAGAACCAACTTCTTGGTTAACCTTTTCAGATGCTCAACATGCTCACGACTCAAGGCCGTTCCCATAGATGCCACAGCGTTTTCGATTCCAGCCCTATAGGCTGCGATGACATCCATGAACCCTTCCATGAGGTAAATCTCACTAGCTTTTCCAGAAGATTTTTTTGCCCTATCCATATGATATAATTCGTAACTTTTGTTAAAAATTGCAGTCGATCTGCTATTTTTATACTTAGAAGTTTGTGAATCCGTTTTCTGCCAGATACGACCTGAGAAGGCAATAACCTTTCCCTGATCATTGGTCAGGGGAAACATAATCCGATTGTGAAAGGTGTCTACAAATTGATTGGCATCTGAGAGGTAAAATAGTCCCGAATCCAAGAAATCCTCTTCACGATACTGACCAGCCAAACGTTGATAGAGATAGTTTCGTTCTGGAGGTGCTAAACCAATCCGAAAATGCTTGAGCACTTCATCTGTCAAACCACGCTGATAAAGGTAGTTTCTGGCCTCTTCCCCCATAGTCGTTGTCATGAGAATAGCATGATAAAATTTGGCTGCATCTTCGTGCATATCATAAAGAGCTTGGTGAGGAGAAACTGGCTTTTGTTCACTATAAAGCGGTTTTTCCACCTCTATCCCAACACGCTGACCTAAGATTTGGACAGCCTCCATAAAGGGAACCCCTTGGTACTCCTCGATGAACTTAAAGACATCACCTGAGCGACCACAACCAAAACAGTGGTAAAACTGCTTATCCTCAACAACGTTAAAAGAAGGTGTTTTTTCACCATGAAAAGGACAGAGCCCTAGATAGTTCCGTCCTGCCTTTTGTAAAGAAATCACATCTCCTATGACTTCCACAATGTTGGCATTGTTTTTGATTTCTTCAATGACTTGTTTGTCAACCATACACAATACCTCCATGTTATCATAGTTTACTTTATATAGTATACTTTATTTCAGAAAAAAAGTAAACCATTTCACTCATTTTCCCTACTTTATTCAAAGAGTTGATAATAATCAGAGATTTTCATTTTTGCTTTTTCTTCTTGGGTCAAATCTTGGATGATCCGTCCTTCTTTCATGACAATTAAGCGATTGCCATACTTAAGAGCATCTTCCATGTGATGAGTAATCATAAGCGCTGTCAGCTGGTCTTTCTTGACAAATTCATCCGTCAATTCCATCAAGGCCACACTGGTCTTTGGATCAAGGGCTGCAGTATGCTCGTCTAACAAGAGTAATTCAGGTCGCTTCAAGGTTGCCATCAAGAGACTCAAAGCCTGTCTTTGTCCACCAGATAAGAACTCAATCGGTGTATTCAAGTGTTTCTCAAGACCGTTTCCCACTTTTTCAATAGTTGCCTGAAACTCATCCTTATAGCTAGCCAGACGTCTCGGAAACAGTCCACGCTTTTCACCACGAAACTTGGCAATTAAGAGATTTTCAGCCACCGTCATACGAGGAGCTGTCCCCATCTTTGGATCTTGGAAAACACGAGACAGATACTTAGCGCGCTTCTCTGGTGAAAACTTGGTAACATCCTCACCCAAAATACGGATAGTTCCACTGGTTAGTGATAGGGTTCCTGCTATAGTGTTAAAGAGGGTCGATTTACCAGCACCATTTCCACCTAAAATCGTGATGAAATCCTGTTCAAAAATTTCTAATGAAACATCATTTAAAATAATCTTTTCTTCATCAAAGCCATTTTTAACGACTTTGGTTGCATTTTTTAATTCTACAATGGCTGTCATTTGCTTAATTTGGCTCCTTTCAAGATGGTTTGCTTAAATGTTGGAATCATGAGGCAGACTGCTAAAATCACGGCGCTGTACAAACGAAGGTAACTTGTATTAAAGCCAAGCGCAATAACTGCCCACACTAAGAATTGATAGGCAATAGAACCGACAACAATGGTAACCAGACGTTCTGCCAAGCTCAAACTCTTGAAGATAACTTCTCCAATAATCAAACTTGCAAGCCCCACAACGATCACCCCGATTCCTCGAGATACATCAGCATAGCCTTCTTGCTGGGCAATGAGAGCGCCTGCAAGGGCAATCACACCATTTGATAAGACCAAGCCCATGAGCTCCATGCGTCCAGTATGAATCCCGAAACTTCTAGCCATATCAGGATTGTCACCTGTAGCAATATAGGCTTGTCCGAGTTTGGTGTCCAAGAAAAAGAGCATGAGAGCAATGACAAGGCTGACAAAGATGAGACCTGTCAAGAGTTGGTTCAAATCCGAATCAAAAGGTAAAACATCCTGAATTTGCTTTGTTCCAAGCAAACCTAAATTCGCACGTCCCATAATCAAGAGCATGATAGAGTGACAGGAAGTCATCACCAAAATCCCTGAGAGCAAGGTTGGGATCTTCCCTTTTGTATAAAGAAGTCCTGCTGCCATTCCAGCCAAACAACCTGCTCCTACAGCAAGCAGTGTCGCTAAAAATGGGTTCACTCCTTTGGTTATCAAAGTGACAGCAACAGCTCCCCCAAGAGGGAAAGAACCTTCTGTCGTCATATCTGGAAAGTTTAAAATCCTAAATGTCATAAAGATTCCCAGACCTAAAATAGCCCAGACAAATCCTTGAGAAATAATAGATAATATCATCTGTTTCTTAACCTTTTCTATATGATTTCTATTGTAAAAAATTGGAGGAGATGTCCCCAACTCCTCCATTACAGATTATTCAATTACTTGTCCTGCTTCTTTAAGAACAGATTCAGGAATCGTAATACCTAGTTCTTGTGCCAATTTTTTGTTGATCACTGATTTACCAGTTGAAAAGACATTGACTGGGGTATCGGCTGGTTTTGCACCTTTCAAGACTTGCGCAATCATTTTTCCAGTTGCCACACCAAGGTCATGTTGGTCAACTACAACGGATGCCAAACCACCTACTTCTACCATAGCTGTCGCACTTGGATAAATTGGTTTCTTAGAACTTTGATTGCTAGAGACAACCGTTGGAAATCCTGATGCAATGGTGTTATCAATTGGAACCCAAATAGCATCTACCTTGCTAGTCATAACAGTGACAGTTGAGGCAATTTCATTTGTTGAAGGAACTGCAAATGTTTCCACTGTCAGACCTGCTTTTTCAGCATAAGCCTTAAATTCTTCGACCTGTGTTTTTGAATTGTCTTCGCTACTTGAGTAAAGAGCTCCGATTGTTTTCACATTCGGTGTCAGAGCCTTGATGAGTTCAACTTGTTGTTGAGCTGGATTGTGGTCAGATACCCCTGTAATGTTGCCACCTGGTTTTTTCAAATCTTTGACCAAGTTAGCACCAATTGGGTCTGTAATAGCGGCCATGATAACCGGTAGGTCTTTTGTGGCACTAGCCAAACCTTGAGCAGCTGGTGTTGCAATACCAACCACAAGATCATTACCATTTGCAACCAATTGTTTACTCATTGTCGCAACCTTACTTTGGTCGCCTTCTGAGTTCATAAAGTCGATTTTCAACTGATCATCTTTATATCCTTCTTCTGCAAGTCCATCTTGGATCCCTTTATAAATCAAATCAAGAGATGGATGACTCACAAATTGAAGCACACCAATCTTGGCTATTTTCTTCTCATCCTTATTATTCTGAGCTTCTGATTTATTCATTGAAGAATAAATCAAGCTTCCTGCTACTAAGACCGCTAATGCAGCAATAATTCCAATTAAACGTTTATTTTTCATTCTATTTCTCCTTTTATTCCTTTAAAATACTTCACTTATCTAATACTCTTCGAAAATCTCTTCAAACCACGTCAGCGTCGCCTTGCCGTAGCTATGGTTACTGACTTCGTCAGTTCTATCCACAACCTCAAAGCAGTGCTTTGAGCAACCTGCGGCTAGCTTCCTAGTTTGCTTTTTGATTTTCATTGAGTATAAACAAGCGACGCCATCGTTTTCTTTCCATACTAACCTCCATCAAAAAAATCCTCACACAAAAAATTTGTGTGAGGACGTCGATGCGCGGTACCACCTCAATTATAGGGAATTTCCCTATCGCTCTGTCTCGCAATAACGAGATGCACTGTAAGGTGTGCTCACCGAATTCTTATGATTTCAAATTCTAAATAGCATTCAGCCCAATTTTCATCATCGCCACTTATCTGTTTTCAGCTACCACAGACTCTCTTTAAAGTTTGTACGATTACTTTTCTGAATGGTTAAATTATATCATTTTTAAACTACTTGTCAATAGTCTATTAGAATTTTTTTGATATTCACTCTTGAAAATTATCAACCTGAATTACGCAATCCTGTCGCAATTCCGTTGATGGTGATATGAATCAATCGTTCTTGATCACTGGACAATTCTCCACGACGTTGGCGTTTGATCAACTCCAACTGAATATAGTTGAGAATATTAAAGTAAGGCATACGGTAATCCAGACTAGCTTTTAGATATGGATTGTCAGCTAAGAGTTCGTCATGTCCTTCAATAGCCAAGATAACGTTCTTAGTAACTTGCCATTCATTTAAAATAGTCTCATAGATGGTCTTAACTTGCTCGTCTTCACAAAGTTTAGCATATTCAAAAGCAATATTCATATTTGATTTTGATAAAACCATATCAACATTTGAAAGAAGCGATTGGAAGAAAGGCCAATTTTGGTACATATCTCGTAGGATAGCGATATTTTCTGGATTTTTATCGATAAATTCCTTGAAGCTTGAACCAACCCCGTACCATCCAGGGAACATAACACGACTCTGTGACCATGAGAATACCCAAGGGATGGCACGCAAACCACCGATTTCAGTAATCGTCTTACGAGCGGCTGGACGAGAACCAATATTAAAACTTGAAATAGCCTTGATTGGACTTGACTCAAAGAAATAATCATAGAAATGCTCATTACCAAAGACCAAATCACGGTAGATATCATAACTACGGTCCACTACTTGATCCATAATAGCTTCATAACGATTTGAGGTATTGGTATCGCTCTTCTTCTGAGTAATCATACGGTTAATAGCTGCCGATACTAGCATTTCAAGGTTATAGTAAGCGGCGTCTTTGTTACCGTATTTATTGCCAATTACTTCACCCTGCTCCGTCAAGCGGATACGATCCTTGATAGACTTGAGCGGTTGAGATGTGATGGCTTCATAGGTTGGCCCACCACCACGACCGACAGTACCACCACGACCATGGAAGAAGGTAACCTTAACGCCAAATTCATCTCCAATAGCAGTCAATTGTTGTTGAGCCTTGTAAAGGGTCCAACATGATGACAAGTAACCACCATCTTTATTACTGTCAGAGTAGCCAAGCATGATTTCTTGGTAGTTATTTCGTGAGGCAATCCATTTTTTGGCAAGAGGAAGAGAAAGATATTGTCTCATTGTTTCCTCTGAGTAATCCAAGTCTTCAATTGTTTCAAAAAGAGGAACAATCTGAACACGCGCCCTTTCCGTATCCACCAGTCCTACTTCTTTTAATAGAATAGCTAATTCTAGCATATCAGAAAGGCTGGTTGCATGTGAAATGATGGTCTGACGGATGACATCATCTCCCAACTTATCTTTCAAAACACGAGCCGTCTTAAAAATAGCTAGTTCTTTTGCTAATAATTCTGATTTCTCTGCGTGAGTCGCAGAAAGAATTCGGGGATCTTCTTCTAATTCTTTCAAGAGAAGGTCACATTTTTCTTCTTCACTCAACTCACTATAGCGAGAATGAATTCCTGCTGATTTCAAGAGTTCTGCCACACAGGCTTCATAGACGCTAGAGTCTTGTCGCATATCAATTGATGCTAGGTAAAAACCAAATATCTCTACTGCCTGCAGTAATTCAACAAAATCACCTGAAATCAAGGACTCGCCCTTATTTTCTAGTAGAGAATCTCGAATGGCAATCAAATCCTTGTAGAAATCATTGGCGGTTTCATAACGAGTCCCAACTTCCTTATCCTCAATCAGATAGGTTTTAGTTGCCTGAATTTTTGATTGAATATCAAACAAGGCACGACGGTAAAGCTCTTTTTCACGGTAAATCGAGTTATCCTTGGATTGACGAGCCATTTCTCTGACTTGCTTACTGACATTGACAATACTAGTTGAAAGAGAAAATTCACGATAAAGTTGGTAAATCTTTTCATCATAGTAGTTCATGATGACTTCACACTGAGTGAGTGCAGACTGCTTCAAGGTCTCTGCTGTAACAAATGGATTTCCATCACGGTCACCACCTATCCACATACCCATGGTGATTGGTTTAGCCTGTTTTAAATTCAGACCATGCGCTTGCGCTAAGCGCTTATACTCCGTCGTCAAGTGAGGTACAGCTTTCAAAAAGGAGCTGTTGTAATATTCCATAGCATTCGTGATTTCGTTAGTCACTTTTAATTTTTTCTCACGAATCATGTCTGTCTGCATGATAATTTCGATATAACGGCGCAAATCATTGTGCCATTTTTCTTTATTGATCAACCCCAACTTAACATCACGGTATTTACGCAAAAGACTATGAATATGATTTGTTAAATCCAACATACTTTTGCGTTGCACTTGTGTTGGATGGGCTGTCAAAACAGGGACAACATTCAAGTGTTCAAGAATTTCAACGGCATTTTCTTTTTCAGCAACCATTTTGATCGTTGTAGATAATTTACCTAAATAATCCTGATCAATATTATTTTGATGATTGATTTCATAAGCTAAATCCACATCCTCTGAAATATTAATCAAAAGAGGTAAGATTGAAAAATAGCGTGAAATATAGACCATTTCATCATTTGATAAGCTAGTCACTAGACGGTTTAGACCTTGATAATCTTCCTGCGTTGATAATTCTTTCAACTGCATGATTTTTTTAAAGGTCTCTGGGGCAAGCATATTTTTAGTAATATCTTCCAGCAATTCTGTTAGAATCAATACTTCTTCTTGCACAACACTTTTATTACTATAATTTTCTAATTTTTGAAGAGACATAGACTATCCTTTCTTTATTCTACTTCACAGAAGGTTCATTGGTTGATTTTCCAATTCTCGGTACAACTTAGCGCGTTTTTCACTGGCATCAATATTTAAGACAAAGGCCACTGCCACTGACAAGACTAGAAGACTATTTCCACCCTGGGATAAGAAGGGGAAAGTCACTCCTGTAGATGGAATCAAGCCCGAAATCCCTCCGATATTAACAAATACCTGAACCAACATCATCCCTCCGACACCGAGTGCAACCATGGCATTGAAAGGATTCTCCGCTCGGATACCGACCAAGATAATCCGCAAAATCATGAAAAACAAGAGAGCTAAAATAAGACTGGCACCAACAAAGCCAAATTCTTCAATCACGATAGAAAAGACAAAGTCTGTATGAGCTTCTGGTAAATAACCTCGTTTTTCAATCGAGTTTCCAAGACCTAGACCAAACCAACCGCCATTGACCATGGCAAAATAAGAATTAGATAACTGGTGACCCGCATCAGCACGATCGGCAAAAGGATTAAAAAAGGCACTAAAGCGCTTGGCTACATAGCCAAATACTGGGATTTTTGAAAAGGTCTCAACACCGATTAGGCTGATAGTGGTTAAGACAAAGACAGAAGCGGCAGATACGAGCGCCAGAATGGTTGAAAACCAGCGATAAGCGATTCCACTAACTGTATACATAATCAAGGAAACCAAGACTAAAATAGTCGCATTCCCTAAATCAGGGAAAATTCCCAAACTTCCAATCAGAACTAGGAGAACGAATCGCCAATCATTAAAAGCACGGGGAAGCCATTGATTTTGAGTCAAAACTTGAAAATCATAAATAGCTATTTCTTCTTGCTGTTTGGAGAATCGGTGAGCCAAATACCAAATAATAATGATTTTCAAGTACTCAGCTGGCTGAATAGTTACTCCTGCAACCGAAATCCAACCGTATGCCCCGTTTACGGAAATACCAATAAAACGAGCTAAGAACAATAAAACCATTTCTATCAATATAACTAAAATAATTAGTCGCTCATTTCTCAAAAAATCTAGTCTCAATTTATAAATTAAGGCAATCAGTATCAAACTAACAATCCAAAAGATTCCTTGGTTTCGAACCAATTGCAAGGCGCTCTTGCCTTCTTCAATTAAAATAGCACTGGTGGTCGAATAGACCACAATCAAGCCCAAAATAGATAAAAGCAAGTAGGGAATCAAGATGGAATAATTTAATAAGTGCCTCTTACTAATCTTCATAGTATCACCACTCTACTAGGATACAGACAAATCTGTTCCAAATTCCGTTTTATTTTCTAGTTTTGATTGCTATTATACCATTTTTTCAGAAAGAAAAAAACTCTTACCTTACAATCCTTCGAATTTTACTGTTTTTACAGAATTAAGGCAGAATTTGAAATCGTAAAACCATTTTGAATAAGAGTTGCTTCAATCCATTGACTCCGACTAATTATGTTGCTTTCGTGAATGCCAAAATCAGCCGAAATTTGTTCATAAGTGCGCTATTCTCGCATGTATTGAATAGTTACCTTGAGGAGATCGTCTAGGCTTAATTTGGATTTTCGTCCACCTTTTGCGCGTTTACGTTGATAAGCTGTTTTTAACACAGATAACATCTCTTCAAAAGTCGTGCGCTGAACACCTACAAGGCTCTTGAAACGGATATCGCTTAATTGTTTACTTGCTTCATCATCCATAGTTTTATTGTCTTGTATTTTTGTTTCGCAGAAAGTCTATTATCCCTTTCGTTCCAAGGTTTTTACGCTTTTTCAAGCAATCCTACACACTCCACGTGTGGTGCTAGCAAACTTCTATATTATAGAACGAAAGTATGTAAAAGTGATTTTGGAATAATACTATAGAACGGAACTATTAAAATTTATTTAGTAAGGAAATCCCCTAACTCACTGACCAATCCTTGCTTTATAGAACAGAAATCAATACTCTGAACTTTCGTCTCACGTAATGTAATTTTTTCTGCAGTAGTATAAAAATCTAATTCATCTTGAGTGAAGAAATCTAGTGCATCATATCGACGTATAGGTATAAGTTTTTCATTATAATAAACCAGCATTTTAATCGGATTGACTCGTAATACCTCAGCCACTCCAGAATCCGCAGTTGCGAAATAATGGAGATAAATCACATCTGAATTTTCAATACAATTGAATAAAGTACTTTGTTCCAATAGTCTTATATGAAAAATATCCCATGCTGTATTATGTATTTTATCAATTAACTTCTTAGCCCCTAGCTGTAACTTTTTAAATATTTCTTGAACAGCACTATCATTTTTCAAAAAAAGTATTAATAAAGTCATTTCCAATTCTAAAAATACGCATAAATCCTCAAAACAATAGCGTTTAAACTCAGCTACTTTAGCTTTTGTAGAAAGATTTTTTGTATTTTTCAAAACGAATGCTTTCAATATATAGCAACATACTGCCTCATACTGTTGTATCACCTCATCATTGCTTAGGTAGTTTTCTGCATCTTCCCAGATTTCTTTCATCCAAATATATTTATCTGGTTTTAGAGTCTGAGGCACATTAGATTGAAATACTTCAAAATTAGTGCTATCAAAATAAACATAACTTTCAATCATTTTGGCTAATAATTCACGATTTATTGGGGTGGTATATCTTTCCATTAAAGCATTTGAAATATTATTTGTTAGACGCAACGATTTAATTTCGTGTAAAAATTTAATTAAATTCTCCTTATCTGGGACATTTCTTCCTCTATATAAATCATGTATGTAGGTAAAAATGTTTAAGTCATAATTGATAATTCTGGCAACGGGTAAGAAATTATCCTTAGCATTCACAGTATTTTTATCAATAACCCAAATTTTTTGGTAATCTCCCAAACCAATCAGATTAAACTTTCCATAGCTAAATGATTTGCCTATATTACCAAAATTTGACTTTTCTTCATCAAATAGAAAAACTCTACACTCATGAAGGTTCCATCTATTGAAAACTTCTATTTTCTGTATGGTCGTTTCACACTTAACTAGCTCCTGAATAAAAGGATATATTTCAAGCATAGGTGTTTAACCTCCAAAAATATTTAGTTGTCTTGTTCATAACGAATAACTTCTTCCCAATAATCATACTCATCACAAATATACAACATTGCATTAAATAACTTCAAAAACTCTTGTTCTTCGATTTCTTTCTCCCACCGACCATGACTAATCATATGTCGATTTGGTTCATCAAGTGTAAATCTATTAGTATCTTTGAAGAAACTATACAGCCAGTGCATCAGTCCTACATCGCTAAACGACTTATCAATAAATATATTATCAATTTCTTTAATCGCTCGGTGACCTACTGGTATTTTTTTCTCTAATGAAGTCATTTCTGAAATTCTATTTAGTGCACCATCAATTGCCAAACTTCCCAGAGTGTATGCTGCATAAAAGTTTCGATTAAAGTAGCAATCAACCATTGATTTTACAAGAGGAGCTGAATAACACGCTGAATTTTGTAAGTCAATAATAAAATCCTCATTTTTTAGTTTATCCCTAAGCAGCTCTAACCATTCGTCCTCCAAGGTATTCCATTCCTCAGCAAGTAAACGTTGATAAACATTTCTATCACGAAAATAAATAACCCATCCATTTTCTGCCAGCAGTTGAACTCGAGAAATAATCTGCTCAATTTCTTCTTGTGTGTAAATCGAAGGCAGTGACTTTAAAAGTTCATTAATGCCACTAAAAGTCTTTGAATAATCAATTTGATAGCTAGCAATTAAATTTTTAGCAGACTCTGCAATGTTTTGAATTGCTTGCAAGTGTGTGCTTGACAACATCTTATTGTACGAATCAATCACTTCTAACATAACATTAATAACGCTTTTGTCCACTTGAATTGATGAAGGCAGACTTAGTAAAGAAGTTGTCAAATTAGTAATATTCACTAATTTAGCTGAACTTAATACATTTGAAGTTGCAGTTAATTCTGAAATAATGTTAGCATTTACAGTTGCTTGAAAGCTACTAAAGGTATCAGCCAAAACAGAAATAGGTGTAGTATTTTGTCCCAATTTTATCTTTTCAGAGAGGTTTGTTGAGCTGTCTAAGGGAATTTTTTTAGAGTCTATTTCAACTTTCTTCACTTTAATACTATCAATCATTTTGTCCCCCAAAAACAGCTTATTCATATTGTTTATTATACCACTAAAACTATAAAAAGACCTTAGCCATTAAGAAGTTCAACTTGAACAACCACTTTGATACAAATTGTTCCTGAACAATAAAAATTTTGTTTTCAAAAAATCTTACTATTTTAATTTATAGAAATAACAAGCAGTGATAGTGACTAAACATAGTGCAAGAAAACTTCTAAATTATAGAACGAAAGTATATACTATCTTGTATTAAAGACCTATTTATAATAAATGTGTAAAATGATTTATTATTAGTTTAGTTAATCATTTACTCTAATAACACTACACTCTGTGAAAAACTAAAAACACAAATTTACCAGTAGTACCTTTTCTCACTTAGATATTGTTCTTTTTCTTCTCTAGAATTTTCATGATTTCTGATTCCTAATAATTCATCTGATGAAGAAACTATTGGGTCGATCCAGTCAGCCTTGGATCTAATCCAATCAATTTCCTCTTTACTAAGTTTCCCTACTATCTCCAGTTTATCAGCCATCAGTCTTAAATCATTTGCTGTTTGAAAATCTTCTAGCATATTCAGAAGAGACATTGTCCGCTTCTTCTCTTCTTCGATTCTATTTTGTAATTTTCTTTTTCGCTCTTGCTCCTCTTCGTATAGTCTTGCTTTCTCTTCACGTTCAAGGCGTAAGTTCTTAACTTTATAATGCTCTTGGTAAATTAAAACAATTATTTCTGGGATTGATTGTTCAAGTGTGAATTCTTTAGTATCTTTAATGTATTTACCATCTATTATCTTAAATCGGAATTTTCCATTTGGTATATAGTCATACTTCTTTATTCTTGGTTTAAAAGCATATCCATTAAACTTAACGCTATCATTGTACTCTGCTAGTTCTTTAGCTTCTTCTTTTGTTAATTCATGACTTACTTTGTCTGTTGATTCTATAACTTCAAAACGAACAATATCCTTATCAATTTGAATATCCCAATTTGGAGTTACATTATCACCGATTCTTTCAATAATAGTAACGAGTGTATCTAAAAAGCGATATAAACGTGGAAGAGAATTTAGTGAAATATTTTTTACAAATTTAGGTTCTTTTAAATCATTATATCTGTGCCTAGAATCAAAGTAAGGATAAGAAGCTGCTTTTTCCCTCTTATTCCACTCTGTAATTTTATCTCTTAGATTAGCTACAGATTTATGTAATCTCTTATTTGGAGCCTGGTTTAGATTTGAAACTGCTTCAATAATACGCTCTATTTTATCGTCCTCTATAAATGATAATGAACTTCTTATACTAGTTGTATCAAGTTTAACAGTATCTTTATTTTTATCTTCCGAAGTCTCATCTTTATGTTTAGCAGGCTTTATTCTATTGTTCTTTAGACTTTTTCTATCAATATTAACTTCATTTACGTCATTTTGTGGTAATGGAACAATAAGCTCACTTAAATCTTGTCCAGTATTCTTACGATACCAATAACTACCATTTGGAATTGGGATTTCAAATTCTTTGCATTTCTTAAGTAAGTCTGAATAGCTTAAATCATATTTCAATGAAACTTGTTTTGCACTTATCTCCCAGATTTCTTCATAGAGTTCTTCTCTAGAAAAGGTCTTTATCATCTTCATTTGAAACACCTTTACCCTTATATTTTACATCACCGTTTTTATATTTACCAAGCGAAAACGCAAATTCAAAAACTTCTAATTCTTCACTTCTGCATTTTCGCTTAATATAAAAAGTAGATCTTGTTTTAAAACGTTAAATTCCTCTATAATTTTTTCTAAACTAGTTTCAATATTTTCAACACGGATCTCTGAGAGCTTACCGTGATTGTATGAAATCATTCTTTCAGCAATAATATGATAAGACCAACTCTCAGTGAAACGTCTATCTCTTTCTTCGTTATGAATAGCAAAACCAATTGGAAGAAGATTATTTCTAAGACCTATAGCAACTGCCTGTGAACTTATACCTAAATAATCACCAGCAATTTTTAATGTGATTTTATTTAATTTTCTAATATCTTCGTCGGTATATTTCGGCATGTCAGTACTCCTTTTTTTATAATTCAAGTTGATGATTTAATAATCATGTCAATTGTTTTCATACTTTCTAAACAATTTTCAAATATATAGCGTTTTCATTATTTTCTTATCCTATTATATCATTATTCAAAATAAAAAACTGCAACTTACTCGTTGCAGTTAAACACAGATTTACTTCTGTTCCTTTTAGAAACTTATATTTCCATTTTCAGGCATAGTAAAAACATCGTTTTTTTCAAAATAAGGTTTTACAATTTCTTTCCATCTAGCTTTATGAAAATTGATTGAGTTTAAAGGAGATAGGCCATAATTTCCTAATGCATAACCATCATTTACTTCAACAACAAGTGTCTTGCCATCACTAGTAACACCGATATCTACTCCATAAGCTATTGGCGCATCTTTCCAACATGATATGGCTTCATCAATTACACTAGGATCAAATAATGCATGATAATCACCTGTATAGGGTCGAACATCTAATACGCGACCATCTAACACAAAACAACGCCATTCAGCTATGAATTCTACAACCTCACTAATCCATATAGGATAATCGAAAGGTAGACCAATACCTATTAAATCATGGGTTCCATTAACAACTCTTCCAGTAAAGACTTTTGATCCAGCTTTAGGTTTAATAAATTTCCCCCAATTATCAGGTATATTTACAATCTCTCCTAACACACCTTCATAAATATTTCGACCATAAAACTCTTTAAGCTCAATAGGATAGTCATAAACCGGAACGTTTAAGCCCATCATTTTTAGTAATGCTCTAGTCTCCGTTATATAATCTACAACTGTATCATCACTTGTTAACTGTTTTATTTCAGAAAAAGATTGATATAAAATAACTTCTTCTCCTTGTAAGTAGGCACCTACTTGAGCATTGTACTTATTAATTGAAACTTCACTTGGTAGTTTGCTTTGTCTAATATAAACAACCATTTCATCGCTCCTACATCACTAGTGTTACACCTATTTGTAAAAAAATAATAGCATTTATGCTGTTATTTTTTTGAGTAAATAGCTCCCATAATATCATCGAAATAATCAACGGTATTTAGGAGTAATTCTATAACTTGGGATTTTGTTAAACGCATTCCTCTTCTATCTCTAGCATCTTCTACTAAATTTTCAAGTTTCTCTAGATTTTTATCATCCAAGCTAATCATTATTCTATTTTTATCAGTTGCCATTTTCTTCACCTCAAGTTAATTCTATCACAGGTGTAACACTTGTGTCAACTGGCTTTTATAATACATTAGTTTAAAAGTGGAGAGGATTTTTAACACAGTAACTTTAAATCTTTGGTATTAAAAAATTTTCACAGTATTTATAGAAATAAAATCTGTCTCAAATAAGTTATCAAATCTAGTATAAATTATGAGTGACTACTCTAATACCTACACTCTAAACAAGAAAAAGGCTTACACTCAATGGTTTTCTTAACCCCCTTTGTTACAAGGATTTGACGATTTTACTAGCAAAGGTACATACTCACAAGGAACTGTGGTTGACTATTGAATCTCTCCCACCTCTTCTTTAACATATCCTTCTACATCTTCAATCTCTACAAACATTGGGTCTAAGTGACACAAGAAATGCCAATCTTCGCTCCCTTTTTTTCTGTAAAGAATCGCTTCACCGTCTTCACTTCCGAAAAAGCTTCTGTCGATTTCATATCCGCAGCTTTCTAAGAAGTCTTTTGCTTTACGATAGTTCGTTTCTCTTGTTTCGACATAGGCTTTAACTTCACGGTTGTTAACGACATATGCATCAATTTTTGAATATCCTTCGATCACTCTATCGTTTTTGAGGGATAAATTTGAAATCTCTTTCCAAATAATGTCTACATTTTCCTCAGGATCGAACATAAATTTAGATAAAGGAACAATATTTCCGTTAAAAATAATTTCCATATAATCCTGTATGTTCTTAGGATTAAAATACTCCACTTCAAAACCATCTTCTGTTTCCAGAGTGTATCCCGGGATTTGAGCTACAAAGGCTTTCCCATCTTCTATGGAATCAAATGCGACTAAATCTTTAGAATAATCATTTTGGTACAATTCCAATATAACCATCGATAATCTCTCCATTTTCATTATCTGTCTAATGTAAATAAGCACGTCACCTGACCAATTCAGGCTCTCTGTATCATCTCATCATATTTCCTACTTACTTTACGAGTCCTATACCCAGAATACATCTTATCGACCTTCGGTCTTACCTCGTCACATTGGCTGAACATCTACTTTTACTTCGCTGATGCTTCAACTCGTACAAGCAGTGATACCGCCTCCACATGTAGTAATATTCTGCTTTTATACTAATAAACAAAAGGCAATAAAAATCATTTTAAAATGATACTGTGGAGCGGAAAGAATATCACCACTTCCAAAAGAAACGACATCCATAACTCCAATTAAAATTACAATTGAAAATTCTCTAACATTAATCATCTAATTAACAAATCGTTACTTTCAATGATGGATATCCTGATCTAAATTTTAAAATGTTGTTTTCTTACTAATTCTTTTACTAGCCAATATAGTATAAATTAAATAATCAATAAAAATGATGATAAAAATAACATAGCAGCCCGTCTTACAACTTACTACTTTTCATATGATAATTTACAAATGACTTTCCAGCCACTCGATCTTTTTAAAATCCTTATTGTTATTGTGATCATTTCGATAGGAGTCTTGAGAAGAAGCTTTGTAAATACTTAGATACTGCTCCAGACTTGGAAGACGAAAAGTGATGCCTTCAATGTGAATAAGCTCTATATCCGATTCCGAGACTCCTGCAAAATCAGGTAAGGAATCGATACTTCCAAATTCAACACTCACTCTATCCTTTTGGAATTCATGCTCATGAATATCTATTAAGACGTAGCCTAAGTCTTTCATCACTTTCATTATCTTGTCCCGGTCATAAATTCTGAGATGATCAGGTGCTTCCCAACCTCTAGGGTCACCAGGCACATGAATGTCAATGTCAGAGGGCTCCCAATTTTCTTTCGTTCTAAACTCCAATCCCAAAGACCCCATCAGTGTCGGTGTAATTCCGACTCGATTTAAATGGAAACAAATGGTTTTAAATTCTTCAAATAAGAGACTCATGTTTACTCTAAACCTTTCATATAAATGTTCGTTATTTCTACTTTATTACATTACCTTGAACAAAATCATCTTCATTTTCTAGACTATACCCAGTTATTTTGGATACAAATTCTTTTCCTTACTAATTCTATTACTCGCCAATATTGTATAAATCAAATAACCAATAAAAATGATGATAAAAATAACATTAATTTTTAACACAAAATAGAGATTTAACAAATTTGCGAACGCATGAAATAATAGACAGTACCCCACAGATTTCGTTTGACGATAAAGAAGCCCTAAAACAAAACTTAAAAATAATGTATATATAAAAAATAAAATAAAAGGAAATCCTTGATGGCTTTCTCCAACTATAAACCATAAAGGCAGATGCCAAATTCCCCAAATTGATCCTACAATCAAATTAGATTGCCAATAAGTATATTTTTTATCAAGTAACGGTTGTAATATACCTCTCCATCCTAATTCTTCATGTCCACCACCAAAAAAAATTAATTGTATAAAGAATAGCGGCATCAGATAAATTGATACTCCGTTTAATTCTAAGGAAGATACAGAGAATAGTATCAAAATTGCTAACAAATGAATAATGAAGTAAATACTACTTTTTCCTTTCTTACTAAATAGAAAATGTTGAAATTTTATATTATTCCTTTTCAAATAAAAGCCACTTGCAATAGCTGGACCAAGTGCACCTACTATATGTAACATTCTCCCTATAAATGTTTCTAATCCCAAAATATGAGATTGAGTAAATATGGCAAGAAGTCCCCAAGCTATATAAGTAATTCCAAATGTACAATAAAGATAATTTTTAAAATTCTTTTTGTCAATTTCTGTCATTTTATCGCCCTTATCTTGATTATTTTAAGAATAATATTTTTACTGCTTCTTAGTTGCTGTCGATTATAACTACCTATATTCTATCACAAAAATGCAAAAAAAGCCTTACAATCAAGGCTTTTTATTATTGATTCATACCAAGCTTTCTAGGCTTTTACCAGCAAAGCTACACACTCGACATGTGCTGAGAGCTTTCTTCTATACTAATAGACGAAAGGGTGTGAAAATGATTTTTAAATGATACTGTGGAACGGAACAGTAGCCCTAGTATTGACTACTGTCGTTTCTATTCATATTGGCTATTCTAGGACTGAGATGAAAAAATCTATAAATGCTCAGAATAAAATTGAACCCGCAAATCTCCCCAAAACAATGGTGAGTCATGTACTTGTATTATTCCGAAAAAATACACCTCTGGTGCAGTGAGACAAATTGGTGTATCTTATAGTGGCTTCGTAGATGAAAGCTATACTCTACTATCACTCTTTGATGATGTAGAACAAATTGAAAAAGATAATAGACTTCAGACAGCTATTGATGTTGTCAGAGAACAGTTTGGTTTTTTAGCCATACAAAAAGGAACCGTCCTAACTGAAGGTTCCAGAAATATTGAACGCAGTAAACTTATCGGTGGTCATTCCGCGGGTGGATTGGAGGGATTAAAATGAAACAAGAAAAAAATACAGTACAATTTTCAGAAATCCGTAGCAAAGGATGTAATGATATTGAAATGCTTGAAAGATTTTTACATGGAATCGTTGAAACAGCAACTTCAAAACTTCGTCAGAGAAAACTCAAAACAACTGAAATATCGATACGACTAGTACATGCTAAATCTGAAAACCGATTACCATTGGAATTTACATTTAGCATTAAGCCAACAAGCTCATCTGTGATAATCTATACTGAGGTAATCAATCGCTTTAAAGAATGTTACACAGGTGGGGGAATTCAAGGTTTTACGATTCAATTTGATAAAAATACCCTTGCCTCTGCATAGAAAGGATTTGATATGATTGACCGTTCATATTTACCATTTCAATCAGCAAGAGAGTACCAGGATACAAAGATGCAAAAATGGATGGGCTTTTTCCTATCTGAACATGCATCAGCACTCTCTGATGATACAAACAAAGTAACGTACATGTCTGACTTATCACTAGAGAAGAAATTATTACTCCTCAGTCAAGTATACGCCGGGCAGCTACGCACACGCATTCAAGTGATTGAAAAAAACAAGCGTGTTTCCCACACTGGAACAATACCAAGTCTGAATAAGGATTTCATTTTGATAAAAACTACAACAGGTCACATCAATTTGAAATTGAAAGACATTATTAGTATTGAACTTGTTGAGGAGGTGCTTTATGAATCAGCTTAAGTTTCAGCGTAACCAACTGCAAATGGACTACTACAGCGAGAGCTACCAAGATTTTGAATGTGACTTCTACCGCTATTCCAACATGAATATTCCATTGACCTTCCTAACTGATGATATCCTAAAAACAATGGCGACTTCACGTAAGAATTACTTTGTCCTCAATAAGGAAAAGTCCAGAGATAACCGCGATCACTTCTTCATATTTGAAGTAAGTACCGTAGATGAGAATCCGCTAATCTATCATTATACATATAAGAAAACTACAATATATTTAGCAGAAAAATAGGAGCAGTTCAATTGACTGTTCCTATTTTTAATATTCATAAAATCTAAAGTCTTTATACTCTTTAACAATGGAGTCGCCAACCAGAACAGACTATACTGACCAGCGACTACCTTAAATTTAATGTTTCAGATTTATTTTCTTATCTCTAATTTCATAAACTACATCTGCTACATTTTCGAGTAATCGTTTATCGTGGGTGATAAACACGATAGTTCCGGTGTACTCCTTCATTAGTATTTCCAAAGCCTCTAAACTTGGTATGTCAAGGAAGTTACTGGGTTCATCCATTATTAGGATGTTATATCTACCCATGAGCATTTTAGCAAGCAACAATTTTATAATTTCTCCACCGCTTAAAACAGATAAACTTTTTCCAATATCGTTCTGTTTGAACCCCATAGATGCTAGCACTGAACGAATTTCTGATATATTGTAGTCACAATCCTTCTGCATAAACTCCATAACATTCTGATTACTGTTGTACTTGTAACCATTCTGTGCAAAGTAACCTATTTTTGCCTTAGGCGAAATAGAAATTCCTTCTTCATGGTTTAAGATCATTTGGATTAAAGTTGTTTTTCCGATTCCATTACCACCAGTTAACGCCACTTTTGCTCCTAACGGAATTTGAAAAGATGCATTTTCAAACAGAGCCTTATCCCCAAATACTTTATTAATTTCTGCACCGACTATAGGGTATGGATTATGGAGCTCCAATGCTTTACTTTGCCTGAAACGAATTCTGCGAATGCCTTCCGGAGCTTCTACTTTTCCTAAGGCCGCAATCCTGTGCTCTAGGGTTTTAGCAGCATTATACATCTTTTTTTCCTTACTTCCTATTGATTTTTGATGAGCTAAACGCCCTCCGTCTTCAGTACTTTTTTTCTTTGAAGAACCTTTTGCCTTCTGTTCTATTTTACGAGCCTGTTTTCGCTTTTCCTCCGCAGCCCTTTCCAATCGGGCACGTTCCGCAATAAATTGTTCGTATTCTGCAGCTTGGCTCTTACGTTCTTCCTCTTTCTGACGAAGATAATCAGAATAGTTTCCCCAATACTCAGTGATTTTGCCATCTTTCAGTTCCCATATTTTATCTACTATTTCATCAAGAAAATAGCGGTCATGGCTAATAACTAACAGTGCACCTGTAAAATATTTTAGCTGTCCTATTAGAAAATCAATTCCTTCACGGTCTAAATGGCTCGTAGGTTCATCCGCTAAAATACCATGAACCTGTGCCGATAAGGCCTGTGCTATTTTAAGCCTTGTTTCTTCACCACCGCTCATAGTCTGTATATTTAATTGCTCAACACCTAGCTTGCCTACAAGTGCAAAATCTTTTTCCTCCTGCAGAGTTACTTCGTCCAACTGGGGAATATAGGCAAGTTCACCCAGACGATTCATTTTACATCCTGGGGGAGTTAATTCTCCTAAAAGTACCCTGAGTAAAGTGCTTTTTCCAGCACCATTTGCTCCTACTAAACCAATACGGTCATAATCATATACTTCTAATTCATTTATATCTAAAACATCGCGTCCTTTGAATTCCACACGAATGTCTTTTGCTTTTAATATTAATTCCATAACATTTCCTCCTGTCTATAATCGCATGCTTTCATTTGCTTGTATGCAGGGAAAACCCTGCGATTTTAGCAGGAAGAGTTACATGAAAATAAGATACATAAATATTCCTCCAATATTGTTTATTTTAAATCTAATTTTCTAACCTCAGTTATCATTTGGCAAACTATAGCAATGCCAATAATTAAAATACCTGATAGTAAAAACCAATGATTTACACCGATTTTATCAGCAAAGAATCCAGAAAGAATTAACCCAATTGGCATAGCAAGTGACATGATACTTCCGATCAAAGAAAATACACGTCCTAAATATTCAGGCTTAATTTTCTCCTGAAAAAGAGCTGTTTGCACACCGCTATAAAATGGCACCGAAAGCCCCATTATTGCACAGCAAACTACGAATATTACAAATCCATTTGGAGGAAGTATTCCCGAAACGGCTAAACTGGTCCCCATTATAAAAAATGAACTTGTTATTAGTAATACATGCTTTTCGAAGCCCCCTAATCTTCCTAATAATAAGCCTCCTGCTAGCATCCCAAATGCAAAGGAAATTTCCGTAATAGAAATATGCACAGGTGTTCCATTAAAGTGTTCCATGCTTATTAAAGGAAATAGTGCATTGATTGGCATATAAACAAAAGTATATAGTGTTCCTAAGAGTAATAAGGCAAACAATCCTTTGTTTTGTCTCAGAACCACAACTCCTTCTTTCATCTCCCTTATGAAATTTGGTTCTAAACTTTGCACTTGATTACCCAGCTTAGGTATACGTACAATTGCTACCGTAATAGATGCAATCACAGCACCCAATACGTCGATGGCAATAATAGCATTTAAATCCCAAACGGAGTATAAGAGTGCTGCAACTGCCGGACTAACAATATAGCTTATAGACTGCAAAGACTGACTATAGCCTGCGCATTTCGTTAGCTGTTCTTCTGGTACTAAAAGTGGTGTAACCGCATTGAGTGCTGGGGTATGAAAAGCTGTTCCAATGCTACGGATAAACAATACTATCATAATCATCCAGACAGGTAGCTCCATACAGAATGCAACAATAGCAAGCACTGCACCAGCTGCTGCGATAATTAAATCGGCACCAATCATTATCTTCTTCCTATCATGACGATCCACTAGCACACCAATGGCAGGTCCCAAAATCGCATAGGGTAAAAAACCTACTAATGAAGCCATAGACAAGACCATCGCAGATCCTGTTTTTTCTGTAAGGTAAAAAATAATCGCCATTTGCAGGATGGCACTAGTGATTAATGATACTGCTTGCCCTGCCCATATTGCATAAAATTTTCGTTTCCAATTGTTGTATTTTTCCATTTATATTATCTCCTGCATATTATTTTGCTTGAATTTCTATTTTGAATAGCATTCTAGGCAATAAAAAATGCAGGCCAAACCCCACAATGTGGCTTTTGGTCTGCATACATACAATTTGGAAACATTCATATTAAAGACATAGTTAAATAAAGGTATAGTTAAATAACCAATATCCTCACCGTAACTAATGAATGCTCAATATCGTATAAATAAGCACAACAAAAAAGCCTATCATCGGGTATAGATTCTGCTTTTTTTATTGCCAGCTTATCTTAAACGCATTGAGGCTGTCATAGTTTCGGTTCCTCCTACATCTTTGTTTATATCAATTTATAGTATAACACAACAAGATGATATGTTCAATATAAAAGTTATGGAATGAGACTCATACTTCCAATTCGATGCCAGATTTAAAGGATATCACGAAGTTTTCTTCATAGACTGTAACGCTCTGGATTATCTTCCTTAGTAGCAAGCGATTAGCTTTCACAAAATCTTCTGTTTGTAGTTTTAAAAATTCATCAGGATTTTCTAACTCAACCTCAAAATATTTCATTTTACATTCCCTCATTTCATTTATTGATAAATTGAGTTTGCAAAAAAGAGTGGACAATTTTTGTCTACTCTTAACTTTTAAAATAGTTTTTTTTAATCGATTTGAAGTTGCCTAAATTATTACTTATTCGGTAAAATGAAGTATTGCTTTCAACAGATTTCCTTCAACTACACTTCACTTGATTCAAACAAGGTGGGTACATTTCTATTCCCACAAACTCCTTGTCAATGGAAACAAACACGTACCCACAGGGTAAATGGAAATAGAAACTGATAATTTCTAGCTATCACTTCTACTCATTCCAAAAATTTTCTCACTCTGATACTTACCCACCATAAAGCAAAAAGCCTTGCAATCAAGGCTTTTCGTTATCCCTTTCATTCAAAGGTTTCTATGTTTTTACGAGCAGAGCAACACACTCAGCGGTTCGCTATCTCCGTTCTGTCTGCGTGCTAGCACTTGTCAATCACGGACAGCTATCGCATGGGCGGAAGTAAATGCTAATCTTCGTCGTTTTACTCCTTGACTAGCAAACTTACCGCCTCAACATGATGCGTTTGAGGAAAAAGATCAACCGGCTGTACTTTATTCAACTCGTATCCCAATTCTCGGTAGAGTTTGATATCACGCGCCATGGTTGCGACATTACAAGAGATATAGGCGATGCGGTCAGCTCCTGTTTGGCTACTTGCCTTGATAAAGCTTTCTGTGAGTCCTTTTCTTGGTGGATCCACTAGGATAAGGCTTGGTTGAATTCCATCTTTGAGCCAATTCTTCATAGCATTTTCAGCTGTATCACAGACATAGTGGGCGTTTGAAATATTGTTCAGTTGGGCATTCTTCTTGCTATTCTCAACTGCTTCTGGAATAACTTCAACACCATAAACTTCTTTGACATGTTTGGCAACAGAGAGGCCAATCGTTCCGATACCAGAATAGGCATCAATAACCACATCATCTTCTCTTAACTCTGCAAAGTCAATGGCTGTTTGATAGAGCTTTTCAGCCATTTCAGTATTGACCTGGTAAAAAGCTGGTCCAGCGATTTGGTAGTCATTTCCCAACATCTGGTCAGTGATAAAGTCTTGTCCATAAAAGGTGCGCCATTCCTTACCAAAAATCGCATTGGTGTTCTGGTCGTTGATATTTTGCATGACAGAAACAATCTCTGGGAACTGCTTGATTAGTTGTTCAATCAATTGCTCCACTCGGAAAATCTTCGGACGAGTTGTCACCAAAATGACCATGATTTGTCCTGAGTAGTGACCTCTACGCACCACAATGTTTCGAATCAAGCCAGCTTGTTCCTTTTCATCATAAGGCTTCAAATCATAACGGCGGAGCAAGTCGCGTAGGGTTACTACTAGCTCGTCAATCACAGGATCTTGGATAAAGAAATCTTCCAAAGGCATGAGGTCGTGGGAATTCTTACGGAAAAATCCTGTTTCCAAGATACCATTCACTCTACGGACAGGGACCTGTGCCTTGTTACGGTACTTGACTGGATTTTCCATACCTAAAGTTTCAGCAACCTCTACATCAGCAATTCCAGCAATCTTATATAGACTGTCCTTGACTTGCTTGGTCTTAAACTTGAGCTGTTCTGGATAGTCAAGATGACCCAAATCAGCAATTCCTGAACGCAGGTAAGCCAAATCTAGATCTTGATTACGGTGTGGTGATTGGACAAGATATTCTTCAACCTTCCCAAAACCAATCTTTTTATTAACCTTGAGGACACGCATGAGGATTTTTTCACTCGGTAAAGCATTCTCTACAAAAAAGACCAAACCATCCACCTTGGCAACTCCTGCACCTTCATGGGTCAAGTCAACAATTTCAACTTCTACAATATCATTTTTCTTTAACATTCTCTTCTCTTTCTATTGGCCGACAAAAAAGACGGCAACGTTACGGTTACCATCTATTATACCATGAAATTTCTTAAGAACCAAAACTCTTGAAGAAGTTGACAATGGCTTGCCAGAGGGAGCTTAGGAAATTACCGCCGTTCTCTAGCACCTTATCAGCATCAAAGTTAAGGTTAATATTTTTAAAGCTATCGCCAGCTTGTGATACGATACTTTGTTTAAGGTCATTTAGGGTTTTAGTGAAGTCTGCATTGCTGAGGATATCACTTTTTGAGAGATTTAAAGCAAAATTGATGATGATATTGATCTGGTTTCCTGTTATAACCTGATCAAGTTTGTAATTTTTTAAGGTATCTTCAACAATCTTGCGGACATCTTCTTCTGTCAGATTTCCCTTGCTTTCTTTTGCTTTGGCGAGTCCTGACTTGATATCGGCTAGGGCAACGTTCAATTTATTAGCATCATAGCCTGACTTGTCCTTGTTTTCAGTATTGATATCTGACAAAGCCTTTAGTTCTTCTTGAGCCAACTCTTTGTTGGCT
This sequence comes from Streptococcus sp. Marseille-Q5619, assembly GCF_946901205.1. Lineage (NCBI taxonomy): Bacteria > Bacillati > Bacillota > Bacilli > Lactobacillales > Streptococcaceae > Streptococcus > Streptococcus sp. Marseille-Q5619. The sequence continues at coordinate 207,002 of NZ_CAMPPO010000001.1, forward strand.
TGTGGCACCTTTGCTCCATTAGCTTCTAGCGAATAATAAATCCCTGCTAAAGCACTCTCACCTGTAACTGGAATAGGGGCTGCTACAGTAATTTTGGCATGTTCCACTCCCAAGGTTACTGCTGCGTTTCGGTACATATCCTGCGTCACTTTAGTGATGTTTTCTGGTGTTTCAATCTTGACCTCAAGTGGCGACTTGTCACCCAGTTTTTGAATCTTGGCTGATGAATACAACTGTAAACTAGAGTCATTGGCCACATTCATAATCTTAGAATAGACATCAGGTGTCATGGTCTTGAGTTCTTTGGTGTCTGTTGAGGCATTGTAGCCTAGTTTTTTTAGGGTTTGATTTTTTTGGTCTTCCGATAGGGATGAACCTAGGACATATTCAGGTTGGACATAGGTTTCATCAATGACTTTTTGAACATCTGTTGCTGCATGGGCGCTATTCATAGCTGTTACTGCCCACAAGACCGCAGCACTAGTCAGAAAGAGTTTCTTTCTCATGGGGAATTTCCTCCTTTACCTTTCTAGAGTAATATATCTATCTTAAAGAAAACTTATAACAAAAACACCTGGACTAGCCAGATGTCGAAAAGAGAGTGAAACATTTGATGATGTAAAGGTTGAGTTGCACCTGTCTAGAATAGTAATAATTTCCTCCATTTACATAGAGTTCGGCTCCATGGAAAATGGAAATGGGGTGAATATAACTATAAGTCTTTCCAGTGGTATTGCCAAGCAAGGGAGCAACAGTCTCACGAGAGTACTGTTTGGCCAGAGCCAAGGTGTTTTCCTTACCATTTTGGGCGATAAAATCGATATAGGCAGGTCCAAAATTATAGGCTTGAACAGCCGTCCAGGCATCAACACCCTTCTTCTGAGCCAGATAGAGATTATCTGTCAGAGTTTGAACGCCTTGCCGAATGCTAGAGGCATTATCATTGATGGTGTTGGTGGAACCACTTGCAGACTCACTAGACTGCATAACATCGCCTTCTTTTCCTTTTGTTTCGGTATAAATCATAGCGAGCACAAGCTCTTCGTTTGCTGGGGTGTCTTTTTCACTCAAGATTTCTCGTACCATGGGTTGATAGGTCATGACTTGCTTGACATCTTGGTTAACGCGATAAGCTTTATAGCCAGCAAAAAGGAAGACTGCTAGTACAAGCACTCTTCGAATTCGTTTAAACATTATTTACTTTGGATATCCTCGATATTTTTGATTAAGATAGAGTAGGTTCCATTATCATTTTGGATAAACTCAACAGACTCGGCGTCTTGATAGACGTTATTGGGAACGATGAGCTCAATTCCATTTGACAAGGAGAGTTTTTGGTTTTCAAATTTTTTAAGCTGGCGACTGGCATCAATTTCATCAAATTGAACTGGTTCTGGTACGGCTTCTTTGACTTGGTCAATAAAGCTCAAACGAGCAGTCAGATTGTTATCAAAAAGGTCGTTAGCCAATTTCTCAGGCGACAATCCATTGCTTTCTTCCAGATTGTTAAAAATCGCTGATTTGACCTTAGATTGAAATTGAAAATCATCTGTATTAAAAGTCTCAGCAATTCGCTGTGCCGTTTTTTCTAGTTCTTTGATAGATTTTTTAGGAGAAATCTTAGGAGCGACAGCAAGAAGATTTTCTGAAAAATAGTTCAAGAAAGCCCCATTGTACTTGATACGTTTTTCAATCAGATGGTACTTGCGACTCTGAAGATTGACCACCAAGGCTTCGTCAGCACCCGTTCCAAATCCAGGCAGGTTATTCTGAGTCAGCTTGATTGGATTATCAACTTCTCCACCGAGGTGGGTCAAGGTCTCCCGCAGAGCAATTCGTAAGAAAGCAAAATGTTCCACGCCTTCTTTAGAAAATTGCACAAAAATCAAGTCATTGGTCTTGAGATTTTCAGAAATACTGAACTCTTCTTTCCAGAGATTAGCAAGCTTTACTGATGTCTCCAACAAATCGTCAGTGATGTGATTGAAGAAGGGATTTTCTTCCTCGAAAATCCCAGTCTTGGCTTCATCTGAATACACACGTTCAATTTTTTTACGCAGGTATTCTTCGATTTTTGGAGTAATATTGAGAAACTTATCCGCTAGGAACAGCTCGGTATCATCCGGACTGAACTGGTGAATAATGGCTTTCTTAATATAAATGTCCATAAAAGTTTTAGTCCTCGTATAATGGGAAGGCATCTGTCAATGATTTGACTTCACTTCTCACTTCTTCTAAGACAGCTTCATTTTCTGCATTCTTGAGAGTTTTAATGATGAGTTCAGCCACTTTGCGACTTTCTTCTTCACCAAATCCACGCGCAGTAATGGCTGCAGATCCGATACGAATCCCACTTGTCTTGAATGGTGACAAGGTTTCGTAAGGAATTGAGTTTTTATTTAGGGTAATATTGACTTCATCCAGCAAGTTTTGAGCAACTTTTCCGTTTTCTACAACCTTAGTCACATCCACTAGGAAGAGATGGTTTTCAGTCCCGCCAGAAATAATACGGAAATCAGGGTCTTGCAAGAAGACATCTGCCATAGCCTTGCTGTTCTTGATAACATTAGCAGCATATTCCTTGAAGGCTGGATCCAAAACTTCTTTGAAGGAAACAGCTTTAGCCGCCACAACGTGCTCCAAAGGACCACCCTGAATACCAGGGAAAATAGCTGAATTGATTTTCTTAGCTAAGTCTTCATCATTGGTCAAAATCAAACCACCACGTGGTCCACGAAGGGTTTTGTGGGTCGTTGTTGTAGTGATATGAGCGTATGGCACTGGACTTGGGTGAAGACCAGCCGCAACCAAACCAGCTATATGGGCCATATCAACCATGAGCTTAGCACCAACGGCATCTGCAATTTCACGGAATTTTGAAAAGTCGATAATTTGAGAATAGGCTGAAGCACCTGCTACGATCAATTTTGGTTTTACTTCTTGGGCTTGTTTCAAGATAGCATCAAAATCCAAGAGTTCCGTTTCAGGATCTACACTATAAGAAACAAAGTTGTAGGTTTGACCTGAGAAGCTAACTGGAGCTCCGTGGGTCAAGTGTCCACCTGCTGCCAAATCCATCCCCATCACCGTATCACCTGGCTCAATCAAGGCCATGTAAGCTGCACAGTTGGCTTGGCTTCCTGAGTGTGGTTGGACATTGGCAAATTTTGCACCGAAAATTTCTTTTGCACGTTCAATGGCTAGAGATTCTACCACGTCTACTACATCTGTTCCACCATAATAACGGCGTCCTGGGTAACCTTCGGCGTATTTATTCGTCAAGATAGACCCTTGAGCTGCCATAACAGCCTTGGAAACTACGTTTTCCGAAGCAATCAACTCAATGTTGTTTTGTTGTCGTTCTTCTTCTTTGGCAATAGCATTCCAGAGATCAGCATCATATGCTTTAAAATCATCTTTGTCAAAAATCATAGGTCTTCTCCTTTTATTGTGTGACTAGTCCATTAGTTTAATTTTCTTATTAGAAAATCAAACTAAAAGATGCGAATAAACCGTTTCTGCATTTTATCACAAGTATAACCAACTTTTTCATAAAATGCATGAGCACCCAGACGATGTTCGGCAGAGTTTAAGCGGATAAACCCATAGCCGCGTCTTTTTGCTTCTTGCTCCAACCCTTGCAGTAAGCTTTTACCGATACCTTGACCTTGCTCTTGAGATAAAACTGCTAAGGCTAAAATATTAAATCCTGCTTTAGAATAAAGTGATTCATAGACCTCAGCGTGGACATATCCAAGTAAGACATGACTGGCTACATCCTCATAGCCAAGTAGGAAATGATGTTGATCTTGAGATAATCTAGTTAGTTGACTAGCTGTCTCCTCTGGACTAAAAGAATAGCCCAAAGCTTCTTGGTTGATGTCACAAATAGCTTTCACATCTGTTTCTCTTAAATCTCTTAACATCTCATTCCTCCTCAAAAGAAATCTCTGGCAACTGAGCAAGAATATCATCTCGCTCAATGGCCCCTTGGCGTAAGATTTTCACCTTGTCTCCAGAAAAGTCCAAAATAGTTGAATCCTGTCCAGTTAGAAAAGCATCGTCTTCCAGCCCCAGAACCTCTTGGTCAAAATCCTCTAGAATTTGATTAAAGGTCACTCCACTTGCCTGACCTGAAATATTGGCAGACGGCCCAATCAAGGGACCTGTCTCTCGAATCAAATCAAGGGTAATAGGATGACTCGGCATCCGAAATCCCACCGTTTCAAGGCCAGAATTAACCCAATAGGGAACTCGGTCATTGGCTTCGAGTATAATGGTCAAGGGACCTGGTAAAAAGGTCTCTACAAGTTTTTGAAGATAAGTTGGCTGATTCTTTGAAAAATACAAGATGTCCTCTAGAGAGGCGATATTGAGATTGAGCGCCTTGTCTCTAGGACGATGTTTGAGCTGGTAAACATGGTCAACTGCTTTTTCATCTAGCGCCTTGGCAAAAAGACCGTAAACCGTCTCTGTAGGTAGAACGACAGCTCCACCATTTTCCAACTCTTGTCTAATCCTGTCCATCATCAACCACGACCATCCTATCTTGACCAAATTGGTCCTTGAGTGTTCGTACTCTTTTTTCAGGAAGATGCTTCCTAAAAAGTTCAGGAACACTTTGACCTTGCTTGTATCCAATTTCAAGGTAAATCTTACCACCATCTTTGAGATAGTCTTTTGCATCTTCCGCAATTCTACGGTAGATAGCTAGGCCATCCTCGTCTGCAAAGAGAGCTAGATGAGGCTCCGAATGCAAAACATTCAAGCCGACCTCTGACGCATCTTCACGAGAGATATAGGGTGGATTGGAAACAATTATATCATATTTTTCAGAAATTTCTGTAAAACAGTCAGATTTTTTTAAAAATATTTGAAGATTTTGATTTTTAGCATTTTCGCTAGCTACATCTAAAGCATCTTGGGAAATATCTGCTGCTGTCACTGACCAATCTGGTCTGTTTTTTGCTAGAGCGAGAGCAATAGCTCCACTACCTGTCCCAATATCTAGGACCTTAAGATTTTCTTCAGAATTTTCAGCCAGGATAAGCTCGACTAATTCCTCTGTCTCTGGACGGGGAATCAAAACCCGCTCATCAACTTTTAACTGCATTCCATAAAAATCTGCCTGTCCGATGATATACTGTGCTGGTTTATGAGCTGCTAACTGTTGGAAAATTCCTTTTACAAATACTTCTTCCCCTTCCGTCACTTCCTGCTGGAGGGCAAAAACAAAGTCTGTAAAAGAGAGATTTTTCAGGCTACGATAGACAAAAGAGAGGCTTTCAGCTTCCTCTCCTTGTCTTATCAACTCTTCTTCAAAATCTGAAAATAATTGAGCTAATTTCATTATTTGTTTAATTCTTCTAGTTTTTGCGTTTGGTCATAGAGCACCAAGGCATCCACAACTTCATCCAATTTACCAGACAGAATGGTATCTAGTTTTTGGAGAGTCAAGCCAATACGGTGGTCTGTGACACGGTTTTGTGGGAAGTTATAAGTACGAATACGTTCTGAGCGGTCACCAGTACCGATTGTTGATTTACGCTCAGCGTCTTGTTCATCCTGAGCAATTTGTGCAAAGTGGTCAGCAACACGCGCACGGATGATTTTCATGGCCTTCTCACGGTTCTTCTGCTGGGTACGTTCTTCCTGCATCTCAACCTTGATATTGGTTGGCAAGTGAACGATACGAACGGCAGTCGCAACCTTATTGACGTTCTGTCCACCAGCACCAGAGGCGTGATAGATGTCGACACGAAGGTCTTTTGGATCAATGTCGTATTCAACCTCTTCAACTTCTGGCATAACAAGAACTGTCGCTGTCGAAGTATGAACACGGCCTTGACTTTCTGTCACAGGGACACGTTGCACACGGTGAGCACCTGATTCGTACTTAAGCTTAGAGTATACAGACTGACCTGAAACCATAGCAACCACTTCTTTAAAACCACCGACACCATTCATAGAAGCTTCCATAACTTCAAAGCGCCATCCCTGAGCTTCCGCATACTTTTGGTACATGGTTAGCAAATCCCCAGCGAAAAGTGCTGCTTCATCTCCACCAGCTGCTCCACGGATTTCAAGGATGATGTTCTTGTCATCGTTTGGATCCTTTGGAAGGAGCAAAATTTTGAGTTTTTCTTCGTATGCTTCTTTTTCAGCCTTGGCATCTTTGAGCTCTTGCTTAGCCATTTCTTCCAAGTCCGCATCTCCGCCTGATTCCTTAATCATCTCTTCGGCATCAACGATGTTTTGAAGGACTTGTTTGTACTCACGGTAAGCTGTTACTGTATCACGGCTTGAAGCCTCTTCTTTGGAAAGATCCATGAAACGCTTGGTGTCCGAAACCACATCTGGGTCACTCAGCAATTCTCCTAATTCTTCATAACGGTCTTCTACAGCTTGTAGTTGATCATAGATGTTCATTTTTCTTTATTCTCCTTATTGATTTCAGGCGCAAAATAATGTTTACGGCAAACTGAGATATAGGTTTCATTACCACCAATCTGGATCTGTTCTCCATCGTAAACGGGCAGTCCATCCTGTGTTCGCAAAACCATGGTCGCCTTTTTCTTACAATACTGGCAAATGGTCTTAATCTCATCAATCTTGTCTGCTAAGAGCAAGAGATACTTGGAACCTTCGAACAGTTCATTGCGAAAGTCATTTTTCAAACCAAAAGCCATGACGGGTATATCTAACTCGTCCACAACACGAGCTAGATCGTAAACATGATGACGTTTGAGAAACTGGGCTTCATCGACCAAAACACAGTATGGTTTCTCAGGTAAATCTCGGATATAGCCGAAGATATCCGTTGACTCCTCAATCGCAATGGCAGGGCGTTTCATGCCAATTCGACTCGATACATAGCCAACACCGTCACGCGTATCCAGAGCCGAGGTCATAATCACAACACCTTTTCCTTGCTCCTCATAGTTATAGGCCACCTTGAGAATCTCAATCGTCTTACCAGAGTTCATGGTCCCATAACGATAATACAACTGTGCCATGTTTCTTGCTTCACGTCCATTTCTAAATTTTTGCTACATTCTAGTATATCATAATTTTCTTAAGCTTTAAACGGCAAAATGTGGTAAAATAGAAGAAATCAAAAACTAGTGGAGGAAGCTATTATGCCATTTGTACGCATCGATTTATTTGAAGGACGCACGCTCGAGCAAAAGAAAGCTCTTGCTAAGGAAATAACAGAAGCTGTTGTTCGCAACACTGGAGCACCTCAATCTGCTGTCCATGTCATCATCAACGACATGCCAGAAGGAACTTACTTCCCACAAGGGGAAATGCGCACCAAATAAGCTAGCTTAAGCAGAATTGCTTAGGCTTTTTCAATCTCCAAGTAGCATCCATTGAAGAAATAGTTCAAATTTGTTACAATTTGAAAAGAGACTTGGAAAAATTTCCAAGAAAAGAGCTATTTATTAAAGGAAACATTATGATTACACGTGAATTTGATACCATCGCTGCCATCTCTACTCCACTAGGTGAAGGGGCTATTGGTATTGTCCGCCTGAGCGGAACAGAAAGTTTTGCTATTGCGCAAAAGATTTTTAAAGGAAAAGACTTGAGACAGGTTGTTAGCCACACTCTCAACTACGGTCACATCGTTGACCCTCTAACTGGTAAAGTCATGGACGAGGTCATGGTGGGAGCCATGAAATCTCCAAAAACCTTCACTCGTGAGGATATTATCGAGATTAACACCCACGGTGGGATTGCGGTAACCAATGAAATTCTCCAACTAGCGATCCGTGAAGGAGCTCGGTTGGCAGAACCTGGTGAATTTACCAAACGTGCCTTTTTAAACGGTCGCGTAGATTTGACACAGGCTGAGGCAGTGATGGACATCATCCGTGCAAAGACTGACAAGGCCATGAACATTGCAGTTAAGCAATTAGACGGTTCCCTTTCTGACCTCATTAACAATACCCGTCAAGAAATCCTTAACACACTTGCCCAAGTCGAGGTTAATATCGACTATCCTGAGTATGACGATGTTGAAGAAGCGACTACTGCTGTGGTCCGTGAGAAGACTATGGAGTTTGAGCAATTGCTAACTAATCTCCTTAGGACAGCCCGTCGTGGTAAAATCCTTCGCGAAGGAATTTCAACAGCTATCATCGGACGCCCCAACGTTGGGAAATCAAGCCTTCTCAACAACCTCTTGCGTGAAGACAAGGCAATCGTCACAGATATTGCTGGTACAACCCGTGATGTCATCGAAGAATACGTCAACATCAACGGTGTTCCTCTCAAATTGATTGATACAGCTGGTATCCGTGAAACGGATGACATCGTGGAACAAATAGGTGTTGAGCGTTCGAAAAAAGCCCTCAAGGAAGCTGACTTGGTTCTGCTAGTACTAAACGCTAGCGAGCCCTTAACTGCCCAAGACCGACAACTTCTTGGGATTAGCCAAGATACAAACCGTATTATTCTTCTTAATAAAACCGACTTGCCTGAAGCGATTGAAACATCGGAACTACCTGAAGACGTTATTCGTATTTCAGTCCTTAAAAACCAAAACATTGATAAGATTGAAGAACGCATTAATGACCTCTTCTTTGAAAATGCTGGTCTAGTCGAGCAAGATGCAACCTACTTGTCCAACGCCCGTCATATTTCCTTGATTGAGAAGGCTATTGAAAGTTTGCAGGCTGTTAATGAAGGTCTTGAACTGGGGATGCCAGTTGACTTGCTTCAAGTTGATTTGACTCGTACTTGGGAAATCCTCGGAGAAATCACTGGAGATGCTGCTCCAGATGAACTCATTACCCAACTTTTTAGCCAATTCTGTTTAGGAAAATAAGAAAAATCCATGCTCGTTATTGCGGTCATGGATTTTATTGTCTTATTAGTAATCTGGTCTTAAGACACCTGTTACAGTTGCCTTGGTCGCTTCGTAGTCACCATCTACGACAACCTTGATAATGCGTTTAGCATCTTCTTCTGGTGCTGGAACAAGAGGTAGACGAGTTGGTCCAGCTTCAAATCCCATATAGTTCAGAACTGCCTTAACAGGAGCAGGACTTGGATAAGAGAAGAGGGCATTGACCTTAGGAATGAATTTACGTTGAATAGCCGCTGCTTTCTTCATATCGCTTTCTGCAATGGCCGTAAACATCTCATGCATTTCATCCCCATTTGTATGAGAGGCAACAGAAATAACCCCATCCGCCCCAAGGTTCATGGCATGGAAAGCATCTCCATCCTCACCTGTATAAATCAAGAATTCTTCAGGCTTGTGCTCAATTAAGTAAGCCATATTGGCCAAGCTAGTACATTCTTTGACACCAATAATATTTGGATGGTCAGCCAAACGAAGCATGGTTTCTGGAGTCAATTCGACAACTACACGCCCTGGAATGTTATAGATAATAATTGGTAGGTCCGAAGCATCTGCAATGGCTTTAAAATGCTGATACATTCCTTCTTGAGAAGGTTTGTTGTAGTAAGGAACAATAGCAAGCCCAGCAGCAAAACCGCCAAATTCCGCTACTTCTTTGACAAACTCGATCGAGTCTCGCGTATCATTGGTACCTACACCCGCAATCAAAGGTACACGTCCATTGACAATCTTTTGTACAGCCGCAAAGAGTTCCAACTCCTCATCGTGGGTCAAAGTTGGACTCTCAGCAGTCGTTCCAGCTAGAAGAATTCCGTCTGTATGATGCGCTAACAAATGCTCAATCAAGGCTGGAATGGCATCAAAATTGATGGAACCATCCTCATGGAAGGGGGTAATAAAAGCTGTGATGATTTTACACTCTTTTAAATCTTGATAAGACATGAAAACACCTCTCTATTTCAAAGAAGGAGTTCATCTGAACTCCTAAACGATATGACTATTTTAATTCAAATTTCAATTCGGCTGTTGGACGAACCAATCCACGTTCATGAAGAGTTTCAGCAATCTGAACTGAGTTCCAAGCAGCACCTTTGAGAAGGTTATCTGAAACAACCCACATATGGATTCCTTTTTCAGCATCCAAGTCTTTACGAATACGACCAACAAAGGTATCACGCGAACCAACTGCATTGATAGCTTGAGGATAGATTTGATGAGCTACATCATCTTCAAGAACAGCACCCGGGAAGGCTGCGATAGCTGCTTTTACTTCTTCTATTGGAGCCACTTCTTTTGTTTCGATATAAACAGACTCAGAGTGAGCTGACAAGACTGGAATACGCACACATGTTGCAGATACTGCAATGCTATCATCTTCCATGATTTTCTTAGTTTCCTTGGTCATCTTCATCTCTTCATATGTGTAATCATTGTCAGTGAAGACATCGATTTGTGGAAGAGCATTGAAGGCGATAGGATAATGTTTCTTGTCACCACCTGAAGGCAAGATTTCGGCATGCAAATCACGTGGGGTTACACCATCATTCAAGACCTCACGAAGTTCACGTTGTGTCTCAAGAATTGCTCCCATACCAGCACCTGAAACGGCTTGGTAAGTTGAAACAATGATACGGTCCAAGCCCCATTTTTGGCGAACTGGCTCAAGAGCTACCATCATTTGGATTGTTGAACAGTTAGGGCAAGCAATAATCCCGTTGTGGGCATCAAGTGCATGAGCATTGACCTCTGGAACAACCAAAGGAACATCTGGATTTTGACGGAAGTAAGATGTATTATCTACTACTACCGCTCCAGCTTTAACTGCGTATGGTGCATACTTAGCTGATGTAGAACCACCTGCTGAAAAGAGAGCAATATCAACTCCTTCAAAAGCTGTTTCAGTCGTTTCTTCAATCGTAATATCTTGGTCTTTAAATTTTAAAGTCTTGCCTGCTGAACGTGAAGAAGCAAGTAAACGAATTTTATCGATTGGAAGTGTTGATTCTTCCAACATTTTTATCATCTGAGCACCGACAGCACCTGTCGCGCCGACTACAGCAACTGTATATCCCATAAATAACCTCTTTCGGAATTTTCTAAAAATTTCTATAATAGAAGTATTATACTACTTTTTCCATGAATTGCAAAGCTTTTTCATCATTTTTTGAAAAATAAAAATCCCCAGTCGCTAGACCAAGGACTAAGAGGCATCTTCATGTGATGAGCAGGTTCACACAACTCATCAAGGTCCGCTCCTGCGTTATGACCTCCTTATGCTCAATAGTAGTCCGAAGACTACCTATCGACTCATCGCATCTTCTATTCTACTAAAGAGAATGACTTTTGTCAACAGACGAAACGCTTTATACTCTTCAAAAATCTCTTCAAACTTCGTCAGCGTCGTCTTACCGTATGTATGGTTACTGACTTCGTCAGTTTCATCTACAACCTCAAAAACATGTTTTGAGCTGACTTCGTCAGTCTTATCTACAACCTCAAAACAGTGCTTTGAGCAACCTGCGGCTAGCTTCCTAGTTTGCTCTTTGATTTTCATTGAGTATGAGTTTTATTTACATAGGTGCATAAGAAATATCTTTGAAAAATTTGGGGCATACATAACAAAAACCCTTGTAAATAAAGGGTTTTGCTGTCTATATCATGCTAATTGCCGGGATTGAACCGGCGACCTCATCCTTACCATGGATGCGCTCTGCCAACTGAGCTAAATCAGCTTACTTAAAAAGTATACTATAGTTAGAAAATCTTGTCAAGTTTCCTTAGACATTTTCCATAAGAAAAAGCCTGGTAAGAGCTACCTAGCTTGTCCTGTTCTATTTGCTTAAATCGATTCGACGACCAATTTTACCGATAATAATCGCTCCAATAATCAATGAGGCAAATTCACCAATCCCTGTTGTAAACCAAGTAAGGAAGAATGGTAATTCTGCTACAATATTTAACTCTGCAGCGATAGTAAACATGGAAATTGAAAAGAGGATTGAAAAGAAGAAATGATCTTTTCGAATCAATCCGTTAAAGAGGTAATCCTTGCTGTATTTTGCAAAAAGCCAAACACCTAAACTGAGGAATACCAAGGTTGATCCACCACCAACAAAGACATCTAGGAGTCCGAAGCTAAAGAAATTAGCAATCATACAACCGATAGTAACTCCGATGATGTACTTGGGATTGTAAAAAGCCATAAAGTTCATCATTTCTGAAATACGGAACTGATAAGCACCATAGCTAATGGCATTTAGAGGCGGTGTGACAGTCAAAACGACATAGATAGCAGCGACGATTGCAATATCTGCAACATCACGAATAGTTAATTTTTTCATCTTTTCTCCTTTAGCGGTTATCCGCGTGTAATATGCTTGGTGAAAGAAGCTAAGCACCAAGGGTTGCTTTATTCAACCTTACTAGTATAGCACAATAGCCTGCTTTATGCTATACTTAAAGCATGAAAAAACCTATTCAAAATTTTTTTAACAATGAAATCTTAGCCTATCTCTTTTTTGGCCTTGCAACAACTCTAGTTTCGATTCTCTCACGACTAGTCATTTATCAACTAAGTCATCAGGAACTCCTTGCTACCGCCCTAGCAAATAGTATTGGTATCCTATTTGCCTTTATCACAAATGATACGATTGTATTTAAGCAAAAAAAGAAAAATAGACTTATCCGTTTAGTGAAATTTTTTCTTGCCCGCCTTTCTACTTTTCTATTAGATTTGCTCTTTACTTTTCTGTTTGTGACTCAATTCCCTCATATCATAGGGCAATTCGTAAATGAAAATCTTGATAAAGTAAATGCAATTGAAACGATTATTGCACAAATACTCATTATTATCATCAATTATATCTTGAGCAAGGTCTATATTTTTAGAAAATAATATTCCATTTATGAGCCTTTTAATTGCCTTCTATAATGATTTAGGATACAATGAAACACGAAACGTTGAAAGGAAAACAGTATGTTAAAAAATCTAAAATCATTCTTGCTTAGAGGAAATGTTATTGACCTTGCTGTCGGTGTTGTCATTGCCTCTGCTTTTGGTGCTATCGTCACTTCGCTTGTAAATGACATTATCACTCCTCTTATTTTAAATCCCGCTTTGAAAGCTGCTAAAGTCGAACGTATCGCTCAACTGTCTTGGCATGGAGTCGGCTATGGTAACTTTTTAAGTGCTATTATCAATTTTATCTTTGTCGGTACCGCCCTCTTCTTTATTATCAAGGGTATTGAAAAAGCACAGAAACTGACTGGCATAAAGGAAGAAAAAACTGACGAAAAAAAACCAACCGAATTGGAAGTACTTCAAGAAATCAAAGCTCTCCTTGAGAAAAAATAATCGTTTAAAAGGATCTAGCGCAAAGCTAAATCCTTTTTCTTTACTCTTTGGGTAACTTGCCTGCTTTTTCTAGCATCTTCTTGATAAGATAAGGCATCTTGACATTCTCCCGACCTTTTTTCTCAATCAGTTTTTTCACAAATTCTGGCATTTGTAAATCTTCAGATTCAGCCAAAATGTTTTTCGTCTCGTCTGAAGGAACTAACTCATCAAAGGTCTCTTCTTCTGGGAGAAATTCCTTAAACTCTTGATGTTCATTGGCTCTAACTGTATTGACCAAGGCATCAATTAAGCGAGAATCCGTATTTGGCATTAGTGGACGATGGTAGTTCACACCCAATTCCTGACACAAGTCATAACATTCCACATCATTATCAAACAAGACTTCAATATGCTCGCTAATGAAGCTGATAGGAACAAAAATATAATGGTCTGGATGTTCTGTCTGTTCTCTGAGATATTCTAATACATCTGGCTTAATCCATGGAATCCCAATATCACTCTCACTTTGCCAGGTATTTGTATATTGCTCGGAACTCAAACCTAGTTTTTCAGCGACTAACTTGCTATTTTCAAAAATTTGGTCGATATAAGGATCACCAAAGTCCAAGGCAAAAATGGGCACACTGTGAGCTGAAAAGATGACTTTAAAGCTATCCTGCTTTACTTCTTCTTTTAAAATTTTACCAATTTCATCTGCCCAATAGTTTAACAGTGCTTCTTCTTGATACCAGTCCTTAATGACCAAAAATTGAATTTGCTTGCTTTCTAAAAATTTCTCATAACCCATGACAGAGTAAAAAGAATAATGAGGCTCCAAAATCAAGCAAATACACTGCTCAATGCCGTCTGCTTCCATCTGACCAATCACATCTGGAATAAAAGGGCTGGAAAACTTATTGGCAAAATAGACACTATATTCATTTCCTAGCCTAGCTTCTACCAAGGCAACCTCTTCACGGGTAATTTTTTGCAGAGGCGTGCCTCCAATTCGTACATAATTATCATAGAGAGTCTGAATCTCGTGGTCTTGGGGTCTCACTCCACGACGAATATTTGTGAAAAAATCAGCTACACCTTCAAAGGTAATCTCTTCCGGTGAACCGAAGGTCATCATTAAAATTGCTTTTTTCATAATCGCTTCCTTGTGATATTTTTATCAAGTTTATTTTATCATGAATCCACTGATAAGTAAACGCTAACATAGCAGATTGCCCTAACTTCTGTCTTTTGTTTTTCTCTTCTTTCTATGATACAATGGAAAAAATGAATTCAAAAGGAGTTTTTTATGACTTATCCAAATCTCTTGGACCGCTTCTTGACCTACGTTAAGGTCAACACGCGCTCTGATGAACACTCTACTACTACTCCAAGTACACAGAGTCAGGTAGATTTTGCTACAAATGTTCTTATCCCTGAAATGAAACGTGTTGGACTGCAAAACGTCTACTACCTTCCAAATGGTTTTGCGATTGGTACCTTGCCAGCCAATGATCCATCTTTAACACGTAAAATTGGCTTCATCTCCCACATGGATACTGCTGATTTTAATGCCGAAGGAGTCAGTCCCCAGGTAATTGAAAACTACGATGGTGGTGTGATTGAACTTGGAAATTCTGGTTTTAAACTGGATCCAGCTGACTTCAAGAGTCTTGAAAAATATCCAGGACAAACACTCATCACAACAGATGGAACAACCTTGCTAGGAGCTGATGACAAGTCAGGCATTGCTGAAATTATGACATCTATTGAATATCTAACTGCTCACCCTGAAATCAAACACTGTGAGATTCGTGTTGGTTTTGGTCCAGATGAGGAAATCGGTGTTGGTGCTAATCAATTTGATGCAGAAGATTTTGATGTTGATTTTGCTTACACAGTTGATGGTGGCCCACTAGGTGAGCTTCAGTACGAGACCTTTTCAGCAGCGGGTGCTGAATTGCATTTCCAAGGACGCAATGTCCACCCTGGTACTGCAAAGGGACAGATGGTAAATGCTCTGCAATTAGCAATTGATTTTCATAATCAACTTCCAGAAAAGGACAGACCTGAGTTAACAGAAGGTTACCAAGGTTTCTATCATCTTATGGATGTGACAGGTAGTGTCGAGGAGGCGCGTGCAAGCTACATCATTCGTGATTTTGAAAAAGATGCCTTTGAAGCGCGTAAAGTAGCTATGCAGTCAATCGCCGATAAGATGAATCAAGAACTTGGTAGCGACCGTGTCACCCTAAACTTGACAGACCAGTACTACAATATGAAAGAAGTCATTGAAAAAGATATGACTCCAATTACCATTGCTAAAGCCGTTATGGAAGATCTAGGTATCACTCCTATTATCGAACCAATCAGGGGTGGAACAGACGGCTCTAAGATTTCCTTTATGGGAATCCCAACCCCTAATATCTTTGCTGGTGGCGAGAATATGCACGGACGTTTTGAATACGTTAGCCTTCAGACTATGGAACGTGCAGTTGATACCATCATTGGTATCGTAGCTTATAAAGACTAAAAAGACGAGGTAGCTCAGCTACTTCGCCTTTCTTTTTATTATGCTGGTTTTTCTTGATTTCCAGCACTTGTTGTAGATTCTGCTGTTTCCTTTTCTGAAGTTGATTCAACAGGTTTAGAATCTCTTGTATTGCTTGGTTTGCTTTCGTCGCTTGCGGTATCACTGTTAGATTCAGATGCTACTGGTGCTTCGGTTGCTGTACTTGCGTTTGGTTGGTTCTCAGCACTGGTGTTAGCACCGTTTGCTTCAGCATTTCTTGCTGGACTTTCTTCTTCACTTGCGCTAGCTTTTGACTGGATTTCTTGATTCAAGATCAGAATAGCTTTTGTCAATTCAAGTAAAGCTGCTTTGTCTTTACTCTTAGCAGAAAGTTGATCTAGTAATGCATCCACCTTATCAAAGTCCTCATCAGAACCATTATTACTTTCTAAATAAGAGTGAAGCGATATGAGAATATTGTAGAGTTTTTGATAGAGTACAAGTGTCTGAGGATCTTGTTCAGCATTTTCCTTTTCTTGTTGAAGGGCGCTAGCGATACGAGTCAAGACATCTTTTACCTGACTGTTTACTTCATCCAAGTCTGCATCAGCCTTGTTTGTGGCAGCTTTGAGATTTTCTACTTCTTCTGCCAAGGATTGTCTGATTCCTTCTTCTTGGAGTTGTTCCAAGAGTTGATTTGCCTTGCTCAAAAGACTTTCTACTTCTTCCTTGCTAACATGATTGACATGCTCTTCTTTTTTAAGATCAGGATAAAGATCTTTCAAAAATTCATAAATCGCTTGCTTAGCAGATTGGTTATCAACTGTTTCTTTATCTAAAACTGTTTCATTTACTTTTGTAGAAGCCGGCTGATTTTTCAAAGCCTCTTCTACTTCTTGTTTTGTTTGATAAATGCTTGGGAACAGTTTATTCAAGTCCACAGCCTTACGGAAGGATTGGGATTGATATAAAGTAAAAGTCAAATTAGCTACTTTATTACGAAGCTCATCACTTAAACGACCATCAGTTACATGCTCATAGAAGTACTTGATGTATTCCACTGTTGTATCACCAGTACGGTCATTAAAGTCTTGAAGAGCTTGAAGTTGTGATTCAACCGCTGCTAAACCAGCCTCATCTTTAGCCAATTTAGCTTCTTGGAGTCGAACGAGAAGGTCTTTCTTAGGAAGTCCATAAGTGTCTGTATCCAAGGTATTGATTTTATCAATCAAGGATTGATATTTCTTATCTAAAGCACTTGTTTCAACAGGTTTGACACTTTCATCAATATGGATATATTGCTTATCAAAGAGATCTAGTGTCGCAAGATAACCTGCTGTAGAGTTAGTTGCTAGTTTCTTCATATTTTCAGTAAACTGACCTAAGGCTAACTCAATCTGTCTTTGTTCGATAGGCTTGTCTTTGTAGATACTTCTGCTGTCAGCTAGAAGTTGATCTACTTTTTCCAAGACTGCCTTCTCATCAAAAGCTCCAGGTTGGTAGTTGGATTGTAGGGCTGGAATCTTGTTTTTCAAAGCCACTTCATATCCCTTAGTTTGCACCTTGATGTAGTGATTGTGGTCTCCATGAGGGATCACAAAACTACCATTTTCTACCTGCAAACTATAAGGAGACACACCATCACGTAAGGCAGTCGTATAAAGTTCATTTAGGAAATCAAGCTCTGGATTGCCAGTCTGGAGTGGAAGTCGAACGTGTTCCTTACGAACAGCATATGGGTGGATATGAGTTGGATCGTAGGCTTGGTCTGGATTTCCAAAGACAAAGAATCCGTTTGAAATTCTAATAGCTTCAAGTGGAACCCCATAGGTCTTAGAAATGTAAGCAATCTTTTCTTCATCACTAGCATCTCTTGAGAAAGACTCTACCGTTTTAGCAAGAGGTTTTACAGGCTCTGCATCATGATGTGTTTTCAAATGATCCTGAGCTGCCTTAATTTGTTCAGCTGTCAAATCCTTTTTGAAGAAGTAATGATTGTGGTCACCATGACTCATGACAAAACCTTGATCATCTTCACTAATGACACGATCGGCATCAAAACCGTGATCGTGATCTTCACCATGATGGTGGTCATGCTCATCGCTATCGTGATCGTCATCATGAGCTGGATTTGATGTAGCTGTATTTGCCCCTTTCAAGTGGTCTTGCGCTGCCTTAATTTGTTCTGCTGTCAAATCTTTCTTGAAGAAGTAATGATTGTGGTTACCATGAGTCATGACAAAGCCTGCCGAATCTTCCGCAATAATACGATTAGCATCAAAGCCGTGACCATCTTCTTCATGTTCCTCATGTGAAGTTCCTGGATTGATTGGAAGAGATGGCGAAGGTGTTGTTAGACTATTACTTGGAAGAGTCGGTTGTCCAATTTGATTCAACTTAGGAATGTAATGGAAATGATCACCATGTCTGACGATATAAGCTGTTGCTGTTTCCTCAACAATATCTTTTGGATTAAAAATATAGCCATCAGATGTTGAAGAGATAGGCTTATTTGTAAGTAATGAGGCACTATTCAAAGTAGATGGACTACTTGAAAGACTTCCTATACTAGACGCTACTTCATGAGGTTTTTCATTTGTAGAGACCGTAGAACCAGTTCCACCGATAGGCACCATTCTGGCAATCTTTTCTTCTAAAGCAGAAAGCTTGCTGTAAGGAATAAAGTGGTAATGGTCGCCATGTGGAATCGCAACTCCATTTGCCGTACGACTGATAATCTTAGCAGGGTCAAAGACCAAGCCATCTGATTCACTGTAACGTTGGTCGCTAGGTAAATCATAGAGTTCTTTCAATAGACTTTGGAGATTTTCAGCTTTATTTGCTGGCTTGCTAGTTGAGCCTTGTGCTACAGATTGCGTGTTATTGTCACTAGCTGTTGAAGAATAGCTTAGCTGACTTGGTTGCGTATTTTTCCCAGCCAGATGAGCTTTTGCTGCTGCTAATTCACTAGCAGATAAATCACTTTTTGGAATGTAGTGATAGTGACCTCCGTGGGGAACGATATAAGCATCACCCGTATCTTCGATAATATCAGCTGGATTAAAGACATAACCATCATCTGTCGTATAACGTCCCTGAGACCTTGCTACAGCAACATCAGAGCTGACCTTATCATTATCTTTGACGTGTTCTTGTTTTTGACGATTGATTTCATCCTTAGTTCGAACATTATCAGCATGAGCTGCATCTTTCAGGTAGACATAATATTTTCCATCGACCTTGATGATATAACCACCCTTGACCTCATTGACAATATCGGCATCTTTAAGTTGATAGTTTGGATCCTTCATCAAGAGTTCTTCACTAAAGAGGGCATCATAAGGAACTTTCCCATTATAGTAGTGATAGTGGTCACCGTGTGACGTCACATAGCCCTGATCTGTAATTTTGATGACAATTTGCTCAGCCTGAATTCCTTCTTTCTGGCTAACCTGGTCTGGTGTCAGGTTTTCAGTTTTCTGACTTGACTGGCTACCATCCACATAAGAAACACGATTATTGTCCTTATTTTCCTGCGAACGATGCTGGTTTAGTGCATATGCACATAGACTCAAGGATACGATAACAGCTGATCCAGCTGCTATATACTTTTTACTGAATTTCATAAATCCCTCATTTCAATAAATGATGAAGCTTTTTCTTAACTTCTTTTTCTCGGTTAAACAATTTTTTCTAAACTGGTTATTTAACCATTTAATTAACCAGTAAATAGTTTACCTTTTTTAAACTTATCTGTCAAGATTTTTATATCATTTAAAAAAATAAAAGCCAGTATTACTACTGACTCTTACATTATATCGATTTAATAGGATAAACTTATGCTTCTGGCTTCGTCTCAATTGACTCACTACCTTTTAACAAAGCAAGTAATTTTTCTGCCTCTGTCATGATGTCATTATTATCCATGGTTTGCAGGCTCAAGTTACCTCGTAAACTAGCCAGGGTTTCAGTCGCAGTAGCTTTCAGACTAGCATCCGTTACTGTATCAAGTAGAGCTTCTACTTCTTTGAGTTTAGCTTCTACTTTTGCAGTCTCTACTTGATGGACTTCTGGCTCTTCTGTAGTATCTTCAGCTTCTTCCTCTGTCTCGTCTTCATCAGTGCTCGGTCTATAAAGATTATCTGCTGAAGGATTTAAACCAGCGTGATTCTCTTTTTCATCAGATTCAGAGCGAGTTGGCTCACTTACTTCATCATGTTCCTTATTTTCATCAGGTTTACCGTCTTGGTCTGCCTTATTTTTACGAACATGGTCGCTAGCATTACCCCAACCATTATCTGAATGAGGACGTTGGTCCGGATGTTCAACGTAGTATTTTACAGTCGCAAATAAATCTTCTAAGGTATAACCCTCAGGTGCCTTATAGAGTCCTTCGTCAAACCATGCAAACTTAAGATTATGATAGTGATCAAAGTGAGGAATTATAAAGTAACCATTCTGTACAGCTACAGTATACTGTAAATGATTTGGTATTTTTTCTAATGGTACCTTGTTCTCAGCTGTTACGCGGTTATAGATAGCTTCTGTCCCTGTTGCCTCTGGTTTTGCTTCAGTAGAATTTGGAGCTTGTAAGCCTTTTTCTTTAGCATAAGCCTGAGCTGCTGCCCTTTCAGCTTCAGATAAGCTGTCTTTTTTAATCCAGTGGCTATGGTTCAAGTGTGGAGTGACGTAGGCATTTCCTGCATCACTTTCAATATCATGTTCGTCAAAAATGTAGCCATCTGAGGTTGTATATTTACCTGCTAATTTCGCTAATTTAATTTCATCGTTTGTATAGGCAATTTGAGCATTTGGTTTGCCAAGGCGTTCTGGGTGGGTAATCGGTGCTAGAAATGCCAATAAATCATCTACCAATTTTACTTTATTATTAGAAGATTCATTATTCAAGCGTTCTGCTAATTTGTCTAAGGCTTGAAAATCAACAGCACGCCCCTTATTTTCAGACAAGGCTTTATGAGCCTGGGTTAACAGATTATAAGCTTTATCATAAAATTCTTTGTCACGAGAAGAGACGTTTTCTTTCTTCGCAACTAGAGCATGTGTCTCTTGAGTTTTCTTAGACAAGAGATTTTCAATAGCATCAATCTTATCCTTAGCCAAGTCTTTAGCAAAAACATAGTGACTGACACCAGCAATTTCCACAACATATCCTTTTCCAACTTTTCTAACAACCTGTT
Source organism: Streptococcus sp. Marseille-Q5619 (assembly GCF_946901205.1). Lineage (NCBI taxonomy): Bacteria > Bacillati > Bacillota > Bacilli > Lactobacillales > Streptococcaceae > Streptococcus > Streptococcus sp. Marseille-Q5619. Next base: position 227,917 of record NZ_CAMPPO010000001.1, read on the forward strand.
CTACTGCAAAATTAGTTTGTTTTTTCTCAGTTGACGGTTGAGCTTGCGGTTTTGGTGCTGGTTTCAAATAATGCATTCCTGGCACGACTGCACCATTTTGCCCTTTTAACAGAATCATTCTTGCAATCTTCTGCTCTAAATCAGACATTTGTGAATAAGGGATAAAGTGATAATGATTTCCGTGAGGCACAGCAACACCATTTGCTGTACGATCTGTTATTTGTGCTGGGTCGAATACCAAGCCATCCGATTCCACATGTCGTTCTGACAAAGGTTTGGCATACAATTCACGTAAAAGGCTTGAAATATCTTCCTCTTGATTTTGATGATAAGTTGGAGTGACAGTTAGATTGTGGTTCTCTGACAAGCTTGGTTGAGCTGGATTTGCATTATGACTAAAACTTGAAGAAGGACGAGACCCTTGCTTCCCATTCCAATAGGCTTGGGCTGCAGCCAATTCTCCTGCAGACAAAGCGCCTTTTGGTATATAGTGGAAATGATTGCCATGCGGTACAATAAAAGCGTCTCCTGTATCTTCAATCACATCTGTCGGACTAAAGACATACCCATCATCCGTTGTATAGGCGCCTCCAGTTGCTCGATTCGGTGCTTGCGTATTGAGATTAAAGTTTGGTTTAATGGTTGAACTTAGTTTATCTGTACTGCTTGGTTTCGTATTATCAGAATGCTTTTGAACTGGCTGACCTCCAATTGGTAGATTTCGAGCCAATTTTTCTTCCAAGGCAGACATTTGCGAATAAGGGATGAAATGGAAATGATCCCCGTGAGGAACTGCCACACCATTTGCTGTACGTTTTATAATCTGTGCTGGGTCAAATACTAATCCATCAGACTCCACATGACGTTGGCTAAGTGGCAAAGCGTACAATTCTTGAAGGAGACTAGCTAAATCCTCACTTTGACTTTCAGAATCTGTTGCAGGATTTTGAGGAGTTCCAGATTGACTCGTTCTCACACTAGATCTTGTTTCTCCCCTGCTAGAACGATATTCAACCGTACTTAATTGGCCACCTTTTCCAGATAAGAAGGCTTGAGCGGCAGCTAATTCACTGGCAGACAAATCACTCTTAGGAATATAGTGGAAGTGATTGCCGTGAGGGACAATATAAGCATCACCCGTATCTTCTATAATATCAGAGGCATTAAAGATATAACCATCATCCGTTGTATAGCGTCCTTGGGCTCTGGCTGCAGCAACAGCATTATCTGTGCTTGCATTATGATTATGACTGTGTTCCTGCTTCTGACGTTTAATCTCTTCTTTTGTCCGAATATTATCCGCGTGAGCAGCATCCTTGAGGTAAACATAGTATTTCCCGTCTACCTTAATCACATAGCCACCCTTGATTTCATTGACAATGTCTGCATCCTTCAACTGATAATTCGGATCTTTCATCAGCAGTTCTTCACTGATGATAGCATCATAAGGAACCTTGCCATTATAGTAATGATAATGGTCTCCATGAGAGGTTACATAACCTTGATCAGTGATCTTGATAACAATTTGTTCGGCGTTGATTCCCTCTCTTTTACTGACTTCATCTGGTGTCAAGTTCTCTGCCTTTTGACCAGCCTGATCACCATCTATATAAGCAACTCGATTAGACTCTTTCTTAGCCTGACCAGCTTGGTAACGACCAAGTTCATAGGAACAAACACTTAGGGCAAGAACTGCCACTGAACCTGCTACATATTTTTTATTGATTTTCATTCTTTCCTCACTTTAATTCTTCTGCTAAAACACTTATATTTTCTTCAAGATTTTCTAAATAAGTCTTGTCATTTTGTGGGTCTGCCTCTAAAGGATTCAGAGTTTTAAGACCCACACCTGTTGATTTGACAAGAGTTTCAGCTACTTTTGAAGAAGCATTACTTTCTGTAAAAATCGTTTTAACCTTATAGGTCTTAACAAATTCCTGAATTTCTGTTAGTTGTCGTGGACTTGGTTCTTGTTCAGGAGAGATACCTGCAATACCGAGTTGATTGAGTCCAAATCTCTTCGCTAGATAAGAAAAGGCTGTATGTTGTGTTACAAATGTTTTCTGAGTCGCTTTTTCAAATTTAGGCTGGAATTTCTTAGTTAGTTCTTGAGCTTTTTTGATAAAGGCTTGCGCATTTTTTTGATAAGTCTCTTTATGCTCACTATCTACCTCTGAAAGTTTATCAGCGATAATCTGAGCTTCTTCACCAGCTTTTTCAGGATCTAGCCAAGTGTGAGGGTCATAGAGCGTTTTTTCATCAACTCCATCCCCTGCTTCCACTTCCTCTAGTCCAGGGACACGTTCCAAGGTCATTCCCTCAGAAGCCTCTAAAACCTTCACTTTAGATTTTTTTAGATTGGGATCTAAACTTCCTGCCCAAGATTCTAGCGTATGCGAATGGTAAACAAAGACATCCGCGTCATAGATGGCTGCGATGTCATTCGCTGAAGGTTCAAAGGAGTGAATCCCACTACTTGACTGAATCATCCGAACATCATTCAAGTCACCAGATACTTCCTTAACCATAGCGTAGATAGGATAAAAACTGGTCACAATTTTCATCCCCTTTCCTGTCTGGCTTTCCTTCTGACTACAGGCTCCTAGCAATAAAAGAAAAACACTTAACAAGACTAAAAATAAATTTTGTTTCTTCATGAACAACTCCTTAACCATTTAATTAACTAGTAAACATTCTACTCCTAAAAATTTAATCTGTCAAGATATTTTTAGAAAAAATTTGAAATTTCTTTCACATATAAAAATCTGCTGAGTGTCAACAACTCAACAGATTCTCACTTTATATACTCAATGAAAATCAAAGAACAAATTAGGAAGCTAGCCGCAGGTTGCTCAAAACACTGTTTTGGGGTTGTAGATGAAACTGACGAAGTCAGCTCAAAACATGTTTTTGAGGTTGTAGATGAAACTGACGAAGTCAGCTCAAAACACTGTTTTGAGGTTGTAGATAAGACTGACGAAGTCAGTCACATACATACGGCAAGGCGAAGCTGACGTGGTTTGAAGAGATTTTCGAAGAGTATTATTCTTCTATGGTAGAATGCTTATAGCCATAAGTGAAGTAAATAAAACTTCCTATCAACAAAGCAATCAAGAAAGCAATCCAAGTTTCCATATTATACTGCAACATGAAGGACAAACAAATGATGATCGATAAAATTGGTAACAGAGGTACCAAGGGTGTTTTAAATTCTCCAGCTTTTGGCATTCCCTTTTCTCTCCGTAAGCGAATCAAACCATAAGCCAGCATGATCAAGTAGGCTAAGGTACAAATATTTAAGAAGGCTGCAATACTAGCTAGTGGGAACATTCCTGCTGCTACTGCTGAAGCTAGACCTGTCAAGATAGTAGCATTTTTTGGTACCTTACTTGTCTTCGTTAGTTCTTTAAAGGCAGCAGGCATTAAGCCATCGCGCGCTAAACTGTAAATCATACGCGATAGGGCATAGGTCATCGAAATACAAACTGTAATCAAGGTCAAGATAGCCACCAATGACACATAGTTGGCTGCCCAACTAATCCCAATGCTACGAAGAGCAAAGGCAACGGCATCGTCGACATTTAAATGACTATAGTGAACCACACCAGTCAAGACAAGCGTCACCAAGGCATAAAGAATGGTTACGATAGAAAGCGATAAGACAATCCCTCTAGGAATATTTTTTTGAGGAGTCTTGACCTCATCTACGGCCATAGAGATGGATTCGAAGCCCAAAAATCCAAAGAACATCAAGGACGCACCAGCCATAATACCAGTACTAGCACCATAGATTTGTCCAAAACCGTAAGGAGCAAAATTGCTCCAATTATCAAGCTTGATATGCCAAATTCCCACCAAAATAAAGAGAGCTAAAGCGGAAAATTTCAAAATGACTAGAATCGAATTAAAGCGTAAGGCTGCCTTGGCATTGAGTAAAACAAGCGAAGTCACCAGAACCAAGACAAGAATAGGCAATAAATCAACAAATGTCCCTGCTTGAGGATTAAAGGTACCATTTAAAGCCTGAGGAAGGGCTATCCCATATTGAGAGAGCAACCCTTTAAAATAAGCTGCCCAACCCGAAGCCACACCAGATATAGCTGTCATGAATTCCATCATGGTTAACCAGCCAGCCAACCAAGCTGGAAATTCTCCTAAAATAGCATAGAGATAACTGTAGGCACCACCTGTAGCAGGTACTCGTGAAGCAAATTCTGCAAAAAAGAGGGCTGATAATCCCACACACAAGGCAGAAATAACGATTGAAATCACTAGGGCTGGACCCGCTAGAGTTGCGGCTGCAGTACCTGTTATTGTAAAGACACCTGTCCCTACCATGGCTCCGATACCCAGCAAAATCAAATCCCATAACTTCAAATGCCTGTGCATCTCCGTTTTATCCAAACTAACATTTTTTGTTCTAAATATATTCATCTTTTTCTCCAAAATCAAATGATGATTCTATTTTACCATAAATATAGGAGATTTGTGAATATTTATAAAATGTTTTTCTAAAAAAATCTGACTACATCTTGTAATCAGATTTTTATCTATTCTAGTTCATTTCTTTAAAGGCTGCTTCTGCATCCGCATTGCTGATAACACCAAATTGAATCTTCCCAATCTTTCCTTGACTGTCAATTAGGTATTCTGTAGGAATGCTTCGAATTTGATAAGCTTGGAAGGTGGTTGCTTTTGTATCATAAAGCACTGGGATATCCTTATAACCTTGATCTTGGAACCATTGTGGGAATTGCTCAACAGTTTTTTCACCTTGAATTCCTGGTGCAATGACACTAAGAATTTCGAAATCACGATCTGGTTTTGCAGCTAATTCCATCAACTCAGGCATACTTTTCTTACATGGACCACACCATGAAGCCCAAAACTTCAAGTAAACCTTTTTACCCTTAAAATCAGATAACTTAACTTCTTTGCCATCCATGGATTGTAAGGTAAAGTCTGGAGCCTCTTTTCCAACAGCGATTTGTTGTACAGGTGTTTGTTGTTTTGGCTGTTGTGGGGCTTGAGTTTTTTTAGTCTCTTCCTCACCACAGGCCATCAATACGACTAATGACAAGAGGCTTAAACCAGCAAACATTACTTTTTTCATCATTTTCTCCTTTATTCAAAAATTCCAGCTAGAACATTTACTTGTCCTAATAGTAACAAAATTCCCATTAAAATAATGAGCAAACCACCAATTTTCTTCAGTAGCATCATATGACGTTTAATTTTACTAAAATAAGGCATTACTACACCTGAAGCTAGAGCCAAAATCAAGAAAGGAATGGCCATCCCTAAAGTGTAAATCAAGGTATAGATAGCACCTTGCCAAGCTCCATTACCTCCAGAAGCTGCAAGCGCTAAAACGGAACTTAAAACTGGACCGATACAAGGCGTCCAACCAAAGCTAAAGGTAATACCGAGTAAAAAGGCCGACCAATAACGATTGGCTTCTGATTTCTTAAAAGTAAAACTTTTTTGAGTCTCTAATTTCTTAAAATGAAAAATTTCCATCTGGTGAAGACCCAAAATGATAATAATGGTTCCCATGACATATCGAAACCAATTTGCATAGAGAATATGACCAAAGTAACCAGCACCAAAGCCTAGAATAAAGAAAATAAGAGAAATACCTGCGATAAAGCAAAGTGTTCGAATCAAACCTGACCAGAGAACCTTTCTCCCAAATAAAGAAAAACTTTTTGCGCTTTCCTGATCATCCAATAAAATCCCAGCATAAACAGGTAACAGAGGAAAAATACAAGGAGAAAAGAAGGACAAGACCCCTGCTAGAAAAACGGAGATTGAAAATACTATCGTTTCCAATAAAGAACCAACTTTCTTAAGAATTTAAACCTATTGTACTATATTCAATTTAATTTGTATGCTTTCTGCTACGCAAAATCGTATCGGCTACTATTGACCAATCTTTTCTTTTGCTAGTCAAGGCGGATCTTGTCCCCAAAATAGCCAAAAAGCAACGACAAGGGTTACTCATCGCTGCTTTTGTGAACGGAAACGTCTTTTAGATTTGACATTTCATAAATCATGTTTTACTTGAGTTTGGCAAGGGTTGCTTTAAGCTCCTCTACTAGTTTAGCTTCTGTCTCTGCTGAGCCATTTTCTTCTTTCACGAAATCAAGGGTTTCTTGGAGAAGTTTTTGGGCTTTAGCAAGGACTTTTTTATCCGCTTTTTCTGCATCTAGCTGTCCAAGAACTTTTGTCAATTCCGTGCTTAATTGCTGAATTTCTGACTCTTTCTTACGGCGAACCAACCAGAAGGCAATCACACCTAGAAGAGCAAGTAGACCGACTACAATCACTCCTGCTGGAACTGAGTTTGTTTCAGTCATCTTATCTGAATCCTTACTATCTTCCGTTCCTTGTTTGGCATCCTTCTTGTCCTGTGCAGGCTTGCTGTCGCTAGCATTTGCTTTCACATCTTTGAGAGAATCCAAGGCAGCCTTCACAGACTCTACTGCAGTACGCAGACCTTGCTCTGTCAAGGCACTATCTTCCAGAGCTTTTTGAGCATCTAGGAGGACAGTTTTGGCTGCATCGATTTTCGCATCAGATACTGTTGCCAAAGCTTTCAATCGTTGGTCTAACTCTTGAGTCAAGGCACGAAGTTCAGACTTGTCAACTTGCTCTTGAGCTGGAGCTTGCGTGCTCGTTGAGCTAGCTGAAGGACGTGCTGCCACTCTAGGAGCTTGAGTCGGAGCTGAACTTGGAGCTGGAGCAGGACTTGCAGGTTGACTCGGAGCAGTTGGTTGAGACGGTTGTGGAGCTGGCTCAGATGGAGCTGTTGGAGTCTCTGTAGCTCCTTGGTCTGGCTGAGTAGGAGTAGAAGGTTGAGGTTGATCTGCTTGTGGAGTATACGGTGGTATGTAAATTCCATTCAAAGATTCTTTAGCTAGTTTTAGATTATCCCTAGCTTCATCAACTGCTTTTTGAGAAGCATATAAATCATCTAAAACAGCCTTAGCTTTTTCGATAGCTTTATCAAAAGCATCTTTCTTATCTTTGTCAGCATTGTGATACTTGTAACTTAGAGCCGTGTTGGCTGCCTCATCTACTAGTGCTTGAAGCTCTTGAGTATTGGTTGCTTGTCCGTCCAAGCCTGTCTTCGCTGCTTCTACTTTGCCTTTTTCTGTATTGATTTCATCTTGTGTTACATTCGCTTTTTTCAATACTTCGGCTGCTTTAGTAATGGCTTCATCATACGCTGTCTTCTTACCTTGCTCTGCATTGTAGTATTCATGCGTCTTACGTTTAGCTTCTGCACCATTTACTAAATCTTGAAGGGCTTGTTTATTAGTCTCTGCTCCTTGTAAGCCTTGGAGGGCTGTTTCAACTTTGCCTTTTTCTGTATTGATTTCATCTTGTGTTACATTCGCTTTAGCCAAGACGCCTTCTGCAGCTGTGATTGCTTGGTCGTAAGCTCTCTTATTCTCGTCTGTAGCGTTATA
>NZ_CAMPPO010000002.1:0-761577 GCF_946901205.1 Streptococcus sp. Marseille-Q5619
AAGTTTTGTAGTGGACTCTTATCTGTAGCTGTACCTGTTAGCTTACCTTGAGCTGTTTCGACTTTGCTTGTTTCCGCTGTGATTTCTGCTTGTGTCACATTTGCTTTAGCCAAGACGCCTTCTGCAGCTGTGATTGCTTGGTCATAAGCTCTCTTATTTTCATCCGTAGCGTTATAGTAAGCTGGAGTTTGGCGTTTGCCTGGTGCTGCATTCACTAAGTTTTGTAGTGCAGATTTGTCCACCTGCTCTGTCGCTTGAAGGCTATCATTGGAAAACAACGATTCTAATCCTTCATAATAAGTTTCATTTGTTCCTTTTTTTGTATATTTTACAACAAGTTTAAGGGCTCTTGTCCCTATAGTATTTGAAGTATATTCAGGAGGAACAAAATCAAATGTCCCATCAGCTTTTATTCGTGTAACAGCTATAGTAGTATAATCTGATGCCCCAGGAATATAACGACTGTCATCAACTCTCCCACCAGTCACTAAATAGGCCTTTAATTCTGCATCGCTTGGAATATTATTAGTTTCAACCGGATACGGTATTTTCCCACTGACCACTGGGCGATCATTACCTTCCTTATTTGCTTTTCCATTCAATGCTTCATTTTTAGTTGTAAAGCTAGCTTTAGGCAACGGTCTGGTAACTCCAACTGTAGTTCTTTGTGTATATCCTGACGAATCTTCAGCTTCGACAATGATATTATTTACTCCGAATCTGTTATCAGGTATATGTCCAGTTAAATCTACCCATTTTTTACTTCCACTTCCTTGTAATCCCGAAGTTGTCAAACCTAACTTATTTTTAACAGCATCTACTGTGAATCCACCTTGTCCACTATTTGCTTGCGGATCATATGCTTTTACTGTAATTCTTCTTATTTCTTTACCACTTGATGATTCCGCTAAAAAGCGAATATTATTTCCTACAGGGTGACCATCTGAAGGGATAATTTTTTCATTTGAAAGTTTAGGATCACTTTTTAACCCTTTTGCAACTCCTACTTTCAAACTAGAAGTTTCCCTAGAATGTCTTAGATTTCCATCTAAATTGGCCGCTTCTCCCTGCTGAAGTTGACTAGCCTTTCTATACTCTTCAAGTGCCGCATTAAAAATCTCCTGATCAACAAGTCCAGTTTCCGATGTTCCCAATGCTGCATTGAATTTTTCATATGCTTCATTGAGTTTTTGGACTTGTTCTTGATTTTCATCACTATTCTTGAGCTTTTGAAGAAGCTTGTGTATATCATCTGATAGAGAGTAACTTCCTTCACCATTTATATAACTTGTGCTACTTGCAGCACTTCCCTCATTCTGTTTCTCTACACTTCTATCTTGAGATTGAGGTGATTTGCTTCGGCGACCTATGGATACTGTTTCCTCTTCCGACTCCGATTGAGCTTCTTTTTTATCTTTTTCTTCCTCAAACACGGGAGATGATTCACCAGACACAGGTTTAACTACACCATCAACTTTTTCGTCACCTGTATTCTCTACTGTTGACTTAGCTTTTCCTTCACTATCTTTAGATGGAGTTCCTGGCTCTTTTTTCTCTGTCTCTTGAGTGTTTGGCTTAGCTCCTTCTTGTTCTACGTTAAGATTTTGATTGCTTGTATCTGATGGCGGTAAGACAGATGGATTCCCAGTGTTGCCATTTCCATCCTGACTGACCACTTCTGTATTTGCTTCCGCCGCCTGGACTTCTGTCGCTGGATTAGCCACAAAAAAGACAGACCCTAGCAAGACTGAGGCTGCTCCAATTGAAAACTTGCGTATAGAAAAGCGTTGGCGCTCATTCATTTTAAACTGTTTCATAGTTTTTCCTTTCTTTCTACCCTGTCTTTGCTCCTCTAGCCATGGTCATGCAGGCATCAACTCGCAATAAAAACAGGAAAACATGACCTTTTTTCATCTTAAACAAATGACAAAAAGCCCAGTGTTTACTAACACTTCATTATATCAACTTAGTTCCCTTCCTTCAACCTCACTTTGTTTTAGAAAATCGATAATTATATATATATATATATATGCATATTGCTTATTTTAAAGGATTTAGAGGCTCCTTATTTGGAAATTTAGTATATTTTTCATTATTTTCAGAAATTTTAAATTTATATGACATTCAAAAGAAACTGTTCGTCTTGCTATCTATCGCCAGTAAGAACTATCCTAGACTCAGCAAATAAAAAAACAGGCTCTCCGAAAAATCAGAAATCCTGAGATATTATTTGATATAACTCCTATCCCAAATCACTTGATGTAGGCTCTCCCAGCTTTGTCGAGTAGCAGAGGTAGACTAACCATGACAAAAATCAGCCATAGCCAGACTCATAAAAGCCCAGATAAATATAGGAAAAAAGCAAAGAGAAAGGCCGATAGCAAAACCATACCCAAAGTCTCTCCAAAATTCCTGCAAATAAATATAAGCCAAAGGAGAGATAAAGGATAAAGAGACTAAAGCAAAAACGCTTGCCTGTCTTTTAGTACAAAAAGTACACCTTGGCCAGATGATTTTCCTGACTGTTAGTGCTGATTTTACAACAATGTCTCAAACTCAGCCACAGTCATTCCCAATTGCTGACTGGCAACCTCAGGTGTCAGAAGACCTTGGCGAACCATATCTAGGAAGGCAAAAAGTTTCCCTTCTTCCCTTCCTTCGACTTTCCCACGCTCCAGTCCCTGTTCAAGACCCTCTGCACGACCACGTTCAAGTCCACGCTCTAAACCTTTTTCCTCAGCTTGTTCCAAAGCATAGTCCTGCGCTAACAAGGCTTGTTCTTCTCGCATACGTAGTTGACTAAACATTTTCCTGTCCTCCTCGGACCAGCTCTTGTAGTCTAGCAATTGATCTGCTTGGCTGATGGCTCGCTCGGGGTGTTGGGTAAAGGGCTTGTTCCCAAAAAACTCCAACCATGGCTTGCGAATACTATCTTTGCTGGTTTCTCTATATTTTTTTAATTCCAAGAACGCCATCTTAACCAGATGATTTTCTTGTCCATTGTTTGTAATTGTTAAAGCCTCTCCCGTCGTATCCTCTCGCATGCTAAAACTATGAAAAGCCAAGTCATCTGAGAAGTAGTTACTATCCACGATTGCGATAGCGTATACTGGTGCGATATGTTTGTAACTCTGGTGAGTATTTCCTTCTTGCTGGCGGATTTTTTCAAGATTTTGATTGACCTGACTACACAGATATGCCCACAGGCGATTGATGAAAAAATTCTGATGGTGGACTTGGATTTCAATAATAACCTGGGTTCCATTATCTAGTTCAGCCAAGACATCTATGCTAGTATAGAAATCTTGGGCTGAATAAGGCAGAGAAGGTAGTACATGAATATTGCTTCCCTCTAAAATAGTTACATTTTTTGCTGGCAAGTCCAGCATATCGCGGATAAATTGACAAGTGATTTCTGGATTGCTGAAAATTTTCTTAGCAACCAAATCGTTGGTCGGGCTAATGCCCGGATGTCTGAGAATCATATTTCCTCTCCTTTCATTATAGCACATTTTTTAATCTAATTTGCTAGATTTGATGCTTCTATCTATTTATTCGGAAAAGAAAGTGAAAAGTTCAAACTTTCCTAACAAAAAAGATAGCTAATCTCTTTTCCATCAAGAAATTTAGCTATTCTTTTTAATTGTTTTCATATCGTATAATATTTACAGATTTCTCACTCATGTCTTGCCAACAACGCTTCAAACTCAGAGACAGTCATACCTAACTGCTGGCTGGCAACCTCGGAAGTCAGGAGACCTTGGCGAACTAGATTTACTAAACCTACTTTTAATCCCTGTTCAAGCCCCTCCGCACGACCACGTTCAAGACCACGTTCTAAGCCCTTTTCCTCCGCTTGTTCCAAGGCATAGTCATGAGCCAATAAGGCTTGTTCTTCACGCATACGTAGTTGACTAAACATTTTCCTGTCCTCCTCGGACCAGCTCTTGTAGTCCAGCAGTTGGTCTGCTTGGCTGATGGCTCGCTCGGGTTCTTGGGTAAAGGGTTTGTTCCCGAAAAACTCCAACCACGGCTTGCGAACCTTATCTTTGCTGGTTTCTCTATATTTTTTTAGTTCCAAGAAAGCCATCTTGACTAAGTGGTTTTCTTGACCATTGTTTGTGATAGTTAAGACCTCACCTGTCGTGTCCTCTCGCATGCTGAAACTGTGGAAAGCCAAGTCATCCGAGAAGTAATTGCTATCCACGATTGCGATAGCGTATACTGGTGCGATGTGTTTGTAGCTCTGGTGAGTATCTCCTTCTCGTTGGCGAATTTTTTCAAGATTTTGATTGACCTGACTGCACAAGTAAGCCCACAGGCGATTGATGAAAAAATTCTGATGATGCACCTGAATCTCAATAATTACTTGCGTTCCATTGTCCAACTCCGCCAAGACGTCTATACTGGTATAGAAATCCTGTGCCGAGTACGGTGTAGTGGGCAAGACATGAATATTACTTCCCTCCAAAATCGTCACATTTTTAGCTGGTAAATCCAGCATATCGCGAATAAATTGACAAGTGATTTCTGGGTTGCTAAAAATCTTCTTAGCAACCAAGTCATTAGTTGGGCTAATGCCCGGATGTCTTAAAATCATCCTTTTCCTCCTTTTATTATACCACAGTTTTAAATCTAGATTGACTAGATTTACTGCTTCTATCTATTTATTCGGAAAAGAAATTAAAAGTCTCCTAATTTTTAATCAATTCTTTCTAATGGATATATAGAATAAAGGAAGCTTTCCAATTTCTAGTACTATTTTAGAAGTTATAGTGTAGCATTCCAACTTCAAAGCACCATAAAATCAATTGAAACAAGAACAATACAAACAATTCTCGTAAACGGATTGCAACCACAAAAAAGCAAGTATTCACAAGAATACTTACCTATCATGGAAGGAATAGTTGTTCCTCTTTTTTATTACTAAAATTCAAAGAATTCCAATGCTTTTTTCAAAAGCAAATCCGTATATTCTGGATCTTCTTGGGCTACTTCTATTTCCCACTGAACTTTTTCCAAATCATCTGTAATCACTCCATCTACTCCTAAGTGAAGCGATTTGTTGATAGCTTCTGAATCATTGACAGTCCATACATAAAGTTTCTGATCTGTTGTCCATAGTTTGCTTACAAAATATTCATCCAAGGTCGAGTACTCCATAGTATATCCTGTCGCCCTTGTTTTAGGAAAGACAGAATTGTAGGGCATGATGAAATAAACTGGCAGTTCGGCATCATACTGTCTTACTTTTTCGACAACATGGTAGTCTAAAGATTGGATTTGATGTCCATAAATCTTGAGCTTTGCAGCATAACGGGCTAAAAAGCGGTCCATCATGTCTGGACTATCTTTTTTACTGGTTTTGATTTCAATTAGTAATTTTTGACCAAGTTCGTTGGCTCGACTGAGATAATCTTCAAAGCTTGAAATTTTAGTCTGGTAGCCATTTTCAAAAATATCAATCCCTTTAAGCTCCTCCAAGTTTAAGTCTTGAGGACTTTTATTGATACCTGCTAGATTTTTCAAGTTAGCATCATGCATCATGACAAACTGCCCATCTTTTGTTTCCTGCACGTCCGTCTCTACCAAGTCTGGTTTGAGTTGTGCTGTAGTTTCCAAGGACTCTACTGTATTTTGAATCCCATTTGCATTGGAAACCCCTCGGTGAGAAATAAGCTGAGGTAGATGAACCATGGGAGCCTCCAGATAAATATAACCTTCTAGGGCAAAGAAAAGACTGGCACAAGTCATGACTCCCCATCGCATGATGTGATCTTTTTCTCTCCGAGGAAGCATATCCAGCTCCTTTCCTGTCAAAAATGAAACAAATTTAACCAAAAAGTAAGTCAGAGCCATATAATAAAGATTTTTAATCACGACAAAATTCAAAATACCAAGAATCAGAGACTCTCTCTGAGTGATGTCATCTACCAAAGTTTGAGCCAATAACAAAGGAATCAAAGGAAGATAAAATAATAAATTTGTCTTGAGCAAGATATAAAATAAATTCCAAGCATAAAAAGCAACTCTTTTCTTGGTTTTCTCCAAGCTAAACATCACTGCTTCTCGAACAGTCAGCTGATCATATACAATCTTCGGAAGGGCAAACATCAATCTGACAGAGACATAGAGAAAAATAAGAGATAGAAGTAGGATGCTCAGCCACCACATCCAATATTTATCTTCTAAATAATCTTGGATAAACTCTGGAATGACGATTTTATTGAGATAATAAATCTTCAGCATTTTCCGTATAAAAGGAAAAAGCATAGCTATATAGAAAAAGATAAACAAGGCTTTAGCGCAAGTTAGCTTTTTCATAAATCCAAAACTTTCATGGAAAACCTTGCGGATATACTCAATTAGCCTTCGCTTTTCATGATAGAGAAGATGACGAGCACCAATAAAGAGGAGTCCTATTTGAAAATAAGCAACCAGAAGGTTAATGACAATCAAGGCTAAAAAAGCTAGACTAATCAATGGAGAATGAGTGAGGATGGCTAAGACATTGTTATAGGAAATAAAAAGATAACCTGTCTGATCTAATAAGAAGCTAGCCAACCATGAATTGAATGGTACCCACAAATACTCCACTATCATAAAAATTAAGAAAAAGAGAAAGAGGATTTTATCAAGATTGAGGTAAATCTGTTTAAAACCCAATTTTTTAGGTTTTTCAGGTTTCATAGGCACTCCTAGTCAAATAATTGAGACAAGTCCAAGCCACCAAAAGGATTGTTTGATAAGCTGCTTTCCGTCTCTAACAATTCTCTAGCTTGATCTGATTCTAGGAAGGACTCATACACACGCGCCGTCATCCGAGCATCCTCTAAACTATTATGGGACTGACCTTGAAATCCAAGAAACGAGGCAACAGTTTGCAATTTGAGATTGGCAATACCATGTAAATCCGAACTACGGCGTTCAAAAGCTTCATCATACAAATCCACCTTATACTGCTGGCTATAATCTAAATCATGCTCTGCTAGAATAGGCAAATCACTTTTAGCAGCATTGTATCCAACCATCGGCAAAGAACCCACAAACTCTTGAAATTCTTTGATAACTTCCTCCACTGGGGGAGCATCTTTTAATGTCTCAGCTGTAATCCCCGTCAAACCATTGATAAAACTTTTTAGAGGGATACTGGTATGGACATAGGAATCATAGGCATCGATTTCCTGACCATCTCTAAAACGCACTGCCGATACTTGAATCAAGTGTGTTTGTCCTTCGTGCTGATTAAATTCTAAGTCAAAAGCAATGTAATCTTCTAATCGTTCCATTTTCTACCTCTCCTATACTGTCTCTATTCTAATCAACTATACTATTCACAAATAAAAGAAGCCATCAGGTTAGCATTTAACCTAAACAGCTCCTTGATTATCCTCCAAATAAACGAGCAAAAAAGCCTTTCTTAGTGGATTGGACTTCTTCTTTTGCTTGGTCCAGCTCTAGCTTAAGATTTTCTTGATCCTTCATTGCTTGAAGGGTCAATTGTTGCTGCTGATCCAGTTGTTTATCTTTCTCAGCAATCTGACGGTCTTTGATGCGCATCTGCTCATCTTTTTCTGCTAACTGACGATCCTTGGCTTTTAATTGTTCATAGAGACGAAGAATTTCTGCATTCTTCTCATCAACCAGAATCTCCATCAGTTCACGTTGCTTGACATCTTCACTGACAGGCTCATCTTCAAAAATCGTTTTTTTATAGATTTCTTCTAGCTTAATCAAGCCACTTCTGGTAACGACTGTTACCCCTTTGTCATTTTTATCTGTGTCTTCTTCTGGTAATTCTTTGACACGGTTATTGATTGCTTGGCGAGATAATCCTAAGACCTCTGCAATCTCACTGACGGTCATTTCAATACTCATAATATCCTCTGAAACGTTTTCTAGCTTTTCTTTACTTAAATCTTATCATAAGCTAGAAAAACTGTCAAATTTTCGCTTAATCTAAGGCCTTCAAAAAGGCTAGTAAGACTTGGGCAGAGCGACGTCCAGCTTCAATAATAAACTCATCAAAAGAGATGTTTGCTTCATGGTTGGCATTGTCACTCATAGCTCGGATAACTAAAACTGGAAGATTAAGAGCATGCGCTGCCTGAGCAATAGCTGCTCCTTCCATCTCAACTGCTAAAACTTCTGGAAAATGGGACTTAATCGCTTCTATCTTGTCATTTCCAGCAACAAAACTATCTCCTGTAGCAATCAAACCAAGATGCCAGTTCTGGTCCAATTGAGATAGACTCTCTTGGATTTTGGCAACAAAGGTTTTGTCTGATCCGAAATAAAGCGGTTGTTGCGCCATTTGCCCATAGGCATAACCAAAAGCTGTGACATCCACGTCATGATAGGCTAATTTGTCAGCAATCACAACATCCCCAACAGCAATACCCTCTGCTACTGCTCCAGCAGATCCCGTGTTAATTAGAGCATCCACTTGGAAATGATCAGCCAAAATCGCCACACTCATAGCAGACATGACCTTACCAATTCCACTTTCTACAAGAACGACTTCATGCGAGGCAATGCTTCCTGTATGATAGGTATTCCCCAAAACAACTTGCTCTTGGGCATTGTCTAAATGCTGGACCAGATAAGCCAGTTCTTCTGGCATTGCCGCAATAATTCCTATTTTCATTTCAATTCCTTTTCTATTACAACAGTTTCATTGCTAAGACAAGCAAAATCAAGAGAAAGATGACTGCAAATAAAATCTTATTCAACTTAGAATTGAAGACATTTCTCTTGGTATTTTCAATGCGACGGCTTTTATGAATAGACGGTTCAACCTGAATCTTCAAGGTTTCCTGGCTAAAACCATGATCCTTAGGATTGGCATAACCAAAACGGGAAGAAGAGGTTGGTAAAATCTTAGTCTCCTCATTATCATCTAGTAAAGGAGGACCTGAAATTTTTTCGCCTCTATTAGCTCTTTCAATCATTTCATCCGTTAATAAAGGTTTACCCATACTGACCTCCTCTATTTTTTGTGTAATTCCCAATACTGAACAGCCATAATTGTCTTGGCATCACAAATATGACCTGATTGGATCAATTCCTTAGTTTCTTCTAAGCTCACTTCGAGAACTTCCAAGGTCTCATCTTCATCCTGTGGACGCGGATTTTTCACCTTTGTCAAGTCGCTCGCTAGGTATAGTTTTAACTTTTCATTACAAAAGCCAATGGCTGAGTAAAAGTCGTACAAGAGTTCTAATTTTCCTGTATAAGCTGTTTCTTCCTCTAATTCACGCAGGGCTGCTGCTATAGGGTCTGTATTTTCTCCTACTTCTAATTTTCCGGCTGGAATTTCGTAAGAGACAGCCTCGATGGCCTTGCGGTACTGCTTGACCAAGATAAGTTTTTGCTCATCCGTTACTGCTAAAACACAGACAGCTCCATTGTGGAAAATCAAATCCCGTTGGGCAGTTCCCTTGCCTTCTGGTAATTCAACCTGATCTTGGACCAGTTTAAATATTGGTCCTTGATAGATTTCTTTTCGGCTAAGCGTTTTTTCTTCAAATTCCATGAAAGACTCCTACTGATTCTTAGGATGATGAGGAAGACGTGTTGCATATTCGTCTTTATTGACCTGACGACCGCGACCAATCGCAATCGCATCCGCTGGAACATCTTTAGTAATAGTTGAACCAGCTCCAACGAGGGAATTGTCACCAAGTTCTACTGGCGCAATAATGGTTGAATTTGAACCAACAAAGACATTGTTACCGATGACTGTCTTGTATTTGTTTTTGCCGTCATAGTTGACTGTAATGGTTCCTGCACCAAAATTAACATGGCTACCCACTTCACAGTTTCCGATATAAGTCAAATGACCAGCCTTGGTATTCTCACCGATAGAAGAACCTTTCACCTCGACAAAGTTTCCAATATGGACTTGTGCACCCAGACTTGAACCTGGACGAATGTGGGCATACGGACCGACTGTCACTCCGTCAGCAACACTACTTTCCTCAATCATAGAATTGGTAATGACAGCTCCTGCTCCAATAGTGCTATCCACTACATACGTTCCATTTGTCAAAAGAGTCTCAGCACCAATTTTAGTTTGCCCCTTCAAGGTAACATTGGCTTCGATTTGAACTTCAGGCGCAATTTCAACATCAATATCGATATAAGTTGCTTCTGGGTTGACAAAGCTAACCCCATTGACCATGTGTTGGTGATTGATGCGACGACGCATAACCGACTCAGCTGTCGCAAGTGCCACACGGTCATTTACCCCAAGACTTTCATCAAAATCTTTCAAAGTATAAGCACCGACTTTTTCACCAGATTCACGGAAAATACCAATGACGTCTGTAATATAGTATTCTCCTTGAGCGTTGTTGGTATTGATATTTTTCAAAGCCTCAAACAAACGCTCGTTGTCAAAGACGTATGTTCCAGTGTTGATTTCCTTGATTTGTTTTTCAAAATCTGTGGCATCCTTTTGCTCAACAATACGAAGAACCTCAGCATTGTCATTACGAACAATTCGTCCATAGCCAAAAGGATTATCTGTTTCAGCAGTCAAGATAGTAGCCACATTTTTATGATTGATGTGGAAATCAATCAAGTTTTTCAAGCTTTCACCTGTGATTAAAGGAGTATCTCCTGCGATGACCAAGGTGTGACCTGACAAACCTTCCAAGATAGGCTCTGTCATCATAACCGCATGCCCAGTACCCAACTGTTCAGATTGAGTCACAAATTCTGTCTGTCCAGCCAAGACCTCCTCAACCAATTCTGCCTTGTGTCCTACAACTGTTACTGTCTTTTCAGGTTGGATAGCTCCCACACTACGGAAAACATGTTCCAACATAGAAATACCCGCAACCTTGTGCAACACTTTTGGCAAATCAGATTTCATGCGAGTCCCTTTACCCGCTGCTAAAATAATGGCAAAATTTGACATAATCTTCTCTTTTCTGTAGAAATTCCCTTTTATTATACCATATTTCAAATCATTCCGCGCCCTTGAATAAAAAAATGCTCCAAAGTCCTTTCCTTAACCCATTTTTTTGATTTTTTTTGATTTTTAGGGTAAAATTATGAGATATGAGAAAACAAATTCATCCACTTATTTTATTTAGTTTTTTTGGGATTATGATGTTCATTTTAATCATCAATCGCCCACTTAATGACAACCAATCCTTTAAAACAAAATCCAACATAGCGCAGATTGAAGCACAGGCTTTGAAACACTTAGACAGACCGATTATTGACCTCTCTGGCTGGCAGCGTCCTGAGGAAATCAACTACGATGCCCTCTCACAAAATATTTCAGGCGCTATTGTTCGTGTTCACAGCGGTGCTCAAACGACAAAAGAAAATGATGCTTCCTTTATCAATGGAATAGACAAAGCCTATAAGAGTCATATCACTGAACTTCAAAAGCGGAATGTCCCCGTTGGGGTCTACGCTTATGTAGCTGGAAAAAGTGTCCAAGAAATGGAAAAAGCCGCTGAAGTTTTCTACAATGCTGCCTCTCCTTACAGCCCTAGTTACTATTGGCTAGACATAGAAGACAAAACCATGTCCAATATGAACGAGGGTGTTGAAGCCTTTCGAGCAAAATTAGCATCACTAGGTGCTAAAAACATCGGAATCTACGTTGGGGTCTATTTCATGGAAGAACATAGTATTGATACAGGCAAGTTTACCTCTGTTTGGATTCCGTCCTACGGCTCAGACTCAGGATTTTTTGAGAGCAGTCCTAAAACTGATTTAGATTATGACATCCACCAATACACATCTAAAGGGAAAATTGCCGGCTTTGACCACAATTTGGATATCAACGTCATCTCTCCCTTAAAAAACAAAGAAGAAACCTTTAGAAAACTCTTTTTAAAACCTTAAAAGCATTTGTTTAGCATTTGCTTTTTCTTTTTGTGTTTGATTGTGATACAATATAGTAAGGATTTTTTGAAATAGAAATAGTTGGAGGAACTATATGCTCTCATGGTTAGCGCGCATTATTAAAGGGATTGTGATTGCTCTTGGATTTATTCTACCGGGAATTTCCGGAGGAGTTCTAGCAGCAATCTTAGGCATTTACGAACGGATGATTGGCTTTCTGGCCCATCCCTTTAAAGACTTTAAAGAAAATGTTTTGTACTTTATTCCAGTTGCCATCGGTATGCTTCTGGGAATCGGATTATTTTCCTACCCGATTGAATACCTGCTTGAAAATTACCAGGTCTTTGTCTTATGGAGCTTTGCGGGTGCCATCATTGGTACGGTTCCTAGCCTACTAAAAGAATCAACTCGAGAATCTGACCGAGACAAGATTGATTTAGCTTGGTTCTGGACAACCTTTATCATTTCTGGACTAGGACTCTATGCCTTAAATTTTGTCGTTGGAACCTTAAGTGCTAGCTTTCTTAATTTCGTCCTAGCAGGTGCACTGCTGGCTCTTGGCGTCTTAGTTCCTGGCCTCAGTCCATCAAATCTACTTTTGATTTTGGGTCTCTATGCTCCTATGTTGACTGGTTTTAAAACCTTTGACCTCTTGGGAACCTTCTTCCCGATTGGAATTGGTGCAGGTGCAACTCTCATCGTTTTTTCAAAATTGATGGATTATGCCTTAAACAACTACCACTCACGCGTCTATCATTTCATCATCGGTATTGTCCTATCAAGTACCCTTTTGATCTTGATTCCAAATGCAGGAAACGCTGAAAGTAT
This sequence comes from Streptococcus sp. Marseille-Q5619, assembly GCF_946901205.1. Lineage (NCBI taxonomy): Bacteria > Bacillati > Bacillota > Bacilli > Lactobacillales > Streptococcaceae > Streptococcus > Streptococcus sp. Marseille-Q5619. Next base: position 12,697 of record NZ_CAMPPO010000002.1, read on the forward strand.
CCAATACACTGGCCTTTCTCTTGTTAGCTATGTCATCATCGCCTTCTTCTTTGCACTGGGAATCTGGCTTGGTATTTGGATGAGCCAATTGGAGGATAAGTATAAATAATGGCAAAAAAAGTTAAAATCAAAAAAACATTGGTGGAACAAATCCTATCTAAAGCAGGTATCCCACATCAGGGGATTCAAATCAATGCCCTGGAAGGAGAGCTGCCTCAAGGTTATGAACGAGATCAGATTTTCAAAACCTTGGCTCTTTTGGGAGATAAGACAGGACCGATTATCGGAATTGTGCCTATCACTCAACACTTATCGGAAAAGAAACTAGCTAAAATTTCTGGTAATAAAAAAGTGAGCATGATTCCACAAAAGGACTTAGAAAAAACAACTGGTTACATTCATGGAGCCAATAATCCTGTCGGAATTCGTCAGAAACACAATTATCCCATTTTTATCGATAAAATTGCTCTAGACTTGGATCAAATGATTGTCTCTGCTGGCGAAGTTGGTCACAGCATTATCGTCGCGCCACAAGACCTGGCTAGCTTTGTAAAGGCAGACTTTGTAGATATTTTGGAGGACAGCAAGTAATGAAACTCTACTTTGTCCGCCACGGTCGTACCGTCTGGAACCAAGAAGGGCGTTTTCAAGGTGCTAGTGGAGATTCTCCCCTTCTTCCTGAATCCATTGAAACCCTAAAACAACTTGGCCAATATCTCAAGGAAATTCCTTTTGATCAGATTTATGCAAGTGATTTACCTCGAGCGGTCAAATCTGCTGAGATTATCCAAAGTCAACTCAAGACACCCTGTCCTTTAGAAAGTGTTCCGAATCTCCGTGAATGGCAGCTAGGTAAATTAGAAGGTTTGAAAATTGCAACCTTGGAAGCTATTTACCCGCAACAAATCAAAGCTTTCCGATCTAATCTTGCTCAATTTGACACTCAAATGTTTGGAGCCGAATCCCTCTATAGCACCACGCAACGGACCATCCAATTTATCAAATCATTAAAAGATAGTCCAGCTGAGCATATTCTAATTGTCGGTCACGGTGCCAATCTTACTGCCAGTCTTCGTACTCTTCTAGGATATAAAGAACCACTTCTTCGTAAAGATGGCGGTCTAGCAAATGCCAGCCTGACAATTCTAGAAACCCATGATTTTGAAACATTCACTCTCGATACTTGGAATGATACTTCTTATCAATCATAATTATAGCCTAGCCTTCTGAACTAGAACCATAGGAGATATAGTCAGTTGAAACAAAAATAAGACAAAAGAGCCTCGTAAAAAGGTATTGCAACTTGCCAATACCTTTTTGATATGAACATGTGTCTTCTCAACAGGATTGTAGAGCAAAATGAAATAAGAACTGAATAATGTGATTTTGAGAATTTAAATCAATTTATAAGAATGTTTTAGAAGCAGTGATGTACTATTTCAGATTCACTTTTCTATACTAATACTCTTCGAAAATCAAATTCAAACCGCGTCAACGTCGCCTTGCCGTACTCAAGTACAACCTGCGGCTAGTTTCCTAGTTTGCTCTTTGATTTTCATTGAGTATAAGATGAGTAGGGAGGAAGAGGTAAAAGTTTATGCCCAAACTCTTCACATAAGAACTCTAGCTTACCCATTCTATGGAATCTTGCATTATCCATTAAAACTTCCAGACTCATACTCTTCTAAAATCTATTCAAACCACGTCAGCTTCACATTATATATGTTGGTGACCTCATAAGTCTTATCTGCAACCTCAAAGCTGTTCTTTGAGAAGCCTACAGCTAGCTTCCTAGTTTAATCTTTGCTTTTCACTGAGTAGCAAGTTAAAAAAATGAGGCTGGTCAAAAAGTCTTGAAAATCAAAAAACGCATAATATCAGGTATTGAAAACCTTGTACTATGCGTTTTATTGTGGGAAAATTTACTTTATTTTTTCCTGAAGTCGAGTTTTTGCCTGACTCATTGATTTGGACTATTCGTTTGATGTACTACTGCTTGAGCTTGAATCTCCACCACCGATATATTGGGTAAAGATATTTTGGAAGGCTTGGTCCTTAACCTTGATATTGGCTGCTTGCAATTCTTTTCCGATAATGCTTTGAACAAATGTTGAATCATTTTGTTTTTGAGTCAAGATAACAGTTTTTAATTTTTCTTTGTAGTCATCAATATTAGATGATTTTTCTGTTTTCTTAATGAGTTTTACAATGTAATATTGGCTACTGTAGGCTTGTGTGCCAGTTGCTGTAATCACATCAGAAACGCCGTTTACATCTAAAGCAAAAGCAGCTTTTTTAACTTGTTCCGGTACTTCTGTTGAAGCAGAATCAAAGGTGATTTCTCCACCATTCGCTTTAGTTTTCTCATCAGTTGAGTTATCTTTGGCTAATTGGGCAAAGTCAGCACCTTCTGCCTTGGCTTTTTCGAGAACTTCTTTGGCCTTATCCTCATTATCAAGACGAATGATTTGAGCCGTTACATCTGGAGTGTACTCGTCAAAAGCCTTCTTGTAAGCATCGTCTGTCAATTCAGCTTCTGCTGCTTTTTTAACTGCCAACTCAACTAATTTACTAGTACGAATTTGCGCTTTACGTGTTTCAAGAGTCATTCCTGCTTGTGATAAGACACGTTGGTAGTTTTCACCATATTGTTTCTCTTCTTCGGCAATAGTATCGTTGACTTCTTTGTCATCTACTTCTGAACCGTATTGTTTCTCAAATACTTTTTGGATAGTCAAGTTCAACAACACTTGTTGGGCTGAAGGATTGCTTTTCACTTGCTCATAAAATTGATGTTCTGTGATAACATCTCCTTTCATGCTGATAAGGTCTGCCCCTTCTGAACCTTTCGAACAAGCTGCTAAAGTTGCTACTGATAATAGTGTAATGGCACCTGCCAATAGTTTTTTCTTCATGTCTACTCCTTTGAGATAAGTGTTACCCTATCTATTTTACTATATTTTCTTAAATTTTTCTGAAAATCATTCGCTGTCAGGCAATTGAACATCTGCTACATTTTTACGAAGCATGAGAATGCCGTCTCCCAGAGGTACTAATGTTGCGGTAAGTCCTGGATTGTCTAAGGTTGCGTCAAATAGTCTTTGAAGTCCTCGATAGATGGTTCGCTGACCTCGACGGACTTCTATAATGTCCTTGGCAACATCACCGCCTTGAAAAATATCATCCAAGACAACCACACCACCGACTTCCAAATGTTTGAGGATTTCTGGCAGAAAGACGATGTATTTAGACTTGGCTGAATCCATAAAGACGAAATCATAGGACTCTGTCAAGGTAGATAAGACATCTACCGCATCTCCTTCTAGGAGTGTGATTTGCTTACGACTGTCAAATTGAGCAAAATTTTCCTTGGCAAAACCAATCATTTCTGGATTGCGGTCAATGGTTGTAATCTTAGAATTTGGCGCATATTCTGCCATCAAGAGGGCTGAAAAACCGATGGCCGTCCCAATTTCCAGAATGTTTTTAGGTTGCATGGTTTCCATGAGAAAACGGAAATAAGCTACCGTTTCATGGGGAATAATGGGAATATTTTCCTTGCGGGCAAAGTCTTCCAATTCTTTCAAAGCTCCTGTGACTTGCTTTTGGCGCTGACGCATCAAGTCCACAATTTCTTCCTTGACGACAGGGCGACGCATGTTATGGTTGGCATTCTTACTATACGATTCAACCATCTTATGCCAATCCCAATTTTTCAACAAGGGCTTCAAACTCATTCAAACGACGTTCGAAGACTGCAAAAGCATCGTTGAGATAGTCTTCCTTCTCCATATCAACACCAGCTTTTCTCATGACATTAAGTGGATAGTCAGACTTACCTGCCTTGAGATAGTCGATATAGCAGTCACGATCTTCTTGACTACCATGGACAATCTTTTCAGCTAGGGCTGAGGCGGCCGCAAAGCCTGTTGAATATTGGTATACATAGTAGTTATAGTAGAAGTGTGGAATGCGAGCCCACTCGTATTGGATTTCAGGATTGTCTTCCTTACTCAAACCATAATACTCTTGGTTCAAGTCTGCGTAGAGTTTATTTAAGAAATCGCTTGTCAAGACTTCACCATTTTGATCCGCTTGGTGGATTGCGTGTTCAAACTCGGCAAATTGAGTTTGACGAAAAACTGTTCCACGGAAACCATCTAGGAAGTTATTGAGAATAGCAAAGCGCGTTGCGTCGTCTTCCACTTCTTCCAATAATTTCTCCGTCAAGATATTTTCATTGGTAGTTGATGCAATCTCAGCCAAGAAGATAGAGTAATCTCCATAAACATAAGGCTGAGTCTCGCGAGTATAGCTAGAATGCATGCTGTGGCCTGTCTCATGAACAAGAGTAAAGAGATTGTCAAGATTGTCCTGCCAGTTAAGGAGCATAAAGGCATTGGTATCGTAAGAACCACCAGAGTAAGCCCCTGAACGCTTGCCTTGATTTTCATAAACGTCAATCCAACGCTCGCTGAAGGCACGTTTAACACGGCTCAAGTAATCCTCACCCAAGACTGACAAAGCATCTTCTGCCTTTTTCAAGGCTTCTTGGTAGGTAAAACTATATTCAACAGATGAAAGCGGTGTGTAGACATCGTACATCTTAAGGTCTGAAATCCCCAAGATTTTTGAACGAAGTTCAAGGTAACGATGCAAGAGGGGCAAATGCTTGCGAACTACTGCTACCAAATTGTCATAAACACTCTCTGGAACAAAATTGGCTGCTAGGGCTGCATGACGAGCGCTCTTGTAGTTGCGAACTTTAGCACGGTAGTTTTGCACCTTAACATTGGTTTGCAAGGTTTTGGCATAGGTATGTTGGAATTGTTCATAAGTCGCATAAAGAGCTTGATAGGCACCACGACGCACCTCACGATTTTTAGACTCCATCAAACGTGTGTAAGTCCCATGAGATAGCTGAACTTCCTTACCATCATCGTCGAGGACATAAGGGAACACAATATCCGCATTGTCCAAGATAGCGAAGGTTTCACTTGCCGAACCAAAGATTTCTCCAGCTCCAGCCAATAATTCTTCTTCACGTTGTGAAAGAACGTGATCCTTGCCTTGCAAAAGCTTATCAAAATAGTGTTGATAAAGCTGCAATTTTGGTTGAGCTTCTAAAAAGTCAGCATACTGCTCTTCACTGATTTCCATAAATTCAGGCTCATAGAATGAAAAGGCTTGGTCTAGCTGGCTGTATAGAGTCATAGCCTTAGCATAGTACTCTTGGTACTTGGCTTCACGTGTATCTTGGTCATTCTTCATATGAGCATAAACGTAAAGCTTCTCCATCTGGCGTTCCATTTCAAGAGAAAATTCAGTGATTTCGAGTAGGCTATCCGCACTATCCAAGAGATGGCCTTCATACTGGCTTACTTTCTCCAGTTGTTCTGTTAAATCTTTTAAGGCTTCTTCCCAAGCCTGGTCAGTTGGGTAAATCGTTGATAGATCCCATGTATCTTTTTCATTTATTTCATGTCTTTGTAATACCATTAGATTCCTCCATCCTTTCTATTTTACCATATTTTTCAAGAAATATTGCTGATAAAAGGCTGGTGGATAAAGCTTTTGCCAATCATTTTGAGGATTTTCTTGGTAATAGGTTTGAAAATACTGATAATAGCGAGTCAAATCTTGCTCAATTTGGCAAAAATTACCTACTAGTGGTCTTATTTGTGGATACCATTCTTTTAGACCATAAGTTAGGAGATTTTCTCCCTTTTTATAGGCTTCCGCTTGTTCTTTCATCCAAAAAGGATTTTGATAATAGAGTTGTTGCCGGATATAGCGACAGATGTCCTTGTCCTGAGAAGCTGTAAAATGAGATATTTTTTGTTTCTTATAGGGAAGACGTAATATCTCCAGTAAACTATCTTGTCCATAGGGAAATTCCTTGATTTGATAATAGAGTCTGCCTCGGAGATCCTGGTGGATGAGATATTTAAGCCTTAAAACCTGTTTTTCCTTGTCTACTTCCCAAACATAAAAGCCCATGTTTTGACTGAAATAGAGAAAACCTTGTTGCAGACGAGTCAAACGGTCTTTGAGCCACAGTTTTTGCCCCAGCAACCACAGTACTTGGTAACCCTCACTACAATAGCCCTCACTGCGCTCTTTAAGAACTTTTTGAGGCAAGGGACTACATTGAACCTCTAAAGCTAGATTGCCATTTACAAACACATCCGCAATCTGTTTAAGCTCTGGAAGTGGGTATTCTAATTGCACCTCTGCATCTTTTTTCAACCAGTGATAAAGTGATTCTTTATTGGACAGGTGTTCTGGGCTTTCATTTTCAGAGGAATAATCACAGTCTTTTAAGGATTTATGGGCAAAATGGGTTCGGACACTTGGTCCTTGCCGCAAACGGAGCTGACCTCCACAAGCTGGGCAAGTGTAGGCTTGCTTCTCAAGCTTATCCTCTAACACATTTACCAATTCTCCCCTAGTATCTCTCGCAACAAACATGATTTCCCTCCTTTTCTATATTATTCGAAAAAAAGAAAAAAGATCAGGAAATTTCCTAATCTTCATCACTCTATAATTTTAGAGTTGCAAGCGACTTTCAAGAGCTTGTGTCAAAACTTCAGAATAGTTCACTTTCTCACGATCTGCAAGTCTGACTAGCCACTCTGGAACCGTAACATTTTTTCGAATCGCTTTATTATTCTTTACGAAAGGCAAGGGATTGACCTGAATCAAAGTCACAAATCCATCAGGAGCTTTCAACTCAGCAATGTCACTAGGAGTAGGCAGAGCCAGTCCTTCATCAATATAAGAAGCTAAAACACTCTCAAGCATTTCCCGAGCATTTTTCATTGCAAGTTCAATCGTTGCTCCCTCTGTCCCACCTCCAAACTCCGGAAATTCAATCCAGTATCCAGTACCTTCTTTATGAAAAATAGCAGGATAAGATTTTAGCATAATACACCTCCACAATTTCCAAATCAACTACAATCCCAAATCTTTTAATATTTTTCTCTCTAACCCTTTTCCTAGATCATCATTACCGTGAACTGGAATAGTGACAAGATAGGGAACTCCTTCTTTCTTAAAATGATGATGACTTCCTCTCTTACGAACTTCAATCCATCCATTTGCAAGAGCTAATACTCTTCGAAAATCAAATTCAAACCACGTCAGCTTATCCTTGCCGTACTCAAGTACAGCCTGCGGCCAGCTTCCTAGTTTGCTCTTTGATTTTCATTGAGTATAATTTTACCATTTCCTTACCTGTGATTGTCATTTATGGTCACCTTTCTATCTAAAATTATACTTATAATGCGTATTTTTGTCAATTCTTCTATCTTATCTATTCGTAAAAAAAGAAAAAAAGATCAGAAAAATTCCTAATCTTCATGTATGTTTACTTGATTTTCTTAGCTAGCATGGTCGCAAAGCGTAGTTGAATACGATTGCCATTTTCGTCACGACGGTGCAAATGGCCTGGATTTTCATTGTACTTAACCAATTCCCAGTCCTTGTAATAGTCTGCCAATTCCCCTTCTTTAAATGTGAATGGGAAGTTCACTGAGCAAGGGTAATCTTCCGTATCCATAGCACAAACGATAAGATTATAGCCACCGACCGTGGTATGCTCCTGCATATTTTTGATAATTGCAGGAATGCGGTCTGCTTGCAAAAACATGAGAACAACAGTTGATACGATAAAATCATAGTCTTGGCTAATACTGGCTGAATTGATATCGTAAAGACCAACAGGCATATCCATGTCTTCCTGCTCCACAATGCTTTGCAAGATTTCAAGAGCCAGTTCATTTTGATCTACAGCCGTCACATCAAAACCTTGCTGGGCTAGAAAGAGTGCATTACGACCTTGACCACAGCCCAAATCCAAGGCTTTCCCTGATTTTACTGTCTGCATGGCCTCTAAGACCTCTGAATGAACAGGATTGGTATTGTATTTCTTAGGGAAATAATCCTCAGGTTTACAATAAAATTCCAAGTACCATTCTACATCGTCTGTGGCAGCTTCCACTCGGTGCCAGGCTTGTGGTTGTGCCATGGGATTGTCAGCCCCTGCTTCAAATAGGTGTTCAGCTAGAACTTCCCCTTCTTCGGTCAATTCAATAAACTTGAGGGTTCCCTTCAAGACAGTAATTTTCCCCCAAGTCCCAACCTTGGTATTGTGTTTCTGCTGAACAGCCTCTGGCATGGTTTCTTTAGTCCACAAAGACATACGTTTATAGGCAACTAGTTTTTCCATCTTCATTCCTCTTTTTATCGCTGATTAACAGCTTTCATAACACGCGCGATGTCGCGATTTTGTTCACGTCGTTTGATAGACTCCCGTTTATCATAGTCATGCTTCCCTTTAGCTAAACCTAAAAGGAGTTTAGCGTAACCATCTTTGATATAGACTTTAAGAGGAACCAGGGTCATTCCTGTTCCTTTAGTCTCTTGTTCTAATTTTTGGATTTGTTTCTTATGGAGCAGGAGTTTACGACGACGTTCTGGTTCTTGGTTCCAGATATTGCCCTCTTCGTAAGGAGCGATATGAACATTGCTCAACCAAACTTCTCCATTTTTCACTTGAGCGAAGCCATCCTTGAGATTGATTCGAGCTGCTCGTACACTCTTGATTTCAGTTCCAGTCAGGACCATCCCTGCCTCTAGCGTATCTACGATTGTATAGTCGTGGCGCGCCTTTTTATTTTGCGCGACGACCTTTCCCTCGCCCTTTGCCATGCTTAGCTCCTTTCTTAGCTACTTCCTTATAAAAAGGTTTCTTGCCTTTTTTCTTTTTGTCTTTTTGTGAATGCTTGCGCTTATCATTTGAGCGTCCTGATTTTCTCTTATCTTCCTTCTTATCTGAACGGCGACTTGAACCACGCCCTCTATCATTGCGACTAGACTGTTTCAATCCCTTCTCAATCACATCAAACTCACTAGGTACGAATGAAAAATCAATCTCTCCAGTCATTTTATCCGCTCTTTCAACTCGGATACGGATTTGCTGACCTACACGAAAAGTCGTTCCTGATTTCTCTCCACGAAGAGTCAAATCACGTTCATTGAAATGGTAGAACTCAGGCAAATTGGTAATATGAATCAAGCCTTCAACTGTGTTTGGCAATTCAACAAAGAGACCAAACTTGACAATACTTGATACAACTGCATCGTACTCTTCACCTACGTATTCTTCCATGTACTCAGCCTTTTTCATGGCTTCGACTTCACGCTCGGCCTCGATAGCACGACGCTCCCGGTTGGAAGACTGGGTCGCAATCTCTGGAATCACTTGCTCAAAATGCTCTGCTATTTCCTTAGAACGGCCGTAGTCCCGAATCATACGGTGAACAAGGAGGTCCGGATAACGACGAATCGGACTAGTAAAGTGAGTATAATAATCAGCCGCTAATCCATAGTGGCCGTGATTGTGCTCTGAATAGCGAGCCTGCTGCATAGAGCGAAGAAGCATCATGGACAATACATCTGCATAAGGTTCTCCCTCAACAGTACGCATGATGTCTTGGAGGGCCTCCTGGCTAATTTCACTGGCAGTTCCATAAATGCGCAAGCCAAAACTCGAAGCATAATCAATAAACTTCTGAACCTTTTCAGCCTTTGGCTCCTCGTGAATTCGATAGATAAAAGGCAAATCCAGCTTGCTAAAATGCTCGGCAACTGTTTCATTGGCCATCAACATAAAGGACTCGATCATCCGCTCGGCAATGCCACGCTGCCGAAGAACGATATCAACAGGCTTACCTTGTTTATCCACTAAAATCTTCGCTTCATTGGTATCAAAATTGAGAGCTCCACGTTTCACACGCATGTTTTCTAAAGTTTCATGAAGCTTGGCCATGAGTTCGATACTTGGTACAATTTTATGATATTCTTGTCTCTTTTCCTCATCACCTGCTAAGATGTCATTGACATCACTATAGGTCATCCGATAGCTTGTCTTGATAACTGTTTGTGTGATAGTGTAGTTGACCACAAGACCATGTTTATCAATCTCCATAATAGCAGATTGTGTCAGGCGGTCAACTTGAGGATTGAGAGAGCAGATGCCATTTGACAGTCGTTCTGGAAGCATTGGAACCACACGGTCTGTCACATAAACAGAAGTCGCGCGATTAAGGGCTTCCTTATCAAGGGCAGAACCCTCGGTCACATAGTAGGAAACATCCGCAATGTGAACTCCGAGTTCGATATTTCCATTTTTCAAAGTCTTGATATGCACCGCATCGTCCAAGTCCTTGGCATCAGCGCCATCAATGGTGAAGGTAATCTCATCTCTCAAGTCCAGACGGCCTTCCATATCCTTTTGAGACGGAGCATCAGGCACACTTTCTGCTTCCTTGACAACGGCTTCTGGAAACTCGGATACAATGTCCATAGACTCCAAAACCTCAAGAACATCAATCCCAACATCCGTTGAATGTCCCACCACATCGAGGACACTCGCCACAAAGAAATCGTGTTTCTTGCTTGGGTATTTGTCGATAAAGACCTTGAGAACTTCTGTTCCTTCTAGTTTAAGGGCTGGTTTCTTAACATAGATGGGTTGACTGATTTTCTGATTTTTCGAACGAATATAGCCTGCATACTTAGGCTTTTCCTGATCCAGAACGATTTGACCAACAACAGTTGTCAAACTGTGTTCTAAGATATCAATAATTTTGGCTTCTGCTGCTGTTCCCTTATTGCGGTCAGCGACTTTCTTAATGACGACCTCAACGGTATCACCATCAATAGCATAGTTGACATCATTTTTCCCTACAAAAAGGTCGTCCTCTTCGCCTTCCAAGCTGACAAAGCCAAATCCATTTTTATGAGCATGAAAAATCCCCTTGAGAGTAATCTCATGTTTTTTCTTGACTTCCAAGGTCAGACTGCCATCTTCTTCAAAGCGAATCTGGTGCTTTCTTTCCATTAAGGACAAGGTTTTAATCAACTCACGAAAATCCTTGGAACCATCTTTTTCCAAAGCCTGAGCCAAGTCATTGACAGTTACCTTTCCCTTATCTTGTAAATATTCTTTTATTCTATCTTTCATAGTTTCTTTCTAGATTTTTTATTTTCTTTTACTGTAAAACCTTCTAAAATATCTTTTAAAAATAAAAAGAGGCAAAGACCTAGTCCTGCCCATTATTTTCTTATCTACTTGATAATACCGTCAATGCTAAGGCAATGGCTAGCCAGAAAAAGACTAAAATCCCTGTCAAACGCTGCATTACAGCTTCAAAACCACGTGCTTTACTTCGTTCAAACAAATCACCTGAGCTGGCATCAAATACATTGCTGGATTGGTTTTTGGTTGGTTGCATGAAAATTGCAATCACAATCACAACAGATAATACTAATAAAATGGTTAATAATAGGTTATACATATCAAACTCCTTAAAATCCCTATTATTTTACCATAAAATCTACTTAGATTCAAGATGTAGGGTTACTTTTCTTTCCTTGGAACAATACTTTAAAACCTCAATCTTGTCTGGATGGGTTTTTGAATTTTTACTGGTTAGGTAATTGATACTGCCACAAGAGGAGCATTTTAGATTAATTTTTACTCGCACTAGATTTCCTTTACTTTTAATAATGTTCGAAATTGAAGAAGGTTAAAGAGACAACTAAAGGCAACACAAAGGCTTGTCGCATAAAAGACTGCATGGTAGCCAAATTGACCTGCTACTGCAGAACCTGCCATGGGACCAACAACACCTCCCAGATAAAAGAATACCTGATTGAAGGCAAAGACCCTCGAAATACCAGCTTTGGGAGTCATTTTGCTGAGAAGGGCATTGACCCCAGGTATCAGCGCACCGGTTCCCAAGCCAAAGAGGAAACGATAAAGTCCTAGTTGAAGGGGACTAGAGGCATTGGCACAGAGAAGATAGATGATAACTGAATAAAACTGGGCTACAACCAAGAGACGATGGTTGCCCACCTTGTCACCTAGCTTTCCCATGACTCCTGCACTCATCATACTGGAAAAGCCCATACTGGATACAATCAAACCAGATACAAAGAGAAGATTCTCTGTCTGGCCTAAATCGCGCACATACAGAGCTAAGATAGGACCGATTGATTGGGCTGAAAATTGGATGACAAAACTGGTCAGAAAGAGGTTGACCAAGAGATAGGGATATTTAACTGATGTAAATAATTCCTTTGTTGGGATGGCCTTTTCCTTGGCTACTGGTTGAAAATCTTCCTTAATAAAGCAAATAGTTAAAACAGCAGCTAAAAATAGAAAACTACCAACCAGTAAGAAAACTGTACGAATACCAAATAATTCTGCGATAAAGCCACCAATAAAGGGACCAGTTAGAGTACCTGCAACTACGCCTGTAGACAAAGTACCTAAGGCAGTTCCTGATTTCTCCTTAGGAACCTGACTGGCTATCAAGGCAGTTGCATTGGGAACAAAACCCGCAAATACACCATTCAGTAAACGAAGAAAGATTAACCAATAAATATTTGGCACAAAGGCCAAGCCTCCCATAGTAATGGTCATGGCAAGCCCAGCTCGAATCATCATGGGCTTTCGACCGTATTTGTCAGCAAGGATGCCCCAGATAGGAGAGAAAAGTGCTGCAGAAATGGCAGAGACAGAAATAGCTAAACCTGCGTAAAAAGCGACTTGCTCACTCCCTACACCTAGATTTTCCACAAAGATGGGCATAAAAGGCACAACTAAGGAAATACTGGCTCCTGTCAGAAAATTACCAAACCAGGCAATGCGCAGATTATCCTTCCAGTTAATCTCTGTCATCTTGCTTACCTCCCTCAAGCAGGGAGAACACCTGAGTAAGAAGCTGGTCTTGATTTCCATTGTTGTTTAAAACATGGCTGGCCAAATCTTTCTTTTTCTCTAAAGGCCACTGGGCTGCCAGACGAGACTCAGCTTCATCTTTGGACAACTGATCCCTTTTCATTAAGCGTTCTACTTGGACATCTCGGTCCACATAGACCAACCAAGTCTCATCAAACCAAGCGCTGTAGTCCTGCTCAAAAAGCAGGGGAATATCCATGAAAAAAATCTCTCCTGTCTGAGCCAACTGGTCTCTCAAAGTAGCCAACTCTTCACGAATAATCTCTCCTTGGATTTGCTTCGACCATTCTCGCTCTTCAGTATTTGAAAAGATAAGACTAGCAAGGAGAGGGCGATTAAGTTCTCCGTTTTCAAGGATGATTTCTTGCCCAAAATGCTGTACTAGAGCCTCAAACAGACGACCACCAGGTCTCTGTAGTTGGTGGACAACCGCGTCGGCATCCACCACTTGAAAGCCTTGCTTTCTTAGAAAATTTGTCACGGTTGACTTACCAGAGGCAATTCCTCCTGTGATTCCAATGATTTTTCCCATCAGTCCCTCCTTTGACAGTTTGGACAAAAGTGGGTGCCTCGTCCGCCTAGTTGGATTTTCTCAATGATGGTGCCGCAACGCGAACATTCTTGACCAGCCTTGTCATAGACCTGATGAAAATCTTGCATAGTTCCATCTTCCCCAAAGGCATTGGTATAGGTCCGAATGGTGGAGCCGCCTTTTTCAACAGCCTGACTCAAAACAGCAATGGTCTGGTCATGAATGGCAGTCGCTTCTTCTGCTGTCAAGGTCTGGGAAGGTCTAGCTGGATGAACCTGAGCTCGCCAGAGAACCTCATCCACATAGATATTGCCAAGTCCAGCTACCAAGGTCTGGTCTAGGAGATGGGATTTGATAGGCTTTTTGGACTTGGCAAGGGCAGCTTGAAAGACCTGTAAATCAAAGTCTTGTTTGCTTGGTTCAGGACCTAATTTTTTAGAAATAAAGTAGGCATCTAAAAGGTCAGGAGCCAAGAGTTCCATAGTACCAAACTTGCGAACATCCTCATAAACAAGCGTGCCACCATCCTCAAATTGGAAGAAAACATGGGCATGCTTGCGTTCAGGAACCTGGTCCGGATAGTAAAAATACTTGCCCTCCATCCGCAAATGGGAAATCAAGACCTTGTCTGTCAGGTAAAAAAGCAAATACTTGCCCCGACGTTCCATTGACTCAATAATCTGACCAGGCACTTCCTTTTGAAATTCGTCCAAATCCGTCTTAATCATCTTGGGATAGCGAATTTCTATACTCGAAATCTTCTTTCCCAAAATCAATTTTTCCAAGCCACGTCGAATGGTTTCAACCTCAGGTAATTCAGGCATAAGTCCTCCTTCTGTAAAAACAAGAAGCAGGCATGAGCCCACCTCTACTTAGTATTCTTTTTCATTATAGCCAAAGTCAGCCAAATCTAGCTTTTTATCGCGCCAGTTTTTCTTGACCTTGACCCAGGTTTCTAGGAAGACCTTGTCTCCTAGCATGAGTTCAATATCACGACGAGCCATGCTACCGATTTTCTTAAGCATAGCGCCACCTTTACCGATGATAATCCCTTTTTGGCTATCGCGCTCGACCATGATGGTTGCACGGATATGCACCTTGTCTGTCTCTTCATCTCGTTTCATAGAATCCACAACTACTGCAACAGAATGCGGAATTTCTTCACGAGTTAGGTGCAAAACTTTCTCGCGAACCATTTCTGAAACCAAGAAACGCTCTGGATGGTCTGTGATTTGATCAGCCGGGAAATACTGGAATCCTTCGTCCAGATTTTCACTCAAAATATCCACTAGACGAGACACGTTATTGCCCTGAAGGGCTGAGATAGGAACGATTTCCTTGAAGTCCATCTGATTTCGGAAATCATCAATCTGAGACAAAAGCTGGTCTGGGTGAACCTTATCGATTTTATTCACCACCAAAATTACAGGAACCTTGGCAGCCTTGAGACGCTCGATAATCATGTCGTCTCCCTTACCACGAGCTTCATCAGCAGGCACCATGAAAAGAACGGTATCCACTTCACGAAGGGTACTGTAGGCAGACTCAACCATGAAATCTCCTAGAGCTGTTTTAGGCTTGTGAATCCCTGGTGTGTCGATAAAGACGATTTGTTCCTTATCAGTCGTGTAAATTCCCATGATTTTGTTGCGCGTTGTCTGCGCCTTGTCACTCATGATGGCAATCTTTTGCCCCATAACGTGATTTAAAAAAGTTGACTTCCCAACATTGGGACGTCCTAAAATGGCTACAAAGCCTGATTTAAAAGTCATAATTTCCTCTTGCTATTTAAAATAATAAATCCCAGATTCGTGGGAGAAAAATCAATGCGCCTGTTAAGGCTGCGAAAAGAGAGACCACTAATACCGCGCCAGCCGCCATATCCTTGGCATTTTTAGCCAGCATGGAAAAGTGATAGTGACTAGCCAAATCCACCACATTTTCAATAGCAGAATTAATAATTTCAAAAGCTACTACCAAGAAAATGCTCAATAGGAGAAAGAGCCATTCGATTCGTGACACCTGAAAAACAAAACCTGCAAGGATGACCACTAGAGCCGTCACTGCATGTTTTCGCATATTGCGTTCTTCCTTGATAGCAGTAAAAATTCCTGTAAGGGCAAATTCTAAACTAGATATCAGGTCACGATTTTTCCATTTTCGTTTATTGTCTTGTGAGTCCATAGGCTGTCAAAATTTCTTCTTGTAAACCGAACATCTCCGCTTCTTCTTCCGGAGTGTAGTGATCATAGCCGTTGATATGTAAAAAGCCGTGCACTGCCAAGAAGCCCATCTCACGCTCAAAGCTATGACCGTATTCCTCGGCCTGCTCATGAGCCTTATCGATAGAGATGAACAGTTCCCCAATATAGGCATCAAACTCAGACATCATCTCTGCCAATTCTGGATTTTCAAGTAAATCCTCTTCATCAAAGGCAATTTCCAACTCTGGTTTATATTCAAGGCTGATGACATCTGTCGGACGGTCTGTGTCACGGTACTCTAGATTGAGCTCATGACTACGCTCGTTGGTCACAAAAGTGACTGCCATTTCCTTGTCTTCTTTTCCTAATTTTTGGGCTGCAAATTCCAAAATTTCTTGGGTTTGTTGCAACATTTCTTTTGAAACTTGACCAGTTTCATCTACCATTTCAATATACATGTGCTTCTCGTTTCTCTTTACTTGGCTTTATTATACCACATTTCCATGATTTTATTCTACCTTTTTGATATAATACTATGGAATACAATCACAAGGAGAGAACGATGTCATTTGACGGATTTTTTTTAAACCACATGGTTGAGGAATTGCGAAGAGAGTTAGTGAACGGTCGCATCCAGAAAATCAATCAACCTTTTGAACAAGAGTTGGTCTTGCAAATCCGCAGCAATCGCCAAAGCCATCGCCTGCTCCTTTCTGCCCATCCAGTTTTTGGACGCATTCAGCTGACCCAAACAACTTTTGAAAACCCAGCCCAACCTTCTACCTTTATCATGGTTTTGAGAAAGTATTTGCAGGGTGCCCTGATTGAGTCGATTGAGCAGGTGGAAAATGACCGTATCGTGGAAATTACGGTTTCCAATAAAAACGAGATTGGCGACCATATCCAGGCTACCTTGATTATCGAGATTATGGGTAAACACAGTAATATTCTACTGGTTGATAAAAGTAGCCACAAAATCCTCGAAGTCATTAAACACGTCGGCTTTTCACAAAATAGCTACCGTACCTTGCTTCCTGGGTCTACCTATATCGCTCCGCCAAGTACGGAATCTCTCAATCCTTTTACGATCAAGGACGAGAAACTCTTTGAAATCCTGCAAACACAGGAAACGACAGCTAAAAATCTTCAAAGCCTCTTTCAAGGTCTGGGACGCGATACGGCAAATGAATTGGAAAGGATACTGGTTAGTGAAAAACTTTCCACTTTCCGAAACTTTTTCAATCAAGAAACCAAGCCACACTTGACTGAGACATCCTTCACTCCAGTTCCTTTTGCAAATCGTGTAGGAGAACCTTTTACCAGTCTTTCTGATTTGTTGGACACCTACTATAAGGATAAGGCTGAGCGAGACCGCGTCAAACAGCAAGCCAGTGAACTCATTCGCCGTGTTGAAAATGAACTTCAGAAAAACCGCCACAAACTCAAAAAACAAGAAAAAGAGTTACTGGCGACAGACAACGCTGAAGAATTTCGCCAAAAAGGGGAATTGCTAACAACCTTCCTCCATCAAGTACCTAACGACCAAGACCAGGTTATCCTGGACAACTACTACACCAACCAACCGATCACCATTGCGCTTGATAAGGCTCTGACTCCCAACCAGAATGCCCAACGCTATTTCAAACGGTACCAGAAACTCAAAGAAGCTGTCAAATACTTGACTGATTTGATTGAAGAAACTAAGGCAACCATTCTCTATCTGGAAAGTGTGGAAACCGTCCTCAACCAAGCAGGACTAGAAGAAATCGCTGAAATCCGTGAAGAATTGATTCAAACAGGTTTTATCCGCAGAAGACAACGGGAGAAAATCCAGAAACGCAAAAAACCAGAACAATATCTGGCCAGCGATGGCAAAACCATCATCTATGTTGGCCGCAATAACCTGCAAAATGAGGAACTAACCTTTAAAATGGCCCGCAAGGAGGAACTTTGGTTCCATGCCAAGGACATTCCTGGAAGCCATGTTGTCATCTCAGGCAACCTAGACCCATCTGATGAAGTCAAGACAGACGCAGCAGAGCTAGCCGCCTACTTCTCGCAAGCTCGCCTGTCAAATCTGGTTCAGGTAGATATGATCGAGGTCAAGAAACTTAACAAACCAACTGGTGGCAAACCCGGCTTTGTCACTTACACAGGACAAAAGACCCTCCGTGTTACACCAGACCCAGAAAAAATCGCATCCATGAAAAAATCCTGATTTTACTTGAAATCAGGATTTTTAACATACTATTCACTCAAATCATATCCAATAATAAGACTAATCTTTACCACCTAGTTTCTCATTGATTTTCATCATCACACTAGCAATTTTTTCGCCCCAATAAGGGTCTGAGGCATATTCAACATTCATACCAGACGCCTTATTTCCAAGGAAAGTTCTGCCCCTATCGATATAATTTTCCTTAATCCACTTGGTTGCACCTAAAATTCCCTTATCCACATCATCAAATGTCTTGGCAGAAAGGTAAGGTGTCGTATCATAGGCTGTAATTCCAAAGAAATTATTCTTATCTTTAGCAATCTTACTTCGTCCCCAATCACTTTCTAAAGCACTATGGGCAAGGAGATAGAGGG
The DNA here is from genome assembly GCF_946901205.1 of Streptococcus sp. Marseille-Q5619. Lineage (NCBI taxonomy): Bacteria > Bacillati > Bacillota > Bacilli > Lactobacillales > Streptococcaceae > Streptococcus > Streptococcus sp. Marseille-Q5619. The sequence continues at coordinate 30,839 of NZ_CAMPPO010000002.1, forward strand.
CATTGATATGGTAATGTTCTTCAGCTTCCTTAAAGGTAGATCCCTTATTTTCCAAGAGACTATTGTCAATATTCAACAGACTAAATACCTTATCCAAATCTTCAGCACTATAGTTTGTAGCCTCTGTTAAATCTTTGAAAAGGAAGAGATTCTCAAGCTTAAAACCATCAAAATGCAGCCCATCTGCCGAATAATATTTCTTGCCTACTTCCATATCAGAAATATGAGAAGCTACTGGAATACTAGCATTCTGAGCCACATAGTGATAAAAACGGTGGCCATCACTCTCATAATAAGGGATAAAATCCTTGCTAGCATCTAGTGCTTGTAAATCTTCTGTTTTCATATATCCTGACAAACCAGAAACAGTAATAGCCAAGCGCTTGTCATCACTTTTTCTATCCTTATCTAGCCAGACGACACTACCTTGCGATATATAGGAAAGCTTTTCACCATCTGCATTATAAACATTTGCTGTGACAGGAACTACTTGATAGTAAGCAGCATTTTCGTTTGTAGCTTTTTCTCCAAGCCATTTACCGTCGCTTCCAAGCTGATAACCATCTACAGTCTCATTTTTCGCCATGTAGCCACCAGATTTGAAGTAGTACCAAGCTTGACTATGAGAATCGTAGACCCATTCTTTTTCAGCTATTTTCCCATCAGATTTGAGATAAAACCAAGATTCCTTATCCCAAATCCATTCATTGACTGCCATGTAGCCACCGGATTTTAGATAATAATAGTGACCATTCTCGAAAATCCATTCTTTATCAGCATGGTTTCCATTTTCTTTGATGTAAAACCAAGATTGGTATTGTCTGTCAAAAAGCCAACCTTGCTGTACTTTGGAACCAGTGGCATTCACATAAGCCTGCTCAATCCACTGACTTGTTAGCAAATAACCACCAGATTTGAAATAATAGTCCTTGCCCTTAATTTGGAGCCATTCTTTCTCTGCGTGCTGGCCATCTGCTTTTATATAAAACCAAGAGTCGTATTGAGAATCAAATACCCAGTCTTCTATTACCTTGGCACCTGTTGCACCAACATAGGAAGTTCCTACCCAAGCAGTTCTTTTCATCTTTCCATTTTGGTCAAGATAATAAAAGGCTCCCTTGTCTTCTACCCATTCTGACTTGGCCATATAGCCACCAGATTTAAGATAAAAATAGTCGTCACCTTGTTTCAGCCATTCATTTTCAGCATAGTTAGCATCTGCTTTTATATAAAACCAAGATTGATAATGAGCATCAAAAACCCACTCATTGGCTGCTTGACTGCCGTCTGCTTTCAGGTATTGTTTTCCTTGCCAAGTACCATCACTGGCTATTGCACTCTCTGGTCTAACTAAGAAAAATAGCAGAGCTAAAAAAATAAATCTTACTTTCTTCATTAACCTTCTTCCTCTGTTCTTATTTATTTTATTGTACCAAAATTCTCCTAAATTCATATTACAAACTAATAAAAAATCAAGAACAGATTGATTGCAGTTTACCTAAGAGACTCTTTTACTTCCTTGCGGAGATTTTCTAAACTGCTAATGCCGTATGTGTCCATAACCTTTGGCAGATTTTCGATGATATCAGGGCAGGTATAAGGATTGGTAAAGTTGGCTGTTCCAACTCCGATGGCAGATGCTCCAGCCAGATACATTTCTAGGGCTGCTTCAGCCGAATCCACTCCCCCCATTCCAATGATAGGCAGGTCTGTTATTTGGGCGACTTGGCGGATGAGTTTGAGGGCTACTGGAAATACTGCTGGACCAGACATTCCACCTGTTCCATTGGCCAAGATTGGTTTTCTGGTTTTGAGGTCAAAGCGCATTCCAACTAGAGTATTGATCATGGTTAAACCACTTGCCCCTGCATCTTCTGCAGCTTTTGCGACAGTGACGATATCGGTCACACTAGGGGTTAATTTAACATAGACTGGCACATCAGAGGCTTCCACAGCTGCTTTCACCACATCATAAGCTAAATCTGGATCTTGACCAATCAAGAGTCCATGATTACAGTGATCTACATTGGGGCAAGAAATATTGAGCTCGATAGCCTTTACATTGGCTGCCTTGGAAATACCATGAGAAACAGACGCATACTCTTGTTTTGAAAAACCAGCTACATTGGCAATAATAGGAAGATTTGGATACTCTCTTTCTAGCCAAGGTAGCTTTTCAGCCAAAACAACTTCCAAACCAGGATTTTGCAAACCGATTGCATTGAGCATACCAGCAGGCGTCTCTGCCACCCTTGGAGTTGGATTGCCAAAACGGGGTTCAAGGGTTGTCGCCTTAATCATAATAGAGCCTAAAAGGTCTAAATCATAGTACTTGGAATACTCTTGTCCAAAACCAAAACAGCCTGATGCTGGAATAATCGGATTTTTCAAATCCAAACCAGGCAGAGAAACTTGTAAACGATTTGTAGTCATGATTTTCTCCTTATAATACAACTCTTCCTGTGCGGAAAACAGGGCCATCTTCACAGACGCGTTGGCTGACCGTCTCGCTTTCTGACACTTTTAGGACGCAGGCATAGCAAGCCCCCATCCCACAAGCCATACGAGATTCCAAAGATAGATAGGCTCTTGGATGGTTATAGAAGGTTTGATTGATATACTTCATCATTCCAGGCGCCCCACATGAGTAAACAGCATCAAATTGATTGTCTAAATCCTTGATAACAACGGAAACATTTCCCTTGATACCATAAGAACCATCATCTGTCGTTACAAATACCTGCCCATATTGAGCTAATTCCGTCTCTAAAATAACAGCATCCTTGTTCGCAAAACCGAGGACAGTCACTACTTTCACACCACGTGCATGCAATTCCTTAGCCACCTCAAGCAAGGGCGGAACACCAATCCCACCACCAACGAGGAGTACCTGGCTCTGATTGTCCAGGTTAGACAAGTCAAAACCATTTCCCTGAGGGCCCATCACATCAAGAGTATCCCCCTGACTTAAAGTTGAAAAAATGGCAGTCCCAGCTCCCTCAATCCTATAAATGAGATGACACTGCTTCTTAACCTTATCGATAGACGAAATTGAAATAGGACGACGTAAGAGATGGGCGTCATCAGGCACACGCAGATGAAGAAATTGGCCTGCTCGCATGGCTTCAACCATTTCTCCTTCTAGGACTAATTCAAAGATTGCTGGCGCGATTTCCTCCTGTGCAACCACCTTCATGGTTTCCAAACGAATCGCACCCAAACGTTTCTTACATGTGGGATTCATGACTTTTCCTCCTTAAATTTTAAGGGGACCAGACAAAGAAAAGACCTTGCTAGTGCAAGGCCTCAGTTAAAATCGTACAACAGAAGAGAGCACACTCAAAAAGTCTCCTCTAGAAAATTGTACTATTCTTTTATCTGACACCTTGTGAGTCTCTCTGGACTCCCCTTAAAGGTTAAACTTTTACTAGTATACTCTTTCAGCTAAAAAAAGTCAAGTAGAAAACGAACATTCTACTTGACCTCACGAGATTATTTTTCACGGATGACTTCGACCTTATATCCATCAGGGTCTTTGACAAAGTAATAGTTAGGTGCAGTTCCTGGTAGGCCATTTGGCTCAGTCACTTCATAGCCTTTGGCACTATGCTCTTGATGAAGCGCCTCAAGATCGGGTGTACTGAGGGCGATATGGGCAAATCCATCTCCAACCACATAAGGACCATGATCGTAGTTATAAGTCAACTCCAACTCATAGTCATCACCCTCAAGACCTAGATAGACAATCGTGAAGGCATGGTCTGGAAAATCTCTGCGACGCAATTCTTTAAAACCAAAAGCATCTTGATAAAATGCGATTGATTTTTCAAGATTTTCTACTCGCAAGCAAGTGTGTAGCATTTTTGAAGCCATATTTTTCTCCTTTATTTTCAAAAAGACTGGGACAATCCTGTTCCAGTCTTATCTGTTATTATTTACCAAGTTTTGCTTTCGCTGCATCTGCAAGAGCTGTGAAAGCTGCTGCATCGTTAACAGCCAAGTCAGCAAGCATTTTACGGTTAACTTCGATCTCAGCCAATTTCAAACCATGCATCAATTGTGAGTATGAAAGTCCGTTCATACGAGCTGCCGCGTTGATACGAGTGATCCACAATTTGCGGAAGTCACGTTTTTTCTGACGACGGTCACGGTATGCATAGTAGTAAGAGTTCATTACTTGTTCTTTTGCAGTACGGAACAAGATGTGTTTAGCTCCATAGTAACCTTTTGCTAATTTAAGAATACGTTTACGACGTTTGCGTGATACAACGCCACCTTTAACACGTGCCATGTTTTATTTCCTCCAAATATTTCCTAGAATTGTTTACTTACAGTTAGGCTATTATTTCAAGCGAGTAAGCATTGCTTTGATACGTTTGTAATCTCCTGAATGCACCATAGATGCTTTACGAAGATGACGACGTTGTTTCTTAGTTTTTCCGTGGAAACGGTGAGAAGTGTAAGCACGGAAACGTTTAAGTCCACCAGAACCTGTACGTTTGAAACGTTTAGCTGATGCGCGGTGTGTTTTTTGTTTTGGCATGATTTTTTCTCCTTTATTTAACTTTCTGACAATTATTTTTTGTCAGTCGCTGGCGCCAATTGCATGAACATTTGACGTCCATCCATTTTAGCACGCTGTTCGATGATGGCAATATCTTGAGTTGCTTCAGCAAACTCGGCTAAAACTTTTGCACCAATCTCTTTATGGGTAATCATACGACCCTTAAAGCGAATAGATACCTTAACTTTATTTCCTTTTTCAAGGAATTTGCGTGCATTGCGAAGTTTTGTATCAAAGTCACCCTTGTCAATAGTTGGACTTAGACGAACTTCTTTCACAGTAACAACACTTTGTTTTTTACGTTGTTCTTTTTGCTTCTTCTGGTACTCAAATTTGAACTTACCGTAGTCCATAATTTTTGCAACAGGCGGTTTGGCTTGGGGTTGAATCAAGACTAGGTCAACATTAGCGTTATCAGCCAAAGCTTGCGCTTCACTGAGTGGCTTGATGCCTAGCTGTTCTCCTTCAAGACCAATCAAGCGAACTTCACGTACACGAATCTCATCATTGATGAATAAGTCTTGCTTTGCTATGGTTTTCACCTCTTTTGTTTTATTAGAGAAAAACAATAGCGGACTCGTAAATATACAAGCCCGCACGTTATGATAGCGTTTCTTAGAAACTTTTCATCCGTAGGGCCAGGCAACTTAATGTCACAAGGCGAGAAGCTCTCACTTCTGCTTTTCTCAACTTTTATATGATACCAAGTTTTCGAGCCCTTGTCAAGATAAAAAGTTATTTTTTTGAAAAGTTTCTGTTTGTATTTTGGCTTGGTTTACGCATCAAAAAGAGAGAACCAAGTTGATTCCCTCTCTATGTTAGTTTTTACTTATTTTCCGTATAGGAAAGCTAGAATCTATTAAAAAATTCTTTTTTCTGTGAACTTCCCCATCTTTCGATAAATAGAATCCCCACTAACAAAAGGATAATCAGGCAAGGAAGTAAGACTAGCCCCATGTCCCAATTTAGATTGACATTATCAATCAGCTTAGGTAATCTTCCAGATAAAATCTCCACTGAACGCAAGTAAGTAAAGGGAATCAGATGTGCAATCCTTTGAAGAGGCTGAATTGTTTGGATGCCAAACAATAAGCCAACAATCCCAATGAGTGAAAGAAAGAGGACAGGCATTTTTTGCTTGAAAAAGTAAGCAATCAAGTACACTACTTCCACAATGACGATAAAGGCTAAGAAAGCTAAGAACAAGCTAGGAAATAACACATCTTGTATCTTTCCAATAGTTACCTCTTGATTCACTAAGCTATAAATCGGGTAGGGATAATCTAACTGTCCAAAACCACTTATCAGACTTCCCGCTAGAAAAGAAAATCCGCTGATTCCGATAAACAGCACAGTTACATAGCCCACTCCAACTCCAAGAGAGGATAAAGCAAATGTCACTTTTGAAAAAGGATATAACTGAGCTGTATCCAGATGATTTTGATATCTTTCTGCAAATAGTTGCGTTAGCATGAAAATAATAGCAACCACAAACAAGGTTGGGATGATAGCCTCTAAAATCCAGACAATCTGATCAATCCCGTGGGTCGGATAATCTAAATTGTGGGCTTTTATGTTTAAGAGATATAGGACTTGGTAAATCTTCCGTTCGCGGTCAACCGCCATTTTTAAGTCAGAGCTAGAAGTCGGGTTATTTGATACAAATTCATAATTCTTCTCTTCATCTTGCCACTGCAAATAGTAGGCTTCTTTCCAGCGCCCTTCTTTTAGTAAAGTTAGAATTTCTTTCTTTTGCGTCAAAAGATTTTTTTGCGAGTCTAAATTACTTTTAGCAATTTGGTATTCCTCCGAGCTGGTATCAGACATTTGGGAAAGTTTCGCTTCATTTTCATTGATAGCTCTCTCGTTGGCTGCAAGATGAGTTTCCAACCTAGTCTCCAAGCTGACTGAGTTTGCAGTCTGGCTATTGAAATAAAAGGTAACACCGAGTACAGATGCAAATAAAGCTAAGATAATCCAATTTAAGCGACTTTTGAAAACTTTTTTTAATAAAAATTGACTAACATCTTTCATAAACTAAGCCTCTTCTATCTGCCCCTGACGAATGGTTACCATGCTATCGCAAATCTCCACCAACTCTTCCTTATAGTGGGAACTTAAAAGAACCAGCTGCTCTTGCCTATTGATTTGTGCCAGCCTATTAAAAAATTTCTGCCGATAATACTCGTCTAAGCCATTTGTAATCTCATCCATGAGCCAGCATTTGGCCTGACTGAGGAAATACATGGCAATCACCAAGCGTTGCTTCATGCCTAAGGAATACTTGCGAATGGGAAGGCTGATATAATCAGACATTTCCCAGTAATCAATTTCATCCCCCAAGTTCAGCCCTGACTTCCAGATGTTTTTTATAAGGCGAAGATAGTCCATCCCACTTAAGTTTCCATCCAGCCATTCAACGCTCTCATAATAAAATAAAGAAGGAGGAGCTGCGATATTTCCACTACTTATGGGAATTAAGTTGCTAATGGCGCGGAACAGTGTCGTCTTTCCAGAGCCATTGATAGCGAGAACACCATAAACCCTGCCTTTATTAAAGGTAAAATCCGCATCTTGTAAAATGACTTGTCGCGTTTTTAAGGTCACATGAGTAAGCTGCAACATAGCTAGTCCTCCTTTTTCTCACTCTTTAAGGATTAATAGCCTCCGCTGTAACGATTTACTACCTCATAACGATCGTAGTTCCAGCCTCCGCCAACTTTATACTCAGAATAGCCGTGATAATTAGACCACTCCGGAATGACATTATAATTATATGCATGGTAATTCATACTAGACCTATAGTAGGTATTCCAGTCATAGCGATAACTTTTAAGAACGGTCTTAGCAGATACACTGGACTGAAAAAGACCAATAGATAACAAACTAGCTAATAAAACGACTTTTGCTGATTTTCTCATGGTTTTCACCTCACTAATATATTTACTTTCGAAAGCGCTTTAATTATATCATTTTCTTATCTGTTATGCAATAGTTTTTTGGATTTATTTTAATAATATTTAACATTTTTTAATTTTTTCCTCCTATCGAACGCTTTCAATCTTCCAACTATTCCACCATTTAAAGCTTATAGCTCCTTGCTGGTCAGTTCGGTAAACTTTACTATTGATACCTTCCAGTCGTGTCAAGGTTTCCTGATGGGGGAGTTTCGTTCGATTGTTCTTTCCAACTGAGATAAGAGTAATCTCAGGTTTGAACTGTTCTAGAAAGGCTGGACTTGATGATTTTTTAGAGCCATGTTGGCTAGCTTTCAAAACATCCACTTTCAAGTCTGGATAGTGCTTCAGCAAGTCCTTCTCTCCTTTCTCCTCCAAATTTCCTGTGAAAAGAAAGTACTTATCCAAGAGTTTCCCATACAGAACTATGGAATCTTCATGACTTCCATCTCCAATTTTCCTTGGATATAGAACTTCTAACTGACTTCCAAAAATTGGCAAGTTCTCTCCTGCTGTTACACTGCGCACCTTGGTTTGAGTTGCCTGTAGTTCTGCCACAAATTCCTTCTGTTTCAAACGGCCTTTTGACACTAAAATTTCGCCTACATGGAATGCCTTGGTCACCTCCAACAAATCTCCAACATGCTCCTTGTCCGTATTTGTCAAAATCAGCTGGTCAATCTTGGTCACTCCTCGACTTTTAAGATAGGGTATCAAGGTTCGCTGGGCATTGCTGGTCGTCGTCTTTTCTTGCCATTTTTCGATTTTCTTATCAGATTCTGCCTTGCCACCTACATCTATAAGAATGGTCTTACCAGTTACATCCCTTAGGAAAATACTTTCCCCTTGCCCCACATCCAGCATGGTCATTTCATTTTCCAGTGGATGCTTGGTCAAGAAAAAGAAACCTGTAATCAATAAGCTCAACACTACTAGCCTTTTAATGTTTTTCCTCAAATCATAAACTAAAGCCAAGGAAATTAACAATAAGATTAAAATCCATGCATTGGGTTGTCCAAAGACCAGAGGTCTACTTGCCACCTGTGATACCAAGCGAATAATGTCCTCCAACCATTCAAAAATAAAATTCAGCTGAATGATTGGATAGAGAAAGGAAAGGGCAAATAAGATAGACAAGAGCGGTAAGAAGACCAAGTCAAATAGAAAGGAAAAGACGAAGGTCAAAAGGATGGACCAAGGTTGAAATTCCGCAAAATAGAAGGACAGAATGGGCAATATTCCCAAGGAAATGACTAGACTTTCTCTGGTCACAGCCTTGAGGCCCTCTCCTTCTTTGCTGGTCATGCTCAAGATAAAAGCATAAGCGCAGGACAAAACTCCTCCTGCAGTCAGGAAAAAGTTGGGCATGACGATAAAGAGGACAAGCACGGTCAAGGCAAAATTATCCAAGCCCTTAACCCCATGTTGAGCCAGTAACTTTTGCAAGAGACTGCGAATGACTGATGCTGAAAATCCTGTCAGCCCTGCATAGATAAGGGAAAAGGGATAAGTCAGCCATTTCAACCTTTCTTGGGTCAAGCCCAATCGCAAGAGAAGTTTCTTAAATACATTCATGAAAAATCCTACCTGCATACCAGACAAAGCAAAAAGGTGGATAATTCCTAAACTAGAATAAAGCTCATTCATCTCCTCAAAGTCTGTATCCAGATGTCCCAGCAAGAGACCCGTCATGTAATTGCGCATAGGGTCTGGAAAATGTGTCTTAATCCAAACCACAGTCTTTCGGCGTAAACTGGATAGATTTTCTCCTATATCCCAACTGCCAACCTTTTGAAGTGACTGGATTTTTTTGATATTGAGTGTCTGGTAAATTCCCTGAGTCTTCAGATAGGCTTGGTAGTCAAAGCCACCAAAATTTCTTTGCCCTTCTGGCTCTGAAAGTTTTCCTTCTAGTTCCAAGTCATGAAGATCTGTTAAAGCTTGAAAGGCTTCTTTCTCCTCCTCGGACTGTAGTTTATAATAGACTTGGAAAATGCGTCCATCAGACTTGCCACGAAAGGATAGACTGTCACCATTGACCTTAATAGTGTCAGGCAAAATCCGTACCCTCTCAACAGAATCCGCCAAATTTTGACTCGCTTGACTCTGTTGCCAAGTTTGAAAGAGAAACCAGAAACCAAAGATTCCACAAATCACTAGAACTTTGCCTGCTGATTTCCAAGGAAATTGGATAAAGAGACAGATTAGCAGAAAAACGAAGCCCAATAAAGCAAGATAGGATGCTGAAAAAATAGCATAGTAAAGCCAGAGTAATAGAAAACTCAGGTAAATTAAGGGAATAGGGAAATTCTTAATCCACTGTAACATAATCTTTTAGCTTTTCTATGGTCTTGGCACCAATGCCAGAGACTTTCTTGAGTTCATCAACCGACTTGAATTTCCCATTTGCCTCACGATGATCGATAATGTCCTGAGCTCGTTTTCCTCCCAGACCCTTGACCTGCTTGAGTTCTTCCAGACTGGCTTTGTTGAGATTGACCTTCTTTTCCTTGCTCGTCGAAGAAGCTGTCCCCGAAGTAATCTGTTGACTAGCTGCTTCTTCGCCCTTAGTTGGAACGTAAACTAGAGCCTCATCACTAACTTTCTGAGCTAGATTGAGTGACTTGCCGTCTGCTTGCTCTGTCAAACCACCTGCCTTCTGAACAGCATCATTGACCCGACTACCTACAGGCAAATCATAAATCCCTGGTGATTTGACAGCACCTTTGACATCTACTGTGATTAGATCTTGTTCAAGGGGTTCTTCCTTTTCTTCCTTCTTCACTTCCTTTTCAGTCGATGAATCCTTGGAAACAGCTGAAACTTCTGCCTGCAAATTCGTTTCCTTGACAGGTGTTGGTGAAGCTGGCTTTAGCAGGAAAAATCCGCCTATAAGCAAGCCCAGACCAGTACAGATGACAATGATTTTATACTCTTTGATTTTCTCGATAATTGCTTCCATATATTCTCCTCTCTTAGATTATTCGTAAGAGAAAGAAAAAACAGTCGAAAATTTCTTCTCAACTGCTTATTTATTTGCAAAATAGTCTTCCCTGGTCAAGACATAATGAACTCTTGTCACGATTCGACCTGCTTCATGCTGGTCCATACAAGCATAAGCTTCTTCGTGGGAAAAACGCATGCCTGATTTCTCCATGACCTTTCCTGACGCGGGATTAGCCTTATCGTGTAAAGCAACTAACTTATTCATTCCAATTTTCTCAAAAACTAGCTTAATTACGGCACGATTGGCTTCTGTCGTCAATCCTTGATTCCAATACTTTTTATTGATAATGTAGCCAATAGCTGCCTTCTTAAGAACAGGATTAATCTTGTGCAAATCAATTGTTCCGATAAATTTGCCATTGCTTTTTAGTTCTATTCCCCAACGTCCCAAGGGATTAGTCAAGTAGAACTGAGCAATATTATTTTTGGTTTCTTCCAAGCTTTGATTGGTTGGAAAAGTGTAGCGCGTATTTTCTCTGTCCGAGGCATAGGCAAACATTTCTTCCGCATCATCCAAGGTTACAGGTCTAAGCAATAAACGCTCTGTCTCGACTATGGGATACTGAGCTAGTTTTAAAAAGATTGATTCCATACTTCTCCTCCATTTAAAAATATTTTCTACCAGTCTAGCATAAAAAAGAAGTGATAACAAATTTTTCTTGCTTTTTAAAGCGGTTTCATATAGAATAAAATCATCACCTTATTTTATAGATAATTGTGATAAATCATTTACAACCCGTCAATAGAAAGTGAGTTTTTCTCTATGTTAATCGGAATTCCAAAAGAAATTAAGAATAATGAAAACCGTGTTGCCCTCACACCTGCTGGTGTCCACAGTTTAGTCGGTCGTGGTCATCGCGTCCTTATCGAAACAAATGCTGGTCTCGGTTCTGGCTTTACTGATGCTGACTATCAAAAGCAAGGAGCTGAAATTGTCGCTACTGCTGGTGAAGCCTGGGCTGCAGAGTTGGTCGTGAAAGTAAAAGAACCACTAGATTCTGAATATGGTTACTTACGTGACGACCTGCTTCTCTTCACCTACTTGCACATGGCCGCTGCTCCAGAATTAGCAGATGCTATGTTGGAATCAAAAACAACTGGGATTGCCTATGAAACTGTCCGTGATTCCCAAGGTCAATTACCACTCCTCGTTCCTATGAGTGAGGTTGCAGGCCGTATGGCAGTCCAAATCGGTGCTCATTTCCTAACTAAGCAAGCAGGAGGTTCTGGCGTTCTACTGGGTGGTGTACCGGGTGTACCTAAAGGGAAAGTAACCATCATCGGTGGCGGTGTCGTAGGGACCCATGCTGCCCGCATCGCTTTAGGATTGGGAGCGCAAGTGACCATCCTTGATATCAGTGCTAAACGTCTCTCCGTTTTAGAGGAGGTCTTTGGTCACCAAATTCAAACTCTTATGTCAAATTCTTTCAACATCGAAGCCAGTGTGAGAGATGCGGATGTGGTGATCGGAGCGGTTCTCATCCCAGGTGCCAAGGCACCAAAACTGGTCACAGATGAGATGGTCAAGCAAATGCGTCCAGGATCAGTCATCGTTGACGTTGCTGTTGACCAAGGTGGTGTTATCGAGACAGCTGACCGTGTGACAACGCACGATGAGCCTGTCTATGAAAAACACGGTGTGCTCCACTATGCCGTTGCCAACATCCCAGGTGCTGTAGCCCGTACTTCAACCATTGCCCTAACCAATGTCACTCTTCCTTATATCGAAACTTTGGCTGGTAAAGGTTTTGTACAAGCAATCTCTGAAGATGAGGGCTTGCGCCAAGGTGTTACTACTTATCAAGGTTACTTAACCAGTCTTCCAGTAGCCCAAGGTCTCGATAAAAAACATACTCCAATTGATGAACTAATCTAAAAAATCTAATTATCAGATAAAAGAAAGAGCAATTCCACCTGAACTGCTCTTTTTTGCTATTCTGTTTTTTCTTGGACTTCTTCACGCTCTTCATTTTTAACTGGAGCTGGTTCATAAGCTCGGATAATCTGAGCGACAACTGGATGGCGAACCACATCCTTGGCTGAAAAATGAACAAAGTCAATCTGGTGAATGTTCTTGAGCTTTTCTTGGGCATCAATCAAACCGGACTTGACGTTACGCGGAAGGTCAATCTGACTGATATCTCCATTGACAATCATCTTAGAATTAAAGCCTAAACGCGTCAAGAACATCTTCATCTGCATGATGGTCGTATTTTGCGCCTCATCGAGAATGACAAAGGCATCATCCAAGGTTCGTCCACGCATATAGGCAAGGGGCGCAATCTCGATAATTTCACGCTCCATGAGACGAGTCGTTTGGTCTTTTCCCAGAATCTGATACAAGGCATCATAAACAGGTCTAAGGTAAGGATCCACCTTCTCCTTGAGATCTCCCGGAAGAAAACCTAGACTCTCGCCAGCTTCCACTGCCGGGCGTGTTAGGATAATCCGCTTAACCTGACCACGTTTAAGAGCTGTCACTGCCAAGGTCACTGCAAGGAAGGTCTTCCCTGTACCTGCTGGCCCAATTCCAAAGGTCACATCATGCTGTTTAACACTGTCCACATAAAGTTTTTGCCCTAGGGTTTTGACACGAATAGGTTTACCAGTATTATCCTTGATAATTTCTTCTTCGTAAAGGGCGACAAACTTGTCGATTTCATCGTTTTTGACCATGCTAATCGCAGTCACCACATCTGGCGTACCAACGGTCATCCCACGGTTCACCAAGACCATGAGAGCTTGAATAACCTGACGAGCTTCCTCGCAAGCAGACTCTTCTCCCAAAACCTGGACAATCTCCGTACGAGCATGAATCACCACATCAAGCTCTTCTTCCATCAAACGAAGATGGCGTTCATTGGAACCAAAAAGATGAAACAGGTCATCTGGATGACTCAGTTGAATGTCTATTGAATGTTCCTTCAAATAAAGAACCTCTCTAATCCTTTTATTTCTTTTTATTATAGCAAAGGGGTGGAGAAATTACTAGCCCAAACCCAGTGAATCATGCTAGTGTTCTAAATATTCTTGCCAAATGCTGTCAAAGTCTCCTAGGTTAAAAGAGAAACTGGCATGTTCCTCCAAAAAGCGACTCACCTCATCAAAATCATCTGTGTGTTTTGGGAAGGCTGACTCCTCAAAAGCTAGGTCTGCCAAGATAGCTTTGGGACTGTTACTTTTAGGATTTCGCTCGGTCATGAGCCAAGTGTAAAATGATTTTCTCATATATCTCCCTAAATCAACTCTGTACCAAACTGATCCTGCTTGATTTTACCAGCCTTCATCAAGCCACCGAGTGCTTTCTTGAACTGACCTTTAGAAATACCAAAGGTTGCCTTGATGTCGTCTGGAGATGACTTATCATTTAAGGTCATGAAACCGCCATTGCTTTCCAAATAAGTCAAAATCATCTGAGCATCATTTTCCAACATTTCAAAAGAACGTGGTTTGAGGGAGAGGTTCAAGGTACGGTCCACTTCACGGAACCCAATGACACGCGCATCTAAGACTTGACCCAAACGTGGCTCTGCATAGCGTTCGCTAGGATGGATAAAGCCAAGCATGTTATTTTCTGGCAGGTAAACAAAAGTTCCTGACAGCTTGAGGCGGTATACAATGGCTGGCCAGTTTTGGTTCTGCATGTTGTTGTAGGCAGGACGAGCTAGACGTTGAAAGTCTTCTTGATAAGCCAAGAGGCCCCAGATACGGTCTTTCTTGTCCACTTCAAGACGGATGTAGAGTTGATCACCCTTCTTAGGCCAAAGTTCCTTAAGCTCAGGGAGAATATCGAGTGACACAACGATTTCCTTGTCAGGAAGGCCTGTATCCACAAAGACACCCAAATCCTTACGAACCTCTGTGACACGGCCCCAACCAAATTGGTCCTGAGTTGCAGTCACTTCTAGAGTGGTCAAGCGGAGCTTTTGCTTCATATCTGTATAGGCGAAACCTTTAACCGTATCCCCTACTGTATGCTGACCTTCTTCCTTAGCAAGAGCATAGGTTTGACCATCCTTTTGCACAAAGTAAAAACGGTCATTTTCATCGATGATGAGTCCAACGATAAAACTTGCAAGATTTGTATTCATATTTCCTTCTTTCGAATAAAACTCAGCCAGCAATGCCAACTGAGTTTTTCTGTTTATTTTTAGACTTCCAAGAGTTCTTTCTCTTTGTTGGCAGTCATGTCGTCGATGTGTTTAACAGCATCGTCTGTTACTTTTTGAATGTCTTTTTCAAGAGTCTTCAATTCGTCTTCAGTGATTTCTTTTGCTTTTTCTTGTTTCTTAGCTTCGTCCATAGCATCACGACGGATATTGCGGACAGCCACTTTAGCATTTTCGCCGACCTTCTTCACTTCTTTAGCAAGGTCACGACGAGTTTCTTCTGTAAGAGCAGGGATAACCAAGCGAATCACAGAACCATCGTTAGCTGGTGTGATACCAAGATCAGAAGCGTTCAAGGCACGTTCGATGTCTTTCAATGAAGACTTGTCAAATGGTGTTACCAACAAAACACGCGCTTCTGGAATCGTAATTGAAGCGATTTGGTTAAGAGGAGTTTCTACTCCATAGTATTCTACATGTACACGGTCAAGCAAACTTGCATTGGCACGGCCTGCACGGATACCACCAAATTCACGAGCAAGTGATTGGTGAGACTGGGTCATTCTCTCTTTAGCTTTTTCAATAATTGCGTTAGCCATAATCTTTCTTATTCCTTTTCTTCGATATTATTTGAAACTGTTGTTCCGATATTTTCACCAAATACGACACGTTTGATGTTGCCTGGTTGGTTCATGTTGAAGACAACCAAGTCAATGTCGTTATCCATTGAGAGGGTTGAAGCTGTTGAGTCCATGATACGAAGACCTTTATTGATAACGTCACGGTGGGTCAATTCTTCAAATTTAACAGCTGTCTTGTCCTTCTTAGGATCGGCATTGTAAACACCATCTACGCCATTTTTAGCCATAAGGATAGCATCCGCTTCGATTTCAGCTGCACGAAGGGCCGCTGTTGTATCTGTTGAGAAGTAAGGTGAACCAATTCCGGCACCAAAGATAACGATACGGCCTTTTTCAAGGTGACGAAGGGCACGTCCACGGACATAAGGCTCTGCCACTTGTTGCATGGCAATAGCTGTTTGCACACGTGTATCAACCCCAACTTGTTGCAATGAATCTGCCATCACAAGAGCATTCATAACAGTCCCAAGCATTCCTGTGTAATCTGCCTGAACGCGGTCCATTCCTGCCTCTGCAGCAGGTTCTCCACGCCAGAGATTTCCTCCACCAATAACAAGGGCAATTTCGATACCTAAGCTATGAACTTCTTGAATCTCTCTTGCGATTGTTTGAACTGTTTGGATATCAATCCCTACGCCACGTTCACCGGCAAGGGCTTCACCTGATAACTTGATTAAAATACGTTTATACTTGGGATTCGCCATTTTCACTCTCCTTCTTTTATCCTACCTATTTTATCACAATTTCTAAGATTTTTATAGTATCATGAGCAAATCTTTGAAAAAAATTCCTCTAAGTCGCTAAGAGCACGCTCTGCAATTTTTTCATAACGAGCCTTCTTATCACGGATACGCTCGCCTTCTAACTCCTTGATAATCCCAAAATTGACATTCATCGGTTGGAAATGTTTGCTGTCCGCATGGGTGATGTAATGAGCTAGACTTCCAATCGCTGTTGTCTCTGGGAAAATAGCCTCACTTTCTCCCTTGAAAAGACGAGCCGCGTTAATTCCCGCAACTAAGCCTGAAGCCGCTGACTCTACATAGCCTTCCACACCCGTCATTTGACCAGCAAAGAAGAGGTTTGGCTGTTTCTTGGAGCGATAGGTTTGCTCAAGAAGATTTGGTGAATCCATGTAAGAATTGCGGTGCATAACACCATAACGGACAAATTCCGCATTTTCAAGACCTGGAATCATTTGGAAGACACGCTTTTGTTCTCCCCATTTGAGGTGGGTCTGGAAACCAACAATATTGTAGAGGCTACCAGCTGCATTATCCTGACGAAGTTGCACAACCGCATAAGGTGTTTTGAATTCTCCATCACGAGGTCCTGTGTAGTCGTCCGGATACTCAAGACCCACTGGTTTCATAGGACCATAAAGCATGGTTTTAATACCACGTTTGGCCATGACTTCAATTGGCATACAACCTTCAAAGTACTTTTCTTTTTCAAAAGAATTAAGCGGTGCTTCTTCCGCATTGACCAAGGCTTCATGGAAATCCATGAACTCTTGCTTGGTCATTGGGGCATTGAGGTAGGCAGCTTCTCCCTTGTCATACCGAGACTTGAGATATACCTTGCTCATATCTATAGTATTGACATCGATAATCGGCGCTGCCGCATCGTAGAAATAGAAACCATCGCCGTCATTAAGAGCATGAATCTTTTCAGCCAGAGCATCGCTGGTCAAAGGACCAGTAGCGACAACTGTGATAACATCTGTCGGCAATTCTGTAATTTCATCACGAACCACTTCAATCAAGGGATGGTTGGCAACTTTTTCGGTCACCATTTGAGAGAAACCATCACGGTCCACCGCAAGTGCACCTCCTGCAGGAACACGGGTTGCTTCAGCAGATTCCAAGATAACTGAACCCAAGCGACGCATTTCTTCCTTGAGGAGCCCAACGGCATTTGTCAAAGCATCCCCACGAAGAGAATTGGAACAAACCAACTCAGCAAAATTGTTTGTTTTGTGTTGAGGTGTTGACTTGACACCACGCATTTCATAAAGTTTAACTGGAATACCACGTTCTGCGATTTGGTAGGCTGCTTCAGAACCTGCCAAACCAGCACCGATAACATTGATATAAGATTGAGACACGACACTAATACCTCTTTGGGAGTGTGAAGACAAGGTTCACATTGAAAAAGCCAATCAAACTTAAGAGTTTTCGAATTTCTTGGCTCAGGCTGAAAAAGTCCACAGGACTTACTTCGCTTTCGAATTTCTTGGCTCAGGCTGAAAAAGTCCACAGGACTTACTTCGATTTCGAATTTCCTGGCTCAGGCTGAAAAAGTCCACAGGACTTACTTCGATTTCGAATTTCCTGGCTCAGGCTGAAAAAGTCCACAGGACTTACTTCGCTTTCGAGTTTCTTGGCTCGGGCTGAAAAAGTCCACAGGACTTACTTCGCTTTCGAGTTTCTTGGCTCAGGCTGAAAAAGTCCACAGGACTTACTTCGCTTTCGAGTTTCTTGGCTCAGGCTGAAAAAGTCCCCCAGACTTTTTCACTCCCACAAATCTTTCTAATTTTTTCTTCTACTAGTATAACAAAAAAAGGGAAGAAGGCAAACTTCCCTGTTTAGTCATTTTCTTGATTTTCTTCCCAATCGTGATAGGCAGCGTAGAGCTGGCTTTTATTCCACTGGTAAATCTTAGCGACTTCCTTGATAGCTTGATTTTTCTTCATGCCTTGCTGGATACGGGCTTGGATTTCTAAGAACAAGTCCTCCTCGTCTTTTTCCTCCACATCCTGACTGGCACCTTCAACGATGAGAAGGCATTCGCCCTTGAGTGACGTTTCAGCTATGCTTTTCAGCAATTCCGAAATGGTACCTCTTTGGTATTCTTCATAGATTTTGGTCAATTCTCTGACCAATACGACCGAGCGGTCACCATAGACTTCTAGCATATTTTCCAACGTATATGCCACACGATGGGGAGATTCATAGAAAATCTGAGTTTCAGGATAATCTTTTTTCGAGTCGAAAAATTGCTTTTGCTGGCCTGATTTTCTCGGTAAAAAGCCGTAAAAGATATGTGGCTGTGGCGCTAAACCACTGGCAATCAAAGCAGAAATTCCTGCAGAGGCACCCGGAACAGTCACAACCGCAATTTCTTCCTCAATGGCTGCCTTAACCAAATCATGACCAGGGTCTGAGATGCTAGGCA
This sequence comes from Streptococcus sp. Marseille-Q5619, assembly GCF_946901205.1. Classification (NCBI taxonomy): domain Bacteria; kingdom Bacillati; phylum Bacillota; class Bacilli; order Lactobacillales; family Streptococcaceae; genus Streptococcus; species Streptococcus sp. Marseille-Q5619. The sequence goes on from NZ_CAMPPO010000002.1 coordinate 49,293, forward strand.
GACCCGCGTCGGATACCTGAGCAATGCTTTGTCCTGCTTTCAGGAAACCAATCAAATCGGGAATTTTTTCCTTGGCATTGTGCTCATGAAAACTAATCTGCTTAGTAGAAATGTCAAAATGCTTGAGCAGAAGACCTGTATTGCGCGTGTCCTCAGCCGCAATCCAGTCAACTTCTTTCAAGGTCTGAATAGCTCGAAAGGTCATATCATCTAAATTGCCAATCGGCGTTGCCACTAGATACAGCTTGCCATAGGGAGACTGCCCCTTAAAACTTTTTTGAATCTGCATGCCTACTCCCTGTATAACAACTCGTCACAGAACATACATTCCTCGTCCTGCTCTCGACGTTGTCCATAAAAATCATTACAAACGTGAAATCCATCTCGGTAAATGCGACGGACACTTTCGCGAACATGTTTAGCCTTGACGGGAGCATCTGCTTCCACCTCACCCAAGCGTTCACGCAACTTACTATTTTCCAAGCGAAGAGCTGTATTTTCCTCTACCAGGCTCTTGAGATTTTTCTTGATGGCTTCCACATCGGCCAAGGTTACCAATAACTGTTGGGAAAAATCATCCAGCGCGTCAAATAATTCTTTTTTGTCCATAAAACAGCCCTTTCCTTTCTTTATCATTCATTTTTGAGTTTATATTTCTTTCAAAGCCAGATATTCCATGGCATTTTGAAAGCTGACATTAGCTTGCCACATTTTTCTAGCTTCTAGCAAATCTTGTAGAATCACCCTTACTCTTGCTTGTAGGATATCTTGTCCACAGAGGACTTCAAGAATCCGTAAAACCTGATCTTGTTTTTCCTTATCATCTGCCAAGCTAGCTAGTTTGGCAACTTGCAAATAACTTTCTTTTTTCTTAGCCACTAACCAAGTCAGCAGGCGTTCACTTTCATCGACCAAGGTCCAAAAACTTGCCTGATTAGCCAACTTTTCTGCTTCAGCTCGCGATTGACTAAACTGGGCTAAAAGAGTTGCTTTTTTCTTGACCAGTCCCATTTGTTCTAAGAGTAAGATGAGTTGCTCTTCTTGCTTTTTAAAGTGGAAAATCTGGGTTCGACTGCGGATGGTCGGTAGCATCTTCTCCTCATCACTGGTCAAGAAGAAAATATAAACCTCACTCTGGGGTTCTTCGATGACCTTGAGCAGAGAATTAGCTGCATTAGGATGCATTTTCTCAGCTTGCCCGATAATAAAGACCTGCTGCTGGCTTTCAATCCCTGCTTGGGAAAACTGTCCCACCAATTCTCGAATCCGTTCTGTCTTGATGACATGATTGACTGGCTTAATCAAGGTAACATCGGGAAATTCTCCCTGTTCAATCAGCTTACAATTTCGGCATTTCTCACATGGTAAAACACCTACTTTATCCGTGCAAAAGAGACTTTTAGCCAAAAATTGCGCCATTTCCAAGCTTCCAAAGAAACCTGAAAAGAGGTAGGCATGATTGAGCTGGTCTTGCTCCAAGATACGGACAAAGCGGTCAAACTGGGCTGGTTGCCAAGCCTTTAGTTGATCTTGTTTCATTTAGCTAATCCCATTCTATCAAACAAGACAGCCTTGGTAGTTTCCACAACTTGCTCCAAAGGAAAACTAGCATCAATCTTGACTATGCGATTTCCTTCTTTGTCCAGAAGAGAAAGGTAGCCTTGACGAACTTTTTTATGCAAGTCCAACCCTTCCAAGTCCAAACGATTGACCTCACGATTGCTATTAGCAGCAATGCGAGCTAGTCCTTCTTCCACCTCGATGTCAAAATAGAGTGTCAAATCGGGTTTAAGGCCGTCTGTCGCAAAGTGATTGAGCCAATCAATGGCGTCAATATCCAAGCCACGACCAAATCCCTGATAGGCAACGGAACTATCGATGAAGCGGTCCATAATGACCAACTTGCCAGCTTCAAGTGCTGGGAGAACTTTTTCCACCAAGTGCTGTCTGCGACTAGCAATATAAAGAAGCAACTCTGTCTTCGCATCCATCTGAGTATGACTTGGATCCAAAATTACTTCCCGAATCTTCTCCCCGATCAAGACTCCTCCAGGTTCACGGGTCGTCAGCACCTCTACTCCTTTTTCCTCTAAAATTGGGAGCAGAGCCTCTAAAACACTGGTCTTTCCTGCTCCCTCTGGTCCCTCAAGAGAGACTAAAAATCCTTTTGACATGTCTAACTCATTTCTTTTTTACTACTTCTATTCTATCAAAAAAATAGGGGTTTGTGACAATCTTTTTGTCTTCTCATTTCAGCCACCATAAAAGAGGCAGTCAAAGCCACCTCTTATTTACCTAGTTCTTGTGTTCGTTTATAGGCTTGATGAACTGCATCCATGACTGTTCCTCGAAAAGCATGCGCTTCTAAGCTTGCTACACCAGCGATAGTTGAACCGCCTGGGCTACAAACTTGGTCTTTCAATACTCCAGGATGTTGCTGACTTTCAAGGACCAATTGACCTGCTCCAATAACTGTTTGAGCTGCCATTTGTAGAGCAGTTTCTCGTGGCAATCCTGTCTGAACACCTGCATCCGCCAAAGCTTCAATGAAAAGATAGACAAAGGCTGGTCCACAACCTGCAAGACCTGTCGCCGCGTCGATTAAGCCTTCACTGATTTCAAACAATAAACCGGCATGTTGTAAAAGTTGACAAAAGACTTCCTTATCATCTGCTTGGCAGTTGGCTGACAAGGTATAACTAATGACTCCTTGACCGATAGAAACTGGAGTATTGGGCATCATACGAATAATTCTGTGCTGACTTGGAAGAAGACTTGCTAGTTTTTCCAAGGTCAATCCAGCTGCCATCGAAATCAAAAGAAGACTCTCTCGTTTTTCAAGAATGGTCTGATATTGAGAAAGTAAATCTGAGAACTGAGCTGGCTTAACACCTAGAAAAATCACATCTGCTTCTGCAAAAATTTCTTCGTTGCTGGAAGCCTGACCACCAAAGTCTGCAATGAAAACATCTACCTTGGCTTGACTACGATTGGCAAGGAGAATCTGATCACCCGTCTTGGCCTGCAAGACAGCCTTGGCCAAACTAGCACCCATATTCCCCAAGCCGATAAATCCAATCTTCATCTCTTACTCCCTTATCTGCCCATCACCAGCAACCACATACTTGTAGCTGGTCAACTCTTTTAATCCCATTGGACCACGCGCGTGCAGTTTCTGAGTAGAAATTCCCATTTCACAACCAAGTCCAAATTGGCCACCATCGGTGAAACGAGTTGAGGCATTGACATAAACCGCTGCAGAGTCCACTTGATCTGTAAAGTAAGCCGCAGCTTCAGCATTTTCCGTCACAATGGCATCCGAATGATGGGTACTGTGGGCTTCAATATGCGCGACCGCTTCTTCTAAACTGCTCACAACCTTAACAGCTAGGACATAGTCTAAAAACTCGGTGTCAAAGTCTTGAGCCTCAGCTGCTTGACCTGAAACAAACTGACTTGCTTTCTCATCCAAGCGGAATTGAATTGGTTCCAGACCAGCTTCTTTTCGATCTGCAACCAGCACTTGCTCCAAGCGAGGAAGGAAGCTTGCTGCCTTGGCTTCATGAACTAGCAAAACCTCCATGGCATTGCAGACAGAAGGACGACTGGTTTTAGCATTGTTGATAATAGACAGTGCCTTATCTTCATCTGCATCCTTGTCCGCATAAACATGGACAATGCCTGTTCCTGTCTCGATAACTGGTACAATAGCATTTTCAACCACAGCATTGATCAAGCCAGCCCCTCCACGAGGAATAAGCAGGTCTAGATAGTCCTTGGCCTTCATCATAGCATAGCTACTTTCTCGGCTAGTATCTTCCACTAGTTGAATCACATCTGGGTGAATGGTCGTTGTCTCTAAGCCCTTTTTCAATGCTGTGACAATAGCATGGGCAGTTTGATAGGCATCCTTACCACTACGAAGAACAACTGCATTTCCACTCTTGAGAGCCAAAGCAGCTGCATCAGACGTCACATTTGGACGGCTTTCATAGATAATACCGATAACCCCCATAGCCACACGTTTTTTGGTGATAACCAAACCATTTTCAAGATGACTTGTTTCTAAAACTTCACCGATTGGATCTGGTAAAGCAACCACTTCACGAATCCCAGTTGCCATCGATTCTATACGACTTGCATCCAAATAAAGACGATCCAGCATCACATCTGAGATTTTGCCCTTTGCTGCTTCCATATCGAGGGCATTGGCAGCTAAAATTTCCTCAGTAGCTACTAATAAATGATCAGCCATGGCTAGCAAGGCTTGGTTTTTCACCTCTTCACTAGCTGTGTTAATCGATTTTTTAACAGCCTGTACCTGTTCAAATTGTTCTTGTGTACTTACCATAGTTTACCTCTAAAATTCTGTAAAGAGTAGTTGGATTTCAGGAGTAATGGAAATCCAGTCATCACGGTGAATCAAGACCCCCTTAGCTTTTTGAGAACGCAACATATCCTCCAAAGCAGATGCACCAAATTGCACACGCCCTTTTCCAAGTGATTTTCCACTTTCCTTGTCAAATACTGTCACAATATCACCGTAAGAAAAGGCGCCTTCTGCTTCAACAATACCAGATAAGAGAAGACTCTTTCCATGTTGGGAGAGAGCTTCCGCAGCCCCTTTATCAACCCAAATAGAACCTTGACTCTGAGCATAGAAGGCCAGCCATTGTTTCTGGGTACGAAGCCCCTTCTCTTGAGCAACAAAGTAGGAACCATCCTGAGTCTCCTCCGCTGCTTCAATCATGGCATCTGCCTTCAAAGATGAGCAGATATAAACAGGAACTCCTGATTCTGTCGCAATAGTGGCAGCCTTGATTTTTGTTAGCATGCCCCCAGTTCCGTTTGACGAACCAGCTCCACCGGCCATATCGATAATCTCACGATTGATGGTCTCAATTCGCTCCAAGCGTTTGGCTCTTGGATCTGAATTAGGATTTCCAGTATAGAGGCCGTCCACATCTGTCAAGAGAACCAAAAGGTCTGCTTGGACCATAGCCGCCACCTGGGCACTTAGAGTATCATTGTCCCCAACCTTGAGCTCATCAATAACGACACTGTCATTCTCATTGATGATAGGAATCGCGCCACGGCTAAGTAGAACTGACAAAGCCTGATGGGCATTTTTATAACGGCGCTTATCCACAAAGTCATCCTGGGTCAGCAAGATTTGGGCAGAAACGATTTGGCGCAAGAGAAGATTGGTCGTGTATTCTTCCAACAAAAGCCCCTGCCCTACCGCTGCTGAAGCCTGTTTATCAGCAATCTTAGTCGGACGCTTTTTAAATCCTAAGGCTCCAAAACCTGCCGCAATAGCACCCGACGACACCAAAATCAATTCATGACCAGCCTCGTGCAGCATAGCCAACTGCTGGGTAATAGCCTTTACCTTACTACGTGATAAACTTCCATCCTCATTCGTCAGAGAAGAAGTCCCCACCTTAAAGACAATCCGTTTGTATTTCATAGTCTCACTCCGATTCTTCATATTTATCCATTATAACATGAATAACAGGAAATAGAAAAGAGTTGATAGGAAAAAGAAGGCCCTAAAACCTTCTTTTTTACTACTGTTCTGATTCCGATTTGTTTGCACTCATTTCAGAGCTTTTTGAAGTTGAAGAAGTCAAATCTTGACTAGTTGAAGCGCTTGTAACACCTTCATTCTGTCTAATTTCTTTACTTTCAAGATCTTTTTTCACTACTTCTTTCGATTCTTTTATTTCTGAATGACTTGTGACTTTAGTTGTAACAGATTTCTCGACCGGAACATCCACTAACCAGGCACCACTTGAATCAACAGTATAGCCTTCTGGTGTCTTACTGTTCACAAGCAATTGACCATTTTCTTTCAAGAAGTACCATTTATCCTTGTCTTTAATCCAACCAACAGCTCGTGAACCATCTTCCTTGTAGAAATACCAAGCATTTGCCTTTTTAATCCAACCTTGCTTCATAGCTCCTGAATCTTCCAGATAGTAATGATAACCAGCAACTTCTATCTCGCCTGTCTTCATGATACCAGTAGAACCCATATAGTACCAGGTTTCTTTATCTTTTACCCAACCCGTTTTCATTTCCCCTGATTGAGCAAAGTAATACCATTGACCCTTATATTGAAGCCAGCCTGTCTTCATAGAGCCATCCTTTGATAAATAATAGGACTGACCTCCAGTATTTACCCAACCAATTTCCATCTGATTTTCTTTGTTGAAATAATACCAGATTCCAGCAATTTTCTTCCAATTTTTAGCAGAAGCACCAGAGTCTGTCAAATAGAACCAATGATTGTTCCATTTTTTCCATTGATTCTGTAACAAGATACCCGTTTGGTTAAAGTAATACCATTCACCTTCAATTTCATTCCAACCGACAGTATACTCTCCTGTAGAATCAGGCGCTTGATACCACCAGTTTCCATATGCACTCTTATGCCAACCAGCTTGAAAACTTGGAATATGCTTGTAGGAGGTTGAAATATTGACAAACCCATCTTGTCGAATATCAAAAACTGTTGCATCATAGTCTTTGCTGGCTGCATTAATTCTCTCAATTCCTCGTTCTTTGAGCCAATTAACATACTCACTATCAACACCATTTTTCCAAGGTAGACTATCCGAAGTTTGAACAATCAAACTCGGACTCAAATGTTTAATGAAATCCTTGGTATTTGATTTGTTTGTATCATGGTGATGATTAAACTTCATCAAATCAACTTTTCCAATGAGAGGTCCATACTTGTCTTCTGCTCCATGAACATTATCTAAATCGCCCCCAAGGTAAATTTTCTTGCCATTGACTTTCACCACGCTAATCAAGGAATTGGAATTGTCATCCCAAATTTTCTTTAATTCACCTGATGAATCAGTTTCATTTTCATAGTTATAGAGTTGAATATCCATGTCCCCAAACTGAAAATGAGCATCTTCCTGTGTGATGTTTTGAATAACTGAAACACCTTTTTCTGAAGCAGTCTGTAAAACCTTATCATAACCGTACAGATTATCCCATAGACGTTCAGAATTAGTAATACGATTATCACTATATTTTTTAAGATAGACTCGGTCAACTGGATAGGTAGACAGTAATTCATCAACATTTCCAATATGATCACTGTGGGTATGGGTTACCAAAATAAAATCAAGTTTTTGGACACCCAATTCCTTCAAATGACGAAAGACACGGTCTGTTAGAACATGCTTATAAGACGTTTCAATTCCTTCTCTCCATGGATAGCGAGAATCACTTCCATCTGGGAAATCATAATCTTCTCCTGTATCCACCATGGCAAAATGTCCATTGCTTTCAAGAATAATCGCATCGCTGCCACCTTCTTGAACATTTATAAAGTGGATTTTATTTTCTGAACTTTCTTGAGCTTGAACATTCCCATACCATGACAAACCTAAAAAAGCGCCTGCAAGTGCTAAACTAATCAATTTCTTTTTCATTATTGCTCTATTAGAATTCCTTTTTGATTAAAATAATATCTTTTTCCATCAATTTCGTTCCAACCGATAGAATAATTTCCTGTAGAATCTGGTGCTTGGTACCACCACTCGCCATTAGATTTCTGATGCCATCCCGAAACAAACGATGGTATTTTTTTATATTGTTTACTTATATCAACTATGCCATTTTGTCTAATATCAAAAACAGTTGCATCATATTCTGTACTAGCTGCATTTATTCGCTTTATCCCTAAACTATCTAACCATGCTATATATTCAGGGTTGTCTACAATAGGACTATCATAAAAACCTGGAACAGCATCACTTGTCTGCACTATGATTTCTGGAGATAGATTTAATATAAAGTTTTTTGTATTTGATTTTTCGGTATCCTTATGATGATTAAACTTCATCAAATCAACTTTTCCAATAAGAGGACCATACTTGTCTTCTGCTCCATGAACATTATCTAAGTCGCCCCCAAGGTAAATTTTCTTGCCATTGACTTTGACTACACTAATCAAGGAATTGGAATTATCGTCCCAAACAGGTTTAAGATTTCCATTCTCATCATATTCATTTTCATAATTATAGAGCTGAATATCCATGTCTCCAAACTGAAAATGAGATTCATCTGCCGATATATCTTGAATTAATTTCACCCCATTACGATTTGCAGCTTTAATCGCATTATCATATCCGTAGAGATTATCCCACAAACGATTTTTATCAGTTATACGACTATCATCATATCTTTTCATATAAATACGATCAACAGGGTATTTATCTAATATTTCATCCATATTTCCAATATGGTCACTGTGGGTATGGGTCACCAAAATAAAATCAAGTTTTCGGGCACCCAATTCCTTCAAATGACGGAATACTCTATCTGTCATTACATGCTTATAAGAAGTACCGATTCCTGGTCTCAAAGGATATTTAGGATTACTACTATCAGGAAAATCATAATCTTCTCCTACATCAATCATGGCAAAATGACCATTACTTTCCAAAATAATAGCATCACTTCCTGCAGTCAGTACATTAACAAAATGTATTTTATTACTGGAAAAGCCAAAATATTTTTCTAGCGTTAACCCATTATATATATATATATATTATGATTAAGATTGCAGTTACCATAATTATACTGGACTTCTTTTTACACTTCATTCTTTCTTCCTCAATCTCTCTAAAGTTTCCTTAAATATCTCTGGGATATCTGCTGTAAATTCCAAGGTCTCACCTGTTCTCGGATGAGTAAATCCTAGCGTCTTGGCATGGAGAAATTGGCCATGTCCTTTTAAAGTCTTACGAGGACCATAGACCTCATCACCAGCGACTGGATGGCCAATATAAGCCATGTGAACACGGATTTGATGAGTGCGTCCTGTCTCTAGCTGCAACTCTACCAAGCTGTAATCACCAAAACGTTCCAAGACGTGGAAACGAGTCACTGCAGGCTTTCCTTTAGCAGTCACAGCCTGTTTCTTACGGTCTTTTTCACTACGGCCAATCGGTGCTTCAATCACACCACGATCATTGGGCAAATTTCCATGAACAATCGCCCAATATTTGCGAAGAGACTTTTTATCCTTGAGTTCTTGAGCAAGTGCTAGATGCGCCTCATCGTTTTTAGCAATCATGAGAAGGCCTGATGTATCCTTATCAATACGGTGAACAATTCCTGGACGCAGAACTCCATTAATACCCGACAAGTCCTTAATATGATACATAAGGGCATTTACCAGAGTTCCACAAGTATGACCAGCACTCGGATGCACAACCATCCCCTGAGGTTTGTTAACGACAGCCACATACTCATCTTGGTAGATGATTTCTAGCGGAAGATTCTCAGCCACATACTCTAAGACCTCCGGCTCTGGCACATGGTAAGTAACGACATCACCCTCTTGGACAGTGTATTTAGCTTTCTTGACTTGGCCATTGACCAAAACCTGACCTGATTTGATTTGTTCATTCGCGAGACTACGTGATAATTCTGTCAAATCTGACAAAGCCTTATCCAAACGCAGGCCACCAGTTTCAATTTTAATTTCCATTTATTTCCTCTTTTAACATTGCAATCAATAAAATAATCACTCCAACAGTCAGATAGCTATCTGCCACATTGAAAATTGCAAAATTGATAAAGTCAAGGTGGATCATATCCACAACAAAGCCCTGACTCACCCTGTCAATAAAGTTTCCAAGACCACCTGCAATAATCAAGGTCAAACCCAAGACCATCCAGAGTGAGTCCTCCATGTGTTTATGTAGATACCAAATGGCACCTACCACGACAACCAGAGTAATGACAGCGAATAGCAACTGCTGATCTTGTAAGATAGAAAAGGCTGCCCCTCGATTTTGCAGGTAGGTCAAGCTAACAAAATTGGGAATCCAAGAACGCACTTCACCCAGTGGAATTTGCTGGACGATATAGGATTTGACCAACTGATCCAGCCCAATCAAAAGCAGTACAATGACTGCCACTATTGCTCTTTTTTTCATGATTTCCTCTTCTGATCAAAATATTCTTGCATGACTTCTACGAAAAGAGTTCCAGCCTGACTCAGCTCCACTTCCTCACGTTTAACATAGACCATGCGATTATCTAGGTTATCCTTGAGACGAATAACTGTGATGCCATTGACACTGTCACTATCTAAAAATCCAGAACCTGTTGCATAGGCGTCCGTCCGCTCCAAAATACCATTCAAGGTGGCACGGTCTGTCACATTAAACATCTGTGAGCTAGCGCTGGTATCAACAAAGTTCTCTGAATAATAAAGGTACTCATCTTTCTCTTGAGTGAAACGAACTGTCGGTAGATCCGCTAAATCCTCCATAACCAATTCCTCTTTCTGGGCTAAAGGATGCCCCTCACGGAGATAAATATGGGTATGGAAGGGAATCAATTCAATGACCTCCAGACCTAGCTTTTCAACGCGTTGCATAATCCCCTTTTTATTTTGATTGTTGAGGTAGATAATCCCAATCTCACTGTGCCCCTGAGCTACTTCGTCTAAAATTTGAACAGTAGTTGATTCAAAAATACGAAAGTTCTTATAATCAGGATAGCGCTCTGAAAAGGCCGTAATGGTTGGTGGCAAGAAGTCATAGTGCTGACTGGCAATGGAAAATTCATCTTTTTCTTCTTCAGGATTGGCATACTGATTTTGAAAAATATCAAATCCTTTAACCAATTCTTGCGCTTTTTCATAGAATTCCATACCACGACGGGTCAAGAAAGTCCCTGAGCTGGTCCGACGGAAAATCTTAAAGCCCAATTCTTTTTCCAAATCCCGAACAGAAATAGACAGACTCGGCTGACTAACATACATCTTTTCAGCAGCTTCACGGAAAGTACCGCTATTTGCAATAGCCACAACATAGCGTAATTGTTGAATGTTCATCTTCTACCCCCAACTTCTTTATCTTTTCATTATACCATATTTTAGAAGTTTTCCAAAAAGGAAAAAAGAACATCCTATTCTTCTTAACCTTCTTAACTATCTTCACTATCTGCCTTTCTCAAGCCAATCTTATTTTCAAAATCAATTCAAAAAAATAACTGGATACACACCACTTTAGTATAGGAAAGAAAAACGATGACTATTTGTGAAAAAAAGAAAATGCCGGAAAGTTCCGACATTTTTTTAGTAAGCTAACTTCCTGAAAATAGGAGTAACCACACATTCCAGAAAGCAGTGATATTGATGAGAATATGAACTAGTATTGGATAGTAGAGATTTTTTGTCATGCGATACAGTAGAGCTAAAATGAGACCTCCACTAGCATAAATGAAAAAAGCAAAAGGTGTTAAAGCGAAATTGATATGAATATAACCGAAAATAATAGCAGAAAGCAAGACATCTCCGTACCAAGGCGAGTTTTTGAAAAAGGTTGTCATAAGCACACCGCGATAAATCAATTCCTCAGCAATAGGGCCGATGAAGCAAGCTATGAGCAAGAAATAGGGTAATTCCTGTCTCCCCATCATTTCTATCGTTTCATTCAAAGAGATTTGATTTGAAGTCGAGGTTATGAAATAAGACAAGAGGAAGTCCGACATATACAAAATGATGTAGCCCAGTAAAAGGTAGATAAAGTACCTCAACTGCCACGTGAAATGAAAAGTCTTCTTTCCTGCAAAAACTAGTAGATAGATGACTGCTGACAAAAGAACACCACTTTCCAGCAAAAGTAGAATCTGAAAAAACTCACGACTTGCTGGTAGATAGGGCTTTGCGAGGTGATTGAAAATTCCCCAAAACCAAGTTGATTTGTAAAAAATTAAGGATAATGCTAGTAAAATCTGAATAATCCGTTTTTTCATATTAAATCCTCTGTTTTCTCCCCTTGTTTCTTCATATTCCTACTAAATTTTACTTAAAATCTCGCGGCACTTCCTTTGCAAAGATGGTTACCTCCTCCAATATATCCTAAATCATAGGTTCCTCTGGGACAAAATCCATGAACCGGCATAGTTAATACTGGTTCCATTTGCCAAGCATAATAACCATTAGGTTCTTTACCATAGGGATCTGCTCCACCTTGGATCATCTCTAATTCTTCATTTGTTAGATTTATATTTTTTGTCATTAAAATCATGATATATTTCCTCCGTTATTGTTTAGATTAGTTGAGTAATCTGATACTCATACCTACTTACAAAAAAAAATATTATATTAAGTTGGTTTTTTAATTTGTCTAGTTGCAACATTGACAATTTTAGTATAGCATATCTTGGCCAAATATCCTCTTCAAATCATGAATTGTCATCAAAACATCCTAAACTGTAAAATCAATTAGCCCCAAGCTTTCTATCAATTTCTTCTCCCAAATATGCTATAATAATACCAAAAGATAAAGAAGGAAGACTTATGATTAAACTACTAGCCTTGGATATGGATGGAACCCTCCTAAATGAAGCCAAGGAAATCCCACAAGCTCACATCACTGCCATTCACCAAGCTATTGAAAAAGGTGTCAAACTGGTACTTTGTACAGGTCGCCCGCTTTTCGGTGTTCTCCCCTACTACAAAAAACTGGGGCTAGACCTCCAGAATGAATATGTCATTGTTAACAACGGTTGTTCAACTCACCAGACCAGTGATTGGGAGCTAGTTGACTGGCAAGAACTTAGTCCAGCAGACATCGAGTACCTCTATGACCTAGCTGAAAAAAGTGATGTTCAGTTGACTCTTTTTGATGAGGAACATTATTTCGTCCTCGGTGGCAAACCTAATCAAGTCATTGAAAATGATGCCAAGCTGGTCTTTTCAGACCTGACTGAAATTTCTCTTGAGGAAGCGACTAGTGGCAAGTACCGTATGTTCCAAGGGATGTTTTTGGGGACAGAGAGCCAAACGGACGATTTTGAGAAGCGTTTTGCTGGGGAACTCTGTCAACGATTTAGTGGAGTTCGTTCACAGCCTGTCATTTATGAAGCCATGCCACTTGGTACGACAAAGGCTACTGCTCTTTCTCGACTAGCAGAGATTTTGAAGCTTGATTCCTCAGAAATCATGGCTATGGGCGATGCCAATAACGATATCGAAATGCTCCAGTTTGCAGGGCTTGGCATTGCTATGGGAAATGCCAGCGATTATGTCAAATCTCTTGCGGATTCCGTTACAGCAAGCAACGAAGAAGACGGCGTTGCGCGTGCCATTGAGAAATATATTCTATAATTAAGAAGCCCAGTTCGTGTCAACTGGGTTTTGATATTTAAGAATTCCTAAAACTTTAGAAACTCTTTAGAAATGCTTGAGCTTTCTTTGATTTCTATGCTTTATACTAAAGTTATCAAAATAAATCAAAAGGAGAGAATCATGAAAACAGTACTTGATATTCATGGATTGTCCAAAAACTTTGACAAACAAGCTATCCTTCAGGATCTTCATCTAACGATAAGAGAGGGAGATATTTATGGACTTATCGGGAAGAACGGAGCTGGGAAAACCACCTTAATCAAAATTATTACGCAACTACTGTTTGCGGATAAAGGGACTGTTTCCCTCTTCTCTAGCCAAACGGAAAATGAGTGGAGCAGGGCTCTATCTCGAGTAGGTTCAGTGATCGAATCACCTGTGGCCCATAATCACTTAACAGCCTACCAAAATCTGAAATATTACTGTATGATTCGCCATATTCCAAATGCTGATCAAGTCATTCGAGAAACGCTGGACTATGTAGGTTTGGCAGATACAGGTAAAAAATTCTTTCGTGATTTCTCTCTTGGAATGAAACAAAGACTTGGTATCGCCATTGCCCTTCTATCTAAACCAGACTTCCTGATTTTAGATGAACCTATCAACGGTCTCGACCCAATCGGTATCAAAGAATTTCGACTCATGATTCAACGGCTCAATCAAGAAAAAGGGATCACCATTCTCATCTCTAGCCATATCTTGTCAGAACTCTATCTCCTAGCTAATCGCTTTGGTATTTTAGATCAAGGCAAGGTTATCCGTGAAATCAGCAAAGCTGAATTTGAAACACTAAGTGAGGATTACATTGTTCTTAAGACAGCTGATAAAGAGAAAGCTTGTCAAGTATTGAAAGAACAAATCCAGCTCCAGTTCAAGGTTGTTAATCCTGAAAACGAAATCCACATCTTTGGTCAGGAACAAGATGTCAAACAGATTCTCAAAGAATTAACCTTGGCAGATGTTGCCATTGACGAGATTTACTATGCCCGTCAAAACCTAGAAGAATACTTCACTCAATTGGTCCAATAGGAGAAAAATCATGATACATACCATTCAAGCAGACTTTTACCGTCTTTTCCGTTCCAAAGGATTCTGGATTACAGAGTTCATTCTCTTTTTACTCATGTTAATGGGGGCTGTTTTTGGGGCTACGGGTCAACTAATGGCAATCCAGACAGAAGAACCAGATATACCAATCCAAGGTTGGAATGGTATACAAGCCCTGATCAACGCATCTAGTCAAGGTTCAAACCTCGTTTTTCTCTGCATCGTCCTAGCCTGCCTCGTGCTTGGAGTTGATTTAATCGGTAAACTCTATAAAAATAATTTAACAGTGGGTGTTTCTCGTACCGAGTTTTTCCTTGCCAAAGCCTTTGTATTGGCTTGCATTGGACTTTCTCAACTCATCATCGGTCTCGTGATTGCCTTTATTCCAGCAACTATCTTAAATGGATTTGGGACTATGCCTGATGGCTTTATTGGAAATCTACTGATAACCATTTCCCTTCAATTCCTTTGCCTCCTTGCTTGGCTTTCTATTGTTTCCTTCATCCTCTATGTTAGTCATTCTTATCTTGCAGTATTTATTGGTTACTTGGTCAGCTCTACCTTACTTTCTATGCCAATGATCATTTTTCCAAATATCAAATTTTTACCCTATTTGTCCTTGCAATTTTCCTATGCTATGACTGCTAATAGTGAGTCAATTCTCTACACGCTTATAGTTAGCTTAGCTGTTATTGTAATCTTTAATATAGGTGGATTGACAGTTTTCAAAAAGAAAAGTCTATAAAAAATGACCTCCTCTAGCCTACAGAGGAGGTTTCTTTCGTTAAAAGTAAATGAAAACCGACAACCATTGCCCATCTGTTCCTAGTTTCATCTCTGCACCGAGAAGATGACATAATTCCTCAGTAATATAAAGTCCTAAACCAGAGGATTCTTCGGTGTCTGATAGATTTTCAGAATAAAAACGGTTGCTGAGATTTTCTATTTTTTTGATGGGCTGTTTGACAAGGTTTGCAATCTCTAAGACAAGCTGTCCCTTTTCCTTTCTCAAAGATAGACGCGCTTCTTCCTTGCCATGTTTTAGGACATTTCCAAGCAGATTTTGTAAAATTCGATCCAGCAAGTCTTCATCAGTCCTTATTTTCAGACCAGCTTCAACCTTAAAATCAAGCGTGATATTTGCCGCCTGAAAAACATCATAATAAGCCAGAGTCTTCTTGGTGATAAAAGCTGAAAGATCCACTTCTTCCAGTTTCGGTTTGACAGCCCCTTCCATCAAACGACGATATTCTAGGAGAGCCTCCAAACGTTTGGAAACTAAATCAAGATGTTGGGCTATTTTTTGTAAGGTTTCTGATTTGTCTTCAGGAGTTTTTATCAATTGTTGCGTGTAGCCTGACGCGATAGTCAAAGGTGTCCGAATATCATGGGCAATATTGCTGATGGCCATATCCAGAGTCTGCTTTTCCCTTTTCATAACCAACCGAGACTGTTCTACTTCCAGAAATAGATTTTCAATTTGCTGGTAGAGTTGTAAAAAATGTTTGGAAAAAATGCTGACTCCGACTCTTTTCATACTACCTGTGAGAATCTTGTCCTCAATCTGTTGACTCAAGTTTTTAAGTGCTAGATGGTAGCGAATTAATACAATCGATAAAATAGTTAGGAGTATCAGTAGAACAAAGATCATCATGTAGGTCATTGCTTGTCTCCTTTTAATCTTATCCCAACACCCCAAATGGTTTCAATATATTCTTGATTTGGGTCAAGCTGGTTTAATTTTTTACGAAGATTACTCAAATGCGTATTGAGGGTATTATCTCCAGGTAGATAGCTATCCTCCCAGACCAGTTCATAAAGTTCTTCCTTGGTAAATATTTTCTTAGGGTGTTTGAGGAGAGTTTGGAGAATCAAGCATTCTTTCTTGGCAAGGCGAATGGTTTCCTGACTATTTTTGATTTCAAAACTTTCTGCATCAAACTGGATATTTTTCAAGTTTTGTGGCAGATGTTCAGTTTTTCCTATTTCCATAGACTGTTTTTCTACGCTTTGACGTAACTGAACAGTAATTCTGGCAAAGACTTCGTCCAAATCAAAGGGTTTCACTATGTAATCATTGGCCCCCTCTAAGAGGTATTGACTGATTAACTTCTTATCGCTCAAAGCTGTTAGCATAATGACTGGAGTTTGACTTTGTTCCCTGATGGCTTTTAAAACCTGATCCCCATTTTTCCCAGGAAGCATGATATCTAGCAAAACGAGGTCAATCTCACCTTGGTCAAAACGCATGATTCCTTCTGTACCAGAAAAGGCTTGAATCACCTCATGCTCCTCAGTAAGAAGTGTTCGTAAAATCTCTTGAATGTCACTATTGTCTTCAATAACCAATATCCTAGCCATAAATACCAACCTTTCTGCAACTATTATAGCATGTTTTATTGATAAAGCTTAAACAGAAAAGCTCCTCGCATAAAAGCGCGAGAAAGCCTTAGAGGGTTAAAATATAAAATCCACTTGCTAGATGACCTAGTATCCTTATAGTTGCTAATAAGAAGTTAGTCTAGCAGAATGAATCTCTCATTTCTCCCCTACTAGTCCGTAATACGTTGATACATTTCTGGTCTTCTATCTCGAAACAGTCCCCAGTTTAAGCGTTCGCTTGCTCCCTTATCTAGGTCATAAGTTGCTAACAGAACAGCTTCAGCTTGTCTTTCAGCTTGCTCTAGAATAGCTCCTGTTTCATCCGTCATAAAGGAGGAACCGTAGAAGTCAAGACTGGAACTCTGTCCGCCATTTTCCTCACTAGGCGTGACCTCTTCCAAGCCATAGCGATTGGCTGCAATAACTGGAACAATATTTGCTGCTGCGTGTCCTTGCATGGTACGTTGCCAATGGCCACAACTATCTGTATCCAAAATCGGCTCTGAACCGATGGCTGTTGGATAAAAGAGCAATTCAGCACCATTCAATGCAAGACAGCGCGCTGTTTCAGGGAACCATTGATCCCAACAGATACCGATACCAATCTTGGCATAGCGAGTATCCCAGACCTTGAAACCTGTGTTACCGGGTGTGAAATAAAACTTTTCTTGATAATAATGATCATCTGGTATATGGGTCTTCCGATAAACGCCTAGCACTTCCCCATCAGCATCAATAACGGCAATAGAGTTATACAAGATATTGCCATCTTTTTCATAGAAACTGATTGGTAAAACGACCTTTAGCTCCTTGGCAATGGTTTTAAAATGTTGAATAGCTGTATTGTCTGTCACCGACTGGGCATGCTGGTAGTAGTCATACTGGCGTTCCTGACAGAAATAGGGACGTTCAAACAACTCGGGTAAAAGAATAATTTGTGCGCCTTGTTCTGCAGCCTGATGTACTAAACGCTCTGCGGTTTGGATATTTGTTGCCACATCCTTAGCGCATTGCATTTGAATGGCTGCAACTTTTACATTTCTCATCTTTTTCTCCTATTCTGGGATTTGTTGGGTGATACAGTGGATATTGCCACCACCTAAAAGAATATCTCTGGCTGGTATTCCGACAACTTTACGGTCTGGGAAACACTTGCTGAGAATATCTAGGGCCACTTGGTCGTTTACATCCTCAAACTGTGGAACCAAGACAGCCTTGTTGGCGATATAAAAGTTTACGTAGGAAGCTGCTAGTCGTTCACCTGCGTAGCGTTCTTCTTCTCCTTCTTCATAGATGTAGCCTGGCAAATCCTCTTTGGTTACAATTTGATGAAGAGCTGGAATTGGAAGTTTATGAATGGTGAAGGGACGACCTTTTGCATCTGTTTCTTGCTCTAAGAGTTCGAGATCTGCTTTTGACATGGCATATTGAGGATCACTTTCGTCGTCCGTCCAAGCCAAGACAAGCTCTGCAGGACCAACAAAGGCAGAAACATTGTCAACGTGTTCATTGGTTTCGTCCTGATAAATACCATAAGGAAGCCAAATGACTTTTTCAGCTCCAAGGTACTCTAATAAGGTACTCTCGATTTCCTCTTTAGTCAGATGAGGATTGCGACCAAGACTGAGAAGGCAACTTTCAGTTACGATAATGGTTCCTTGACCATCGCTATGTATCGCTCCGCCTTCTAGGACAAAAGGTTTGGCATCATAAACAGGCATTTCCAAGGACTCAGCAAAACGACTGGCCACTTGGTCATCATCTTCATAATCTTGATAAAGACCATCAACAGCACCACCCCAAGCATTGAAAGACCAATCAACGGCCATCTTTTCTCTTTTGTCATTGAGAAGAATGATTGGTCCAGTATCTCGAGCCCAAGCATCATTGGTGGGAATGTCTAAATAAACAACGCTATCTCCAAGATAGTCTTGGGCTTCAGCTAAGTAGTCTTGCTCCACCAAAAGATAGACTCTTTCCCCTTCTGCTATGGTCTTAATAATCTGACTAAAAGCTGCTTTAGCAGCCTTTCCTTGAAAGGGCCATGAACCTGGTCGAGTAGGCCATATCATGAGGGTACCATGATGTGATTCGTACTCTGCTGGCATACGATAGCCTAATTTTTTTGGACTTTCCATCATGATAATCTCCCTTTAAAATCTTGATAGCCAAATGCTTTGACTAAGCTACAGTCTCCCTGTTCGTCCATGAGATAGAGACTTGGCAATCCAATACCATTAAAGGTATTATTTTTGACAAAAGAATAAATGGCCATGTCTTCGAAATAAAGTCTGTCTCCAATTTGGACTGGATTTTCAAAGCTATAATCACCAATTACATCACCCGTCAGACAAGTATTGGAAGAAAGTCTATAGGTATGGGCTTTATCCTGTGCCTCAAAACCATTTCTCAAAGGTGGACGATAGGGCATCTCAAGTACGTCAGGCATATGGCAGGTCGCAGAGGCGTCTAAAATCAAGATTTCCATACCGTTTTCTACAATATCCAATACTTCAGTTGCTAGATAACCTGCATTGAGCGCAATGGCTTCACCCGGCTCGATATAAACTTCAAGATTGTAAGTTTCTCGAATACGTTTGATTTCAGAAATCAGCAAATTCACATCATAGTCTTCTCTTGTGATGTGATGACCACCACCCATGTTGAGCCATTTTACTTCATGTAAATAAGAACCAAACTGCGCTTCTACTGCTTTCAAAGTTGTCTGTAAATCATCTGCTCCCTGCTCACAAAGGGTGTGAAAATGAAGACCATCCACCAAATCCAGCAAATCACTCGGTATCTTGTCTGAAGTTACGCCAAAACGAGAACCAGGTGCACAAGGGTCATAGAGCGCATGGTCACCCTGTGTTGAACATTGAGGATTGAGACGTAAACCAACACTGATACCAGCCTCACGACAACGCGAACCATGCTTACGCAACTGTCTCTCAGAATTAAAAACGATATGGTCTGTTATCTCAAGCAATTCCTCCAAGTCTGCATCCTTGAAAGCAGGCGCAAATACATGGACTTCACCAGGAAATTCTTCCCTTGCCAATTTGGCCTCATAGAGTCCACTAGCCGTTGTACCAGAGAGATATTGGCTAATTAGGGGATAGGTTTTGTAGAGGGAATATGCCTTCTGGGCAAGCAAAACCTTGCAACCAGCTTCTTCTTGTACATATTGTAGAATGCGGCAGTTTGCTTCTAACTTTGTCAAGTCAATGACGTAAGCTGGTGTTGGTACTTGTTCTAACTTCATTAGTCCACCATTTGTGGATTTTCAACCACAACCCATGGCAAACCATACTCATTCAAAGCTTCCATGAATGGATCTGGATCTAACTCCTCAAGGTTATACACTCCAGCTTGTTTCCAAGTACCGTTCATAACCAATTTTGTCCCAATCATGGCTGGAACGCCTGTCGTGTAAGAAATGGCTTGTGAACCAACTTCTGCGTAACATTCCTGATGGTCGCAAACATTGTAAATGTAGATGGTCTTTTCAACGCCATCTTTTACACCTGTAAAGATACATCCAATATTGGTTTTACCTACAGTACGTGGTCCAAGGCTGGCTGGATCTGGAAGCAAGGCTTTTAAGAATTGGATTGGAACGATTTCTTGGCCGTTAAAGTTAATGGTATCCGTACGAAGGAGCCCTACATTTTCCAAGCATTTCATATGTGTTAGATAAGATTGACCAAAAGTCATAAAGAAACGAATACGTTTGACACCTGGAATGTTTTTGGCCAATGATTCAATTTCTTCGTGGTGAAGGAGATACATATCTTTTTGTCCAACCTGTGGAAAATCATACTCACGCTTGATAGACATGGCTTCGACTTCGACCCATTTTCCATCTTCCCAGTAAGAACCTGGCGCAGAAACCTCGCGTAGATTGATTTCTGGGTTGAAGTTGGTCGCAAATGGATAACCGTGGTCACCACCATTACAGTCTAAAATGTCGATATAGTGGATTTCATCAAAATAATGTTTGAGAGCATAGGCAGAAAAGACACTAGTCACACCTGGGTCAAAGCCAGATCCAAGCAGAGCAGTCAAACCTGCTTCTTTGAATTTCTCCTGATAAGCCCACTGCCATGAGTAGTCAAAGTAGGCTGTAAAACCAAGTTCCTTGCAACGTTTCTCATAGATGGCACGCCACTCAGGATCTTCTGTATCCTCTGCCTCGTAGTTGGCTGTGTCGATATAGTGGACACCTGTTGCCAAACAAGCGTCCATAATGGTTAAATCTTGATATGGTAAAGCTACGTTCAAAACAGCTTCTGGTTTGTAGCTTTCAATCAGGGCAATCACTTCTTCTACCTTGTCAGCATCAAGAGCAGCTGTCTCAATCTTTGTACTTGTTTTGCCCTCCAGTTTAGCCTTCAAGTCATCACATTTTGACTTAGTACGGCTAGCAATCATAATTTCTTTAAACGTTTCGCTATCTTGACAAATCTTTGAAATAGCAACTTGGGCAACGCCCCCACATCCAATAACTAGTAAACGACTCATTTTTTTCCTTCCTCTTCTTCTAAAATGTCTTCAACATACTTGGGCAACATAAAGGCTCCCACGTGTAAGTTTGCAGTGTAGTATTCTGTGAAAAGCTGGCGTTCTTTCCAGCCTTCCTTGTCAAAATCTTTGACAGGGTGGTATTTTTTCGATGCAAATCCAAACAACCAATAGCCAGCTGGGCTAGTTGGAATATGGGCCTGATAGACTCGGCTGATTGGAAAGGCTTGATTGACCTTGCGGTGCATGCTTCGGCAAGCTGACTCATCCTCGTCAAAGAAGGGACTCCCATGCTGATAGATCATGATACCGTCTTCTTTAAGAGCCCGATAACTGTTACCGTAAAATTCCTTGGTAAAGAGCCCTTCCGTATGTCCAAATGGATCTGTCGCATCGTTGATGATAATATCGTAGTCATCTTCACAGTTTCGCAAAAAGCGTAGCCCGTTTTGATAGTAAATGGTAACACGAGGATCATCTAGCCCCGCAGCAAAGTCTGGGAAATACTCACGACAGACCTCAACCAACATCTCATCTGGTTCCACAATATCGATTTGCTCCAGTTCAGGATACAGTGTCAAAACTTGAGCAACACCACCGTCACCACCCCCAATAACCAAGACTTTCTTGGGATTTGGGTGGACAGCCATGGGAACGTGGACGGTCATTTCATTGTAGACAAAATCATCCGCATCTGAAAACAAGACGTGCCCATTTAAAATCAGTATTTTCCCAAAAGCTGGCGTATCCAAGACTTCGATATCCTGCCATTCACTTTTTCCAGCGTAGAGTTGTTTGGCAGTTCTCAGGGATAATTTCACATCTGGAGTATGAACTTCAGAAAACCATAAATCCATCTAGTTCTCCTTTCTCTTAATGACGTTGATGTGATTGACCTCGGGATCTTCCGTCCCTTGGAGGGAGCAACCACGTTCTTTGGCAAATTGAATATAGTCTACAATTTCTCGTGTAATGCGTTCTCCAGGAGCCAAGATAGGAATCCCTGGAGGATAACACATGACAAATTCTCCACAGACTTGATCGACAGATTCGTCCAAGGTCAAACTTCTTCTCTCTGAATAGAAGGCTTCCTGAGGAGATAACACCAACTCAGGCTGGATATATTCTCCAGCTATCAAGTCCTTCCCATCTCGTGAGTATAGTCTCTTTATATCAGCCAAAGCACCGACCAAACGCTCGATGTCTTGGATACGGTCACCAATCGAAATATAGGCCAAGATATTACCAATATCTCCAAACTCGATCTGAATGTCGTATTCGTCTCGTAGGAGGTCATAAACCTCTATACCTGTTAAGCCAATACCCTGAGTGTAAACTGACAACTTGGTTACATCAAAATCACATACCGAGACACCATCTATTAACTCTTTTGAGTAGGCATAGTAGCCACCGATAGCATTGATTTCACGGCGAGCATACTCGGATAGCTCAATGACCTTCTCAAACGACTCTTTACCACGAAAGACCAAGTTGCGACGCGAAATATCCAAACTAGCCATCAACAAATAAGAGGCGGATGTTGACTGGGTCAGGTTGATAATCTGACGTACGTATTCGGGATTCATCTGATTCCCGATTAAAAGAAGCGAACTTTGGGTCAAACTCCCACCAGACTTATGCATGGAAACTGCTGCCATATCAGCTCCTGCATCCATAGCAGAAATTGGAAGTTTATCTGTAAAATGCAAATGCGCTCCGTGGGCCTCATCTACCAAAACCATCATACCAGCTTCATGGGCCATTTCTGTCAATCCCCTTAGGTCTGAACAGATGCCGTAGTAAGTAGGATTGTTAATCAAAATGGCCTTGGCATCTGGATGGTTCTTTATGGCCTGGGCTACTCGGTCATTTTCAAGACCTAAAGCGATACCAATCTTAGGATCCACACTCATCTCGATATAGATGGGAATGGCACCACATAGAACCAGCGCATTGATAGCAGATTTGTGGACATTTCGTGGCAGAATAATCTTATCTCCTGCCTTGCAGGTTGACAGAATCATAGTCTGCACCGATGAAGTTGTTCCACCAATCATGAGAAAGGCATGGGCTGCTCCAAAAGCATCAGCTGCCAGCTCCTCTGCATCCCGAATAATCGAAATGGGGTGACCAAGATTATCCAAGGGTTTCATCGAATTGACATCAATGCCAACACATTTTTCACCTAACAGTTCGACAAGTTCTGGATTTCCCCGTCCACGCTTGTGACCTGGAACATCAAAGGGAACAATCCTTTTCTTGCGTAACTTCACCAAGGCCTCATAAATAGGGGCTTGGTTCTGATCTAACTCTTTCAAGACATACTCCTTTACCGTATTTTTAGCGCTTCAAGAAGACGAAGGCGACTAAAGGTTGACTCATGAAAAAAGAGCAGGATTTCACCTGCTCTGCAATCTTCTGACGTTTTTATGTTTGTTTCTGTTGAGTATGTCTGTTCCCGATGTTTCCTAACTCTCTAGTAGCAAATATTACGTACTTTATTGATCGTTTCACAAGATGACGTGTGCTTTCACCACACTAAAAATTTATGAATTAGGACAAACGTCCTAACATCAACTTATAAAAGTAGGCTTTTAACCCTATCAATAATGTGGTTTTTCAACCACGCTTCGGCATTCAACCCTGCCTGTCCGTAGGCATTTTTTACTCGGGTTTATATTTGCTAGAAAACATCATCTCATTTTCTAAGCTTTATTACTATATCATGTTTTTAAGAACTTGTAAAGCGTTTTACGAAAAAAATATAAAAAAGTTCGTAAAATATTTGGATTTTATTTGATTTCACACTAATTATTTTCTTGTAATCGATTATAAAGTGAACAAAATGATTATCGTATTTAATTTAAAATTTTTTATGCTATTCTACACTCTTTACCTTCGGTGTTTGATCTATCAGAGAAGATGTCGACATTTTTATATCATTAAAATCGTGCAACTTTTTTCAGATACTTTTAAAAGATTGATTTCCCTATATGTTTCCTTTATACTGGATAAAAAGGAGAATAGTATGTCAGAAACAAATCACGAAATCGATTCAAATTTTGCAGGTCGTTTAAATATTCTGCGTGCGGGTGTTCTTGGTGCTAACGATGGGATTATTTCCATTGCTGGTGTGGTTATTGGGGTTGCTAGTGCTACGAGCAATATCTGGATTATCTTTTTATCAGGATTTGCAGCTATTTTGGCAGGTGCCTTTTCAATGGCTGGTGGAGAATATGTGTCCGTTTCAACTCAAAAAGATACCGAGGAAGCAGCCGTTGCGCGTGAGCAGCTCTTGCTAGACCAAGATATGGAACTAGCCAAAAAGTCCCTCTATGCTGCCTATATCCAAAATGGAGAATGTGAAACCTCTGCTCAACTCTTGACCAACAAAGCCTTTTTAAATAATCCGCTCAAGGCTTTGGTAGAGGAAAAATACGGTATTGAGTATGAAGAATTTACCAATCCTTGGCATGCTGCTATCTCTAGCTTTATTTCTTTTTTCCTTGGTAGCTTACCACCAATGCTGTCAGTAACTATTTTCCCAAGTGAATACCGCATCCCTGTTACTGTCCTTATCGTCGGTGTGGCTCTTCTTCTCACTGGTTACACTAGTGCCAAACTTGGAAAGGCTCCGACTAGAACAGCTATGATTCGGAACCTAGCTATTGGTCTCTTGACCATGGGCGTTACCTTCCTGCTCGGACAACTTTTCAGCATTTAATACTCTTCGAAAATCTCTTCAAACCACGTCAGCGTTGCCTTGCCGTATGTATGATTACTGACTTCGTCAGTTCTATCTGCAACCTCAAAACTGTATTTTGAGCTGACTTCGTCAGTCTTATCTGCAACCTCAAAACAGTGTTTTGAGCTGACTTCGTCAGTCTTATCTACAACCTCAAAACTGTGTTTTGAGCAACCTGCGGCTAGCTTCCTAGTTTGCTTTTTGATTTTCATTGAGTATAAAATACAAGAAATACCTCGATTTTGAAGTCGAGGTATCTTTTTTACATTTGCACAATCTTGCGATAACTTCTTGAAGTAATCATGAAAATCAGCACATAGGCGATGAGGAAGATAGCACAGATAGACAAGGTCACAATCAACATCATAGTCGTATCCAGTACACCAATCACTTTTAAAATCAGACTAAGCATATGGTAGGCAAAGGCTAGATGTAGGAAGGCAAAGAGTAAAGGAAGGAAGAAAACAGTTAAAACCTGTTTGTTGATGGTTTGCTTGATTTGCTTTTGATCTAAACCAACTTTCTGCAAGATAATAAAGCGCTCACGGTCTTCATAGCCTTCAGAAATTTGTTTGTAGTAGATGACCAGAACGGTTCCGACCATAAAGATAATGGATAGGAAAATACCGATAAAGAAGACACCTCCAAAGAGGGCACTCATCTGAGCACTAGCATCTGATAAATTACTACCATACACATAGCTACCTTCCGTATTTAATTGAGCATTAAACTGATCGAGGTATTTATCATACTCGTCAGCGACCTTGAGTTGTTCTTCTTCGCTGGCATTTACATTCATGCCACCGTAAAACTGATTATAGATAGCCGAATCTGGGAATTGATCCAAAAAGGCTTGTAAATCAGGTACAACAAGGTAATTGTAATCAGCAGTCAAAATATTAAACTGATTTGGGACATGGTTGACAATGAAATCTTTATTAAATTCTTCTTTGACAGAAAATTGATGATCATTCAGAATTAGAGTTTTTTGTTCTTTAACTCCCTCGTTCTTTGCAAAGAGTCCGACCTCATTTCCTGATAGAGACAATTTTTGACCAGTCATATTTTCATAATCTTTTTGGTCAAATACCATAAAAACTGTTGTGGGTTGGACACGGTTTTGTCCTTTTTCAAAAAGTGTTAATTTATTTCCTTCTTGGTTCGCAACACCAAAGTAAGTGTAACGAAACACTTCTTTCTCTTTAATCTTATAACCTTTGTCACTTGCAAACTGGCTCAAGAGTTTGTCCAAGTCTTCTTTTTCAACATTTTGCCCTGAAACTCCAAAATCATGAGGATTTAGAACTTTTTTAAAGGATTCTGCGGAATTGAAAATGCTTGTCGCTGCTGACATGGTTACCAAAACCATTGTTGACAAGATAGCGATGGTTGCAAGGCCCACCGCATTTTTCTTCATACGGAAAATCAAGTTGGACACTGAGATAAGGTTATTTGGCTGGTAATAGTATTTCTTGTTTTTCTTTAAGATTTGTAGGAAGACTGTAATCCCTGCATTAAATAATAAATAAGTACCAAAGATAACCAGCAAAACAGCTAGGAAGAAAGTTGTTAGGGCTGTAAGAGGATCGGTTACCGTAAGGGCAAGATAATAGCCAATCCCTAAACTTATGGAACCAAGAATCGTTTGGAGAGGTAGGAAACGACCTCTTTTCTCTCCGCTTGCTTTCTCACGCGAGAGCTGGAGGACATTCATACGGGCGATTCGAAGGGCATTCAGGAACATTAGGCCTAGGAAAATCAATCCAAAGACAACAAGTACTGCAATGACAACATTCATTTGGAAGGTAGCGACCAGCTCAACCTTCAATTTCATCAGTTTGAGTAGGAAAGCAAAAATCAACTTGTCAAACAAGGCTCCAATACCGATACCTGCTCCAACAGTTAGAATCCCAAATACCACCAACTCCTTAAAGGTCATACTGATCAGATGACGTTTCTCCAATCCCAACATGCCATAAATTCCCAGTTCCTTGGAACGGTTTTTCATAACAAAACTATTGGCATAGAGGACGATAATGGCTGACGCAAGGGTGACGACAAACATACCAAATCCTAGAGTAGCCTGAATGGTTGTTCCTCCACGGATTTCCGCAATCTTAGGATTAAAGGTTAGAGAGTAAAAGAGATAGGTGACAGTGACTGCCAAGAGAACAGCCAGCGCAAAAGGATAGTAGAGTTTGCGGTTTTTAATCAAGTTCGATACCGCTAACTTATTGGTTAATCGAAACATACTAATTCACCTCGCTTGCCATGACAGTCAAGGTATCAGAGATTTCTTGGAACATCTGACGTTCTGTTTTCTCTCCGCGGTAGATTTGGTTGTAAAGAATGCCGTCTTTGATAAAGAGTACACGTTTAGCTCTGCTAGCTGCTGCTGTTGAGTGGGTTACCATGAGAATGGTTTGGCCGCGCACATTGATTTCATCAAAAACATCAAGTAAGGCTGCAGATGACTTGGAGTCAAGGGCTCCTGTTGGCTCATCCGCAAGGAGAATTTCAGGTTCTGTGATGATGGCACGTGCTACTGCTACACGCTGTTTTTGCCCACCTGAAATCTCGTAAGGGTACTTCTCTTGCAATTGGTTGATGCCTAGATTCTCAGCTGTCACCACCAATTTCTTCATCATCTCCGTAATAGGTCTTCTTGACAAGACAAGCGGAAGCAAGATATTGTCTTTAACAGACAGAGTATCTAGCAAGTTAAAGTCTTGGAAGACAAAGCCCAACTTTTCACGACGGAAGCTAGAAGCCTGTGAATTTTTAATGGTTGCTGTATCTGTTCCGTTCAGGTAAACTTGTCCACGACTTGGTTTGTCCAGCATAGCTAAGATATTGAGAAGAGTTGATTTACCAGAACCAGACTCACCCATAATGGCAACGTAGTCACCTTTCTCCACGGTAAAGTGAATATCCTTGAGGGCTTCTACTTGGTTGCCCTGAAAACGAGTTTTATAAATTTTTTGAACGTGTTTTACATCTAAAAGTGTCATGAGAATCTCCTTTCTTAATATCCCATCAAATGAAATGTTGCTTGCATCATAGCGCATCCCAGCTGAACACGCTCGATATCTTTGTGACTTGGTTTTCTTGTTTTCTTCTGTAAGATTTGTTTCATGATGTTACTCCTTTTTCTTTATGAGTCTAGTTTACATCAAAAAAAGACCGCTTGCCATAACCTAACCTTACAAAAGAGACTTTAATCTTACATTTTTGTAAGATTGGGGGAAATGTAAGCAAAATTACTTAGAAAATGATTTGATTTCCTATTTTTAAAATTGTAAAATATACGTGTGAAAAGGCTTACCTTGGAAAGGAGGAAGCGGGAACTAACATTTGAGTAAGCTTACCTAGATAACATACCATTAAATTGAACACTTTCAAATCGTACTATCTATAAGGAAAGAAGGTGCGCTTTAATGAAACATAAAAAAACATATACTCATCGGACTTCTCTATCTGCTCTCTCCATTCATCGGTCAGCTCTTAGTTGAAAAAACATACTTTATCGGTACAGAATTTACAGGAACTGCTTATGTTATTTGCTGGTTATCAGTTGTTATCAGCATCCATCATTTTGCAAAAAATGTATTGTCTCAGCATGAAAAATAGATTAGAAACATGAGTTCAAAAGAATGCTTTTAGTTTGTAGATGAAGCTGGAAAAATATTATTAAAAGTAAAAAAGCTTTAAATCAAGCAGTTTAGACTATTGATTTAAAGCTTTTTGCGTATTCCAAATCTTTTGTAAAACCTCACCAAAACCAGCCTTCATTATCGTCAATGGCTTGAGCTTCTTTGCGTTTACGTGGGCCTGTTCCGTACATTTCTGCTTCGATTTCTTCCTTGGTTGGCATGATAGAAGCTAGGATGATATAGATAATCACCCCAAGTCCAAAGTTTGCGACTGTAAAAATGGCAAACAGAAAACGTACAAGGGTAACATCAAAGTTCCACTTGTCTGACAGACCTGCTAAAACTCCTGAAATCATGCGATTTCGTCTCATTTTATAAAATTTACTGTTCATGATATTTCCTCTTTCTGCTAGGTTAGACATAGTATATCACGGGTAGGCTCGGCTTTCATCAGTCCTCAGGCTGATTTATTAGTAGCAATTTACCTCGACAAAGTCCACAGCGATAGCGTTTGGTATCAATCCTACGCTTGCGCAGATACCTTTGTTGGCAGGATTGACAACGATAAAGCTTGAGTGGTTTAGAGTGGCTATTTGTCAAGGAGGGCACAAAGCGTAATCCATCCACTGCTTTCAAAAGGTCCTTAAAATCCCGATCCTTGTGTTGATAGCCCTTCCCTTGAAAATAGAGATGATAATGACAGAGTTCATGTCGAACAATTTTCCTAAAAACATCCAGACCCAGTTCCTGATAAACCTTTGGGTTGAAATCCAAATGCCCATCTTTGGGGAAAAATCGCCCACCTGTCGAACGTAGACGAGAATTCCACTGGACATGATGGATAAAAGGTCTGCCGAAGTCTTCTAGTGAAACCTGCTTGACGTAATCAGTCAGTTTCATTTGGAGCGAGGAGCGACAGATTGACTTTTTCACGTTCAGTATCGATTTTCTTGACCCAAACGGTCACCAAATCACCAACGGATACCACTTGGCTAGGATGTTTGATAAATTTACGACTCATATGTGAAATATGAATCAGGCCGTCCTCATGAATCCCAATGTCAACGAAGGCACCAAAGTCAACGACGTTACGCACCACACCTTCCAGCTTCTGTCCGACCACTAAGTCTTTGATATCTAGGACATCTTGGCGAAGTACAGGTGCATCAAAGGAATCACGGAAATCTCGACCTGGTTTGAGAAGATCTGCAATGATATCTTTAAGGGTTTCTGGACCAAGGTCTAGCTCTACCGCCATATCTTTGACTGAAAGCGACTTGAGTTTGCTTTGGGCTTCCTCGTTTAGGTCTTTAATATCTAAACGTTTAAAGAGTTCCTTAACAGCAGAATAGTTTTCTGGGTGAACTCCTGTATTATCAAGGATATTGCTACTTTCAGGGATACGAAGGAAACCAGCTGCCTGTTCAAAAGCCTTGGCCCCCAGACGCGGAACTTTCTTGATTTGAGCGCGTGAAGTGATTTTTCCTTCTTCCTCACGGTATTTGACAATATTTTCAGAAATGGTTTTATTGAGTCCAGCTACGTGTGAAAGAAGAGCTGGACTGGCCGTATTGACATTGACACCGACTTGGTTTACCACTGTATCGACAACAAAGTCCAGACTCTCAGATAGTTTCTTCTGACTGACATCATGCTGGTATTGACCGACACCGATTGACTTAGGATCGATTTTGACCAATTCAGCAAGGGGGTCCTGCAAACGACGGGCGATAGAAATAGCAGAGCGTTTTTCAACGGTCAAGTCTGGGAACTCCTGACGAGCAAGTTCGCTGGCAGAGTAGACCGAAGCACCACTTTCGTTTACGATGACATAACTAACCTCAGGAAAATCTTTCAGAACTTCCGCCACAAAGGCTTCACTTTCACGACTGGCCGTCCCATTTCCTATGGCAATAATTTCTACACTGTATTGACCAATCAAATCTGCCAGATCTTTCTTGGCTTCTTCGATTTGACGAGCTGACGCTGGTTTGACAGGATAAATGACCTGAGTTGTCAGCATTTTCCCTGTTGCATCCACGACAGCTAGCTTGGCACCTGTACGAAAGGCAGGGTCAAATCCTAGAACCACGCGCCCTTTCAATGGAGCAACCAAGAGGAGATTGCGCAGGTTGTCAGAAAAGAGTTGGATAGCTCCTTCTTCTGCTTTCTCAGTTAATTCTGTCCGAATGCGTCGCTCAATAGCAGGTAAGACTTTTTTCTTAACTGACTGTTGAACAACTTCATCTATATAGGCATTTTTTACCTTGAAACGAGCAGCAAAGAAGGCAAGGATACGGTCCGTTGCATGTTCAAAACCGACCTTCAAGACACCTAGCTTCTCCCCACGATTGAGGGCTAAGGTACGATAACCCTGCATATTTCCAACTGTCTCAGAAAAATCATAATAAATCTGAAAAACCTGCTTTTCATCAAGACTTTCATCCTTGACTTGAGAAGTAAGTTTAGAGTGTCTCAATACCTCCTGATAAGTCATGGCGCGCAGTGTCACGTCTTCCGATAAGGCTTCGACTAAGATATCAACTGCACCAGCCAAGGCTTCCTTCCCTGTCGCAAATCCTTCACAGACAAACTTTTCAGCCTCTTTCTCTAAGTCAGCTACATTTTGCAAAATCAAGCGAGCAAGTGGGAAGAGTCCGGCTTCACGGGCAATAGTTGCCTTGGTCCGACGTTTTTCTTTAAAGGGTAGGTAAAGTTCTTCTACATCTGCTAATTTTTCGGCAGCTAAGATAGCTTCTTCCAATTCCTTGGTCAGCTTGCCTTTTTCTTGAATCTTAGCCAAGACAGCTTCCTTACGGTCGTTGAGGTTAGTCAGACTTTTATCTAGGTCAATAATAGCCTTAATCGCCACCTCATCCAGACTACCAGTCATATCCTTGCGATAACGCGCGATAAAGGGAATAGTCGCCCCTTCAGCTGTCAAACTTAGAACGGTATCGATTTGCTTTAACGTCACTCCCAAATCCTGGGAGATTTTTTCATATTTTTTATCCATGAATCTATTATACCACAAGCTAATATTATTCAAATTATCTCTTACAATTTTAAAACATAAGTTGGGAAATAAATTTACTTCATTTCAATATTCTATTCATTGAGAAGGTTGCAATTTAATTCTAATAGTTTACAAAAGGATTCGTGATTAATTTCACTGTTTTTATTTTTGACAATAATGCGCCACTATTCTCCCTCTCTATTCTTCAAGAAAACGCTTTTTTGAACAATAGGATTGTAATTTCTGTTTCTAATCGTTTAAAATGCGTGTTTTTGAGAAATAAAAAAATCGCAAGCCTGAGCCTGCGGTGAGTGTAATCTATTTTGAATTTTTTAAACAAAAAAGGAGCATTTAAGCTCCTCCTTTGATATAACGGACACTTGGCTGGTCGGTGTACCCAGCATCTCAGATACCTTTTTCAAGGTGCGGCAGGAACCTTTCTGCCCTCAAATGTCTTTCGTTAATGTTATTCTAGCACTATCTACTTTTTTTGTCAAGCTTTCTCAATCTACCAGACTTAATACGAGTTTGTAACTTGAAATCTTGTAAGCGATACATGGTCGGAACATAAAAGAAATCACCACTTTTATGTAACTTAATCGCAACAAGAACATTATCATCAAATCTTTTTACATATTCAAAACTAGCATCTTTCTCTCGTGGATTGACCCCAACGAAATCTGGATTACTTAGTATCAGTTCCAGATCTTCGATATGACGAATCACATCATTGTGATGACGTTTCAACATATGGCTTCTTAAACCTTCTTTGTTAACCTTGATATCACTGGCTTCAAGAACAATATTAAAAATTTCTTTTACTTCGTCAGTAACCTGACCGATCTTTTCATGTTCCATCATTTCCTCCGTTATTCCACAACTATTATATCACAATCATAGTGTATATCAGGATATATCAAGCTCTATTATTCGTTAGATACTCAATTTTAACTTTTCCCTTTTCCTCAAAATAATAGTATAATAGAGGTAGAATTTAGAATCGAGGTACACCTATGGCTGTAAAATTTACAAAACGAGACGACTTGGACAAGATGTTTGAAGAGTTTGCTAAACTCCCAGATTTGAAACAAGTCACTTTCCCTGATGACAAAGAGAAAAAAGCCAAAGCAGAAAAGAAAAACTAGATGACTGCTTTCCAACAACTCCCATCTAGTGTGCTTCAGACTGGGGCTATTTTTCTCTCTATAATCATTGAAGCCCTACCCTTCGTTCTGATAGGAAGTATTGTCTCAGGGCTGATTGAGGTCTATATCACACCTGACAAGGTTTATCATTTTCTCCCTCGAAATCGTTGGGGGAGAATCTTTTTTGGGACCTTCGTTGGGATACTTTTCCCTTCTTGTGAATGTGGAATCGTCCCCATTATCAATCGTTTTCTGGAAAAAAAGGTTCCCAGTTACACGGCCGTTCCCTTTCTTGTGACAGCACCTGTCATCAATCCTATTGTTCTCTTTGCGACCTATTCTGCCTTTGGGAACTCCTTCCATGTCGCTCTGTTACGAGCTCTAGGTTCCATTGTAGTGGCTGTGATACTTGGGATTTTTCTAGGATTCTTCTGGCAAGAACCGATTCAGAAAGAAAATCGTTTGGCCTGTCATGAGCACGATTTTTCTCATTTGAGTCCTGCAAAAAAAGTTTTTCAGGTTTTTGTGCAAGCAATTGATGAATTTTTTGATACGGGACGTTATTTGGTATTCGGCTGTCTCTTTGCTTCTGTGACACAGGTCTACGTTCCGACTCGAATTCTGACCTCTATCAGTGCGACTCCTCTTTTTGCCATCCTGCTCTTGATGCTTTTGGCCTTTCTTCTTTCGCTCTGTAGTGAGGCGGATGCCTTTATCGGGACTTCTCTTCTCTCGAGTTTCGGATTGGCACCGGTTCTAGCCTTTCTCGTTATTGGCCCAATGCTGGATATTAAAAATATTCTCATGATGAAAAATTACTTGAAAGCACGATTTATCAGTCACTTCATTATGATTGTGACTCTTGTCGTCTTAGTGTATTCTCTCTTGATTGGAGTCATCCTATGATTCGATTTTTAGTTTTAGCTGGCTATTTTGAACTGACTATTTATCTCCATCTGTCGGGCAAATTAAACCAGTACATCAACATGCACTATTCCTATCTTGCCTATATTTCCATGGTCCTTTCCTTTATCTTGGCTATTGTTCAATTGTATATCTGGATGAAGCAAGTCAAAACCCACAGTCATCTGAATAGCCGATTAGCCAAGATGACGAGTATTTCTCTTCTGGCTATTCCACTTGTCATCGGCTTAACTTTTCCAACTGTTAGCTTGGATTCTCAGACCGTTTCAGCAAAAGGCTATCATTTCCCCCTATCGGAAGGAACGGATCTGGCCATTCAGACAAGCGAAGGGACGACAAGTCAATATTTGAAACCAGATACCAGTTCTTATTTTTCAAAATCAGCCTATGAAAAGGAAATGCGAACGGCGGCGGATAAATACTTGTCCCAAGATAGCATTAACATTACTAACGAAAACTATATGGAAGTCATGGAAGCTATCTACGACTATCCAGATGAGTTTGAGGGCAAGACAATCCAGTTTACAGGCTTTGTCTATAACGACCCCAGTCATGCCAATAGCCAATTTCTGTTCCGCTTCGGCATTATCCACTGTATCGCGGATTCAGGTGTCTATGGCTTACTGACCAAGGGAAATACCCGTCAATATGAAAATAATACTTGGATAACAGCCAAGGGAAAACTGGTCAATCACTACCATAAAGAACTCAAACAAAACCTTCCAACCTTGGAAATCGAAAGCTTTACCAAAGTCGATAAACCAGAAAACCCCTATGTGTATCGAGCTTTTTAAGGAAAATAAGATAAAAACGAACAAGTTCTCTTCTGAATAACAGAAAAGAGCCTGTTCGTTTTTGTTGAGTATTGTATAGTAGAATATAAATTGCGATTTTTAAAATGATATATAACTAGTTAACAATTCACAAATCAAATACATTTTCATTCTCTACTTAATACTATGCTTATTCATCTTTTGTTCAAAGATCGTCGTGATAATCTGACGTAGTTCTTCTCGTTCTTTTTCTGGGATTTCACCACTTGTTTGAGCTGTAGCGTAAAGCTCAGGGTGTTCGATTGAAATGCGTTTAATAGTACGTGTCGTCGCATGTTTTCTGACGAAAAACGGGATTCGCTTAATCAAGTCTTGTGGGACAAGCGCAAGAATCTTCTCAGCAGTTTCCTTGTCACTAATCTTAGACGTCGTCAGCCCATTCTTTATCATTTCCTGTTCTTTTTCTGTAAAATCTTTTAATTCCATCTGATTAGTCCTCCTATTTTCTCTAAGTTAAATTATATACCAATCTGGATAAAACTACAAATGGACTGTTTGGAAATAGGTGAAATACTGTAAAGAAGATTCTGTTCTTTAATTATAAATCTTCCTCCTCAGTCACTTCCCATACTTCTGATTGATAGCCATTCCCATCAATATCGTATCTTTGGATATAACCAATAAATGTTTCATTTTTTCGTGGTTTCTGGCTATTAACGATTGAAATAACCCACCAACTCATCAAAAATAGAAATAAAAGTTCTAGGATTACTGTCATATCATACCACCATTAAAGTTTAACCCACTTATCATTATCCATGATAAAAGGCTTAGCCAGTCCCTCGCCTGTATAGTCCGCATACTTGGTGCCTAAATACTTGTAACAATCTTCCTTGCTGGCAAATTTAATCGCTTGGTAGGGCTCTTCGAAAGTCAATTTCTCTACAAATAAGAAACCGTCATCAGCAGGTACTAAGACGCCAACGTGTCCAATAAACAGATACTCGCCATCCAGATTATCGTGCAAAACTACAGACAGCATTCGAGCTTTGTCGTTGAATTGAAATTGGGAGAAGAATGTTTCCATCTTTTCAGCGTGAACCTTGACATCTGTAGTTGCCTCAGTTGGAACTCTCGAAAATAGAATATCAAACTCTTCCTTATCTTGTGAATCAAAGACCTTTCCCTTATCAATCGCATCATTATCTAGGGAAAGCAATTGGTCATTCTTTTCAAGCTTTGGAATGGTGACTGAATTTTTCAAAAGACAATAACTATTGATACGGCAGTTGGTCCCAACGAAATCGCCCTTCTTTTGATTCCAAAGATGGCTAATTTTCTCAAGATCGTATTCGGTGTGAGTAAAGGAAGTGAAATCTCCTGATAAACCAGTTGAGCCAACAATGGTATTATAATCATTTACAAGATTAAAAAAGGCATCAACACTATTTGGATCCAAGTGAGCTGATAAGAGAGATTTGACCTCTTCTGTACTTACCTGATTGTTTAGGTTGGTGTATGAAGCTTTCCATGGAACTTTCGTTGAACTACTTTGCCTTTGACTCGTCCCATCAGAAGTAGTATTTTGTTGTTGACAAGCAGCCAAGCCTAAAAACAAGGCAGAACAGATTCCTAGTGTAGCTAATTTTCTTGATTTCTTCATCTTTTTCTCCTAAATGTCTTGGATTAAAGTTTCTTTAACTACTGCTTTACAGATATTGATTACTTTCTCATTTAATGTGTTCATCGTCTTTCTCTCTGATTTGTTTTTTTGTTATTTCCTTAAACTTGATTTAATTATAGTAGGCGTTTCGTGCTCTGTCAACAAATTTTTTATGAAAACACAACAAAGTTTTCATTTTCGTGGATTTCGTGTTATGCTTTACTTATAAAAATAGAAAGCGATTTCATTTGTGGATAAAGAAGAGATTGCGATTGTTACAGTCTAAAAATAAAACAATATAGACTAGTAAATGGTTGGACTCAATAAAAATTGGGTACTAAGATAGGTATAAGTAAAAACACCATTGGAAATTATGAAAAAAGGGTTAGGACTACTAAGAAAAATACTATATTTGACTTAGCTAAAGTATTCAGTAGCTTGATTGATGCCTCTTTCCTCCAGTTCAAAAGGATTCTCCTAGCGATATCCAATCTATCTACGACCAACGGACACCATCCAGACAAGGTAAAATCCTGACCTATGCCGAGAGGCAACTGTATGAGCAGAAAAACGAAGATAAACGAAGTATCGTAAAAATCATCAGACTGGACGACTACAGACAGACTACTTACTCTCGTTTTAGGTAGTTTATCTCTGCAGGTAGCCGCTTGATGCAGGACGACGATTTAGATATGGAATTCCCATTCTATGAGGATGAAATCCCAGACGACTAAGACGCAATCGCTTATGTCGTCAGCAGGGCCATGGAGCCAAAGATAAGAAACGGCGACTACCTATTTATCAAGAATCCCCCACAGATTGACTATAATACCATCGGCATCTTCCAAGTAGACGGCGCTAACTATGTCAAGAAACTCCGCCAAGGCTACCTCAAAAAAACTCAATCCCGACATCCACCTAAACGAAAGCAACCATATTCGTACCATCGGAAAAATTGCCAGGCTGTATAGGGAGAATTAAAAAAGGGGGAGAATGGCGATATAAAACAAACAGATTTTAAAGGATTCGAAAAACTTTGAAAAAGTTCATTCTACATTTCAAAAAAAGAATAAGTGACCTAAAGCAGATTAGATTTTGTTAAACACTAGTGATATGTCAATTTAGAGAAAGGGATTTAAGATCACTTTGCAAAAGGCAAATACTAAACTAGCGAAACCGATAAATCAGCCCCTTAGTTCCCATATTTTCAGGCACACACTCCTTAGTACACTAGCTGAGAAGAATGCTATAATGGTTAGAGTGGAACACAAAGACGCTAAAACAATAAATAACATCTACACTCACGTAAGTAAAATAATGGAGCAAGCTGCTTTGGAGGTTTTAAATACCATATCATTAAATCGAAAATATATCAGATCGAATCTAGACAAGTAGATTCCGATTGCTAAAATATTTGTAGAAATTCATTTGAATTTCCTAAGCACTTTGTGCATATCTTATTTCATACTCAATGAAAATCAAAGAGCAAACTAGGAAGCTAGCCGCAGGTTGCTCAAAGCACTGCTTTGAGGTTGCAGATAGAACTGACGAAGTCAGCTCAAAACACTGCTTTGAGGTTGCAGATAAAACTGACGAAGTCAGTAACCATATATACGGTAAGGCGACGCTGACGTGGTTTGAAGAGATTTTCGAAGAGTATCAATCCATTATGAAAGTTTTGCCTCTTTCTTACCCTCTATACAAAAAAAGCCTATCACACAAGCTCTAAAGCTGGATATGATAGGTTTTTATATTTTTCTTAACGTACTGTGCGGATACGCATTGTGTTTGTGCGAACAGCTTCTCCTACTGGTACACCAGCAACGATAACAATATCGTCACCAGATTCTACAAGACCTGCTTCAACTGCTTTACGTTCAGCAATTTCGAACATATCGTCAGTTGAAGATGGAGCATCTGTTAACATTGGGATAACACCCCAGTTCAACATCAAACCACGTTCTGTCAATTCGTCAAATGTCAATGCTAAGATGTCAGCATTTGGACGGTATTTAGAAATCAAACGTGCAGTGTGACCTGTCTTAGTAAGAGTTACAACCAATTTAATGTCCATTGAGTTAGTCGCATCTTTAACAGCTGAAGCCATTACTTCTGTCTTAGAGTTACGTTCGAATGAATCTGAATCCAAACGTCCGTATTCATTAAGAAGAGTTTGAGCATTCTTGTCGATTGTAGCCATTGTAGTTACTGACTCGAGTGGGTATTTACCGTTTGCAGACTCGCCTGATAGCATTGTAGCGTCAGTACCGTCGATAACAGCATTAAATACGTCTGATACTTCTGAACGAGTTGCACGTGGTTTTTCAGTCATTGTTTCAAGCATGTTTGTTGCAGTGATAACAACTTTACCTGCAGCATTGACTTTCTTGATAATCATTTTTTGGTAAACTGGAACCATTTCGAATGGTACTTCGATACCCATGTCACCACGAGCGATCATGATACCATCAGCTGCTTCGATGATTTCATCCAAGTTATCGATACCTTGTTGGTTTTCGATTTTAGCGAACAATTGAACATGTCCGTTTCCAGTTTCTTCACAGATTGCACGAACTTCGTTCACATCTTTTGCAGTACGTACGAATGAAATCGCGATGAAGTTGATACCTTGTTCAAGACCGAAACGGATATCGTCGTTATCGCGTTCAGCAAGAGCTGGGAAAGGAATTTTAGTGTTAGGGATGTTCACACCTTTTTGTTTAGCAATTACGCCATCATTTTCAACTTCAACTTCAAACTCACGAGTTGCGTCATCTTTAGCAACAACACGAAGACCAAGTTTACCATCGTCAACCAAAACTTGACGACCAACTTCAACATCATCATAAATATCAAGAGCACCAGCAACGTTCAATGCAATCACTTCACGAGTTGATTTGATTCCTTGTTTAGTTGCAACACGGATTTTTTCACCAGTTTTGTATGAATATTCTTTAGCTTCACCTTCGAACAATTCTGTACGGATTTCTGGTCCTTTTGTATCAAGAAGGAAACCAACTTTTTTACCTGCAAGTTTTTCAGCAAGTTTAACAGTTGCCATACGCTCACCTTGTTCTTGGTGGTCACCGTGTGAGAAGTTGAAACGGAATGTGTTAGCACCAGCTTCAATCAATTTAGCAATGTTTTTAGCTGAAGCTTCAACATCAAGTTTTTCACCCCAGTATCCG
The DNA here is from genome assembly GCF_946901205.1 of Streptococcus sp. Marseille-Q5619. NCBI lineage: Bacteria > Bacillati > Bacillota > Bacilli > Lactobacillales > Streptococcaceae > Streptococcus > Streptococcus sp. Marseille-Q5619. The sequence goes on from NZ_CAMPPO010000002.1 coordinate 88,530, forward strand.
TCATCACCGAATTTTTTACCACCACGGATTTCTACCGCAGGACCCAAAGTTGCAACGATTTTTACACGTTTGTTCATGATTTTTTGTGACTCCTTTATATATATGACCTTTTGGTCTTATTAACTAAATTATGAATTATGACAAGCAATTGTTCAATTGTGACAGGTCAAGATCAGCTTTGTGTGGATTATTTACAATAATCTTACCGTCTGCTGCCAAACTAAACAATGCTCCTTCTTCTGCAGTACCAAGAATTGGATTTTCAACCATTTTTTCGTTACGAATACCTACCGCAACACCACCGATACCTTTTTTAAGAAGTTTAACGGCATGGGCACCCATACGTGACGCCAATACACGGTCACGCGCAGTTGGAGAACCACCACGTTGAATATGTCCAAGTTCTGTCACACGAAGATCGGTCGTATCTCCAGCTTCTTTTAGTTTTTGAGCAAATTCATCTGCTGACATAACACCCTCTGCCAAAACGATGATATTGTGTCTTTTACCACATTCATAGCCAGCTCTGATGCTTGCTACGATATCTTCAATTTTGAAGTCTTCTTCAGGGATGATAATTTCATCAGCACCAGTTGCGATACCAGCCCAAAGAGCGATATCACCAGCGTTACGCCCCATAACTTCGATGACAAAAGTACGACGGTGACTTAATGATGTATCACGAATCTTATCGATAGCGTCCATAGCAGTCGTAACCGCTGTGTCAAAACCGATTGTGAAGTCAGTACCAACGATATCGTTATCAATTGTACCTGGAAGACCGATAGCTGGGAAACCATGCTCAGTCAAACGCATAGCACCGTGGTAAGATCCGTCTCCACCGATAACAACTACACCTTCAATGCCGTGTTTTTTTAATTGCTCAATCCCTTTTAGTTGCCCTTCAAGTTGAGCGAACTCTGGGTAACGAGCTGAGTGAAGGAAAGTACCACCACGAGAAATGATGTTTCCTACTGAAGCCGCATTTAAGGGATGAATTTCACCGGCAACCATACCAGCATATCCGTCATAGATACCAAACACTTCCATTCCTTCTGAAATTGCTTGACGAACAACTGCACGGATAGCAGCGTTCATACCAGGGGCGTCTCCACCACTAGTTAAAACAGCAATACGTTTCATATTGGTTTATGCTCCTTTTTCTTTTAACATTCTTCTTGATTATACCACATTTGATTTTAAAATTCTTCTATTTTCCGTATTTTTAGCGATAAATCGTTTTCATAGCGATTTCATTCAATTTCTCCTCTAATTCATTGGATTTAGCTACAAAATGATGAGGGGAAACGATTGTTTTCTGTTCTTCTTCATACCTGATAATGACTGGGATTGGGCCCTTATACTGGTCTAAAATACGTGAAATTTCTTGATCCGAATCATAATTTTTTACCTGTATCCAAAAGCGTTCAGCAACTGCTTCTCTTATTTCTTGTGCAATCATTTGCAGACGGCCATCACGTGACTGGATTTTTCCTTTTATATAGTAGAAGGCTCCCTCTTTTATTTCCTGCCCAACCTGACGATATAAGTCTGAAAAGAGAGTGACATCCAATTTTTTCTTACTGTCATCTACCTGTAAGAAAGCCATGTTTTCGCCCTTTTTGGTACGAATTACTTTTATTTTCTGAACTTCAACCAAAATAATAGCGTAGCTATTTTCTGACAAATTCCCAATTGGAGTAATCGGGTAAATAGCCTTATTTGCAATAGCTTGTAGGGGATGTTTGCTGACACCTATCCCTAAAAGCTCTTGTTCCATATAGAATTTTTCTTGTTCCGTCCAATCTTCCGATTCCTGCCAACTATAAATAGTATCTCCAAACAAACTTCCTAACTCTTTTACAAATTCAAATAGATTAACTAAATTATTGAATACTTTTTGACGATTTCTTTCAAATGAATCAAAAAGACCAACTTTTACCAAAGGTTCTAGCAGAGGAAGTTTCAGATAATTCTCAGGTAATTTAGCTACAAAATCTTCAATGCTAGAATAAGGTCTATTTTCAATAATCCAAAGCGCCAAATCCTTGCTGACTCCCTTAATCGATTTCAATCCTAGATAGATGGACTTGTTGGCAATTTTATCGTGATAGGGAATGGTGTTGATGGACAGAGGCGCCACTTCAAAGCCTGCTTCTAAGGCATCTGTTAAGTAATCACTGTTGGCAGAATTCAACATGACCTGATAAAAAATGGCTGGATAATGCGTTTTGAAATAAGCCAACTGAAAGGCCAAGGCTGAGTATGCATAGGCATGTGACCTGTTAAAACCATAACCTGCAAACTTCTCCATGACATCAAAGACCTGCTCTGCCTTTTCCGCAGTATGTCCAGCTTCTAATGAACCTTGAATAAAAGAAGCCCTCATCTCATGCATGGCAGAGGCATCCTTTTTCCCCATAGCTCGGCGCAAAATATCGGCTTTCCCAAGACTAAATCCAGCAAAACGCTGAGCAACCTGCATAACCTGCTCCTGATAGAGCATAATTCCGTAAGTTGGAGCCAAAATATCCTCCAGTACTGGATCCAGAACAGTCACTTCTTCCTGCCCATGCTTTCTTGCCACAAAATTATTGATATAGTCACTAGCGCCTGGTCGATTTAGAGAAGTAGTTGCTACGACATCCTCAAAACAGACTGGTTGCACACGCTTAAGCAGACGAATGGCACCTGGTTGCTCAAATTGAAAGATACCTTTTGTATTGCCAGAAGCAAATAAAGCTAACGTTTCTTTGTCTTCCAAATCTATTTCTTCAATTTTAAGGTGAATATCTTCTGTTTCAGCAAGCAACTCTTGCATTTTCTGGACAAAGGTCAAATTTCGTAGTCCCAGAAAATCCATCTTCAAAAGCCCACTAGCTTCAACTCCATGAGCATCATACTGAGTCAATGGAATTTCGTCACCATGCTTTAGAGGGATGTAGTTGGTCAAATCTTGGTCGCTAATCACAACACCAGCCGCATGGACAGAAGTTTGTCTTGGATAGCCCTCAATCTTGCAAGCAATTTCAAAGGCTTTTTGGTATTCTAACTTACTATTGATTTGCTGACGAAACTGGAGGTTACCCTCATAAGCCGACTTAAGATTGTCCCGGAAACTGATTTTCTTAGTAATTGCAGATAATTCATACTCTGGCACACCATAGCGTTTCAAAACATCTCGCAAGGCCTGCTTGGCGCCAAAGGTAGAAAAAGTAACGATTTGCGCCGCATGTTTACTACCGTATTTATTGCCAACATACCTGATAAAATCTGGACGATAAATATCAGGAATATCAATATCAATATCAGGCATGGTATAGCGTTCACGATTGAGGAAACGTTCAAAAATCAGATTTTTCTCTACTGGGTCAATTCCTGTAATGTCCAAGGCATAGGAAACCAAGCTACCAACTGCGGAACCCCGTCCCATGCCCATATAATAACCATTCAAGCGTCCAAAACGCAGCAAATCCCAGACAACCAAGAAATAATCATCAAAACCCATATCATGAATAACAGCCAATTCTTGGTCTAGTCGATCTTGATATTCTTTACTAGACAATCCCTTCTGGGCAAGCCCAAGCTCAGCACGTTCTCTCAACTCTTCTACTGCTGGTCTAGCTGGGTTAAAACGAGGCAGTTTCAAACTAGTATCCAAATCGTAAGAAATACCTGAAATAAGCTTTTCTAAGTTTTCCAAGGCTTGCGGAAATCGTTCTAGGAATAATTTCTCTAAAGAATTTGCTGATATAAAGACATCTTGTCGTGAACGCAAGGGAACTTCTCTGAGCGGTAGGTTTTCTTTAATTGCTGTTAAGACTTGCAGAACTTCTCTATCCCTACTTTCAAAGACATTGACCCGATAGAGGGGTAAGATAGGACGATAAAATTCGCTTACCAGTGTTTCCGGATAAACCCCTATATAGTAATCACAGCCTAGATTTAGTGATTCAAGCTCTTCAAAATAAGGCACAATTACCGCGATATCCTCTAGGTACTGAGACAGGACTGACCAAGTTTTCTCCCCCTGCATCTTGGCTGTTGAAAGCTTCATCAACTGCTGATAGCCCACACTAGATAGAGCTAAAAAGCGCAGATTCACTTCCTGAGCATCCACAAATACAGTCATTTCAAGCCCTAATAAAGGATGAATGCCATATTTTTTTGTAACCTCTAGAAAGTCAAAAGCACCATAAAGATTATCAATATCCATTATAGCCAGATGAGTGTAGCCGAATTCTTTAGCTGCTCTCACATACTTGGTGATTGAAATGACACTCTCCATAAAACTATAGACTGTTTTTGTATCTAGTTGTGCGATCAATTTACACTTCTCCTCTATCCTTCTCACTATATTATACCATTTTCACCTATAAAAGGCTTCTCTTGAGAAACATTTCATCAGCGTACTAATTTACTTTTTATTCATTTGTGTTTTTGTCATTATTTTTTATATTTATACTATATTATATATAAAATAGAAAACATACAATATAAATCTCCTAGAATTTTTATATTATACCCATTACGTCTATTATTACACTGTTCTCTATATTGAATTTAGCACTTTATTCATTTTTATTGGATTATTTCCTTTTGCAGTTAACAATTCCCTTTCTGCTTTTTTTTTGATATAATAACCTTAACTATCATTCTATATGGAGGTTCTATGCGTTTTAATCAATATAGTTATATCACTTTTCCAAAAGAAAATATCTTATCTGAACTAAAAAAATGTGGCTTTGATTTACAAAACACAGCCAATCCCAAGGAATTACTGGAAACTTTTTTACGTCGCTTCTTTTTCACTTATGAGAACACCGACTATCCACTCTCCTGCTTGGCTATAGACAAAGAAACTAACATATTAACTTTTTTCAAATCTGATAAAGACTTGACAGCAGATATTTTTTATACTGTTACTTTTCAACTTTTAGGCTTTTCTTATTTGGTTGACTTCGAAGACAGTGAAGCTTTTCGTAAAGAGACTGGATTTCCTATTGTATACGATGACTTGATTGAAAATCTCTATCAGTTACTCAATACTCGCACCAAAAAAGGGAATACCCTGATTCATCAACTGGTAAGCGACGGTCTTATCTCTGAGGATAATGACTATCACTACTTTAACGGCAAAAGTTTAGCAACTTTTTCCAGCCATGATGTCATTCGTGAAGTCGTTTACGTTGAGTCTCGTGTCGATACTGACCAAAAAGGTCTTCCAGACTTAGTCAAGGTCAGCATTATTCGTCCTCGTTTTGATGGAAAAATCCCTGCCATCATGACAGCCAGCCCTTATCATCAGGGAACAAATGACAAGGCAAGCGATAAGGCTCTCTACAAGATGGAGGGCGAGCTTGAGGTAAAGCCTGCTCATAAGATTGAACTAGAGGAACCTCAACTCAATCTCGTCCAACCCCAAGGCCAAGCTGAGCTTGTGTCGGAAGCTGAGGAAAAGCTAAGCCACATCAACTCTAGCTATACTCTTAATGACTATTTCCTTCCACGAGGTTTTGCCAATCTCTATGTGTCAGGTATTGGTACCAAAGACTCTACTGGTTTCATGACTAATGGAGACTACCAGCAAATCGAGGCTTATAAAAATGTCATCGATTGGCTTAATAGCCGTTGCCGTGCCTTTACTGACCACACGCGCCAACGTCAAGTCAAAGCTGACTGGTCAAACGGAAAAGTTGCCACAACTGGACTTTCCTATCTTGGAACTATGTCCAATGGGCTTGCGACTACAGGCGTCGATGGTTTAGAAGTAATCATTGCTGAGGCTGGCATTTCTTCATGGTACAACTACTACCGTGAAAACGGTCTGGTAACTAGTCCAGGCGGTTATCCCGGTGAGGACTTTGACTCCCTTGCTGAGTTAACCTATTCTCGTAATCTCTTGGCTGGCGACTATATCCGTGGCAATGAAGCTCACCAAGCTGACTTAGAAAAAGTAAAGGAACAACTAGATCGCAAGACCGGCGACTATAACCAGTTTTGGCATGATCGCAACTATCTGCTCAATGCCCATAATGTAAAAGCAGAGGTTGTCTTTACCCACGGTTCACAGGATTGGAATGTCAAACCACTTCATGTTTACCAGATGTTCCATGCCCTTCCTAATCATATAAACAAGCACCTCTTTTTCCATAATGGTGCCCATGTTTATATGAATAACTGGCAGTCCATTGATTTCCGTGAAGCCATGAATGCCTTATTGACTAAAAAATTACTGGGACAAGATACAGATTTCCAACTTCCTACTCTTATCTGGCAGGACAATACAGCTCCACAGACTTGGCTATCACTTGATAACTTCGGTGGGCAAGAAAACTTTGAAACCTTCTCACTTGGGCAAGAAGAGCAAGCTATTCAAAACCAGTACCCAGATAAGGATTTTGAGCGTTATGGTAAGACCTACCAGACCTTCAATACGGAACTCTATCAAGGGAAAGCCAATCAGATTACTATTGACCTGCCTGTGACTAAAGATCTCCACCTGAACGGTCGCGCTCAGCTTAATCTTCGTATCAAATCCAGCACAAACAAGGGGTTCTTATCTGCTCAACTACTGGAACTTGGTCAAAAGAAATACCTACAACCTTATCCAGCTATTTTAAGTGCTAAAACCATTGATAATGGACGCTACCACATGTTGGAAAATCTCTGTGAATTACCATTTAGGCCAGATGCACAACGAGTCGTGACAAAAGGCTACCTTAATTTACAAAATAGAACTGATCTACTGTTAGTAGAGGATATTACTGCAGATGAATGGATGGATGTGCAATTTGAACTGCAACCAACTATTTATAAGCTAAAAGAAGGAGATACTCTTCGTTTAGTCCTCTATACTACTGACTTTGAAATCACAATCCGTGACAATACCGACTACCACTTGACTGTCGACCTCACTCAGTCCACACTTACAATACCTTACTAAAAAAGGAGTTAAATTATTATGAATAAATCAGAACACCGACACCAACTTATACGCGCTCTTGTCGCAAAAAACAAGATTCATACACAGGCTGAATTGCAGTCCCTTCTTGCTGAGAACGACATTCAAGTGACCCAGGCAACCCTCTCACGCGACATCAAAAATATGAACCTATCAAAAGTCCGCGAAGAAGATAACGCTTATTATGTTCTTAATAATGGTTCCATCTCAAAATGGGAAAAACGTTTGGAAAACTATATGGAAGATGCCCTCATCATGTTGCGACCTATTCAGCACCAAGTCCTACTCAAAACTCTTCCTGGTCTAGCACAATCGTTCGCTACAATTATTGATGCTCTTGATTTCCAATATATTATCGCAACCCTTTGTGGTGATGATGTTTGCCTTATCATCTGTGAAGATACAGATGCTGCTCAAAAGTGCTTTGAAGAACTGAAAAAATTCGCCCCACCATTTTTCTTTGAAGAATAATAAATGACTACAACTAACAATTATGCTTTAAAAAACCTGGTAGAAAGTCTTTAACATCAGAAAACGCATAGTATCAAGTGTTGAAAACCCTTGATACTATGCGTTTTGCTTTATCCTAGGAAGATTTATACTCTTCGAAAATCTCTTCAATCCCCGTCAACATCGCCTTGCCGTAGGTATGGTTACTGACTTCGTCAGTCTTATCTACAACCTCAAAACAGTGTTTTAAGCTGACTTCGTCAGTTTCATCTACAACCTCAAAACAGTGTTTTGAGCAGCCTGCAGCTAGTTTCCTAGTTTGATCTTTGATTTTCATTGAGTATTAATAGACTTGTTTGGTATTTTGAAAACTATATCGTATAGGTGTCGTCATGGATCCTTTTAGCTGATTTAAGGATACGAAAGCACAATACTATGACTCAATTGAAATGTTAAAATTCAATTTCTGACCACCTAATCCTGCTTCAAATAGTTATCGAACAAGTTTTATGATAGCTACCTTGTTAGGATGCTCTTATTTTTTATCAGACAAAACAAAAGGATTAAGGAAGTGAATTTCCTTAATCCAATAGTCTCTTAAGCCTGACGTTGTCCGAAATCTGCAATCATCTGCTCCATTTCTTGTCGACTCGGAGTTGTCAGCATATAAAGGTAATCTCCTTGAAGTTCCGCAAAGGCCTCTGGCATGATTTTTTTAACCTTGAACTGCTGACTGTATTTGGCAAGCAAGTCCTCTTCTGAATAGACATAGTGAGCATTTGCACGACGTGATGTAGCCAAACAATACTGAGGTTCAAACTCTGACGCTGGGAACTCTTCTCCTGCGACTATAGCTGCGTAGCCACGATAGAGGTCCAAGGAATGAGCAAAATTATAAACATCGATAGTGAAACCACCTGCAGGACGGTTATTGTACTCAATGGCAATGTAGTTGTCCCCGTCACGGAAGAACTCAATATGGAAGAAACGTTCTTTCATACCAAATTCTTTGACAATTGCCTCACCATATTTACGTAATTTAGGATCCATATCCTTGAGAACGTAATAAGAATTGTCCATCTTGTACATCATGAGATCAAGCGGTGTATAGGCGTAGTCAAAGGTCGTTGAAAAGACGATTTTACCATCCTTGTCCACAAGACCATCAAAGGTGCAAATTTCGCTAGAGGTGACAAATTTCTCAAAGAAATAAACAGTTGAATGATCCCACTCAGTCTTGAAGTGATTGATATCGTCTTCTGTTTCAAGCTTAAAGGTTGCGGCTGCTCCCACTCCATTATCAGGTTTGGCAATCATTGGAAGGCCGATTTCATTCACAGCTTGATCAACATCTGCTTCCGTCTTGATAACAGCTCCAGGGACCACAGGGACACCTGCTTTTTTGAACAGCTTCTTCATTTCAGACTTAAATTTCGTCTTTTTGAGATCCTCTGGTTTGGCACCAAAGACATTGAATTGTTCTCTGAGTGTTGCATCCAGCTCAAGCCAGTATTCATTATGAGATTCGATGCGATCAATTGGACCATGTTTATAGAAAAGGAAAGCAACTGCACGTTTGACTTCATCTATGTTCTCAAGGTTATCTACACGGAAATACTCGGTCAGGCTATTGCGCAAGGGCTCATCCAATTGCTCGTAAGGCTCTTGACCAATTCCCAAGACTGTGATGCCTTTATTAGCTAGTTCGATGGTAAACTGTTGAAAGTTTTGTGGATAGTAGGGAGAAATAACAAGGTAATTCATAAATAACTCCTTTTATAAATAGAGATTGCCGAGGAAATAAGGCATTTGTTTGCGCCACCATTCCCAGTCGTGGGCGACATCGTGTCCCCATTCAGCAAACCAGGCTGGAATTTGTTTCTGGTCAAAGGCTTCTTTGAGCTTGTAAAAGGATGGTAGACCGTCTTGTTCCCAGGCACCAAGACCCGTACAAAGCACAATCTCTGCCTGACGGTAACGATCAATAAACCAGCCGTCGTTCTGATTCCAGATATAATCTACTGGCGAGTTTTGGTAAATAGCATCGTCATTGTAGTAATCGCCGACAAAGAAACGTGCGTCGTAAACACCACTGAGAGCTATCACCTTGGTAAAGACATCTGGATGCTGGAGGAAGAAATTGAGTGCATGATAGGCTCCCATAGAACAACCTGTCGTCATCATTCCATCAAACCAACCTGTCTTGTGCTTGATAAAAGGAATGGCCTCCTCAATCACATAGCGCTCATAGGCACGATGCATCTCCGCTTGGTCGTGACCGTTTTTCCAAGTGGCCAACCAGCTCTCACTGTCTACACTGGATAGGGTAAAGAACTGAACACGGCCTTCCTCGATAAAGGAAGCACAGGCATCAATCATGCCAAAATCATAGTATTCGTTGTGACTACCACCTGATGAAGCAAAGACCACAACTGGAATCCCAGCATGTCCATAACGATTAAGGTACATTTCACGGTTGAGATGGCCACTCCAGTGGCTAAGGTTTTCAATATGCATTGGCTTTCTCCTTTTCTAACTTACCATTTCTCTGCAAAAAATCTCAGACAGTCTGGTAAATTTTCTGACCAAGGGATTTCACTATGGATGGCACCAGACTGAACTTTCAAAACAAGATTGCCCAAGTGTACTCCCCCCGCTATCAAATCATGGTAATAGCGAAGCGATGAGTCGATATAGGCTTGTTTAATATTACCAGCCATCAATGTCTTGTCTGTATCATCCGCTTCTTCCGTTCCCACATAGATGAAGATGCGCTGGTCAGGCGATAGTTGCTGACGCTCGATGTAGCGATTAAAGGCTTCTTGATGGAGCCAGTTAGCAGATGAAAAGACGCCCAAGCAACCAATTTGGTCTTGGTATTCCAAACCGATAAACTGGGTAATATTCCCTCCTAATGAGGAACCAATCATGGCTGTATGCTGGCGGTCTGCTTTTGTACGGTAGGTCTCATCGATAAATGGCTTGACCACCTCCATAACAAACTCGGCATATTCCACACCCTTACCGCCAAACTGCTGCCCTGGGATAGGAGATTCTTGGAACTTCCAAGCCGCATACTCATTCATCCGCCCCATACCGTCATTATCAATGGCTACGACAATCATGCGACTGATATCAGGATTACGTTTGATGGCTGGGATAATCTTCCATGAGTGACCAATAAAGGATTCTTTACTATAAAAGACATTTTGCCCGTCATGAAAGTAAACAACAGGATAGGAACGATTCGTGTCTTTCTCATAATCTTTAGGCAGAAGAACACGCACACGGCGCTCCTTACCTGTATAAGGAACCTTGAGCTTGTGTTCTTTCATTTTTAGATAAAAGTAGGATTGATTCATTATCAGAAAACTCTCTATATTCAAAATTTTATTTTATTATATCACAATTATAGAAAAAAAGTCAGTTTTTCTTCCGTTTTTGGGATTAAAAACTAACTTTTTCATTTATTTTTCTAAATTCTTTTGGATTTTCTGATTAGAGCAAATTATCAATCAAGTCATCGACTTCATCTTTTTCAGCTTGAGGTGTAATCTCAGTAATCATGATTCCAGCCACTGCTCGCTCAACCAAACCTTCAACATCCATACGTTTTTCATACTGTTCTGCATTTTTAATCTTAGGATTGGTCTTAGGACGGTCAGGTGCAAAAATGGTACAACAGTCTTCAAAAGGCTGGATAGAAATTTCAAAGGTGTCAATTTCCTGAGCAATGTCAATGATTTCCAACTTATCCATTGTCACAACTGGACGGATGATGGGAGTGTTGGTAACTGCATTGATAGCCTGCATGCTCTCCAAGGTTTGGCTGGCTACTTGACCTAGGCTTTCCCCATTGATGATAACTAAACCATTTCGTACCTCACGAATACGATCTGTAATACGCATCATAAAACGTCGTGTCAAGGTCATGAGGTAGGCTTCTGGCGCTTTAGCCTTGATTTCCTCTTGAATCTCTGTAAAAGGAACCTCGATAAACTGGATATTTCCACCAAACTTGGTCAATTTTCGAGTCAAATCTTGGGCTTTTTTTAGGGCACCAGGACTAGTGTAAGGTGGGCTGGCAAAATGAACAGCTTCAATATCCACTCCACGCTTAAGAGCAAGATAACCTGCTACAGGTGAGTCAATCCCTCCTGACAACATGAGCATCCCTTTACCTGAAGTTCCAACTGGCAAACCACCAGCCCCACGAATAGTTTCATAAGAAAGATAGGCTGCTTCTTCACGGATTTCCACCTGAAGATTGATGTCAGGATTTTTCATTCGAGCTTGCACATTTGGAATGGCTTCGAAAACAGCTCCTCCAAGTGTTTGATTGAGTTGACGACTATCCAACTCAAAGTTGTGGTCGCTACGCTTGCTAGAAATTTTAAAGGTCATACCATCCTTGTAGATGTCCTGCATAATCTCTTGGACAGCAGACTTCAGAACTTCTACAGATTTTTCAACCTTATAAACAGGGGAAAAGTTTTGAATTCCAAAAACTTGTTTGAGCGATTCTGCTACTGCTGTGTAATCTGCTCCATTGAGGTAAGCGTGGGCACGGTCGCGATCTGCTGTTACCTTAACTTGGGGATAGATAGACAAAACGTCTGAAATATTATTACGAAGTTTATTGATGAAACGCATACGGTTTTTACCCTTGGTTGACAGCTCACCGTAGCGAATCATAATTTCTGAGTACTGCATAAATGCTCCTATCTTACTTTTCTAGTTTGATTATAAATTAATTTTAGCTTGGTCAAAAACTGCTCGACCTGACTCATATCATTTTCAAGGTCTAGGCTTAGACGCACAGCTGACTGGGCCTTATCTTTATCCACTCCCATAGCAATCAAGGTACCTGCAGGTTTCCCTGCCTTGGACGAACAAGCAGAGGTCGTTGAGATGAAAATATCATAGTCTTCAAAAGCGTGAACGATGACTTCACCACGAACACCCTTGATTCCAAAAGTCAGGATATGAGGGGCAAAGTCTTCCTCATCTGAAAAGACAAAAATATCCGGATAGTCCAGAAGTGCTTGACGAATCACTGCCTTCATCTGTCCAGTCTTGCTTGTAAAGAAATCTAGCTTCTCCATAGACAAACGAAGGGCCTTGGCTGTCGCTGCAATTCCTGCCACATTTTCAGTTGTCGAACGATAATCACGCTCCTGACCACCACCTGTTAAAAGAGGCGTAATCTTCTTGCCAGACTTGATATAGACAAAACCAACACCACGAACCCCGTGGAACTTGTGACTAGAGAAAGTCGCAAAATCCACTCGTTCTGTCAGATACTTTTCAGTCGGAATCTTGGCAAGCGCCTGAACCGCATCAACGTGGAAGGAAATAGTCGGCTTGTCTGCTAACAGTTCTGAAATAGCTTGAATAGGTTGAATCGAGCCAATTTCATTGTTCACAGCCATGATAGAAACAAGGGTCGTATCAGGTCGTATCAAATCTGCCAGCGCCTCAACATCCACAAATCCTTTCTCATCTACCGGAGCAAAATCCACTTCAAATTCTTGACTTTTCAACCAAAGAGCTGATTCCTTGACTGCCGGATGTTCAATGGCTGATACAATGATGTGCTTTCCAAACTGAGCCTTTTCAAAGGCCACACCCTTGATGACCCAGTTATCTCCTTCTGTCCCACCAGAAGTAAAGAAGATTTCATCGCTTTTCTTACCGATTAAATCTGCAATCTGTTGCCGAGAAGCATCTAAGATTCGTGTTGCCTGGTCTCCCAAACGATGGAGACTAGATGGATTTCCTAAAATTTTTGAAGCGACCTGCATATAGGTTTCAAGTGCTTCAGGATAGGGCTTGGTCGTCGCCGAATTATCAAAGTAAATCATGTTTTCTCACGCTTTCTAAAATAACTCCTTCTATTGTATCATGAAACGGAGCCTGCGACAAGAAAGGGCAATTCCTCTTTTTTTAAGATTTTTTTAAAGAAATGCGGTATAATAAATTTTAATTAAAGGAGAGAATGCATGTCTAATTATCGTAGAACTTCAAAACCAAAAACAGAACACATCAAAAAAGGCTTTACAGTCTTTCAAAAAATCGTTGCGACTATCGCTAGTATCCTTGGCTTAATTACCGCAAGTATCACTATCATGAACGCCTTGGATAATAACAAAAATACTAAAAAAGAACCTACGACAACCCAGACGACAACCATTGTCAAAGAAATTCAAAAAGAATCCCCTAAGGAAAACACTAGTCCCAATAAAGAAACTAACACCACTCAAGAAAAAACACAGCAAGAGGAAACACCAAAAGCCAGCGTCAAGGAAGAGAAAAAAGAAGAGCAGAAAACATCAACTCAGGATTCTTCTGCTCCTGCTCCAAGTAAACCTGCTACTGAAAATGAAAAACAGTCCAATAATACACCAACTTCGGAAAATAAAACTAATCAATAATCACTAAAATAGCTTCCCTCCAAACTTGGAAAGAAGCTATTTTTTATTGTTGCAATACTTTTCTTGGTTTGGTACCTTCAGCTGGACCGATGACACCTGCCATCTCAAGCTCTTCCATGAGGCGGGTCGCACGGTTAAATCCAACTGATAAACGACGCTGAATCATAGATGCGCTAGCTTTCTGGGTTTCGATCACCAAAGCCTTGGCTTCTTCAAAGAGCGGATCACCACCAGATTCACCATCTGAAAATTCTCCTTCATTTTCAGAAACCTCACCGGGATCAAAACTCTCATCGTAGTCCGCATCTGCTTGAGCCTTAATGAAGTTTACGATGCGCTCGACATCATCATCCGAGATAAAGGAGCCTTGGAGACGAACTGGATGATTTTCATCAATTGGTTTAAAAAGCATATCTCCACGTCCAAGCAGTTTTTCCGCTCCATTTTCATCCAAGATGGTGCGCGAGTCTGTACCTGATGATACCGCAAAAGCCACTCGAGATGGGACATTAGCCTTGATCAGACCAGAGATGACATCAACTGATGGACGCTGGGTTGCAAGAATCATGTGGATACCTGCAGCCCGCGCCTTCTGCCCAAGACGAATGATGGCATCTTCCACTTCCTTGCTGGCAACCATCATGAGGTCAGCCAACTCATCCACAATCACGACAATGAGCGGTAGCGGAATTTGCTTGTACTCAGACTGGACATTGAACTCTTCTACCTTGGCATTAAAACCTGCAATATTCCGAACTCCCACCTTGGCAAAGAGTTCATAACGATTTTCCATTTCATCCACGACCTTTTGCAAAGCCTTGCTGGCCTTACGTGGATTGGTCACGACTGGAATCAAGAGGTGGGGAATATCATTGTAAACAGACAACTCAACCATCTTGGGATCGACCATCATAAATTTAACTTGGTCAGGTCTCGCCTTCATGAGGATGCTAGCGATAATGCCGTTAACAGCTACTGACTTCCCTGAACCCGTTGAACCTGCAACTAGCAAGTGGGGCATTTTAGAAAGGTCAAAAGCTCTTGCAGTGCCATTAACCGCCTTTCCTAGAGGAATTTCCAAGAGATTTTCTGCTTTCGTTTGAGATTGTTCCCATAGTTCGCGGAAAGAAACTGTCGCAATTTCAGAGTTGGGTACTTCGATTCCGACTAGAGATTTCCCTGGGATAGGTGCTTCGATTCGGACATCCTTGGCCGCCAAGGCTAGAGCGAGGTCATCTGCTAGATTGGAAATGCGGTTGACCCGTACTCCAACTGCTGGCTTGACTTCATACTTGGTCACTGATGGCCCAATTTCAGCCCGTTCAACTGTTACCTTGATACCAAAGCTAGCAAAGGTTTCTTCTAGGATTTTGATATTTTCCCGGACGATTTTCTTCTCTTTAGACTGATCCTTGGGTTTATCTGGGGCAAAGAGTTGTAAGCTTGGAAGTTTGTATTCGAGGGCTTCCTTGGCTGAAAAATCGACCTGAACATCTTCGTCATCAGAGCCATCTTCCTGCTCAGGGAATTCAAGTTCGGCTTGAGGCAGGATGATTTCTGGTTCCACCCAGTCTTCTTCTGGAACAGGAGGAACGTCAAGCACAACATCTGCTGTCAGAATTTCACCCGTTTCCATATCAATAGGAGGCAAATCGAGTAAGGCCTTTTCGGTCTCTTCTTGTTCTAATCTAGCCTCTTCCTCAGCCTTTTGGCGAGCTTTTTCTTCTTGTTTGACAAAGCGTTCCTCTTTTCGACGCTCATGTCCTTCCCACCATTTAGCAAAGCCTCTACTGAAAAATTCAGCAATATCGTAAACAGACCAAGGACTGACTAGGAGGGCACCCACTAAAATCAAGATAGAACCAATAAAGTAAGTGCCGATATTTGAAAAGAGAAAGGAGGTTGGAATATAAAGAGCGACACCAATCAAGCCCCCTCCAGCAAAACTGGTCGTTCGAAAACCAGTTAAATCCGTCACAACCTGCGCCATGGTTCCTTTTAGGACCGACTTGTCCAAACCATATTTCCAAACTAAATAGGTTTCAAAAATCAAGAGCAAACCTGCAAATATGGTAAAAAATCCTGATAAGAGTCCTTCCTGTTTTCGTATCCACTTGAAAAAGAAGAGGTGGAGCAGGATACCAAATATTGCCAGATAAGCTAGGCTACCCACCAGCAAGCGAATTAAATTGTAAAGGGTGATACCTGCAGCCCCTAATTTGAAGGCTGCGAAAATCAATAAAATCGCGATTCCCAACGAAATCAACATTCGTTGAATCGCTTCTTTTCTTTCGAGTTCTGCTTTAGACGGTCTCCGTCTTGTTTTACTTGTATTCTTGTTTACCATTCTTCTATTATACCACATTTCACAGGCATTTCGGAAAGAGAAAAAGACTGCACCCAACGGTACAATCTTTTCATTTTTCTATCTAAGTTTTATGCTTGTGGTTTGCGTAGGTAACCATAGACTACACCACTTACGATTGCTCCTACCAAGACAGCAACGAGGTAAAGGAGGGCATTTGAAGTAAGGGCAATAACGAAGATTCCTCCGTGTGGCGCCATGAGTTTGATACCAGTAAGACCAACGAGGCCTCCTGCTACTGCTGAACCAAGGATAAAGCTTGGGATCGCACGAGCTGGGTCAGCGGCACCAAATGGAATTGCTCCCTCAGTGATAAAGGACAAGCCCATGATGATGTTTGTCAAACCAGAGTTGCGTTCTTCCTTAGTAAATTTATCTTTGAAAAGAAGAGTTGCGACAAAGATTGCAAGTGGTGGCACCATTCCTCCAGCCATAACTGCTGCCATTGCTACAGAACCACCTGAAGAAACAGTAGCTGCAAGCGTACCTGTACCAAAGACATAAGCCGCTTTGTTAACTGGTCCACCCATATCGACAGCCATCATTCCACCAAGGACGATACCAAGAAGGACAGCTGAACCTCCTCCAAGACCGCCTAGGAAGTCATTCATAGCAGTGTTGATTGCTGCCATTGGGATGTTAACAGCTAGCATAACAAACCCAGTCAATATTGTTCCAAGAAGTGGCAAAAGAAGAATTGATTTAGCACCTTCAAGTGAACGTGGAACTTTAACGTATTTCTTGATGGCAAGAACCAAGGCACCTGCGATAAATCCACCAACAAGGGCACCTAGGAAACCAGATGAGACACCTGCAAGAGTTGAAGTTGCTTCACCACCTGCGGCATAAGGAATTTTACCAAAGGCAAAACCTTCTTTGGCAATAGCACCAGCCACGAAACCTGCTACCAAACCTGGTTTTTCAGCGATAGAGTAGGCAACATAACCTGCAAAGACTGGAAGCATCAAACCAAAGGCAGCTCCACCAATTTTCATGAACATAGAAGCTAGTTCATGGTAGGAACCAAGATTGCCAAGATTTTCATTTGGAACCCCCAAAGCACCGTCAATCAAGAAGGCAAGGGCAATCATGATACCCCCACCGATAACGAATGGCAACATTTGGGACACACCACTCATCAAGTGTTTGTAGAAGGCACCACCAAGGCTTTGTTTTTCGTTAGAGGCTGTTGCACCTTCTGCTCCATTAGCAGCACGGTAGACTTCAGCATCTCCTGAAAGAGCCAAGTTAATCAATTCTTCTGTCTTACGGATACCGTCAGCAACTGGACGATTGATTAATGGTTTGCCATCGAAACGATCCATTTCAACTGCCTTGTCTGCTGCGATGATAACAGCTTTAGCCTTGCGGATATCCTCTGCAGTTAGTTGGTTTCCAACACCGCTAGCTCCGTTGGTTTCGACCTTGATACCAACCCCCATTTCAGCAGCCACTTTCTGAAGGGCTTCTTGGGCCATGTAAGTGTGGGCAATACCTGTTGTACAAGCTGTAACAGCTACGATAAAGTCAGCAGATTCATTGGCAGATACTTGAACAGGCTCTTCAGTTTTTTCTGAAGCTTGGTCAAAAAGTTCAATGACTTGGTCAGCTGATGTTGCTTGACGAAGTTTATCAGCAAAGCCGTCTTTCATCAAGTATTGAGACAATTCT
This sequence comes from Streptococcus sp. Marseille-Q5619, assembly GCF_946901205.1. Lineage (NCBI taxonomy): Bacteria > Bacillati > Bacillota > Bacilli > Lactobacillales > Streptococcaceae > Streptococcus > Streptococcus sp. Marseille-Q5619. The sequence goes on from NZ_CAMPPO010000002.1 coordinate 106,414, forward strand.
GCCAAGGCAGCCAAGTGGGTATCATTAGCACCTTCTGGAGCTGCAATCATGAAGAAGAGGTCGGTTGCTTGTCCATCCAAGCTCTCGTAGTCAACACCCTTGTTTGACTTGGCAAAGAGAACTGTCGCTTCTTTTACAGCAGAGTTTTTGCTGTGAGGCATAGCGATTCCGTCACCCAAACCAGTAGAAGTGAGAGCTTCACGCGCCAAAATTCCTTCTTTAAAGGTTTCAAAATCTGTTACATAACCGTGGTCTACCAAGCTTTTAATCATCTCTTCGATGACAGCAGTTTTTTCAGTTGCCTGCAAATCCAGCAACATAACATCTTTTCTCAATAGGTCTTGAATTTTCATCTTTTTTCTACCTCAACTTTTTCATATGTTTCTTTAATAAATTCTGCTGTTGCCAAGTCATCAGAGAAGGTCGTTGCCGTTCCACAAGCCACTCCCCATTTGAAGGCTTCTACTGCGTCTTTTGATTTGACAAATTCACCTGTAAATCCAGCGACCATAGAATCGCCAGCTCCGACAGAATTTTTGACTGTTCCTTTGATTGGTTTAGCGAAATAAGCTCCCTCAGATGTGACAAGAAGAGCACCGTCACCAGCCATAGAGATAATGACGTTTTGAGCACCCTTAACCAGTAACTCTCGAGCATATTTTTCAATTTCATCTAAACTATCGAGTTCAACCCCAAAAATAGCTCCAAGTTCATGATTGTTTGGTTTGACCAAAAGTGGCTGATAGTCCAAACTATCAATCAAGGTCTGTCCTTCAAAATCACAAACGACTTGCGCACCCGTCTGGCGCGTCAAGGCAATCAAATCCTTGTAGATAACATTGCCTAGATTTTTAGCACTTGAACCAGCAAAGACAACTGTATCTTCTGCAGTCAAACTAGATAAAATAGCTTTCAATTCTTCTAGCTGAGCTGGTTCCACATTTGGACCAGTCCCGTTGATTTCTGTTTCTTGGTCTGCTTTAATCTTGACATTGATGCGAGTATCTTCTGCTACTTGGACAAAACGTGTCTCGATTTCTTCCTCTGCCAAAGTATCTGTGATAAATTTACCAGTAAAACCTCCGATAAATCCAGTTGCTGTATTGGGAATATCCAAGCGTTTCAAGACACGACTGACATTGATTCCTTTCCCTCCAGCAAACTTATCATCACTATCCATTCGATTGACACTACCGACTTGGACTTGGTCCAAACGAACGATATAGTCAATGGATGGATTGAGTGTGACTGTATAAATCATACTTCTATTACCTCCGTTTTCTCCTTAATAACCTGCAAGAGATCATGCCCTTGACTTGTGATAACAATAGCGCGTTTGAGTGGTGCTACCTTTGCAAAGCAAGTTTGTCCAATCTTAGACGAATCCACCAAGACATAGGTCTGTTTGGCATTCTCTAAAATAGCACGCTTCACAGCTCCCTCCTCCATATCAGGAGTCGTATAATAGCCATCGTCCACACCATTCATCCCGATAAAGGCACGGTCAAAGTGCAATTGGTTAATCTGGTTAAGAGCAACGCCCCCGATGCTCGCATCTGTCGCCATCTTGACACTTCCTCCAACCATGACAGTTGGAATCTGCTTTTCAACCAACTGAGCTGCATGGTGAATGGAGTTGGTCACAACTGTAACATTCTTATTGACCAATTCATGAATTAAAAAGGCTGTCGTTGTTCCAGCATCGATAAAGATGACATCTTGTTCCTTGATAAGAGAGGCTGCTTTCTGAGCCAGCAACTTCTTCTCTTGAAGGTTTTTGACAGATTTTTCTTGAATGGTTTCTTCTTCCTGCAAGGAGTGGGGCAATTCTGCTCCACCATGCACGCGACGAAGCTTGTTTTCTACCTCCAACTCATCCAAGTCTCTTCGAACCGTTGATTCTGACGTTTCTAGCAAACTAACTAATTTTTCTAGAGAAACTACACGATGTTGATTTAACTCCTCTAAAATCAGTTGCTTCCGCTCTGTTTTTAACACCGAATCACCTCCTGTTATTGTTTACACTATTCATTCTATCATACTTTATTTCAAAGTCAAGCATTTTTTATCATTTTCTTTCAAATTCTATCATTTTTCTTATTTCCAGAATTTTTATTGCAAGATAAGAGCCTTTATGGTAGACTATTGGAGTAAGTATTGGAAGATTACTCAAGAGGCTTAAGAGGCCGTGTTGGAAACGCGGTAGGCGTGTAACAGCGTGCGTGGGTTCGAATCCCATGTCTTCCGTTTATTTTAAAAAAGATACCCAAGAAATCTTGGGTATCTTTTTTCTTATATGCTTGTTTTATAACTCGGGTGAATTTCTTAGAAAATATCAAATAACAATTTCACATTGAGAATTGTTAAGATAATGGAAACAATATAACCAAGGATGGTATTCCATTTAGCATTGGTAAATTCGCCCATCAGTGATTTCTTAGAAGTTAAATAAATCAAAGGGAAGATTGAAAACGGAAGAGCGATTGAAAGAAAGACCTGTGAATAGACCAATAACTGATCCAAGGTTTTTTCCTGATGACCAAACAGAACTGCAACTATCATGACAGGTAGCAAGGCAAAGAGGCGAGTCGCCAAACGAATGAACCATTGAGGCAATCTCATATGCAAGAAACCTTCCATAACGATTTGTCCAGTCAAGGTACCCGTAATTGTCGAATTCTGACCACTGGCTAATAAAGCCAAGGCAAACAAGGTTGATAAGGTCGAGCTAGCTATAGCTCCTGCAATAGTAGAATCCTGCAAGGCATTATACATTTGAGAGAAGGCAGAAATCTCGGATGCATGGCCGAAAAAGAGAGCCGCTCCTAAGATCAAAAGAAGGGAGTTAACGACAAAGGCCAAGGATAACTCGAGATTAGAATCCCAGGTCATAAAGCGTACGGCTTTTCGAACATCATTTTTGTCCTTGTGATTGATTTTACGAGTCTGTGACAAGGATGAATGCAAATAGAGGTTATGAGGCATAACAGTTGCTCCCACGATCCCTAGTGCCAAGGTTAATTGACTTTCATGCCCTGGCAAAGGACTTTCAAATAAGGTTGCATTCGGTAGATAACCCTCAACGATTCCTTGGAAGCTTGGATGTGACAAGGCTACAAGATAGGTAAAAATTGCTAGAATGGTTAAAATCAGTGTTGTCACAATAGCTTCAATCTTCTTAAAGCCAAATTTCATCAGAAGCAATAAGAGAAAAACATCCAACACGGTCAAGAGGATGGCTATCATAATCGGAATCTTAAAGAGAAGATTGAGAGCAATCGCTGAACCTAGAACTTCTGCCAGATCTGTCGCCATCAAGGCTAATTCTAAAATCACCCATAGACTATAACGAAGCCATTTAGGTGAATGATGAGCCGTTGCTTGAGCCAGGTCCATCTGGGTTACAATACCAAGCTTTCCTGCCATCTGCTGAAGTTGCATGGCAATGAGAGATGAAATCAAGATAACAAACAAGAGACTATACTTATAGGAAGCACCACCGACTACACTGGTAATCCAGTTTCCTGGATCCATATAACCAACTGCGACAAGAGCACCCGGACCTAAAAAGGCCTTTAAATTTTGCCAGAAATGATTGTTATTTGGAGTATCGATAGATTGATTAATCTCAGAGAGTGACACTTTTTTATGAGAAGACATAGATACTTACCTCTTTCTAAACCTACTTTTTCATTATTTTCTATTAGAGAAAAATAAGATTGACTTTAAACTATTAAAACAATGAAAACTATATGAAAAACATTTAGTTTTTTCATTATTTTTCTTAAGGCACATTAATATTTTTCTTAAGGCACATTAATATTTTTCTTAAGGCACCTTAATTATAACACAAAAAATGAAAACTATATGAAAAACATTTAGTTTTTTCATTATTTTTCTTAAGGCACCTTAATTATAACAGAAAATATGATAAAAACTTAAGAAAATTCAGGACTTGATTTAATATTTAGGATACAACAAAATGTTGTATTCTTTTTTTGCAAAAGAATACCAAAGAATAAAATAAAAAACGTTGTAAAAACAACGTTTTAGAAAGATTTACAAAACAATGTAAATTATCAATGGAGCCGGTGGGAGTCGAACCCACGTCCAAACACCTGCCAACATATTTGTCTACAACCATAGGTTATGTATTAGTTTAACAGTCCCTCGACACATAACTCAAGCCTAGAAACTGCGAGTCTATCAATCTCTTATCAAGCCGCTAGACGAGACTTGATCGTATCTCGCTAATAATAAGACCTGTCATTGAACACGAGCAATCCAAATCGGGTCACGCCTGCTGGTTTTTAGGCAGCTAGAGCGTAAGAAGTGTTATTTTTTGCAGTTATATTTAACTGAGCGTTTACGTCGCCACACGAGTCGCAAAATATGCCTCATAATGCCTGTCGAATCCGTAACGACCCCAAAAGACAATAAAACCATTATACCTTATCTAACACAAAAATGCAAAAAGGAAATCACGTACCTAAAAAAGATACTATTCGAGAAATTTAGCAAACTGGGAGACTAACTACAACTTTCTCAGTGCATAACTTTACGATTGTGAATAGAGTTTACAAAATCCAATTAACACATACCTAAGATAAAGCTATCTGTTTTGAAGAAATTCACTAAGAAAATTATTCTAAAATACTTTCAGATGAGAATTTTCCTACTCTCTTTGTTTCAATTCATTTGAGTTTAAAAACTATAAAATAAATCCTTATATTATTCGGAATAATTTTCACTTATTAAACTAAAATAAATAGGTTCCATTCAAACTTTAATAGACTATGAAAACCAGTGGAACTTATCCTGACACGGAATTCCACTGGTTTTTCGATTTTTATCAGATTAACTTCTACTATTCTTAGCTGTGAAAATTAGTTTAGGACTTTAACTTATTTTCAATCTTCTAATCTAAAGGCCACTTCCAGTAAAGAAAAATCAGGGTTCTCCTGAGTTTTACTTAGCTAATTCTCTTTCTCGTTCTTTCATTATTTTATGATTTTCATACAAACGGGATAAGAACTTAGAAATTTCTTTTAAGATAGAATAGGTCGGCACTGCGACAATCATTCCAACTACACCATAGATATTGCTTGACAACAAAAGTAAAACCAAAATCGTGATTGGATGAACCTTCATAACACTTCCTACGATTCGAGGATATAAGATATTACCATCTACCTGCTGAACAACAAGCATATAAATCACTGCAATCAGCATTCTATGGGGATCAGTGAATATATTTGCGATGATCATAGGAATCAAACCAATACTTGGCCCCACATAAGGAATTAAATTGGCTACACCAGAAAAAATAGCAAAAACTAAAGCATATTTTAAACCAATAATACTATAGCCAATATAAGCCAAACAACCTATAATGATTGCGTCAATCGAAACTCCACTAATATAGCGAGCAATCGTCGCATTTAAATTCTTTAAGAGACCTGCAATATGCAAGCGATCCCTCTTTAGAATCGTTCTTTCAAGCATGGGCAAGAATTTATGTCCATCTAATAGGAAATAAACCAAAAAAACCGGAGTCATAATCAAAATCAAAACAGTACTGATAAGAGCTGACAAGACGCTCCCCACACTATTTGATACGCTATTTAGGATATTCTGAAGAATATCAACATAGGATAAGTTTAACTGCTGAATTGTAGCTTCTACATCCAAATTCTGGAGCGCAGGATAATTAGATAAGTCTATGATTAAGTCTTGTACTCGACTATAAATAGTTTGACTAGATATAATCAAGCTAGATAACTGATTAATCAAAATAGGTAAGAGATAGACAACACCTATGACCATTCCCCAGACCAAAGCACACAAGGTAATTAAAATACCAAGCAAACGATTGAGTTTACAGACTTTATTTAAGAAAGTAACAATAGGGTTTGTCAAATAATAAAGAAAGCCCCCTAATAAAAATGGAATCATAATTGTATTAAGCACGCTAACAAAAGGGTTAATCAAAGACCCCATCTGTCTCCATAGGTAAAAGATGATTGTTAAGAGTAAAATTTCTGTGGTCCAAAAAAATAATTTATTTCTACGAAACATGAGTTACCTCCCTCACTCTATTTTACCATATTTTCAAAAAGCTTAACGGATGAATTATTAAAGCAAGAATATTTTTTTTCTTTATGATAGAATAAGACTACTATGAAAAAAATATTTTTAACTTTATTAACTGTCTCCCTTTTAGGAGGTGCTTCTACTGTTGCTGCTCAAGATTTTAATATTGCTGCAAAACATGCCATTGCTGTTGAGGCAAATACTGGTAAAATTCTCTATGAGAAGGATGCAACGCAACCTGTCGAAATTGCTTCCATAACAAAATTGATTACTGTTTATCTAGTCTATGAAGCTCTGGAAAATGGAAGTATCACACTATCCACCCCAGTAGATATTTCTGATTATCCTTATCAATTGACGACAAATTCTGAAGCCAGTAATGTTCCTATGGAGGCCCGTAATTATACTGTCGAAGAGTTGCTTGAAGCAACTCTGGTATCTAGTGCCAACAGTGCCGCTATTGCCCTAGCTGAGAAAATTGCTGGCTCAGAGAAAGACTTCGTCGATATGATGCGTGCCAAACTCCTGGAATGGGGAATCAATGATGCCACGGTTGTCAATACAACTGGTCTTAACAATGAGACTCTAGGGGATAACATTTACCCAGGATCTAATAAAGATGATGAAAATAAGCTCAGTGCTTATGATGTTGCCATCGTTGCCCGCAACCTCATCAAAAAATACCCACAAGTCTTAGAAATCACCAAAAAACCTTCTTCTACTTTTGCTGGGATGACAATCACTTCAACCAACTACATGTTAGAAGGTATGCCTGCTTACCGTGGTGGTTTTGATGGGCTAAAAACAGGAACAACAGATAAGGCTGGAGAGTCTTTTGTTGGTACTACTGTCGAAAAAGGCATGAGAGTCATCACAGTTGTTTTAAATGCAGATCATCAAGACAATAATCCTTACGCTCGATTTACAGCTACATCTTCACTAATGGATTATATTTCTTCTACATTTACACTTCGCAAAATCGTTCAGCAAGGCGATGCCTATCAAGATAGCAAAGCCCCTGTACAAGATGGAAAAGAAGATACGGTCACTGCAGTGGCCCCAGAGGATATCTATCTAATTGAACGTGTTGGGAACCAATCTTCCCAATCTGTTCAATTCACTCCCGATTCTAAAACAATCCCAGCACCACTTGAAGCTGGAACAGTGGTTGGCCATCTGACTTACGAAGACAAGGACTTGATCGGTCAAGGTTACATCACCACAGAGCGCCCTAGTTTCGAAATGGTAGCAGAAAAGAAAGTTGAAAAAGCTTTCTTCTTAAAAGTTTGGTGGAATCAGTTTATCCGATTTGTTAATGAGAAATTATAAAAAAATCGCGGTTTAAAATCGCGATTTTTTATTACAAGTTCATCTTCAAAGTCCTTGATTTTTAGTAAATCTAAAATCAAATTTTATCCGACTGATCCTTCCATTTCATAGCTAATCAAGCGGTTCAGCTCAACAGCATACTCCATTGGAAGTTCTTTTGTGAAGGGCTCCACAAATCCCATGACAATCATTTCTGTCGCTTCTGATTCTGACAATCCACGGCTCATGAGGTAATAGAGTTGCTCTTCTGAAATCTTAGAAACCTTAGCTTCATGTTCCAAAGCGACTTGCGAGTTATGAATTTCATTAAATGGAATAGTATCTGATGCTGACAAGTCATCCATAATAATGGTATCACACTCAATGTGAGAAACAGATTTCTTAGAGTTCTTGTTAAAGGTTACTTGTCCACGATAGTCAACCTTTCCTCCGCCTTTAGCGATGGATTTAGACACGATAGATGAGCTAGTATGTGGAGCGTTGTGGATCATCTTAGCACCCGTATCTTGGTGTTGTCCTGCATTGGCAAAGGCGATCGAAAGCATGGTCCCACGCGCCCCTTCTCCATCTAGGTAAACAGATGGATATTTCATAGTTGTCTTGGCACCCAAGTTTCCATCAATCCATTCAACCGTGGCATCCTTTTGAGCCTTAGCACGCTTTGTTACCAAGTTATAGACGTTATCAGACCAGTTTTGGATGGTTGTATAACGCATATAAGCACCATCCAAGGCAAAAATTTCTACGATGGCAGCATGCAAGCTGTTGCTTGAATAAGTTGGCGCTGTACAGCCCTCTACGTAGTGGACACTTGCTCCCTCATCAACGATAATCAAGGTACGTTCAAACTGACCTGTATTTTCGTTGTTGATACGGAAGTAGGTTTGAAGAGGAATATCCACTTTGACCCCTTTTGGTACGTAGATAAAAGTTCCACCTGACCATACTGCTGAGTTAAGGGCAGCCAACTTGTTATCTGTTGGTGGTACCAACTTGGCAAAGTATTGTTTAAACAAGTCTGGGTATTCTTTAAGAGCAGAATCCGTATCTGTAAAGATGATACCTAACTTCTCAAATTCTTCCTTCATGTTGTGGTAAACCACTTCTGACTCGTACTGGGCAGAGGCACCGGCTAGATAAGCACGCTCAGCTTCTGGAATCCCGATACGTTCAAAGGTTTCTTTGATTTTTTCAGGAACGTCATCCCAGGAACGAGCTGGTTTATCAGATGGTTTTTGGTAGTAGATCAAGTCATCAAAATCAATCTCTGACAAGTCTGCTCCCCAAGTTTGCATGGGCATTTTTTTGAAGGTTTCATAAGACTTCAAACGGAATTCTAACATCCACTCAGGTTCTCCCTTGGCAGCTGATAGTTCACGAATGACATCTTCATTCAATCCTTTTCCTGTCGATAGGACAGGCTCTACATCATCATGGAAACCAAATTTATATTCACCAAGATCAATTGGTTTTGGTTCTACTCTTTCTTCAGCCATAATATCCTTTCTTTCATTCTTCATTTCTACTGATTCATAAGACAAAAGAAACTTGCCTTACTTGTTTTCTTGATTTTCAATTGTTTTCTTCAGGGCGTTCCAAGCTAGGGTCGCACACTTGATTCGTTGAGGGAATTTGGCAACACCTGACAAGAAAGCTGCATCACCAAGACTATCTTGTCTGTCATCTTTTTGCCCTTGAACCATTTCAGAAAAAATGGTCGCAAGTTCTAAGATTTCTTGCTTGGTTTTTCCTAAAACTGCATCTGTCATCATGCTAGCAGAGGCAGTTGAGATGGTACAACCTGAGTTTAGAAAAGCGATATCTTCCAAACGGTCATTTACATCAAACTTGACAGAGAGATTGATAACATCGCCACAGGTCGGATTGTTGAGACTGATTTGTTCAGCATCTTCCAACTTCCCTTGGTGATGTGGATTTTTCGAATGGTCCGCTACCACTGCCATATAAAGGCTATCTAGTTTAGAAAGTGCCATTGAAAAACTCCTTTGTCTTTTGTAAGGCATCAACTAGCTTGTCGCAATCTGCCTTGGTATTGTAGATATAAAAACTTGCACGAGCTGTTGCTGGAACACCCAAATACTGGAGCAAGGGTTGCGCACAATGGTGACCTGCACGAACAGCCACTCCTTCATAATCCAAAGCAGTCGCAAGGTCGTGAGGATGAAGGTCGCCTAGGTTAAAAGCAATGACACCTGAACGTTGAGTCAAGTCCTGAGAACCGTAAATAGTCAATCCTTCAATCGCCTGCAATTTTGGATAGACATAGGCGATCAATTCCTGTTCATGGGCTTCAATGGCATCCATACCAATCTTTTCCAGATAATCAACTACAGCAGCAAGTCCGATTGCACCAGCCATGTTAGGAGTTCCAGCCTCGAATTTCCAAGGCAATTCCTTCCAACTAGCAGATTGTTCATAAACGAAATCAATCATTTCGCCGCCAAATTCAACTGGTGACATTTGTTCCAGATACTTTTCTTTGCCGTAAAGAACACCGATACCAGTTGGACCAGCCATCTTGTGACCTGAAAAGGCAAAGAAGTCCACATCCAAGTCCTGGACATCAATCTTCATATGAGGCGTAGATTGTGCTCCATCAACTACCATGATGGCTCCAACTTGGTGGGCTATTTGAGTGATTTCCTTGATAGGATTAACCACTCCAAGAACATTTGAGGCATGAGCTAGGGAGACAAATTTCACCTTATCAGTCAATTTAACTCGCAAATCCTCCATATCCAAGGCACCGTCCTTAAGATAGACATAAACAAGCTCTGCCCCAGTCTTACGGCAGGCTTCCTGCCAAGGAATGATGTTGGAATGGTGTTCCATGACGGAAATCAAAACTTGATCTCCCTCAGTCAGAATTTCCTCAGCAAAGCGTGCTACCCAGTTCAGACTGGTTGTCGTTCCTCTGGTAAAGAGAACTTCCTTTGTAGAGCCTGCATTGATAAACTTACGAATGGATTCACGAGCGGCTTCATAGGAAGCTGTCGCACGCTCTGCCAAGGTATGAACACCACGGTGAACATTGGCATTGTCCTTCTCATAGTAGCGGTTAATCGTTTCAAGAACTGCTAGTGGTTTTTGTGTCGTCGCAGCATTGTCCAAATAAACCAATGGTTCATCATTGACAATCTGGTCTAAAATTGGAAAATCCTTGCGAATCGCTTCTACATCTAACATAGGCTTCCCCTTAGCGTTTTGACAATTTTTCTTCGATAGTTGCAATCATTTCATCGCGAACTTCTTTGACTGGAATCTCAACGATAACGGAGCCGAGGAAACCACGGACAACCAAACGTTCTGCAGTTGCCTTATCCAAGCCACGGCTCATGAGGTAATACATATCTTCTGGATCTACCTGACCGATAGAAGCTGCGTGACCTGCAGTAACATCATTTTCGTCAATCAAAAGAATTGGATTGGCATCCGAACGCGCTTGGTCTGAAAGCATAAGAACACGGCTCTCTTGTTGGGCATCTGCTCCCTTAGCACCCTTGATAATGTGGCCGATACCATTGAAGGTTAAGGTTGCTTTTTCAAGAATAACCCCATGTTGTAGGATATTTCCGATGGAGTTACAACCATAGTTTGTTACGCGGGTATCAATCCCTTGTACCTGACGGCCACTTGAAAGAGCTACCACTTTAAGATCCGCATGGCTACCGTTACCAATCAAGTCGCTATCAAAGTCAGCAACGACGTTTCCTTCGTTCATGACACCGATTGCCCAGTCAATACTTGCATCGTTGCCCAATTTACCACGACGGCTAATGTAGGCAGTAACGTTTTCACCTAGACGGTCGATAGCAGCAAACTTCACTTGAGCACCAGAACGTGCAATTACTTCAACAGTAATGTTTGCAGTTGCTTTGGCACTTCCTTCACCGCGTGACTCTAAACGCTCCAGATAACTAATCTTAGAATTTTTACCTGCGATAATCAGGATATGTTTGTTAAACGGCACATCGCTATCGCTGTCTTGATAGAAAATTCCTTCGATTGGTTCAGCAATTTCCACGTTATCAGGAATGTAGAGAACGGCACCACTATTGAAATAAGCAGTATGGTAGGCTGCTAATTTGTCATCGTCATACTTAACAGATGACATGAAGAATTCCTCAATAAGCTCTGGAATTTCTTCTAAAGCTGAGTGAAAGTCTGTGAAGATAACACCTTGTTCAGCTAACTCAACTGGTGTTTGTTCAAAAACTGTTTGAGTTCCTACTTGCACCAACTTCAAGTGATTATCTAAAGCTGTGAAATCTGGAACATTTGCTGATGGCTCGCTTTCTGTAATCGTTCCATCCCCCAGATTCCAACGGTGGAATTTGACACGCTCAATAACTGGTAATTCCAAAGTCTCAATCTTGTCAAAAGCTTTTTGACGGAGATCAGCCAACCAGCTTGGTTCAGCGTGCATTTCTGAAAAAAGTTTAATATTTTCTTTAGTCATTTACTTCTCCTAAAAGACACGAGGAAATTACAATTCTTCCTTGTAGTCATAGCCAAGTTCTTCAGCTAATTTTGCGTATCCTTCACGTTCCAAACGCGCAGCCAATTCTGGACCACCAGAAAGGACAACACGACCTTCCATCATCACGTGTACCACATCTGGTGTGATATAGTTCAAGAGACGTTGGTAGTGAGTGATAATCATAGCACCAAAACCTTCACCACGCATGGCATTGACACCTTTCGATACAACTTTAAGAGCGTCAATATCAAGACCTGAATCAATCTCATCCAAAAGGGCAAAAGTTGGTTCCAACATCAAAAGTTGAAGAATTTCATTTCGTTTTTTCTCACCACCAGAGAAACCTTCGTTGAGGTAACGCTCAGCCATTTCTTCTTTCATGTTGAGCAATTCCATCTTCTCGTCTAGTTTAGTGATAAACTCACGAACTGAAATCTTCTCATCGTCTTCTTTACCAGCATTCATAGCTGCACGAAGAAACTCAGCATTGGTAATTCCAGGAATTTCTGATGGGTATTGCATAGCAAGGAAAAGTCCCATACGCGCACGCTCGTCAACTTCCAACTCAAGGATGTTTACGCCATCAAACAAGACTTCACCTTTGGTAACTTCATAGTTTGGATTTCCCATGATAGCTGCAGAAAGAGTCGATTTACCTGTACCATTTGGTCCCATGATAGCGGCGATTTCTCCTGTTTTCAGGGTTAGGTTAACCCCTTTTAAAATTTCTTTTCCTTCAATCTCAACGTGAAGATCTTTGATCTCTAATACTGACATGATAGTTCCTTTCTTTTTCAAGACCTTTACCAGTGCTCACTAGAAACATACTTGATTTCCCTAGAAAATACGGTAAAAGGTCAATAAATATACTTTTATAGTATAACAAAAAAAAGCCTAAAAGGCTTTGATTTTGTCTAGAAGCTGAGGACTAGTCTTTTCCTTTTAAATGCTGGTCAATGACATCTACAATTTTGCCCATCAAGTAACTAACTCGGAAATTTCTAAAGAGCAAAATGGCCCAAAAGGCTGCCATAATATAACGACCAGTCATCCAAGCTTCATTGAAAAAATAGGTCTCAGCAGCTGTAAACAGCGCGATGATAATAAATTGTTGTCTATTCATAAACTTATTGTATCATGAAATCTCTCTTTAGTCTTCCTCTACCTTCACTTTATCAGCCAAAAATTCAAATCCTTCTGGAATCAGGCTTTCTTCTGCTTCTTTTTCAGTTTGAAAAGATTTGGCTTTGGCTGAAAAGGCTGCGCGAACTTCTTTCCATTCCTCCATGGAAATGGCTAAAATTTCGGGTGAAAAACCTGCTGACTGACTGAGGATGTTACCAAACATGGTGTTGAGATTGTCTCGTTTCATGGTTTGACCAGCATTGAAGTTAGATTCAAAAGCAAGAATAGCATGGTGTTCATTGGCCGCAACTGGTTGAGAACCAACTAGCAGAGCCTTATCAGGACCTCCAAGACTTTCAATCACCTCTCCCCAGGCATTCTGCAAGCGAATCAGATTTTGACGTGCTAAATCAGGATTTTCGACGGCCTCTTGTAAGATAGATTGTACTTTATTACGATCCACACGATAGACGGTCTTGCCCGCTGCTGGACGACTAGGAACTGGATTTGTTGGCTTAGATACGTTTCCCACATTGGCGAGTTCTTGTTTGAGACGGGCAACTTCCTGTCTCAGTGCAGCAATTTCATGCTCAACCGCCCCTGAAAGAGCTGGTTCAGGCTTGATTTCCGCTAAACGAATAGTCATCATCTCAGCATAAATCTTGGGCTGCAAACTAGACTTAATATCTGCTAAACTCACTGTCGCCAAGCGAATCATTTCAAACAGATTTTCCTGAGGAAGTGCCAAATTTTCTACAAAGACTGGACTATGATGAGTGTTTTCTCCCCCTGTTTGAACAATTAACAAGTCTCTTAAATAGTGCAAAAGGTCGGTCACAAAACGAGTCATGCTCTTACCATTCTCAAAGAGAAGATTTAAGCAAGCTAAGGCTTTGGGAACATCCTGTTGAGACAAGGAAGCCACATAATCATCCAAGGCTGATAGACTAATGGTACCAGTAATTTCTTCAGAGATGGCAGTCGTCAACTCGTTTCCCTGTGTCAAACTCAGGGCTTGATCTAAAATAGACAAGGCATCTCGCATTCCACCTTCAGCCCGTCTGGCAATGATTTCCACAGCCTCTGGTTCAGAACTGATATTTTCTTTTTCTAAGATATAGCGGATATGTTCCTTAATATCCTGTGTCTTAATCGATTTAAACTCAAAACGTTGCACACGGGATAGAATAGTGGCAGGAATCTTGTGCAATTCAGTAGTAGCCAAAATAAAGACCACATTCTGTGTTGGCTCTTCCAGCGTCTTTAGGAGGGCATTAAAAGCCCCTGTAGACAGCATGTGAACCTCATCTATGATATAAACCTTATAACGAGCAAGGCTAGGCGCATAGGTAGATTTATCACGAATTTCGCGAATTTCATCTACCCCATTATTAGAAGCCGCATCCATTTCAATGACATCTTCTAAACTACCATCTGTCACTGCTTGGCAAATATAGCAGTTATTACAAGGTTCACCACCCACTTGATTTGGACAGTTCATAGCTTTGGCAAAAATCTTAGCTACACTGGTTTTTCCCGTTCCCCGTGGACCAGAAAAAAGATAAGCATGACTTATTTTCTCTTGCTCCACTGCTTGTTTAAGAGTCTTAGCCACAACTTCTTGACCAACCAACTGGGAGAAGTTTTGACTTCTATATTTTCGATAAAGTGCTTGATACATTAAGATTTTTCCCCAAACATTGTAAAGTCCCATTCTGTCTTTTCAAGCAAAATCGCGACAAATTGTTCCAAATAATCTCGATCCGTTGCATCGTAATCCTCAATCTCTGAAGAATCCAGATCCAGAACTCCAAGTAACTGACCATTCTTCATCATCGGCACCACAATTTCACTTTTAGCTAGACTGTCACAAGAAATATAGTTGGGATAGGTACTTACATCACCAACCAGGACTGTTTCCTGAAACTCAGCAGCTTCACCACATACGCCCTTGCCTAGTGCAATACGGATACAGGAAACACCTCCTTGGAAGGGACCTAAAACCAATTCCTTTCCATCGAACAAATAAAAACCTGCAAATACGGTATTAGGAAAACGTGATTTTATGAGAGCACTGGCGTTGGAAAGATTAGCCAAAACATTGGTTTCGCCTTCCAATAGGAAGGACAATTCTTCATTTAACATTTGGTAACGTGATTGTTTTTCTGATTTTAACATAGAACTATTATATCAAAAAAGGAGCAGAGACAAAAGAAAAATCCCTTGTTTAGTAAACAAAGGATTTTGTGAATTTTCAATTTGATTAAAGTTCGATATCACCAAACAAATCAGCCATTGAGAATCCTGTTTGTGTTTCTGGAAGTTCGAAATCACGTTTTTCTTGGCGTTTTGGACGACGTGGACGAGCAGCACGTTTTTCTTCTTTTTGTCCTTCTTCTTGAGCTGGACGCTCTTCAAGAGCTTTAATAGAAAGTGATACGCGCTCTGCATCTGCGTTAACTTCAAGAACTTTAACTTGAACTTCTTGACCAACTTTAAGAGCTTCTTTTGGATTTTCAATACGTTTGTGTGAAATTTGTGATACGTGAACAAGTCCATCGATACCTGGCAATACTTCAACAAATGCACCGAAGTCAGTCAAACGTTTAACTGTTCCTTCTACTACATCACCTTTAGCCAATTTTTGCTCAACGCCATCCCATGGTCCAGGTGTTGTTGCCTTAAGTGAAAGTGATACACGTCCTTCTTCTTCGTTAAGATCAAGGATTTTCACTTCAATTTCTTCACCAACAGTTACAACTGATTTTGGTGATACGTTACGTTCGTGTGACAATTCAGTCAAGTGAACCAATCCGTCAACACCACCAAGGTCGATGAAAGCACCGAAGCTTGTGATACGAGCAACTTTACCAGTTACAACATCACCAACAGCCAATTTACCGAATACTTCAGCACGAGCTGCTGCTGTAGCTGCTTCAACAACTTCACGACGTGAAAGGATGAAGCGGTTTTCTTTAGCGTCAACTTCTTTGATTTTAGCATCAAATTCTTGACCTACAAAACGCTCAGTGTTACGTACGAAACGAGTATCCAACATTGAAGCTGGGATAAATCCACGAACACCTTCAAATTCTACTGAAAGTCCACCTTTAACGGCACGAGTTCCTTTAACAGTAACAACTTCTTCTTCGCGACCAACAAGTTTGTCCCATGCTTTGCGAGCTTCAAGGCGTTTTTTAGATACAAGGTATGTAACTGTATCAGTATCTTTACCAACTACTTGACGAAGTACAAGAACATCCAATACTTCTCCTACTTTAACAAAGTCATTGATATCTGCATCGCGATCGTTTGTCAATTCGCGAAGAGTCAAGACACCTTCAACACCAGTTCCAGAGATTGCAACGTTAGCTTGAGTCGCATCAACTGTCAATACTTCAGCACTAACAACATCACCAGTCTCAACTTGGCTAACGCTATTTAGCAAATCTTCAAATTCGTTCATCTAAAAAATCCTCCAACAATCAAGTTTTTCTTAAACTTGACATACTTATAATTTTTTTCCTAAGCACCCGCAAGGACATGTTCATATCGTTCACGTCTTTCAATTATAAAAATAAAATACCCTAAGATATTTTGCTTTTTATCTTGATCATTACCTAAGAACTGGGGTAGCTGGATTCGAACCAACGCATGAGGGAGTCAAAGTCCCTTGCCTTACCGCTTGGCTATACCCCATTGATGAAATGGAGAGAGAGGGATTCGAACCCCCGAACCCGAAGGAGCGGATTTACAGTCCGCCGCGTTTAGCCTCTTCGCTATCTCTCCGACAATCAACATGGACTATTATATCATGAAAATTTCAAAAAAACAAGACTTATTTTGCTAAATTATAATTTTCAATCAAAATTTCCACAGCTTTTTCCAATTTTTTATAAAAACTATCGACATTCCCATTCTTTATGATGGCAAATTGTCCATCTAATTCGGCAATTTCTCCGATAACTTTTTTACCAATGGTCAAGGTATAACCTTCAAAACTGTCTTTTCCTACATTAACCTTGGCATCTGCTACTTGAATTTCAATTTTTTTATCTTTCTTACTCATTTCATACCTCTCTTCACTTTTTCTATTTTACAAGAAAATCCTAAAACTAGCAAGAAAAAACTCTATACCAGGCTTGTCTGATATAGAGTTTTCTGCTTTATTTAATGTGTTTTTCTAGTTCTTTTTGGTACTTACCGTTTGATTCCAATTTTTCTTTTTGCCATTTTTTCAGTGCTTCTTCATATTCTTTTGTTGTAACGATATCTTTTTGCAATTTCATTCCTTTAAAGATATATGGGTCACCTTTAATACCAACTTGTGAGTATGGTTTTGAGAATGGCACGACATTACTTACAACTGGAGAACCACCAGATGAAGCTGTTGGCATCAATAATGAACTATCTGTCAACCAAGCTTGAGCCTTGGCATATTTTTCATAGCGTTCTTCAAGATTTGTAGTCTCTGAATCGGCATCATCCAATAATTTCTTATATTGGTCCAAACCAAGTTTCGCTACAACATCCTTATCTTTCCCTTTAGTAATACCAAGGTGTTTCATGGCAGAACCTGATTTAGGATCCATGATATTCAAGTAAGATGCTGGGTCTTGGTAGCTTGGAGCCCATCCTGTACTATTCAAATCATAGTCTTTTTGAGAAGGAACACGCGCTTGAGAAGTGATTGTTTCCTTTTCATTATCTGTCATTTGAAGAACGTCGATAACAACATTTTCAGCACCAAGAGTTGATTCAATTGACTGTTTGAAAGAGTTGCTTTGTTGAACGGCGATGGTATCTGTTTGCTCAACTGGGACATCCAAATGAATTGGGAAAGTTACCCCTTTAGATTCCAAGTCTTTCTTAGCTTTTTCGAAAGCAGCTTTAGCCTTGTCAGGGTTGTAGATAGAATCCTTACCGTCAACTAGCTCAACACCTTTCCATTGGTCACCATAGTTCACCAACTCTGCTTGAGCGATTTGACCAAAGTTTTTACCACCTGCTTGCACAAAGTTGTCAGGAACAAGGCTGTTACGAATAATCTTGTCCGCACCGTCTTCACCATTTAGCTGGGCAGCATAAGAATGGCGGTTGAAGGCAAAGTTGATAGCCTGACGGAAGTCCTTATTTAGCATAGCTTCTTTTGTAGAAGTCTTTTGTTCCTCACTTGTTTTCGCAGTTTTATTATATGACTGACGATTTACGTTAAAGGTGAAGTAATAACTACTTGAGTCCTGTGGACTATAAGTGATTTTATCTCCGTATTGTTCCAAAGTTGAAGCAAAGTTTGAGCTACTTGGGAAGAGACGGGCTGTCGTATAGGCACCTGAAGAGAAGCTACGAATCAACGATTCCTGATCAGAACCATCGTAGTAGGTCAATTTGATCTTTTCGATTTTTACCTTTTCTTTATCCCAGTAGTTTGGATTTTTCTCGTATTCGATTAACGATTTAGAAGTCAAGGTCTTCAAGATATAAGGACCATTGTAAAGAATCCCTGCTGGAGTAACTGCTCCATAATCTTTACCTGATGCCTTCAAAAACTCTTCATTTACAGGCAACATAGTTGCTGTTGTAACTTTAGAGTTCCAGAAGCTTTCTGGTTTATTTAGGGTATATTCAACTGTGTAATCGTCCAAGGCCTTAACACCAACTGTAGAGAAATCATTCGTCTCACCAGTCATGTAGGCATCCAAGCCCTTGATTGAATTTTGGATGAGAGAAACACCGTCTGACTTGCCGTCAGCTACGTGTTTTAGTCCTGTCACAAAGTCATGGGCTGTTACTTCTGCGTATTCTTCACCTTCTGAAGTGTACCATTTAACTCCTTTACGAAGTTTATAGGTATAAGTCAACCCATCTTTTGAGACAGACCAATCTTCAGCCAAGGAAGGAATAACATTTCCGTACTGGTCGTTTTCCATCAAGCCATCAACGACATTCCCGATAATATCTGTTGTGGATGTACGCGTTGCTATGCTGTAGTCCAAGGATGCTGGATCTACTGCATAGACATATGAAAATGCTGTCGGTGCATCTGCTTCTTTATCAGCTTTTCCACAAGCCACTAAAAGAGCTGTCGTGCTCAGGACTACTCCTGCTGTTAAGAGCCACTTTTTCGATTTCATCAAAAATCTCCTTTTGTTTATTTTAATCTACTTTTACAATCCAACCTTCTGGCGCTTCAATATCACCAAACTGAATACCTGTCAATTCATCATAGAGTTTACGAGTCACAGGACCAACTTCTGTTTCACTATAGAATACATGGAAATCATCACCGTGCTGAATTCCACCAATTGGCGAAATAACTGCTGCTGTACCACAGGCACCTGCCTCTACAAAACGGTCAAGGTTATCAATTGGGATATCCCCCTCAATAGGAGTCAAGCCCAAGCGGTGTTCTGCCAAATAAAGCAAAGAATACTTAGTAATAGATGGCAAGATAGATGGACTCAATGGTGTTACAAACTCATTGTCAGCTGTAATTCCAAAGAAGTTAGCTGAGCCGACTTCTTCAATCTTTGTATGAGTTGATGGGTCTAGATAGATAACATCTGAGAAGTGGCGTGACTTGGCCAATTTCCCTGGCAAGAGACTTGCAGCATAGTTCCCACCAACCTTAGCCGCACCTGTACCATTTGGAGCAGCACGGTCGTATTCATCCTGAATCAAGAAGTTGGTTGGAACCAACCCACCCTTAAAGTAATTTCCAACTGGCATAGCAAAGATGGTAAAAATGTATTCCTCTGCTGGTTTTACCCCGATAATATCTCCAACACCAATCAAAAGTGGACGAAGATAAAGGGTTCCACCTGTTCCGTATGGTGGTACGTATTCTTCATTGGCACGGACAACTGCTTTACAAGCTTCTACAAACATGTCTGTAGGAACTTGTGGCATCAAGAGACGGTCACATGTACGTTGCAAGCGTTTGGCATTTTCATCAGGACGGAACAGTTGAATACTGCCATCCTTAGTACGATAAGCTTTCAAACCTTCAAATGCTTGTTGTCCATAGTGGAGACTTGGAGAAGACTCTGAAATATGCAAAGTTGCATCCTCTGTAAGCTCTCCTTGATTCCATTGTCCATTTTTAAAATGAACAATATAGCGATAAGGTAATTTCATATAGGAAAAACCGAGGTTTTCCCAATCAATCGTTACTGTCATATTCCACTCCTTATTCTAAAAACCTATTTCTTATATTCTACACTATTTTTCTAAAATAGCAAGTATATTTTGTAATTTTCAGAAAATTTCTTCAATAAAAAAGAACCAGCTCTTAGAACTGATTCTTCATTTCACTTATTTAGTTTCAGTAAATACTTCTTTAAGATAAGCGTCAAAAACTTCTTCATCTGAAATCGTGTCAGAAATGAAGCTTCCATTGCTAGTGCGTTCTGACAAGTTCAAGTCTTGCAATCGGCTTTCATAGATTGTTCCTTTGTTGGATTGAACAAGCAGAGTTTGGTCGTTCTCTTCCACTTCTGTACTGAAGAGATCACCTACAAATCCTTGTTCGGCAACTGCTCCTGCTAAGAAGACACGGTGCGGTTTGTTTTTCAACTCACGCAAAACTTGTAAACCACGTTTGGCACGGCTGGTTGCTGGAATTTCCTCAATGGAAACACGTTTCAAACTTCCACGCTGAGTCAAGAGATAGAAGGACGAGGTATTACAGATAAAGGCCGATTGGAGGACATCATCTTCTTTCAGGTTCATAGCCTTGACACCTGCAGCCTTGGCACCAACAACCGGAACCTCTTCGATATTGAAACGCAGAGCATAACCGTTTTGGCTAATCAAGAGAACATCATCTAGTTTAATCGGAGCCACTGCTACAATCTGGTCTGTCTCTTCTTTGAGCTTGGCATACTTGACAGACTTAGACTTGTAGGTTCGCCATGGAGAGAATTCTTTGCGCTCTACGCGTTTAATTTGACCTAGACGAGTGGCTGCAAAATAAGTTGTCGCATCATCAAACTGATCCACGACTTCCACATAAAGGATTTCTTCATTCGTTTCAAAGTTTGTGATGGTTTGGCTCAGATGCTCTCCGATGTCCTTCCAGCGAATATCAGCTAATTCATGGATTGGTCGATAGATGATATTTCCAAGACTTGTGAACATCAAGAGGTGTTGAGTTGTCTTGGCAGATTGAACAAAAATCAAACGATCGTCATCACGTTTGCCAATTTCTTCCAGCGTTGAAGCCGCAAAGGAACGTGGACTGGTACGCTTGATGTAACCTGCCTTGGTCACGCTGACGTAGGTATCTTCCTCAGCGATCAGACTAGCTGTATCAATCTCGATTGCTTTCGCAATGTCTTCTAAAGTACTCAAACGTGGAGTAGCAAATTTCTTCTTGACCTCACGAAGCTCTTTCTTCATGAGATTGTACATAGTCCGCTCATCACCGATAATAGCCGCAAGCATGGCAATCTTCTCACGAAGCTCTGCTTCTTCTTCCTGCAAGACAACCACATCGGTATTGGTCAAGCGGTATAGTTGCAAGGTAACGATGGCCTCAGCCTGTTCTTCTGTAAAATCATAGCTAACTTTGAGGTTTTCCTTGGCGTCCGCCTTATTCTCAGAAGCACGGATAAGAGCAATGACTTCGTCCAAAATTGAAATCACGCGAATCAAACCTTCGACGATATGGAGACGTTTCTCAGCCTTTTCCTTGTCAAAGCATGAACGCGCTAAAATCACTTCACGACGGTGGGCGATGTAGCTAGACAAGATTGGAACGATCCCAACCTGACGAGGCGTGAAATTGTCAATCGCCACCATATTAAAGTTGTAGTTGATTTGCAGGTCTGTGTATTTGAAAAGATAATTAAGAACAAGCTCCGTATTGGCATCTTTCTTGAGTTCGATAGCGATACGTAGACCATCACGGTCAGACTCATCGCGAACCTCAGCAATACCAGCCACCTTGTTATTAACACGAACATCATCGATTTTCTTGACCAGATTGGCCTTGTTGATTTCATAAGGAATCTCAGTGATAACGATTTGTTCCTTACCACCTTTTAACTTTTCAATCTCAGTCTTGGAACGAACAACCACGCGCCCTTTCCCAGTTTCATAGGCCTTCTTGATTTCATCACGACCCTGGATAATCCCTCCAGTCGGGAAGTCTGGTCCAGGCAAGAATTCCATGAGTTTATCAACCTTGGCCGTTGGGTGGTCAATCATGTAAACCGCCGCATCAATAACCTCAGCCAAATTATGGGGAGGAATATCTGTGGCATAACCAGCCGAAATCCCAGTCGAACCATTGACTAAAAGATTTGGAAAGGCTGCTGGCAAAACTGTCGGCTCTTTCTCCGTATCGTCAAAGTTCCAAGCAAAAGGAACTGTTTTTTTCTCGATATCCTGAAGGAGATAACCAGCAATCTCTGACAAACGCGCCTCGGTATAACGCATGGCCGCAGGCGGATCACCGTCCATAGAACCGTTGTTACCGTGCATTTCAACTAGAATCTCACGATTTTTCCAGTCCTGTGACATACGAACCATGGCATCATAGATAGAACTATCACCGTGTGGGTGGAAATTCCCCATGATATTCCCGACAGACTTGGCCGACTTACGATAGCTCTTGTCAAAAGTATTGCCATCCTTATTCATCGAATAAAGAATGCGACGCTGAACCGGCTTCAAGCCATCACGAATATCTGGCAAAGCCCGGTCTTGAATAATGTACTTGGAGTAGCGACCAAAGCGCTCTCCCATGATGTCCTCCAGGGACATGTTTTGAATGTTACTCATATAGGATACAGAGCCCGTAAAATACCAAGTGAAAATAGGAAATTATTGCAGTGAGCGATGCTCACAAGAGAATTTATCTTTTCACACAGCATTTAAGGCGTGTTCAACTCCTTTCAAAGAATATATAGTGGGTGTAATGATAAAAGGATGTAGGAAGGATTAGTCCCGTGTTCAGTTAACCAAACGACCCTTTCTGTAGTTTATTGTGTTTAAAATTTGTTGCTTCAATGAGTAATAAGGAATTTTACACAGTATTTAAGGCGTGTTCAACTCCTTATATATCTATTCTAATTCAAAAGCGTAATCATTACCTAAATGTGGCATCAATCATTATTTGAAAGCGATGAATAATATTGATCTAATAACTTTACACATTCTTGAGCAATTGCTTGTGCTAATTGTGGAGGAACTGCATTACCTACATGTTCACAACGCTTGCTATGTGTTCCAAAAAATTTATATTTGAGAGGAAATCCTGTAATAGTAGCCGCTTCCCTCACAGTTATACTTCTATGTTCCTTAGGATGAACTGGAAAATTACTGTGCCCAGGAACCAATGTTGGACTCGGAGAATTACCATCTAATCTCATAGTAGAACCTCTTGAATAGAATTTACTGATTTTCAAATCAGCAGGGAGTTCATCAATATGATTAGCTATACTATCTCCTTCAGGGATATATTTAAAACGTTCAATCGTTCTTGGGCTATGATTCATTGGATGATTATCAGCATCTTCATGATCACTATAATCAATCATTGCCAATGCATCATTAACAGTTTTAACACGTGAAAGTTTTAAATATTTTTTTGATAAATAAGGCTTAAAAACAGATTCACTCATATACTTAGGTTCCGGAAACGAAAAATCTATTTCAATATCATTACGAACAGCCACAATGATAACTCGTTCACGCTTTGTTGAAGAACCATACCAAGAAGCATTTAAAATAGAAGTATAAACTTTATAACCTAAACGATCATAAATCCTTCTAATATCCTCCATTACTGATATATAATTCTCAGATTTTTCAATACGAGAAAGTAGAGATTTTTTCTTATTTCTAAGTTTTTTTCCTTCTTCCTCGAATTCTGGAGTAACTTGTTGAATTTTACGAAGTGCTGCTTTACGTCCCTTGTAATTTTCAAGTTCCGTCCAAAGTTTCATTATTTCTTCTTTTAATTCATCTTCATCATCTTGTCCAATATAAATTTTTGCATTTAAAATTCCTGGAACATTTTCGACAATCGAAATCTTTGGTAAAAATTCCTCCACCAATTCTAATTGTTTATGGTAAAGATAATTCCTTTCGTCAATAGGATTACGTTCACCTGCTAGACTGAAACTCTTGCAGACAACACCACCAAAAAAAACATCTATTTCTCCCTGTTCTACTTTTAAACGTTGACGTAGTGCAACAGGATTTAAGTCTGTAATAGAAGTGTTGTCCACAACAGCCTTTTCTTCCACTAAGTTAGGATTATTGTACACTAGTGTTTTCAAACAGTCATCAACGAAATCATTAACATAGACTGTTCTGAAATTTTCCCACATAAAACCTAAATGAGAACCACCAGCACCAACAAAAGTCTCAAAAATAGTATAACCAGTATTTGCTGTCATTTTAATATTTCCCTCATTAAGTCTTTCTTAATCTTTAAATATTCATCAACATAGTTTTGAGCCACTGAAAATTCTTCAATTTTCTCACATCTACTCTTACTTGTTAAATCTTTTGGAATAAAATTAATTGTTCTTTTCGCACTTCGAGGCTCAAACGAGATACAACCAATATCGTCTCTCATGATATTCAACCAACTTGAAATATAACGACTATCGCTATCTGTCAAAAAAAGAACATCTTTTCCATTATATTTGCGACGTATTTTCTCAGCAATTTCAGTATTTCTAAGTGAAACAATACCAACTTTATTAGCATTTTCTTCTAAAACTGTCATCAATTCATCAATAAATGGAGCAATATAGTCCTCATAAATAGAATTGATAAATTCGAACACTGATACATTCGACAGCGTTCCTGCTGCTTGGGTTAATTTATTATTTCTTCCAATTAATCCATAACTTGATAGCGAAATAAACGCATTTCTCCAATTTCTATTATTAATAACATGAATCTTCCTCAAATAGCTCCGTTCTATTACATCTCTGTTTAAGTAACCTTTAAATTCATGTAGCAATTTCAAAAACTGTAGAAGAATATAATGTTCAAAGATTCTTGTATCTCGTACATAGTACTGACTAATTGTGGTCAAATCATTTTCTAATGCATCTGAAAGTTTCTCCAGTTCATTCTTATCAATCAGACGAACACGATTATTATTTTCGTGCACTTCTAAGATAGATGAATTTTCAGGGTATCTGAAACGCCCTATATTCAGGCTTGTATTCCTAATAAATGAAGAAGGGATAACTAGTACATTATTATTACAATCAGAAGAATAAGATATATTTGCAAATCTACGTGGACTAATTTTCTCATCCTGAAAGTACTCATACTGGAAAAGTTGTCCTACTCCACGGACATATTCAGTCACTCCAATATCTGCCCTCTTACATTCTAAAATAGCCTTCATCTCATCTTTGCTACTATCATAGATTATAAAATCAGAGGTAATACCATTTATAAATTCTATTTCACGCTCAAATTGACTGGAATTTGGAAAATTAAATAACACTTTAATATTTTCTTGGATTTCACAGCTATCAAAAATTCGTTTTTGAAATTCTTTTTCTTGAATGGTTTCTGACATAGTTGTTAGCTCTCTTTCAAATATAGTTACCTAGTTTTCTTAACTAATATTCACTAGCATATAAAACATTTCTAAATATCCCTAAAACACCATCTCTCCACTCTCTTCCAGCGTAAACTTGACATTGTCCTCAATCCACTTACGGCGTGGTTCTACTTTATCCCCCATGAGGACATTGACGCGGCGTTCGGCGCGTGCTAGGTCTTCGATTGTGACACGGATGAGGGTGCGGGTTTCTGGGTTCATAGTTGTTTCCCAGAGCTGGTCCGCATTCATCTCACCGAGACCTTTATAGCGTTGGAGGGTAGCACCTTTACCAAACTGCTTGCGGAGTTCTTCTAGCTCTCCGTCCGTCCAAGCGTAGGCCACTTCTTCTTTCTTACCTTTGCCTTTGGACATCTTGTAAAGAGGCGGAAGGGCGATATAAACGTGTCCTGCCTCAACTAGGGGACGCATGTAACGATAGAAAAATGTCAAGAGCAAGGTCTGAATATGGGCACCATCGGTGTCCGCATCGGTCATGATAATGATCTTGTCATAGTTGGTATCTTCAAGGGAGAAATCTGCTCCCACACCCGCACCTATAGTATAAATCATAGTGTTGATTTCTTCATTTTTGAGAATATCCGCCATCTTGGCCTTGGCTGTATTGATAACCTTACCACGAAGGGGCAAGATAGCCTGAAACTTACGGTCACGGCCTTGTTTAGCAGAACCGCCAGCAGAGTCCCCCTCGACTAGATAGAGTTCATTCTTAGCTGGATTCTTAGACTGGGCTGGGGTCAATTTTCCAGACAACAAGCCCTTATCTTTCTTATTTTTCTTCCCATTTCGGCTCTCATCACGCGCCTTACGTGCTGCTTCACGAGCATCACGGGCCTTAATAGCCTTGCGGATGAGATTAGAAGCCAATTCTCCATTTTCCATAAGGAAGAAGGTCAACTTATCAGCTACAATTCCATCCACAACGGGACGAGCAAGAGGGCTTCCTAGCTTGTCCTTGGTCTGACCTTCAAACTGGAGGTGTTCTTCAGGAACAAGGATAGAAAGAACAGCCGCTAGTCCCTCACGATAGTCGGAACCTTCAAGATTTTTATCTTTTTCCTTGAGAAGCCCCGTCTTACGCGCATAGTCGTTCATAACCTTGGTAATGGTAGACTTAAGTCCAGTCTCATGTGTTCCACCGTCCTTGGTACGAACATTATTAACAAAGGACAAGATGTTATCTGAAAATCCGTCATTATACTGAAGCGCAACTTCCACTTGGAAACCATTGTCTTCCCCTTCAAAGTATAGAACTGGCGTCAAGGTTTCCTTATCTTCGTTCAGATAAGAAACAAAGTCTTGTACCCCATTTTCATAGTGAAACTCAACAGACTCATCTGTTCGCTTGTCCGTCAAGGACAAGGTCACATTTTTTAAGAGAAAAGCTGACTCATTGAGACGTTCTGAAATGGTATTGTACTTGAAGTCTGTCGTAGAAAAGATACTGGCATCTGGCATGAAGGTCACTTTGGTACCTGTTTTTGACTTAGGTGCTGTACCGATTTTCTTCAAAGTCGTGACAGGTTTTCCACCATTTTCAAAACGTTGCTTATAGATTGCACCATCACGAGTAATTTCTACTTCTAACCAGCTAGAAAGGGCATTAACAACGGAAGAACCAACCCCGTGGAGACCACCAGATGTCTTGTAGCCCCCCTGACCGAATTTCCCTCCGGCGTGAAGAATGGTAAAGATAACCTCAACAGTTGGAATTCCCATCGCATGCATACCAGTTGGCATTCCACGTCCGTGGTCTTGAACCGTTAAACTTCCGTCTTTATTGATAGTTACATCGATACGATCACCAAACCCAGACAGGGCTTCATCGACTGCATTATCGACTATTTCCCAGACTAGGTGGTGGAGACCAGCACCATCGGTCGATCCGATATACATCCCTGGACGTTTTCGGACCGCATCCAACCCTTCTAGCACCTGAATGGCATCATCATTATAATTGTTAATATTGATTTCCTTTTTTGACACAAGGAACCTCCTATTCGTTCATCTTTACTATTCTACAGGTTTTCCATGGATTTTGCAAAATTTTTCTTTCTCCGATGTGACAATTTCAGAAGTGATTCTCTGCCTTTCTTTTCCATTTCATGATATAATAGGAGTATGATTACAATAGTTTTATTAATCCTAGCCTATCTGCTGGGTTCAATTCCGTCTGGTCTCTGGATTGGACAAGTATTCTTTCAAATCAATCTGCGCGAGCATGGTTCTGGTAATACTGGAACGACCAATACCTTTCGCATTTTAGGTAAGAAAGCTGGTATGGCAACCTTTGTGATTGACTTTTTCAAAGGAACCCTAGCAACGCTTCTGCCTATTATCTTTCATCTGCAAGGCGTTTCGCCTCTCATCTTTGGACTTTTGGCTGTTATTGGCCATACCTTCCCTATCTTTGCAGGATTTAAGGGTGGCAAGGCTGTCGCAACCAGTGCGGGAGTGATTTTCGGATTTGCGCCTGTCTTCTGTCTCTACCTAGCGGTTGTTTTCTTTGGAACCCTCTATCTTGGTAGTATGATTTCGCTGTCTAGCGTCACAGCATCTATCGCAGCTGTCATCGGAGTTCTACTCTTTCCACTTTTTGGTTTTATCCTGAGTAACTATGACCCTCTCTTCATCACTATTATCCTAGCTCTTGCTAGTTTGATCATCATTCGCCATAAGGATAATATCACACGCATCCAAAATAAAACTGAAAATTTAGTCCCTTGGGGATTGAACTTAACCCATCAACATCCTAAAAAATAAAACGCCAGTTCATTCTGTACTGACGTTTTTTGTATGCTATTAATAAGCCTGTTATTTTGATTTGATATAGTTGATACCATCTGCTTTTGGTGCGACTGCTTTTCCAAAGAAGGCTGCCAAGACAAGAATTGTCAAAACATAAGGTGCGATTTGAAGGTAAACTGCAGGCACTCCTTGTAGGAATGGCAATTGAGATCCGATAACAGCCAAACTTTGTGAAAGTCCAAAGAAGAGACTAGAAAGCATGGCTCCGATTGGATTCCATTTTCCAAAAATCATCGCAGCAAGAGCAATAAATCCAGGTCCAACAATAGTTGTCACTGAGAAGTTAACTGAGATGGATTGAGCATAAATCGCTCCGCCAATTCCACCTAGGAAACCTGAAATAATAACCCCTAAATATCTCATTTTATAGACATTGATTCCCAAGGTGTCCGCTGCTTGAGGGTGTTCACCGACAGAGCGAAGACGAAGACCAAATCGAGTCTTGAAGAGGATAAACCAAGCGAGGAACGAGAAGGCAATCGCCAGATAACCAAGTAGACTAGTTGACTTGAAGAAAATATCACCGATAACTGGTATATTTGCCAAGACTGGGAAATCAAAGCGTCCAAAAGTCTGACTTAGGTTGTCGGTTTGTCCTTTGTTATAAAGTACTTTCACCAAGAAAACAGCCAAGGCTGGCGCCATCAAGTTCAATACCGTACCGCTGACAACATGGTCTGCACGGAAATGAACCGTCGCTGCTGCGTGGATGATAGAGAAGAGGCCTCCAACCAATCCTGCTACAAGCAAGGATAGCCATGGAGTTGCTGCTCCAAATTGTTCTGCAAATTCAAGGTTAAAGACAACTCCAGAAAAGGCACCCATAACCATAATTCCTTCAAGGCCGACGTTTACCACACCACCACGTTCAGAGAAAACACCACCAATACTTGTAAAGATGAGGGGTGCTGAGTAAATCAGCATAGAAGACACCAAGAGGGTGAGCAAGGTTGTAATAGACATCTTTACTTACCTCCTTTAACTTGTTTTTTAGGTTTGACAAAGCGTTCGATAAGGTAATGAACACTGACAAAGAAGATAATAGACGCTGTTACAATGCTGACAAGCTCAGATGGTACCTGCGCCGCATTCATACCTGGGGCTCCAACTTGGAGAACACCAAATAGGAAGGATGCAAAGAGAATACCAATTGGTGAGTTGGCCGCAAGCAGACTAACCGCCATTCCGTTAAATCCGACGGCTAATGATGCGCCTTGAACATAGACGTTCTGGAAGGTTCCAAGTCCTTCAACAGCTCCACCAAGACCTGCCAAGGCACCTGAAATAATCATTGATAGGATAATCGTTCGTTTTGCAGAAATACCAGCGTATTCTGAAGCATGTGGATTAAGACCAACCGCACGGATTTCAAAACCAAGGGTTGTTTTCTTGAGCATGAACCAAATGACTGCAACGGCAATGAGAGCAAAGAAAATACCGATATTCATCCGTGAATTACCAGTCAACTCAGCCAACCAAGGTGTCTGATAGGTTGCATTAGTACCAACACGAATTGTCGAATCTGTACTTTGCATAAAGTCTTTAGGGAAGGCATGGATAAAGGCATTCCCTACATACAAGACAATGTAGTTCATCATGATGGTTACGATAACCTCTGACGTCCCTAGATAAGCCCTAAGAATACCTGGAATCGCGCCAACAATCCCTCCAGCAATCAAGGCAATCACGATAGTTGCTAGAATCATCAAGGGACGTGGCATATCTGGATGCGACAAAGCAAACCAACCACTAAGAATCCAACCAGCCAAGGCCTGACCAGGAAGCCCGACGTTAAAGAAACCTGCACGACTGGCAACAGCAAAACCAAGACCAATCAAGACCAAAGGCCCCATAGCACGGAAGATTTCTCCAATCCCACGCAGACTACCAAAGGCCGTGTAGAACAATTCTTCGTAGCCCCAAATAGCATCATAACCGAAGATCCACATGACAATGGCTCCAAGTAAAATTCCTAGAAAGACAGAAATCAAGGGAACCGAAATTTGTTGTAGTTTTTTAGACATCACTCTTCTCCTTTCCCAAGTTTCCACCAGCCATCAAGACACCAAGTTCTTGTTTATTGGTTGTTTCTGGTGACACAATACCTTGAATCTTACCATCGTGGATAACGGCAATACGATCTGAGACATTTAAAATCTCATCTAGTTCAAAGCTGACAACAAGGACAGCCTTCCCATTATCACGCTCTTCAATCAAGCGTTTGTGGATATATTCAATGGCACCGACATCCAAACCACGAGTTGGCTGGCTGACGATAAGGAGATCAGGATCACGATCAATTTCACGAGCAATAATTGCTTTTTGTTGATTTCCTCCTGAAAGTGCAGCTGCAGGAACAAATTCACTGGCAGCACGAACATCAAATTCTTCCATTAGCTTTTTAGCATAAGAAGTAATATTTGAATAGTTCAAAATTCCATTTTTACTATGTGGTTCTTTATAGTAAGTTTGAAGGGCAATATTTTCAGAAATCATCATTTCCAAAATCAAACCATCACGGTGACGGTCTTCTGGAACGTGCCCAACACTTAGCTCTGTAATTTGTCGTGGATGCAAGCCTACAATTGAATCTCCTTTTAGCTCAATGCTACCAGATTCAACCTTGCGAAGACCTGTAATGGCTTGAATCAGTTCAGACTGACCATTTCCATCAATCCCTGCAATACCAACAATCTCTCCCGCTCGAACATCCAAGGACAGATTTTTCACAGCTGGAACACCACGGTTTTCATTGACCACCAAATCTTTGATTGACAAGACCACTTCTTTTGGTTGAGAGGCTTGTTTCTCTGTTTTAAAGGAAACAGAACGTCCTACCATCATTTCTGCCAAATCAGCATTAGTAGCTCCTGCAATTTTGACGGTTTCAATTGATTTCCCACGACGGATAACTGTAACGCGGTCAGAAACTGCACGAATTTCATCCAACTTGTGGGTAATCAAGATAATTGATTTTCCTTCTTTGACAAGATTTTTCATAATAGCCATCAATTCCTCAATTTCTGATGGAGTCAAAACAGCCGTTGGTTCGTCAAAAATAAGAATATCAGCTCCCCGATAAAGGGTTTTTAAAATTTCTACACGTTGTTGGGCTCCAACTGAGATGTCTGCCACCTTGGCAGAAGGGTCCACAGCTAAGCCATAACGTTCAGAAAGAGCCTTGATTTCTTTGCTAGCTCCAGCGATATCTAGCACACCATTTTTAGTCAATTCACTACCTAAAATGATGTTTTCAGCCACTGTGAAGGCTTCTACCAACATAAAGTGCTGGTGAACCATTCCGATTCCCAAGCTAGCCGCTTTAGATGGGGAGTCGAGATTGACAACTTGACCGTTGACCACAATTTCACCACTAGTTGGTTCAAGAAGCCCTGCTAACATGTTCATGAGCGTGGACTTACCAGCCCCATTTTCTCCTAAAAGTGCATGAATTTCACCCTTTCGTAGGTGCAGGTTGATTTTGTCGTTGGCAACAAATTCACCAAACACCTTGGTAATATCACGCATCTCTATGACATTTTCGTGTGCCATGTGCTCTTCCTTTCAGAGTCTTATTTTATTTCAATAAAACTTGCTAGTTTGTCTAGTAGCAAGCTTTACTGAGACAAAATGACTTTGTCTCAACTCTTAAAAAGCGGCCGATGGCCGCTTCCTAAGAAATAACTTCCATCCATTATTTTGCAGGAACTTTTACGCTTCCATCAAGGATTTTAGCTTTAGCATCTTCGACAGCTTTTTTACCTTCTTCTGAAAGGTTAGTTGTTACCAAGTCAACCCCTTTATCTTTCAATGAGTAAACG
Source organism: Streptococcus sp. Marseille-Q5619 (assembly GCF_946901205.1). Lineage (NCBI taxonomy): Bacteria > Bacillati > Bacillota > Bacilli > Lactobacillales > Streptococcaceae > Streptococcus > Streptococcus sp. Marseille-Q5619. The sequence goes on from NZ_CAMPPO010000002.1 coordinate 138,692, forward strand.
ATCACTTGACCGCCAGGGAATTCACCTTTTTCTGCCTTGTTAGAAATATCTTTTACAGTTGTACCAACTTGTTTCAAAGTAGATGCAAGAACAAAGTTTGATTCTTTGCCATCTTTAGAAGTGTATTTACCTTCTGCTTCTTGGTCACGGTCAACACCGATAACCCAAACTTTTTCATTTTCAGGACGGCTTTCGTTGAGTGATTTTGCTTCTGCAAAGACACCAGCACCTGTACCACCAGCTACTTGGTAAACAATATCTGCACCGGCTGCGTATTGTGCAGCTGCAATTGTTTTACCTTTAGCAGCATCACCAAATGAACCAGCGTAGTCAACTTGGACTTTGATAGATGGGTCTACTGACGCAACACCAGCCTTGAATCCTGCTTCAAAACGAGAGATAACTTCTGACTCCTGCCCACCTACAAAACCAACTTGTTTTGTCTTAGTTGTTTTTGCTGCAGCTACACCTGCAAGGTAACCTGACTCATTATCAGCGAAAGTTACGCTCGCAACATTCTTTTGATCTTTAATCACATCATCAATCAAGACATAGTTCAAATCAGTGTGCTCTGCTGCTGCATCTTTAACTGCATTGTGAAGGGCAAAACCAACACCGAAGATTAGGTTGTAACTTCCAGCCGCTTGTTGCAAGTTGTTAGCGTAGTCAGCTTCACTTGTTGATTGGAAGTAAGTGAAACCGTTATCTTTTGAAAGATTGTGTTCTTTACCCCAAGCCTGCAAACCTTCCCAAGCTGATTGGTTGAATGATTTGTCATCAACACCACCAGTATCAGTGACGATTGCTGCTTTTGTCTTCACATCAGAAGATGAATCTGCCTTACGAGAAGAGCGGTTACCACATGCAGCAAGTCCAACTGCTGCCACTGCTACTAGGCCAAGACCTAGCCATTGTTTCTTGTTCATTACTGAACCTCCTAAATAAGATGTGCAACGATGTTGCAAGTATGGATTGGTTGGCCACAAGGACCGTGCCACTCAAAGAGCGACTCAGACTAGTTTAAGTCTGTAAAAGAATATGGAAGTAATTCCCCGACCGTCATCTCGACCGTCGATTTATCTTTTGCGACTAAGGTCACTTTTAGATCTTGTTCAAAAAATTCGACCATTACTTGGCGACAAGCACCACATGGTGAAATTGGTTTTTCAGTTTGACCATAAACAATCAGCTCTGAAAACTCTCTTTGCCCTTCAGATACAGCCTTAAAAATGGCTGTTCTCTCACCGCAATTGGTCAAAGGATAGCTAGCATTTTCGATATTCACTCCCGTGTAAACACTTCCGTCTTTTGCCACTAAAACTGCTCCGATAGGAAAGTGAGAATAGGGGACATAGGCACGTTTGCTGGTTTCAATTGCCAGTTCAATCAACTCAGTAGTCGCCATCTGCCAATTCTCCTTTTAGAATTGCTACTCCAGCTGACGTTCCGATACGGGTCGCCCCTGCTTCCACAAAGGCAAGAGCATCTGCATAAGAACGAGCTCCACCAGCAGCCTTGACACCCATATCAGGCCCAACTGTTTCACGCATCAATTGAACATCTGCTATCGTAGCGCCACCAGTTGAAAAGCCAGTAGATGTTTTAACAAAATCAGCTCCTGCTTTTTGGGCTAATTGACAAGCCACAACTTTTTCTTGATCTGTCAGAAGGCAAGCTTCAATAATGACTTTCACTAACTTGTCACCACTTGCTTCCACGACTGCGCGAATATCTGACTCTACCAAGGCTAAATTGCCTGATTTGAGAGCCCCAACATTGATTACCATGTCAATCTCATCAGCCCCATTTTGGATAGCTTCTTTTGTCTCAAAAGCTTTCACAGTTGAAGTTGTTGCTCCCAAGGGGAAACCTACTACTGTGCAGACCTTGACATCTGTGCCTTCAAGCCCTTTTTTGGCATGTTCAACCCAGGTCGGATTAACGCAAACACTGGCAAAATCATACTCCCTAGCCTCAGACAACAAACAATCAATTTGATTTTCTGTTGCATCTTGTTTTAAAAGCGTATGATCGATATATTTATTTAATTTCATATTCGGATTCTCCTGCAGTTTATGAGATAATTTCTATAATTTCTCGTAAACTTTGCACCCTATCATTTATTTTAACATATTTTTGAAAATCTGTAACTAGCTGAGGAAAAATTTTTCCATTTGTGTATACTTTTGCAACAATTTCTCCCTTTTGAACGGAATCTCCAACTTTCTTTTCAAAAACAATTCCTGTTTCATAGTCCAAGGCATCAGACTTGACTGCACGGCCTGCCCCCAGTCTCATAGCATAAAGCCCAAATTCCATAGCTGGAAGAGCTGAAATGACACCCGTTTCCTGAGCAGGTATTTCCACCACATGGGCTACATTTACAGAACGATAGAGGTCTTCTAAGTCTCCACCTTGGGCTTGGACCATCTCCTCAAACTTAGCAAGCGCTTGGCCATTTTCAAGATGTTGACGAACTTCTTCAACTGTCTTGTTTACATTTGCCAGGCCAAGCATAATTTGAGCCAATTCACAGATGAAGTGGGTAATATCCTGACGTCCTTGACCTTGTAAAATCTCAAGTGCTTCAAGAATTTCTAGACGATTTCCAATCGCTCGTCCCAAGGGCTGACTCATATCGGTAATCACTGCTACCGTTTTTCTACCAACTGCCTTACCAAGTTCCACCATAGTTTGAGCCAACTCACGCGCCTCATCAACCGTCTTCATGAAGGCGCCCTCACCGACAGTCACATCTAGTAAAATAGCATCCGCTCCTGCAGCGATTTTCTTGCTCATCACCGAACTCGCAATCAAAGGAATCGTGTCAACAGTTGCGGTCACATCACGGAGAGCGTAGAGAAGCTTATCTGCTTTGACCAGCTGGTCTGATTGCCCAATGACAGATACACCAATATCCTGAACTTGACGAATGAAATCTTCTTGACTGCGTTCCACTTGATAGCCCTTAATGGACTCCAATTTATCAATTGTCCCACCAGTATGGCCGAGACCACGACCACTCATTTTTGCCACAGGAACACCAAAGCTTGCAACAAGAGGAGCCAAAATCAAGGTTACCTTATCGCCGACACCACCAGTAGAATGCTTGTCAACTTTCACACCATCAATGGCAGACAGGTCAAACTCTTGCCCAGTCTTGACCATCTTCATAGTTAGGTCAGAGATTTCTCGTGTCGTCATTCCTTTGAAATAAACAGCCATAGCAAAGGCAGACATCTGATAATCAGGAACAGTTCCTGATACATAGCCTTCTACCAGCCATTCAATTTCACTCGAAGTCAGTTCTTGACCGTCTCGTTTCTTTTGGATTAAATCAACTGCTCTCATTCGTTCACACTTCTAAGGATATAGTATCCCTTATCTTTTTTGACGATTTCACAATTACCAAATACATCTTCCATCTTGGACTTAGCACTTGGAGCCCCTTGTTTTTTCTGGATAACGATAGTCAAATCCCCACCAGTTTCCAAGAAATCTTTACTTTTCTCAATGATTTCATGAACTACTTGCTTGCCTGCACGGATAGGAGGATTGGAAATAACATGGTCAAATGTACCTTCAACTTGTTCATAGATGTTGGACTGGAAAATCGTCGCTTCTACTTTATTTCGTTCAGCATTTTGTCGCGCCAAATCCAAGGCACGATTATTGATATCGACCATGGTCGCCTGAACTCCATAAGCCTTAGCTAAAGACAAGCCCAAAGGTCCGTAACCACAGCCTACATCAAGGACAGTTTCTCCTTGGTTGACCTCTAGACACTTGAGCAAGAGTTGACTTCCGAAGTCAACCATTTTCTTGCTAAAAACACCCGCATCCGTCAAAAAGGTCATTTTTTCTCCCAACAAGTCCACTCTCAACTCATGAATGTCGTGAGCAGCGTCAGGATTTTCTGCATAATACATTTTACTCATGAAACTATTTTACCATAATTTGACTTAAATTGTAAATCGTTTACATATCCAGAATGAGACAAAAAGATTGAAGGAAGTTGCTTTACAATAGCTCCCCTTCAATCTCTTTCAACCTTTATAAGCAAATAGTATTTCATCTAGGACTACAGCTATCATTGACATGATAAAACAACAAATTTATTGTCTATAATCAAGCGCATTTTTATGACTATTGCTTAACCTTAAAATACTTTATTATCAACAGGATTCCCAATAAGATGTTTAGATAAAAGCCCAACTGATACGTTTTTGTCAGGAATTCCAAACTTGTCCAAAGTCGTATCAAATCTTCTAGTGACATGCGGAAGAAATAACCCTCTGTCGCAATCCACAAAATCAAAAATAGATAACTACCCGCAACAAGCCATTTCGTCCACCGTTTTTTTAGTAGGCAAGCAATCAAGAGTGAACAGATAAAAACAACTGTTACAATGGCATGTTCCATCAAAAAAGTAAAACCGTAATAGATTTCCACAAAGCGTCTACCATTATCCGCATTGACTCCTTTTATAAAAGGTAGAGCAAAACTTAAAATAAAACAGAGTTCCAATATATAACTTTTTAAGATTTTCATGACACACCTCCTATAAGTTATAAACCCAAAAGCCCCCTTTATAGCTGATAAGTCAGTAGAAAGCGGCTCCTCCTACTTCATCAATAAATTGTTCATCCTCTATCTACTTCTATCTACTTCTATCTACTTCTATCTACTTCTATCTACTTCTATCTACTTCTATCTACTTCTATCTACTTCTATCTACTTCTATCTACTTCTATCTACTTCTATCTACTTCTATCTACTTCTATCTACTTCTATCTACTTCTATCTACTTCTATCTACTTCTATTATACGATATTGGCTTACTATTATCAAGAAACCGCTTTATTTTTTTAGCTTTTTATGGTATGATAGACAAAATATCTAGGGGAAAACAAATGACCAACGAATTTTTACATTTTGAAAAAATCAGCCGCCAGACTTGGCAATCTTTACATCGAAAGACAACACCTCCTTTGACAGAAGAAGAATTGGAATCTATCAAGAGTTTTAATGACCAAATCAGTCTTCAAGACGTTACAGATATCTATCTCCCCTTGGCTCATCTGATTCAGATTTACAAGCGAACTAAGGAAGATTTGGCCTTTTCAAAAGGAATTTTCCTCCAACGTGAAAGTAAATCTCAGCCTTTTATTATTGGGGTTTCTGGGAGTGTTGCCGTTGGAAAATCAACAACCAGCCGACTATTGCAAACCCTGCTTTCTAGAACTGTAACTGATGCTAGTGTTGAGTTGGTTACAACTGATGGTTTCCTCTATCCCAATCAAACCTTGATTGAGCAGGGGATTCTAAATCGTAAGGGATTTCCTGAAAGCTATGATATGGAAGCTCTTCTCAACTTCCTGGATCGCATCAAAAATGGACAAGATGTAGATATTCCTGTCTATTCTCATGAAGTCTACGACATCGTACCCGAGGAAAAGCAAAGCGTCAAAGCTGCTGATTTTGTCATTGTTGAGGGAATAAATGTCTTTCAAAATCCACAAAACGAGCGTCTCTATATCACCGACTTCTTTGACTTTTCCATCTATGTTGATGCTGGAGTGGATGATATTGAGAGTTGGTATCTGGACCGTTTCTTGAAAATGCTGAGCCTAGCCCAAAACGACCCTGAAAGCTACTACTATCGTTTTACTCAAATGCCAATTGGGGAAGTGGAATCCTTTGCTCATCAAGTCTGGACCAGTATCAATCTCACAAATCTACAAAATTATATTGAACCAACTAGAAATCGTGCAGAAGTGATTCTTCATAAAAGCAAGAACCATGAAATCGATGAAATTTACTTAAAAAAATAATTTTCCCTTGTCAAAACGTAAGTTTTCAGATATAATGGTATAGTTAGTAAATATGGAGGTAAGAACATTGGCAAACATTAAATCAGCTATCAAACGCGCTGAATTGAACGTTAAACAAAACGAAAAGAACTCAGCTCAAAAATCAGCTATGCGTACTGCTATCAAAGCTTTCGAAGCAAACCCATCTGAAGAACTTTTCCGTGCTGCTAGCTCAGCTATCGATAAAGCAGAAACTAAAGGTTTGATTCACAAAAACAAAGCAAGCCGCGACAAAGCTCGTCTTTCAGCTAAACTTGCTAAATAAGAAACAGTCCATAGAGGCTGTTTTTTTGTCTCCAAATAGGAAAAGGTAGAAAATGAAAATTGCAATTATCGGATATTCTGGTTCTGGTAAGTCAACGCTAGCTGAAAAGTTATCTCTCTACTACTCCATCCCAAAACTTCATATGGACACACTCCAATTTCAACCTGGTTGGCAAGACAGTGACCGTGATTGGATGTTAACCGAGATGAAAAATTTTCTCACCAAGCATGAAGCTTGGGTCATCGATGGTAATTATTCTTGGTGTTTCTATGAGGAAAGAATGCAGGAAGCTGACCAAATCATCTTTCTCAATTTTTCACCATTTACCTGTCTCTTTCGGGCCTTTAAGCGTTATCTTAAATACCGGGGAAAAGTCAGAGAAAGTATGGCAGCTGGTTGTCAAGAACAATTTAATTGGGAGTTTATCAGATGGATTCTCTGGGATGGGCGGACTAAAGCTCAAAAAGAAAATTACCAAAAACTTTGCCAAGAATATTCACATAAAGTCACTATTCTTCGAAATCAGAGAGAGCTAGATCAATTTCTGGATAAGAAAAGGAAGTCCTCCAATTCATAAAAGGCTTCCTTTTTTGACTATAATTATTCTGCAATCAAGGTTTCTAATCCAACCTTCATCATATCGGTGAAGGTATTTTGACGTTCTTCTGCAGTTGTATCTTCATCTGGATTAACTAAACTATCTGAAATAGTCATAATAGCTAAAGCATCAACATGGTGTTGAGCAGCAAGATAGTAAAGAGCTGCTGCTTCCATTTCCACAGCCTTGACTCCCCATTTACCAAGTTCGATGTTCTTTTCAAAGTAGTTTGAATAAAAGACATCAGAAGACAAAACGTTCCCAACGTGGGTGGTCATACCGAGTTCTTTAGCGATATGGTAGGCCTTATCAAGCAAATCAAAGCTAGCAATTTGTGGAAAATCGTACTGTGGCCAGTCATTACGGACGATGTTTGAGTTGGTTGCAGCTGCCTGTGCCAAAACTAATTCACGGACGTGAACATCTTCATTCAAAGAACCTGCAGTTCCCACACGGATCAATTTTTTCACACCGTAGTCAACAATTAACTCACGCGCATATATAGAGATGGATGGCATTCCCATCCCAGTTCCCATGACAGATACACGGTGACCCTTGTAAGTACCAGTATAACCAAACATGTTACGCACTTCGTTAAAACAAACAGCATCTTCAAGGAAATTCTCCGCAATAAATTTCGCACGAAGAGGATCCCCAGGAAGAAGAATTTTATCAGCAATTTCACCCTGCTGAGCAGCAATATGGATAGACATAATTTATGATACAAAGAGCGAGAAGAAAACGACTGAAAATTAGGAATCTGATGAGAAATCCTGATTTCTCATCAGATTATCTATTTTCCAAGTTTTCCGCTCGTGTTCAAATCAGAACACACGCTCTACCTTTCTTTATTGTATATTTAGGATAGCGACAGAGAACAAAGTAAAAATAGGAAACTGACGAAGCATCGATGATGCTAGACAGTTTATCTTTTTTACACAGTTCTCCGCCCGTATTCAGTTCAATGAATACAGTTAACCCATCCTTTCTTTTTTCTAAAATTTATAATCAGAAAGATACCAAACCCGTCAAAAAGCGAAGGGGGAATAGGAGTTGGGCGCAGTGAGCGATACTCGCCAGACCAACTATCTTTTTCCCACTGCTTTTAGGGTGGGGTCAATTCCTTTCTTTCTTAATTTTGATGATATTGAGAAGATTAGACCGGCTTCAATTCAAACCCGAACTCCCTTTCTCTTCTGATTTTTTAGAAAAGTTTTCCACTCGTGTTCAAATTAGAACACCTCACTCTACCTTTCTGTTTATACTCTTCGAAAATTTCTTCAAACCACGTCAACGTCGCCTTGCCGTATATATGTTACTGACTTCGTCAGTTATATCTACAACCTCAAAGCAGTGCTTTGAGCAGCCTACGGCTAGTTTCCTAGTTTGCTCTTTGATTTTCATTGAGTATTAATTTTGTTCTTTCACAGAGAGCTACCTGAGTTCTATTCAAGCTCAGGTAGTTCTTCTCTTATAAACTAAATCATCTCATTATTAAATAGTAGGATTTTTTACAAGACATCGTCATCAGAAATCTTAGAATTTAATGTTGTTCCCCAATGGGTAATTTTACGGTGGGGTTGAGCTAAAATTGGTCTGTTTTCATAGATTGTTTGCCATCTATTCCATAGTAGACCTGTCTTTTTCTCAATCTTAATTCGCAGATTTCTCATATTTTCTTTGATTGGGAGGTTGAGGACAAAACCTGCAGTCTGGTTGCGACCGTTTCCTTCCCAAGAACGACTACGAACAACTTGGTTTCCATCTTTGTCTACTGTAACTTCTTCCCAAGTTATAGAGTAGCGAGCAATGTAAGCTCCACTATGTTGAATTGTCAATGTTTTATCTTTGGCAGGAGTCTGACTGATTGGTTGAACTGGCTTAGAAACTTGTGTCGCTGTCTCACCATTCGTAACTATAAAGCGGAAAACTTCAACTTCTGCAAGACTGAGGGCTTGATTGTTCTTACGTAGTTGCACACGAACACGGCGTCCCAATTTCCCATTTAATTGAACATCCAAGCTCGTTCCGTCAAGTTTAGAAACATACTGTCTAGCAACTTCTTTCCCTTTTTCATCATATAAAATCACATCAAAGTCTGACAGACGTTTAGAAAGCTCTCCATCCCCACGGTTATGAAGGCGAACAAGTCCTACCTGTTCTGTACGACCTAAATCAACTTCCCACCAAGGTTGATTTTCAAACTTAGTATGAGTGATAGATTGTTGACTATAACTACTATTGGTATTGCCATCCAAGGCACGACTAGCATCTCCACCAAAATCAGTAGAACTTTGCTTAGCTTGTTTTTTCCAAGCGATATTCTCAGCACGATATACTTGGACTTCTGCAAGACTGAGAGCATTATAGCCTTCTAGCTCAATCCGAACATAGCGCGCTTTTTTATGGTTAATCGCAATTTGTGCTGACACATCTTTAAGAGATGCTATACGTTTTCTCTCAATTTCTTTACCAGAACTGTCTAAAAGAATGACATCAAAGTTTGCCAATCTATCCTGGGCAGTGTCTGTGCGGTTGTAAATATTGATTTGGCGAATGGTTTCTTCTTTAGCCAAATCTACTTGCCACCAAGGCTTGGATTGGAAGTTGGTATGAGTGACAGAATTGTGGCCATAGTTACCATCAACTTTGCCATCCACAGCTCTTCTAGCATCTCCTCCGAAAGCTGTCGAACTTTGAGTAACCTGTTTTCCTAAGGCAATATTTTCCATTGGTTCAGCGCTTGGTTGACTAGAAGATTGAGGCAGAGCCTGTTTCTTAAAGAATCGCACTTTATCCAATTTCGGATCACGATAACCATGTTTATCCAAGGTAGCTCGTTTACCAATATTAAAGTTAGGAATATCATTCATTCGACTTTCAAAATAGCCACGAGAACGGTGTTTAAATCGTGAATTACCTGTAAATGTAACAATATCACGATCATTATGAATCAATGGAGTCACAACATTATCATTATCAACCACATAATGCTTAATTTTTCCGCTAACAGCTAATTTACGGCTTTCCAAACCAACATCCCAGAAACCATTCTTAGCATTCCAAACAGTTCTGGAAGTAATCACTTTAGGAGCACTGAAAGTCGTCACTTTTCTCAATACATGATTATAAAAATCAGGATATTTTTGGTAAGCTTCAACCGCTGCAATCTGAGCTAGGTATCCTCCAAGAGAATGACCTGTCATATACAACTTGGTAATACTTTTATCCTTGGCTAATTCCCCAACAACCTTGCGGATATCATCTGCTTGAGCTGGTTTATTTCCACCTAATAAAACCAAATCTGCACTTAAGTCCTTGGCGTCATTAACTCGCGTTCCACGAATAGCCAACATGTGCACCGTTCCATCTTTGAGATAAGGAAGGTCGCTCTTGGTCTCAAATAAGAAAGCATCCAAACCACTATCTGTATGGTAGGCTTTTTTCATTTTCCAGAAAGGAGCCAATTCATTGTGCATGAGTTTGTATTCTTGACGGTCAAGATAGAGACTAGGGAAAGGATTCTTATGATCTAAAATTTTCTCAATATAATCATCGTCTCGATAGGCTAACTCCATAAAGAGAAGAGAATCACGATCTGTGACATACCATTCTTTCTTATTGTCATCTTCTCCATCTGCCAAACCATCCCCATCACTGTCTGCTAGCAAGGGATGACTGTTATATCCTAGATAATCCTTACCATCTTTGTTGTAAACATAAAGTTCATCTTTGTTTTTGATGCCATCTTGGTCATCATCCCCTTCCAAATCAAGAACTTTTTCACCATAGAGAGATTCATCAATCAAATCATTTTCTAAATGCAATTCCCCTTTGGAAATCTTCACCAAATCTTCTGCGGTTAGAGAACGAGTATTTGTTGGTTTTTCTGTCACAACTTCTTCTTTAGTTTCTTCTACAGGAGCATGAACAGGTGAGTCTTGAGCTGGCTCTGTCATCTCTACTTTTGACTCTTCCCTTTTGTTTTCAAGAACTTCACTTGCTTCCGGAAGCGGTTGAGGAGCTAGTCTTGGCTCCTCTCTAAGAGGAGTTTCTAGTTTTGGAGCAACATTTTCCGGCTCTCTCAATTCCTCCTTAGAATCTGGCACTCTTGTTGCCACTTCAGATGTTACATCTTGTTTTACTTCATTGGCTGAAATTCCAGCTGGAGCTAGAAATGCGAAGCCGACTGCAACAGATACAACTCCGATACTTAATTTTTTTATGCCAAAGCGCATAATTCGTTGACCAATTTTCATTATTTCTTATCTTTCTTTTCGTTTATTTATAAGCAGACTCAAACTAAATCTCCTTGTCCCCTATATAAGACAAGGTTGAGAAATTCAGAAAGTAATACTCTTCGAAAATCTCTTCAAACCACGTCAGCGTCGCCTTACCGTAGATATGGTCACTGACTTCGTCAGTCTTATCTACAACCTCAAAACTGTGTTTTGAGCAACCTGCGGCTAACTTCCTAGTTTGCTCTTTGATTTTCATTGAGTATAAATTCATTCTTATCTTTCCTTATCATCCTAGTCTGCTTGGTAGGAAGCTAATGCTAGTATCCTAGAATCTTGTCTTTCACAATGCTAACTGTCAGACTCTTTCAGGTACAAGAGTAGGAAGAACCCCATAGTCTACCTATGTTTCTTCTTTATTCCGAATAGTCAACCATGAAAGGAAAGAGGCATTCCCCCTTTTAAATCTTTTTTCTTACAATTCTGCAAGAATAGCTTTAAGCAAGCCTTTGAAATCACCTTTGACACGTTCGGTTACTTCTACAACTTCTTCGTGATTGAGTTCTTCTTGGAAACCAGCCGCAAAGTTAGTAATACATGAAATTCCTAGAACTTTCAAGCCAGAGTGGGCTGCCACGATCACTTCAGGAACAGTAGACATACCAACTGCATCTGCTCCCAGTGTCTTATAGGCACGAATCTCTGCTGGTGTTTCATAAGTTGGACCAGTTACACCGATATAGACACCTTCATCAAGCTTGATACCCAGTTTTTTAGCTACTTCATGGGCAGTAGCACGGTATTCTGGTGTGTAGGCCTTAGACATATCTGGAAAACGAGGACCAAAGTCATCCAAGTTTTCACCTATCAATGGGTTTTGTCCTGTCATATTGATATGGTCTGAGATAGCCATCAAAGTACCAGGACCAAATCCGATACCACCAGCCGCATTGGTTACAATGACACCTTCACATCCGAGGACTTTCATGACACGAACTGGGAAAGTCACGACTTCCAGAGGATTGCCTTCGTAGAAATGGAAGCGACCTTGAAGAGCCAAGACCTTGCGACCTGCAAGTTCCCCATATACCAATTTACCAGCGTGGCCAACTACTGTTGAACGGCCCCAGTTTGGAATATCAGCATAATCTACTACAACTGGATTTTCGATTTCTTCTGCCAATTCTCCAAGTCCTGACCCAAGGATTAGACCGAACTCAGGCGCTTGGATTCCCTTTTCTTTCAGGAAGGCAGCTGTTTCATTGATTTTATCTAAAAATGTCATTGTGTGTCTCCTTTTTTAGTTTTTAGCATTTGACCGATTTTGTCAAAAGTTTTAGCATTGCGAATGGTAATGTGGCGATAGAAAGGCATCTTGAGCAGATCCTTGTGATAGGCAGTTTTAGAGTAGGTTTCTTCAGAAAATTTCCCCCAGAAAATACCAAGTTTTCCAAAATGAAGAACTTCATCTTCCAGTTTTAAACTGTCTACTTTCTCGATGACTTGATCCACATCCAAACCCTCAGTGTAAAATAGGACGTCTTTTCGTTCCAAGTCTTCGCTCCACCAAGCTGGGAGATTTTCCACTTCTGCTTCATAGTCTTCCTGACTCAGTAAAGAAAAGCTCTGAATAAATGGATAATGGGCTTCAAAGAAAGTCTCTAATTTTTCAATCAATTGGGCTTTTAGCCCTGTCGAAGTAAAGAAAACATTGCCACTGTTGATGTAGCTTTCAACCTTTTCCAGTCCCAAATCTGTCAGTTCTTGACGAAGCTCCGCCATGACGACCTTATTCTTGCCACCAACATTGATGCCTCTCACCAGCAAAGCATAGCGAGTCATCTTATACCAATTTATCTAAGAAACTTTCCCCAATCATAGCAGTTTCCACACCAAAGTTATCGGCAACAGTCGCTGAAATATCTGCGAAATGTCCGACTGGAATGACGCCATTTCCTTTAAAGGCAGGACTGTAAGCCAAAAGTGGGATATATTCGCGAGTGTGGTCTGTTCCTGCGTAAGTTGGGTCGTTCCCGTGATCCGCAGTAATCAAGAGAAGGTCGTTCTCTCTCATGGCTGCGATAATTTCAGGCAAGCGCTCATCAAACTCATGCAAACAATCACGGTAGCCGTGAGCATTACGACGGTGGCCGTAAAGGGCATCAAAGTCAACCAAGTTTGTGAATGAGAATCCTTTTTCAAATTCAGCAAGGCCCATGGTCTTCAATAGTGTATCAATTCCATGGCTGTTTGACTTGTTGTGGCCCATGTCATGGTTGATACCAGCACCGTTAAAGATATCGTTGATTTTACCCACAGCATAAGTATCGATACCAGCTTCGTTCAATTTATCCAAAACAGTTGGGGCAAATGGAGATACCGCCAAGTCACGACGGTTTGCCGTACGAGTGAAGTTACCTGGTTCACCTACATAAGGGCGAGCAATGATACGACCTAGAAGGGCAGGGCGCTCAAGGGTAATCGAACGAGCGTATTCACAGATACGGTACAATTCATCAAGAGGAATGATGTCTTCGTGGGCAGCAATTTGCAAGACTGGGTCAGCTGAAGTATAGATAATCAACTCTCCAGTTTCCATCTGACGTGGTCCAAAATCATCGATAACAGCCGTTCCTGAGTAAGGTTTGTTGGCTTCACGAATAACCTTGCGTCCTGAGAAATCTTCGATTTTTGTCAAGATTTCTTCTGGGAATCCGTTCCAAAAAGTATCGAAAGGTTCAGTAATATTGAGTCCCATGATTTCCCAGTGACCAGTCATGGTATCCTTACCAAGAGATACTTCTTCCAATTTCGTCGCATATCCTGTTGGATTGCTTTCAGCTGGTACCGTCTTAAGAGGAGTTTCACGAGGAATATTTCCAAGACCTATTTTAGCCATGTTTGGGACATTCAAACCAACTGTTTTTGAAATGTGTCCCAGTGTGTCAGAGGCACCATCTGGAACCCCTGCATTGACAAAGTTATTGGCATCTGGTGCAGCTCCGATTCCTACAGAATCCAGTACTACCAAGTGAATACGATTAAATTTAGACATCTTATGCCCCCTTCTATTTTTCTTTTCTTGAGGTTAAAATCTGAACGCCATCTTGTCCAGCAACGATGACCTTATCCACCATTTGGTTGAATAAGCCGTGCTCCACGACACCAACGACATGGTCCAATTCTTGTCCGAAAGCAATTGGATCTTCAATGACATCCAAGGCAAGGTCAATGATAAAGTTCTGCATATCGGTCACAAAACGTTGGCCATCTTTTTCACGGAAACTTGGTTTGTAGCCAGCTCGTTCAAAACGACGAAAGACCTGCTCTGCACCATACTGAACCACTTCTACTGGCAATTTAAAAGCACCTAGTTTGTCTACCAGCTTGCTTTCATCCACCACCCAAATATATTCTTTTGAGGGCGTTGCTACAACCTTCTCCATCAGAAGGGCACCACCACCGCCTTTGATTCCGTTAAACTGGCTATCCACTTCATCCGCCCCGTCAACCGTCACATCAACCAAGTCTACTTGGTCAATAGACTTGAGCGGGATGTTAAGACCTTCAGCCTGTTTACTAGTCACACTAGAAGTTGTTACAGCTGTAATCTGCAATCCTTCTTCCTTGATACGACGACCGATTTCTTCGACAAAATAATAGGCAGTCGAGCCTGTTCCAAGTCCAACGACCATTCCATCGCTCACGAACTCAGCAGCCTTGATACCTGCCATTTTCTTCAGATTTTCCACCGATTTACCTCCATCATTCTCAGTTCTTATTTTACTATGAAACCGCTTTTTATTCAAGTGAAAAGATCAAATTTACATTTTTCATCAATCTTTCTTTAAAAATATGCATTTTCTTTTTACCAAACGAATAAAAATGAGTTTATCTTTTATGTATTTGATTTGTTCATCTCTTTCCAGTTCCAAAAATAAGACCTTAACTTTGATACGTCTAGTTTAGCATTAAAGCAGGCGCATTTCAAGAATCATAAATTAAGAGAAGGAAGTAGGTTTATCTATCTATTTTAAACAAGTTTATCTTTGCTTACCCTCTCTTGTTGACAAATAATTTTCATTACTTTAGGAAGACAATTACTAATTCCCGTCGGCAAGACCACATACTGTTCTTGAGATAGTTCTTGGGCTATAGCTGAATGAAGATGAGTCGCTACTGCCACACTCTCGTAGAGACTGGCTTGTTTAAACTGGCCTGCAAATCCTGCAATCATCCCAGCCAGAGTATCTCCCATTCCCCCAGTCGCCTGATAGGGACCACCAACCTGTAACTGGTAATAATCAGACTGGCCAACTTGCCAAATACGAGTAGCTGGGCCTTTCTCCACCAAAATTGTTCCTTGAGGAAAGGAAGTCAGGGCACTAGCCGTTGCATCTTCCTTTTGCTTTTCAATCGTAATTCCAGATAATTTTTCCCATTCTTTTTGGTGAGGAGTTAGGATAAGCTGACTCGAAGGAAATGACAAACTTGTTCTAGCAAGGATGGTCAAGGCCCCTCCATCTACAATCAAAATCTGATTTTGGCTTAAGTTAGCAAAGACCTGTTTGACTAGATTTTCTCCAAAAGCATCGTCTCGTAAACCAGGTCCCAGCAAGACAATTTCTGCCTTCTCCAATTGCTCTTTTAACAACTGCTGGTCTTGAAGAGAAAAGGCCATAGCCTCAGGTAAATGGCTGTGCAGAGCTGGAATATTTTCCCTGTCCGTTCCAACGGTCACCAATCCTGCACCACTCTTAACAGCAGCTAGTGCAGCCATAATGATAGCACCTCCATAAGGATAAGTCCCACCAAGCAACAGCAGACGACCGTAGTCCCCTTTATGACTTGTACAAGAACGTTCAATAATGACTTTTTCTAGTAAGGCTTGATCAATCACTTTCATCGTTTTTCCTCAACTATCCTTTACCTGATCGTTTTAAAACAATCCGATATACTTTTTTAACCCACTCCTCCAAACCTTCTCCATCATGGTCAAGATAATACACCCTATCCAGTAATTGACTTGGAATAATATTTTCAAATTGGCTCTTATTATGAGTTGGAATAATGCAAATATACAACTCACTAAATAAATTCAATATGTCCTTAATTTTTGCAACATGGTAGCCATCAAACATATAACCTGGTGCTTGAATTAATTCTTCATACAGAAAATGAAAACTCACTCCAGGAATAAACTTGTCTTGTAATTCTTTCTCTGAAGGAGCTCGACCTAATAAACGCTCCATCGCTAATCGATAACCAGAACTTGTATTTGACCACCCTAACATGACATAGTCAAAATAATCTATCGGATCCGATGCAGCATTTCTACTATCCAAAACCAACTCCTCAGCATCTCGCCCAAAGGCTTTCACAGCAGATAAGAGCTGACCTGTTTTAAAGATAGAAATAGCTGCATCTATAGTCGTAGTATGACTACAGTAGTCTGAAGTCACTAACCTCTTATGTAGATCATAAGTCGAGGCTACTCTTTTATCTGTAGGGGTAAATGGTGGCAGAAAGGGATGCTGACAGATGTGATTCAAAATTTCTTTTTTTAAACAAGAATCAGCACACTCAATACTTGTTTGACGTTTATGAAGTTTTTCGTAAGCTATAAATTTAGCAATTTTTTCTAATTCCCACTCTTGAATATTTGGATAATCAATTAGTGATAAGTAGTATATTCCATCCCATTGTAAACTATATTCCCCATTATAAATTTTTAAAATCATCTAATCACCTCACTCCATTATACAACAAAAAGGAGGCGCAGACCTCCTTTTATAAACTTATTTCTAAAATTTAATACTCATTTCTGCCATTTCAGATATAGCTATAGAAAATACACTCTCTTCAGCGATTTTTCTCTTATTTTCTATCCAATGTCCGAAGTGCTGCTTGATAAGTTTGCTCCATCAGCATAGTAATGGTCATAGGACCGACACCTCCAGGGACTGGCGTAATATGGCTAGCAAGTGGGGCAACTGCCTCATAATCCACATCCCCACAAAGCTTGCCATTTTCATCTCGGTTCATCCCAACGTCAATGACTACCGCACCGGGTTTCACAAAGTCAGCAGTAACAAACTTGGCGCGACCGATTGCTACTACAAGAATATCCGCTTTTGCAGCCACCTTAGCGAGATTATGGGTGCGTGAGTGAGTCAAGGTCACTGTAGCATTCTTTGCCAAAAGAAGCTGGGCCATGGGTTTTCCAACGATATTAGAACGACCGATGACGACCGCATTTTTACCTTCCAAGTCAATCCCATATTCATGAAATATTTCCATAATTCCTGCAGGTGTTGATGGAATCATAACTGGATGTCCAGACCAAAGGCGTCCCATATTTAGAGGATGGAAACCATCCACATCCTTTTCTGGGTCAATAGCCAATAGAACCGCCTCTTCATCGATATGTTTTGGTAATGGCAACTGAACCAAAATCCCATGCCAAGCTGGATCTTGATTGTATTTGGCAATCAAGTCTAACAATTCCTCTTGAGTAATGGTCTCTGGAACTCGCACTACTTCGCTACGGAAACCGGCCGCAAGAGCTGACCTCTCCTTGTTGCGAACGTAGACTTGGCTGGCTGGATTGTCCCCAACCAAAATTACTACCAAACCAGGCACTAGATCTGTTTCTTCCTTTAATTTTGTAGTCTTTTCAGCCAACTGCCCCTGCAATTTGGTCGCTAAAGCTTTCCCATCAATAATCTGTGTCATATCACTTCTCTTTTCTTTCAAATATCTTCCATTATACCAAAAACTGCTAGTACCCTCTAACACTTCTTTTCTAGGCAATCCTATAGTTTCAAACTATAAGAAAAAGCTCTGGTTGAGCTTTTCACTAATCTTGTCTTGAAATTTTAAAATAGATTATAAAACCTTACTCAAGAAATCTTTAGTTCGTTGTTCTTGGGTTTGTTCAAAAATCTGCTCAGGTGTTCCGTCTTCAACAACCACACCGTCTGCCATAAAGATGACACGGTCTGCCACCTCACGGGCAAATCCCATCTCATGCGTTACGATAACCATGGTCATTCCTGTCTTGGCAAGGTCTTGCATAACAGCCAATACCTCACCTACCATCTCAGGGTCCAAGGCTGAAGTTGGCTCATCAAAGAGCAAAACATCAGGTTCCATGGCCAACCCACGCGCGATGGCAATCCGTTGTTGCTGGCCACCTGACAAACTCTGTGGATAAGCATCTGCCTTATCTGGCAAACCAACTTTTTCCAAAAGCTCTTGGGCTCTCTTCTCAGCAACAGCCTTGCTTTCACCTTTGGTCTTGATAGGTGACAAGGTGATATTTTCCATCACAGTCATATTAGGAAAGAGATTGAATTGTTGGAAAACCATGCCCATCTTCTCACGCATGGCAAACAGGTCATTCTTCTTGTCCGTAATATCAACTCCCTCAAAGATAACCTTCCCCTTGGTTGCTTCTTCCAACAAATTCATAGAGCGAAGCAAGGTAGATTTCCCGCTCCCTGAAGGACCGATGATAACGACAACTTCTCCTCTTTTAATCTCGAGGTTGATGCCCTTCAATACTTCATTCTTTCCAAATGATTTATGTAAATTTTCAATTTTTATCAAGGTTTCTGTCATTATTTTTTATCTCCTTGTCCCATACGTTTTTCAAAAGCTTTCAAGGCTACTGTCAAAATAGAGGTCATAATCAAGTAGTAAAAGGCTGCAAATAAAAGTGGTGTTAAAGGTAGATAGGTTGTTGTGGAAACTGTTGTAGCTCCATTCCACAACTCCATAACACCGATAGCTGATAAGAGGGAGCTGTCCTTGATAATGGTAATAAATTCGTTCCCCAATGCTGGCAAGATATTTTTGATTGCTTGTGGCAAAATCACATATCTCATAGCGTTTTTAGGACGAATCCCTAACGAATAAGCTGCCTCTAGCTGACCTTTTGGAACCGCATTGATTCCTGCACGAACAGTCTCAGAAACATAAGCACCACTATTCATAGAGATAATCAAAATCCCTGGAATCAGACGAGAAAGGTCAACACCCAAAATTCCAACCTGAATAGTCGGAGCATTGATATGCATAAGGGCAAAGGCAATCATAATCTGAACCATCATCGGTGTCCCACGGAAAATCCAAACGTACAAGTTGGCGAGCCAAACAAGCGGTTTAAACTTTGAACGTTGCCCAAAAGCCAAGACAACACCCAAAATAGTTCCCAAAAAGACAACACAGATAGAAATGAGAACCGTCACAACAGCCCCATAGTTAAAATAAGGTAAATACTTAGGTAAAAAAGAAAAATTCATAGTCACACTGCTTTCTAAAATAGAGTACTGTATGATTATAACATGCATTGAATTAAAATTCAAATCTTTTATCCAATTTATTTAAAAATCTTTAAACTAGCAGAATTAGCGAGAAATCTTAGTTTTTTCTAGTCAAGTTGGCCTCCTTTATGGTAAAATAGTAACGATAAGAAATGAAGGAGAATCAAAATGGAATCACATTTGGTTAGAATCATCAACCGCCTTGAAGCAATGGCAAACGATGGCGGAAATTTAAAACGTAATTTTGAACGCGAAGGAGTTGTTGTTGCAGAAGTTGCGTACAGCCACGACGAAGAAAACGGCTCAATCTTTACCCTTCGTGACGTAGAAGCTCGCGAAACTTATACTTTTGATAGCATTGACTTAATTGCAATGGAGATTTACGAACTCCTTTACTAATGTAAAACAAGCAGGATTACCCCCTGCATGTCTAACCAAAATCCTTTTTGTCTCACAAATAGGATTTTTTTTATAGTCCAAATTCACAAAGATCTTCGTTGTAACAACTTCTCAAAGCTGCAATGTTTTTACTTGCTTTACACCCCAATCCTGTTATAATGAGAGTATAGAAATTTGACTATTTTTGACCTTTGAACAGGTCAGGCTAAAGAAAGAAATGAGGTAGATGTATGCTTTGTCAAAACTGTAAAATTAACGACTCAACAATTCATCTTTACACCAATCTCAATGGAAAACAAAAACAAATTGACCTCTGTCAAAACTGCTACAAGATTATCAAGACTGATCCTAATAACAGTCTTTTTAAAGGCATGACGGATCTGAACAATCGTGACTTTGATCCCTTTGGCGATTTCTTCAATGACCTAAACAATTTCAGGCCTTCTAACAATACTCCTCCAACTCCCCCAACCCAATCAGGTGGAGGTTACGGTGGAAACGGCGGTTATGGTTCTCAAAATCGTGGACCTGCTCAAACTCCGCCACCTAGCCAAGAAAAAGGGCTGCTGGAAGAATTTGGTATCAACGTAACTGAGATTGCCCGTCGTGGAGACATTGACCCCGTTATTGGGCGCGACGATGAGATTATCCGTGTCATCGAGATTCTCAATCGTAGAACCAAGAATAATCCTGTCCTTATCGGTGAACCTGGTGTCGGAAAAACGGCCGTTGTCGAAGGCCTAGCTCAGAAAATCATCGATGGCGATGTGCCACATAAACTCCAAGGTAAACAAGTTATCCGTCTGGATGTGGTTAGCCTGGTTCAAGGAACGGGTATCCGTGGACAATTTGAAGAACGCATGCAAAAACTCATGGAAGAAATTCGCAAACGTGAGGACATCATCCTCTTTATCGATGAAATCCATGAAATTGTCGGTGCTGGTTCTGCAGGCGATGGCAATATGGATGCAGGAAATATCCTCAAGCCCGCCCTTGCTCGTGGGGAACTGCAACTGGTCGGTGCTACTACCCTCAATGAATACCGTATCATTGAAAAGGATGCTGCCCTAGAGCGTCGTATGCAACCTGTTAAGGTCGATGAACCAACAGTGGAAGAAACAATCACTATCCTCAAAGGTATTCAAAAGAAATACGAAGACTACCACCACGTTCAGTATACCGATGCTGCAATTGAAGCAGCTGCAACTCTTTCCAATCGTTACATCCAAGATCGCTTCTTGCCTGATAAGGCCATTGACCTCCTAGATGAAGCTGGTTCTAAGATGAACTTGACCTTGAATTTTGTGGATCCTAAAGTAATTGATCAACGCTTGATTGAGGCTGAAAATCTTAAATCTCAAGCTACACGAGAGGAAGATTTTGAGAAGGCGGCTTATTTCCGCGATCAGATTGCCAAATATAAGGAAATGCAAAAGAAAAAGGTCACAGACCAAGATACACCTATCATCAGTGAGAAAACCATTGAGCACATTATCGAACAGAAAACCAACATCCCTGTTGGTGATTTAAAAGAGAAAGAACAATCTCAACTCATCCATCTAGCCGAAGATCTCAAGTCTCATGTTATTGGCCAAGATGATGCTGTCGATAAGATTGCCAAGGCTATTCGCCGGAATCGTGTCGGTCTCGGTACGCCTAACCGCCCAATCGGAAGCTTCCTCTTCGTCGGACCAACTGGTGTCGGTAAGACAGAACTTTCCAAACAACTAGCTATCGAACTCTTTGGTTCTGCTGACAGCATGATTCGCTTTGATATGAGTGAATATATGGAAAAACACAGCGTTGCTAAGTTGGTCGGCGCCCCTCCAGGTTATGTTGGTTACGATGAGGCTGGGCAATTAACTGAAAAAGTTCGCCGCAATCCCTATTCTCTTATTCTCTTGGATGAAGTAGAGAAAGCCCATCCAGATGTTATGCACATGTTCCTCCAGGTCTTGGACGATGGTCGTTTGACAGATGGGCAAGGACGTACCGTTAGCTTCAAGGATGCCATCATCATCATGACTTCAAATGCAGGTACAGGTAAGGCAGAAGCCAGCGTTGGATTTGGAGCAGCTCGCGAAGGACGTACCAACTCTGTTCTCGGTGAACTCGGCAACTTCTTTAGCCCAGAGTTTATGAACCGTTTTGATGGTATTATCGAATTTAAGGCTCTCAGCAAGGACAACCTCCTTCAGATTGTCGAGCTTATGCTAGCAGACGTTAATAAGCGCCTTTCTAGCAACAACATTCATTTAGATGTAACTGACAAGGTCAAGGAAAAGTTGGTTGACCTCGGCTATGATCCAAAAATGGGGGCACGCCCACTTCGTCGTACTATTCAAGACTATATAGAGGACGCAATCACTGACTACTACCTTGAAAATCCAAGCGAAAAAGATCTCAAAGCAGTTATGACTAGCAAGGGAAACATTCAGATTAAATCTGCCAAAAAAGCTGAAGTTAAAACTTCTGAAAAAGAAAAATAAATCCTATATAAAAGAAGTAGAAAATGAAATTTTTCTGCTTCTTTTTTACTAAAATAACTGTAATTTCTTGACAGCTTGCTCTTTGTCCATTATGATAATAATAACGATACTAGATAGTGAGGAAAATGCAATGGCAAACCCAACTTTCGGAGAAAAAAAAGCGAATACAGACTATGTTGCACGCTATGGAGTGTATGCAGTTATCCCTGACGCTGAACAAAAACAAATAGTTTTAGTTCAAGCTCCTAATGGTGCTTGGTTCTTACCAGGTGGCGAAATTGAATCAGGTGAAAATCATCAGGAAGCTCTAAAGCGTGAATTGATTGAAGAGCTTGGTTTCACAGCTGAAATTGGTACTTATTACGGACAAGCTGACGAATATTTCTACTCTCGTCATCGTGACACCTACTACTACAATCCTGCCTACCTCTATGAAGCGACTTCTTTCAAAGAAGTGCAAAAGCCACTAGAAGACTTTAATCATATTGCCTGGTTCCCTATTGATGAGGCTATTGAAAATCTCAAACGTGGTAGCCATAAATGGGCCATCCAATCTTGGAAAAAACAGCATAAGATTGGCTAATACTCTTCGAAAATCTCTTCAAACCACGTCAGCGTCGCCTTACCGTAGATATGGTCACTGACTTCGTCAGTCTTATCTACAACCTCAAAACTGTGTTTTGAGCAGCCTACGGCTAGCTTCCTAGTTTGCTCTTTGATTTTCATTGAGTATAAATCAAGCGACTTTATTCAAAAAGTGCTATAATAGAATTAGAAAATCGGAGGAAATATTATGAAGCTTATCAATACGACAAACTCACACTCGCAACTTGTAAAAAGCCAGCTAGAAAGTACAGATGCAACCCTTGTTGAGGTTTATTCTGCAGGGAATACAGATGTTATTTTTACCCAAGCTCCGCTTCACTATGAAATCCTCATCTCAAACAAACACCGTGCTATTCGTGAGCCTGAAATCGAAACCATTCAAGAATTTTTCTTGAAACGTAAAATTGATAAGGACTCTATTGATGAAGCCAATATCAAGACACTCTACTCAGAGAAATTAATTGGAATTTCAATCCCAATCAAGTAAGGAAATTGAGTAAAAACTCGACTTGAGCGAAAGTCCAATAAGTCTTTCCATAATAAAACGCATAGTAGCAAGAGTTTCTACACCTGCTATTATGCGTTTTTATCATTTTGAATCCTTTTGCTCACGATACTACTATAGAAAAAGATTTGATTCTGCTTCTCACACAATCAAATCTTTTTCTTTTATTAAAAACGAATCGTTTCACGTGTTTTCTCATATGAGGTAACAAAGCGGTTGGTTACACCAGGCTCTGCCACTTCCAATGCTTGAGAAATCTTGTCAAATGAAGCGTGATAATCAAATTCTTTTTCAAAAATCTCTAAAGCTTCGTTAAATGCTTCTTGAATGCGTTCATCAAATGAGCGATAGCGGTTAGAATATTGCAAGAGTTGCTCTGTTAAAGTTGCATATTGTACAATATTATAAGTTTCCGTTTCTAAAGCTTCCATATCATTCGTTGCAATTTCAAGAACTCGGGTAACAGATTCAATGTTAATCATTTTCTGTTCTAACTCAACCATTAAATCCTCGGTATTATTGCTTGCCGTAAAGAATAACTTCAAGAAAGTTTGTGGAATACCTGGCAGATTGCGTTTTTCCATGTATCGCTTGATAGTATGGAGACGATTGACATAAACATTGGCCTTTTGACGTGCATTGATATCATCTTTCTCAATTTGTGTCAGGCGCTCACTAACTGAAATTTGCTCATCTTCAATATCTTTTAGTTGAGTTTGTAAATCCTCAAGATTTTCTTCAAGAACTGAATAAGCTTGGGTTGGTTCTTCTTGATTTGAAGTTACCTCAACAATAGCTGCCTCAAAATTCTCTAATTCTGTCTGAATACGACGAACATGGCTTGCAGCTGTCTCAGGAAGTAAATAGGTCTTGCTCAAACGTGCAATATCTTCTCCCAATAAAGTATTATTCTCTTTCATATGTTGAAGGTAAGTTGGAAGAGTTGCAAGTAGATTTTCCACTACTTTCTGAGCAGCAATTTCTCGAGTAAAAATATCATACAAGGCATTGATTTCCTCTTTTGCCTGTCCATTCTCATATTCGGCATTATCCAATTCCAACTGACGAATATTCTCTTGGTTTTTCTTGAATGCTTCATAAAGCAAGTGGAAACGTGCTTCAATATCCGTTTCAACAAAATGATAATTAGCATCAATTAGTTTACGATAACCATCTTCTAAATCTTCTAGTTGATCTGGTAGCTCTTTAGATAATGTTGTTACAATTGCTGGTATACGATCAACAATATGTGTCAAAGCCAAGATATGATTTTCAGCATTATCCAAAATCACAGCAGCTTCTACTGGGTCACCCGATGAATTCAAGGTTACAAATTGTGAAAATTCAGATTGGATATTTTCTAATTGTTTTTCAATTTCATCCAAGGCTTGACCATACTGTTCTGAATTTTCAGCAACTCTATGCTGAAGTTCCTCAAATAAATCCAAAGCATGAAGAACACGACCACTATTTTTAGATTCTTGCTTCTCTAAGTCTGCCAAAGCATTGCGAATTTCAGCAATATCTTCTTCAATCAAAGTAATTTGACTCTCAATTTGGTCAATTTGATGACTGGCCTTGAGAAAACGAAATGAATGGTTATAGCCTTCTGCTTCAAAGAGATTATTTTCAATATCGGCAAAAGAGTTGAGAGATAAATCGACCCATTTTTGATTCCATTCACGGAAAGCCACTTGACTTTGTCCAATCAAGTGCATATTTTTTACAGTTTCTACTTCATCATTTACTGGAAGATTGTATAGTTCTTCTTTTCTTTCTTCTAGCGCCTCTAATCTTCCCTCGTTTCGCTTACGTAGAAAGATTGCCACTACATAAGCCAGAACTAAAATGACTGCAATTGCAACCATTAAATAAATTAGTTGTCCATTAGACATATCAAACTCCTTTTTTACTTGAAACAATCGTAATGATTATATCATATTTTTTAGACCAAGGGAACTACTTCTCCCGATTTTTTAGACATCAAGTGTACTATAAACGGCATTTTCCTCGATAAACTCACGACGAGGTTCTACTCGATCCCCCATCAACATATCAAAGATTTTATCTGCTTCTGCAGCATCGTCCACAGAAACTCTGGCCATCAAGCGATGTTCGGGATCCATGGTTGTTTCCCATAATTGGTGATCATCCATTTCACCCAGACCCTTATAACGCTGAATGGTTGGTTTGGCACGTCCTTCACTATGGCGAGCCAAGGCTTCTTGGAGTTTAATTTCTTGATCTGCTCCTGGCTGAATATATTCTTTAATCTCGCTTCCAACCTTGACACCATAGATTGGTGGTTGGGCAATATAAACATAACCAGCTTCTAGGATTGGTTTCATATAACGATAAATCAAGGTCAAAAGAAGGGTACGAATGTGGGCTCCATCGACATCGGCATCGGTCATCAAAACGAGTTTTTGGTAACGGGCTTTTGACACATCAAATTCTGCGCCAAATCCTGTTCCCATGGCTGTGAAAAGACTACGAATTTCTTCGTTAGCTAGAATCTTATCCATACTTGCTTTTTCAACGTTCAAAATCTTACCGCGAATTGGAAGGATAGCCTGAAACTCACGGTTACGACCAGATTTGGCTGATCCACCAGCTGAGTCTCCTTCGACGATGAAGAGTTCTGTTTCAGCAGGATTGTTAGAAGAGCAGTCTGCTAGTTTCCCTGGAAGGTTGGAAATTTCCAAACCAGATTTTTTACGAGTGACTTCACGCGCACGCTTGGCAGCCACACGAGCCTTAGCAGCTAAAATCCCTTTTTCCACGATACGTTTGGCAATCTGTAGATTTTCCATGAGGAAATCGGAGAAGGCATCACTGAAGAGGCGATTGGTAATCTTGACCACTTCGCTATTCCCCAGTTTGGTCTTAGTTTGTCCTTCAAACTGTGGATTTGGGTGTTTAACTGAGATAACTGCAGTTAATCCTTCACGAACATCTTCCCCTGTTAGGTTGTCTTCATTGTCTTTTAGTAACTTATTCTTACGAGCATAATCGTTGATGACACGTGTTAAGGCTGTACGGAAACCTTGTTCATGCGTTCCACCTTCATGGGTATGAATATTATTGGCGAAACTCATGACATTTTCATGGTAACCTGTTGTGTACTGCATGGCTACCTCAACTGTGATATCATCCATCTCACCATCTGTGTAGATTGGTGTATCAAAGATTACATCCTTGTTCTCGTTGATATATTCAACATAACTAGCAATCCCACCCTCATAATGGTAATGCTTGGTTTGTTCCAAACCTTGGCGCTTATCTGTAATTGAAATTTGAAGACCGCGATTTAGAAAGGCCAACTCTTGAATCCGTTTATTTAATTTATCAAAATCAAAAGTTGTTGTTTCAGTAAAGATTTCTGGATCTGGTGTGAAGTGAACCGTTGTTCCAGTTCTATCTGTATTCCCAACCACCTCAAGGTCTGCGACAACATGACCACGACGGTATTCTTGGTAATGAATTTTACCGTTTTTGTGGACATGAACGTCTAATTGAGTGGAAAGGGCATTAACGACTGAAGACCCCACTCCGTGAAGACCACCTGAAACCTTGTATCCACCACCGCCGAACTTTCCTCCAGCATGAAGAACCGTAAAGACTGTCTCAACGGCAGGTCGACCTGTTTTTTCCTGAATATCGACTGGGATACCACGCCCATCATCGACAACAGTAATCGAATCATCTGGCTCAATAAAAACTTGAATATGGTTGGCAAATCCTGCCAAGGCCTCGTCGATTGAGTTATCAACAATTTCCCAGACTAGATGGTGAAGACCTTCTTTTGAGGTTGATCCGATATACATCCCTGGACGCATACGTACAGCCTCTAAGCCCTCTAAAACTTGAATTTGACTGGCATCATAATCCTGTGCCTGCAGATTTTTGATTTCTTCTGTCATCTTTTTCCTTTTTCTTACATGTCTAATACTTGTCTTAAATTCACGATACTGGTAAACAAGTGGGTAGCTAGTCCTGCAGATTGACCTGCTTCGATATCAATCGGCCGATCACCAATGACAAGACCAGAGCCAATCTGATATTTTTCTCTTAAATAAATCATAGACTCAGGATTTGGCTTTCTCTTAAAGCCTGAGCTAGAAGTCACTACTTCTGTAAAATAAGCTGCTATAGAGGTTTTTTCTAAAATTTCCAAAACCTGATCATTTCGATGAGAGACCAAAAAATGACGGCCACCTTGATTTGAAATGTCTTCCAATAGTTCAGAAACTCCTTCAAATAAAATCGGGTGTTCTAGCTCTCTGGCTTCATTTTCCTTGTACTTTTCTAAAAAATGCTCTAAATTGGGAGCGAATGTCTCAATCGCAAAAGGAGTAGAAACCTTTAAAGCTTGATAGACACTGTCATGATCTTGTGTGATGCCATACAATGTCAATGTTTCAACAAATGCAGCTGTTGACGTTTCATAATTATCTAGTAAAGTTCCACCTAAATCCCAGATATAATCGTGATATTTCATACCCTTCATTATAGCATTTTTTTATGAAAAAAGCGATGATTTCCCTGATTTTTCCACATAAAAAACGAGAGAATAACTCCCGTTTTACTGATTTTTACCAAAGACATCTCGATAGAGCATTCCTGTTCGCAAACTCTCTGCGTCTCCTCCTAGTTGGTCCACCAACTCGTAGGCAAAGGCAAGAGCTGTCGAAGGGCCTCGACTGGTTGTCAACTGACCATCTACCACTACTGTTTCCTTTACATATTGACCATTAAGGATTTGCTCTTGAACACCGTCATAACAAGTGTATTCCTTGTTTTTCAATACTCCAGCTTGATTGAGGGCAATTGGTGCCGCACAAATGGCCGCCAGTTTCTTCCCTTCTTGTTCGAAATTTTGCAATTCTTGAATCAAGGCCTGATTGTCACGCAAATGTGCAGAACCAGGCATCCCTCCAGGAAGGACAATCATGTCATAGTCTGATAATTCACCCTCAAAGACACGATCTGCTCTGACTTGGATTGCGTGCGAACCTGTCACTTGCTCTTCAAAACCAACCATATCACAAGTGATATCGGCACGACGCAAAACATCTACAACTGTCAAAGCTTCAATTTCTTCAAAGCCCTGAGCTAATATGACTGCTACTTTAACCATGATTTTCTCCTTATTTGATTTGTTTTAATACAACCTTTTTTCGTTTGAATCGGACTTTTCCACTCTTTTCTTCAGCTAGGTTTGTCTGGTAACTCATCGATAAAAGCAAGCCAACGCCAATCAAGTTACTGATAATCGCCGATCCTCCTTGAGAAATAAAAGGCAGGGGAATCCCAGTCAAAGGAAGCAAGCCCGTCACAGCGCCGATATTTTCAAAGATGTGGAAGAGCAACATCATAATCAAACCTGTGGAAATATAGGTGTAGAACTGGTTATTTGATTTGAGAGTAATCTTCAACATACGGTAAATGAGCATGAGATAAAGAGCAATGACAAGGACTGAGCCAATGAAGCCAAAATCTTCTGCGATAACCGTGAAAATCATATCCGACTCGCGAACTGGGATAAGCAGATTAGAAGCATTAAAACCTTGACCAAATAAGCCACCGCTCCCAATGGCAATCTGCCCTTGAGCCTGCTGGTAAGTCGTTGTTTGGGCAAACTCAAAGGGATTGAGCCAAGCCAAGATACGATTGATTTGGTAGGTCGGCATTCCTAATTGATGAAGAAAAGCCCTTCCGTCCTTGCTGATAAAAATAGCTAAGAAACCAGCAACTCCTGTTACAGCAGTCACAAATACTGGGATAATAATTTTCCAAGAAACCCCTGATAATAAAACGATTCCTGAGAAAATGGCTACAAAAACCAAAGCCGTCCCTAAGTCACTTTGAAGTGCCAAAAGAACTAGGACTGGAATGGTAAAGAGAATCATCCAGAAAATCAACAAGAAGTCCAGCGGAACTGTACGTTGCCATTCCTTATGTTTCTTTGTAAATTGGACAATGACACGGGCCAACATGAGGATATAGGATATCTTCATAAATTCTGACGGTTGGAACAAGGTGATACCATTTACCGATACCCAGTTTTTGGCACCCGTTGATGCAACTAAGCTTGGATTATAAAAGACAATCGGCAAGACCATAAGTCCCAAGCCTAAAATATATAGAAAAGGGGTCACTTTCCAAAGAAATTCTGTATTAAAGAGCATGACCACAAAACCAATCACAAGCCCCAAGGCGATCCAGGCGACCTGCTGCCCTAAAATGGGCAGAATATTGTTTGGATAATCATGACTAACAGCTATATAGATAGCCACCACGCCAATAACCAGTAGAAAAAATACTGGCAATAGCAAACTATAATCGACTCTAGAGTCGAGAGAACGTTTCATATACACTAACCTTATACTTTCATACTATACTATTTATCAAAGTTCATTTAAAAATTTATCAACAGCCTCATCAATTTCGGATTGAGAGACGGTTTTAACAGTCGCTTCTTTTGCTAGAGAAGTCACAATTTGTTTGCCATATCGCTTTCCGACAATTCTCCTATCCAAAATAAGAGTTAAGGAACGCTGGTGTTCGCGTCTCATACTTCTTCCCAAAGCCTGTTTTAAACGAATAATAGCCATGGGCAATTGATAATCATAAAAGGCATTTTTCCCTTCTTGAATTAGTTCCTGATTGATCTTTTTCGTCAAGGGTTCTTGGGGATTTTGGAAAGGAAGTCTTGGTACAACTTGAATTACAAAAGGATGACTTGAAAAATCAACTCCCTCCCAGAAACTTGCTGCTCCAAGCAGGATTTGTTGTTCACCTTTTTCAAAGCGTTTCTTTAGCTGATGAACATCCCCATTTTTATACTGGGCCAAGTGGCTAACTGGAAGTAAATCTGATACTGCTAGAAGCATGTCTTTGGCAGTAAAGAGAGCCAAAATCGGTTGCTGGAAAGCTTGAACATCCATCAGCAAATCAGCTACCTCTTTGGCGTAGACTTCTAAGGAGGTTTCTGTTACCAAGGGAAAATCTTTGACCAAGACCACTTCTTGATCCTGTTTTTTATTAGATTCAATCTTGACAAATCTGGCTTCAGGGTAACCTAAAAGGTCTGCCAAAGAAACTCTCTGACTAATCTCAAGAGTAGCCGACACTCCCAAGACTTGACATGAATCAGGCACTAAAGAAGATAGAAGAATACGGCCTGATTTTGTAGAAGAAATCTGAATTTTCTTTTGACTCGTTTCAGTTGCTTCAAGCCAGTAATCACCTTCAGCCGTAAAATAGCGAACCAGTTCCTCAAAGCCTTCTACCTCTAATTCTGAAAAATACTGGTGGAGATTGGCAAGAGAATCTAAGATATTTTTCCTAGATTTGCCAGACTGAAATTGTTCTATCAAGTAAAGACACTCAAAGCGAATACTTTCTAGTATTCGTTGTTGAACCCTGTTTTCTTCTCCTATTAAAGCCTTATCAATCAAATCGACAATAGACTGGATATCGTAGGTCTCTTGAAGCAGATTTTCTAAAGCCAACAAAACTTTTTGGACTTCATCAATAATCAATAAACGGTCACTGACAAATTCAGGATTATCTTCCAGTCTGGTTACAAGATAGGCATGATTGGTCACTAAAAGCTTGCAGGTTTGTGCCCTTTCTTGACTACGTTTCCAGAAATCTTCCGTCACAAATAAGCTCTTGGATGATAAATTCCCATCATGACGAAGGTCTGTTAGAAAATGTTGGTAACGGTAGAGTTGACCAATCTCATCCAAATCTCCTGTCTCTGTCTCAGTCAGCCAGACCAAGAGTTGCATTTTAAAGCGTCTAAATAAGCGATTTTCATCATTTTCCTGCAAGGAGCGATAAAAGGCATCTAGCTTCAGATAATTGTGTGGTCCCTTTAAACTATGAATATCTATATGAAACACATCCTTAAGATATTGACCTTCTTCTTCCATGATTTGATTTTGAAGAATCTTTGTCGGAACGCTAAGGACAATCTGACGCTCTTTTACTTGGGACAAAGCGAGTAAGAGATAGCCATAGGTTTTCCCAATCCCTGTCGGCGCTTGAATCAGAGATACAGACTCATCTTTCAATAGCAAGCCAACCTCTTTAGCAAAACTTTCTTGTTCCTCCCTCACTTCAAGATTCAACAGAGAAATATTTTTAGAAAAATCCTGAGATAGTTTTCGTGACTCCAGAGGAACTGCAATTTTCTTGAAATACAGTCCTTGAACTTCGACCAAGTCTGGAGAAGTCAGGATAGATTGGTTGCGACAAATTTCTTCAATAACCAGGTAGGACTCATATAGGAGAGCGTCAGCCATTTCCAGCAAGCGTTCCAAGAGACCTTTCGGAAACTGGGCCATCTTTTCCCGTAAAAAAAGAAGTAATTCTGCTGTAGCTTGGGCATCTGAAAGGGCTGTGTGAGCGTGCTTTAGAGGAATTCCTAATTCCTGACACAAAATCGGCAAACTATATTTTTCCAGTTCAGGGAAAAAAACCTGAGCCAATTCGACCGTGTCAACACGAGGATTTCTTAGTTCATAGCCTTCAAAAAATAAATTTTCCGCCAAGAGATTGGCATCAAACTGAACATTATGGGCTACAAAAATCCCATCCTCCACCAAGTCAAAGATTTTTCTAGCAACTTGCGAAAAATCAGGTGCTTGCGCCAGACGTTTGTCAGTTAGCCCTGTCAATTCTTTAATATGAGCATCCAAAGGTTCGTGTGGATTGACATCCGTCGTATAGTGATCGACGATTTTTCCATCCTCAATCACAACAATTCCCACTTGGATAATTTTAGCCTTACTACCTGTGCTAGTTGCCTCTAAATCAACCACAACATAGCGATTACCAATCGTTTTCATTATAAAAAATTATACCAAAAAAAGGGCCATTTGGCACCTGCAAACATAGGATAATTTTCAAACTCAAGAACACTACTTTTCTTAAAAATCCCATCGAATAGAGCATTCTAGCCTGCTGATTTTTGTAAAATAGTGAAGAAATACGAAAAATTGAGAGAAGAAATGTTTGCATCTTCCTTCTCTCAACGAATCATTTACTTTATTTAACCATATCAGGATCGTAATCATAAAATCCTGTATCAAGGAAACGGTTTTTAGGGTGTAACTTGCGTACTTCCTCATCCAGCAAGAAGGCTTGGTCATGGCTAAAGTTGCCCTCTTGGATCAAGCTACGCGCTTGGATAAAGAGTTTTGCAATCTCAACAAAGTTCTGACCAGGTGTATAGAGACCTTCTAATTTCCAGTGAGTAAAGCCATGCTCCACCAATTCTGTCAATTTGGTCATCAAATCAAGGTCGTTATTGGCAAAGATGTGGGTTCCATGATTGTCTTCAAAGATAGAGTAATGGCTCTCTGGGTCACTTGGTTCAGCCAAGAAGAGGTCACGCTTGCGCGTCTTTTCATCATCGATGTGCGTAAAGTTATAGTAGTTTTGCAAGAGCGGACGTTTAGAATGATGGATAACGCTAGCTCCGTAAACCAAAACTTCAGCAGGAATTTCCAAAATCTCTGGCATTTTAAAGAGTTCAGCAGATGGAATTTCACGCGCCAAAACAGCCTCAGAGGCGCCAGCCTTTTGTCCCCAGAAGTTAATCTGGCGACTGCTAGTTACCATAGTCGAAGCATCGTAGATGGTTTTAAAGGAATAACCATCGCGGTTGACTACGTAAAAAACACCTGCATCCCCAATCGTAATATAATCGGTCTTGATTTCTTCCAAGAAATCGAGGAAAGGCTTGATACGGTCCATCATATCTTGGTGCATGAGGGCATTGACTGCAACAATCAATTCCTTACCAGCATCATGAACCAGCTTAGCGATTTCACGCAATTGGTCATGACTAAAGGTTGTTGGTAGACGAAGGCCAAAATCTTTCTCACCGACATATATACGGTCTACGCCAGCTTCGAGCAGTTGTTTAACTTGTTCAATACTTTCAGCAGTTGCTGTAATGATAATCTTTTCCATAAGAAAAATTATACCACATTTCTAGAAAATCAGCTATTCTTTGAAAATGAAAAGGGACTTTATTCTTTTTGTAACCTTTCTGTAATAATTCTCTGCTGAAAAAATGATAAAATAGGTATGTACTGTTAAGGAGAGAATCATGCCCGTAAGAAAATTACAATCCTATGAGGTAGACTATCAAGAAGAATTAAACCAGCAACTTCCTCATTATCAAGCTTATACACCTGAAGCACAAACTGATAGCAATCTCAAAGAAATTTTATTTTTTGTCAATATCGCTGTTTTTTGTATCTGCATTGCCATCTTTAGTTTTATCTTTTTATCATTAAAATTAACAACTGTGCTCGCCTTACCTGCAGCAATAGTATCCAGCTTACTTGTTTTAAAAGTCCAACGCTCTATTATCAAACGAAAACTTAAAAAATAAACATATCGCCCCATCTGGAGCGATATGTTTATTTTTTCTTTTTAGATGGTGTGTGGATGGCAATCTTCACTTCAAAGATTGTTCCCTTGGGTTTATTATCTTTAACAGTAATGGTTCCTTTAAGCGCATCTACAATTTGCTTGGCTAGGGATAAACCTAAACCAAAACCACCTTTTTGCCGGGTTCTAGCCTTATCAACTCGATAAAATCGATCAAAAATTTTCTTCTTATCTTCTGAGGAAATACCGACTCCATTATCTGAAACAAGTAAATACAGATTACGATCGGTCGCCGAGATAAGAAAATCAATTTCACCATCCTCTTCAGTATACTTGACAGCATTATCAAATAGGATAGTCATCAACTGCTTCAAGAGAAGTTGATCTGTGACAATCGTGCGATGAATCCGATTTTCAAAACGGAAGACACGGTCATTTTCCGAAGCAATCATTTCATAGTTTGTGAAAGTCGTATTGAAAAAACTGGTTGGAACTTCTGCAAGTTCCGGCTTAATCCCATCATCTCTACGAGCTAAGTTCAACAAGTTTGTTGTCAAAAACCGCATATTTCGGACTTCTTCCAAACTCGATGCAATGCTTTCACTCACATCCATAATGGTAGCTTCCGGCTTACGGAAAAGGGTCTCTAAGCGATTTTGCAAAACTGCAAGTGGAGTTCGTAACTCATGACTGGCATTTTCCACAAAGGACTGTTGCTTCTGCATGCTCTCAAGCAGGGGCCTAACACTGACCCTAGCTAGATAGAGACTGGCAAGCAAAGACAAAATCCAGAAACTTGCCATCACAATCACAATCAATTGCTCATGCTTTTGACTGGCCTGCTCCAACTGACTGGTATTTATCAAGACAGCAGCATACTTGATATTGGTTGAAACCGAACTGATATTGGTTTCCATCAAGATCATGCGATAGATTTCTTCCTGCCCATAGCTATTAAAAACCTGAATCTGGTAGATATGTCCTAGTTCTTTTTTCTCTAACTTAATCTTATCCAATCCCAAAAATCGATTTCCAGAAAGGAGTTGGGTAAAATTTTTATCAAAAAGAATGACTTCTGTGTTAGAACTGACATTGGGTTTTATCTCAGTCTTGCTAGTATCTGTAGCGGCATTTTCTAAATCTTTAATCTCTTCTGTTGCCCTATTTACTGCCAGCTGAATAACTGCTTGAGGATTTTCACTCAGTCCGTGGAGCTTATCATCCACTGAAGTATAGAGACTCGAGTGCATGACCTGTAAAATAATCAGAGTCATGGTAGAGAAAATCAGAGTGAAGACACCAAAGTTGCGGATAAAATAACTAAAGTCATCCGCATACCATGTTTTTTTTAGTTTACTGAACATCTTTTAAAATATACCCAACACTGCGCAAGGTTTGCAAATTCTCTGCAAAAGTGGTTCCTTTTAATTTCTTACGGACTTTTGAAACATAAACTTCTACAACTGAAATCGTTGTGTCACTATCAAATCCCCATAGACGATCAAAAATCTGAGTCTTAGGCAAAATAACATTTTGATTTTGAAGGAAATAAACTAATAAATCAAACTCTTTCCCCAGCAATTCGACTGGAGTATCTTCAACCTTAACGGTATTTGTTGATAAATTGATGAGAATATCTCCATAAGATAGCGTATTTTCATTAAACTTACCTGAACGTTTGAGAAGAGCCTGAATCCGCATTTTGAGTTCTTCTAGGTAGAATGGCTTGGTCAAATAATCATCCGCTCCCAGTTCAAATCCATGTCCCTTGTCATCCAAACTTTCCTTGGCGGTCATGATCAGAACTGGTGTCGTAATTCCCTTTTCACGCAATTCTTTCAAGACTTGGAAGCCATTTTTTTCTGGTAACATCAAATCGAGCAAAATCAAGTCATAGACACCACTTTCAGCTTCGTAGAGACCTTCTTCCCCATCAAATACCTGCATGACATCCGCAAAATCGTCTAAAAAGTCAAATACTGAATTTGACAGGCCTAGGTCATCCTCAACCAATAAGATTTTTATCATGAGAAACTCCTCCTTATTAAAACCATTATACCAAATTTGCCTTAAAAAAAACTCAACTTTCTGCATTTTATACTCAATGAAAATCAAAGAGCAAACTAGGAAGCTAGCCGCAGGCTGTACTTAAGTACGGTAAGGCGACGCTGACGTGGTTTGAAGAGATTTTCGAAGAGTATTACATGAGATAGCTGAGTTTTCTTTTATTTAGTCTTAATTATTTAGTTCCGTATTGAAGAACAACTGCTTCCACTGCAGCTTTTTCACGGTTAATCAAGTCAACACGCGCTGCAATTTCCTTGATTCCCATACCGATGTTACGGCTAAGAGCAAGGTCAGAAAGTTGCGGTTCAAAGAATTCCTTGTACTCTGCCAAGCGTTGCTGAGTCTTAAATACGTGAGCAGGAAGGATAACAAAGCTATCAAAGCTCATATCTCCACCAAGGGCTGCCTTAATCCAAGCCCAGTTTTCACGCGCCCAAGACCAAGCTGGTTCCTGAGTTACTTGGTGAGCTAGGAATTGGTAATACCAAGCAGACAAGTCCTGTGGTTTGACCACAAATTTGTCCTTCCAAGAAGTAATCAAGTTTTGGATATTATCCGCATCTGTACTGTAAGCAAGAGCTGCTGCCAACTGGCGTTTAAAGACAGCATCTGTTGCATGAGTATAAGTATCAAGATAAAGTGCTAACAAGTCTTTAGTCTCATGATGTTTCATCTCATTGATCAGAACTTGTGAGCGAATAGCTGCTGGAAGTCCTGCAAGCTGATCCTTGTGGGCTGCGAAGATTTGGCTAGCGACTTGACTAGCTTCTGCATCATTTGAGCGAATCATCATAGAAACAGCCACCTGACGAACCAATTCATCCTCATCTGATTCGCCATCTTTAGCTTCAAAACCAAGACGGTCATAATTATGACGAGCCAATTTAGCAACCAATGCTTTGAAGGCTCTTTCAGCTTCTGTTCCTTCATCGATAAAGCGCTCAAGGGCCGAAATCACTTGAGAAACAGCTGAAACAACAAGGTAAGATTCTTCCTTAGCAAGTTTATCAAGAACTGGGAGCAAGTCAGCATAAGAAATGTGTCCTGCCTCAGCAAGCAAACGACGTTCTTGGACGATTTGCAATTTGCTTGTGTTATCAAGCTCAACTAGGTCAGCAAGAACTGCATCCAACAAGTCTCCTTGATAGTCGGTAATGTAGTGGGCTGTATTTTCAGTATTGAAACGAAGAGCTCCGTCATTTTCAGCAAGAAGAGCTGCGTAGCCTGGAATTTCGATGCTTTCAGTTTCAAGTGTATCTGGCAAGCCTTTCCAGTTGCTATTGAGTGGCACAACCCAGAGACGGTTCTTGTCTTCGTTCTCACCGATGAAGAATTGTTTTTGTGAAATCTTCAAGACATCATTTTCAACTTTGACAGTAAGAACTGGGTAACCAGGCTGTTCTAACCAAGAATCCATAAAGGCTGCGACATCACGTCCTGACGCTTGACCAAGGGCATCCCAAAGGTCACGACCAATTGTATTGCTGTACTGATGTTTTTCAAAGTAGGCATGTAAACCTTTGGCAAAATCGGCATCACCTAGCCAACGGCGAAGCATGTGCATGAGGCGACTTCCTTTGGCATAGACGATAGCTCCGTCAAAGAGCGTATTGATTTCATCTGGATGTTTAACTTCGACGTGGACAGACTGAACGCCATCAGTAGCGTCACGTTCAAGAGCAAGAGGTACTCCACCTGTTTGGAAATCTTCAAAGATATTCCAGCTTGGTTCAATAGCATCCACACAGACGTACTCCATCATGTTAGCAAAGCTTTCATTGAGCCAAAGGTCATCCCACCATTTCATAGTTACGAGGTTACCAAACCATTGGTGAGCCAATTCATGGGCAACAACAAGGGCAACTTGTTGACGGCTAGCAAATGTAGAGTTCTCATCCACAACCAAGTAAACTTCACGGTAGGTCACCAGACCCCAGTTTTCCATAGCACCAGCTGAGAAATCAGGAAGGGCGATATGGAGAGATTGAGGAATTGGGTACTTAACTCCATAGTAATCTTCGTAAAACTCGATAGAGCGAACAGCGATATCCAGTGAGAAATCAAGATTTGAAAGTGGATGTGCTTTGGTTGAGTAGACACCTACCAGGGTACCGTTTTTAGTTTTAGCCGTCACACCTTGCAAATCACCCGCAACAAAGGCTAACAAGTAAGAAGACATGCGAGGTGTTGTCTCAAACTTCCAGATACCTGTTTCCTTACGGTTTTCAACATCGATTTCTGGCATGTTAGACAAGGCCAATTCATCTTCTGCTTGGTCAAAACGTAGAGAGAGGTCAAAAGTTGCTTTGGCTTCTGGCTCATCCACACATGGAAAGGCTTCGCGCGCAAAATGGCTCTCGAACTGAGTAGACAAGACTTCCTTCTTGACTCCATCAACTGTGTAATAAGAAGGGTAAATCCCTGTCATGTTGTCTGTGATTTTACCAGAAAAGGTAAGAACCACTTCAACTTGACCAGCCTCAGCCAATTCGATATGAAGGGCTTCATTGTCATGGTCAACTGTAAATGGACGAGCTTGACCTGCAACTTCTACAGAAGCGATTTCCAGGTCTTTTTGGTGGAGGGAAATACGGTCACTCTGTGCTTGACCAGTGATGGTCACCTTCCCTGAAAACGTCTTGGTCTCACGACTCAAGTCTAAAAATAAATCATAGTGTTCAGGAACAAATTGCTTAATAAAATGTTCAACTGCTTGCATAGTTTTCTCCTATTCTAAGTTTAAGAGCTAGAGCTCTTCTTCAAACAAACTTATTATATCATGTTTTGTCTAAGAAAAAAGGATTGGACAGCGATTTCTAAAACTTTCTTCCGTCTAACAGTCTACAGGGGGTAGACCTTGCGAAATTCTTCTAAAACAACCTTGCTGTCAGGTGTAAAAGTCTGTCCTGCCTCCCTCAGCCACTCGGCGAAACAATCCTCATGAACCTGACGCCAATAGGCTAAAGATTTGTCACCTTCCCCTTCTTTAAAGGCATGATCAGCAGAAACTTGATTGAAGGGTTCAACAGAAACCTTTGTAATTTCGACAATACAGACAGCTTGATCTTGGCTATTTAAAATGACATCGAAGGTCCCTTCTTGCGGAAGGGGTTCATCTTCTAGTGCGTAGAGGTCGTAGGCTGAAGCTGTTGCTGTCTTTTCTCCTTTTAAAACCAAATCTGCCAAGAGATCGGCTTCCACTCCAAAAGCCCAAGCATCGATTTCATCTCCGATAGAAGGATTGATTTGTTTGTATTTATTCCACATTTCTTGCGGTGTCATGGGTTTCTCCTTTGTAATTTTTTACTTTCTTCTTTTACACGTTTGAGGTGGTCTGGATGGTCAATTTCTAAATCAAAAATCTCCGGAATAGAGCTGTAATGGAGAATGCATTCGATATCCATCTGATTTATTTTTTGTATGAAAGAAGTATTCAGATAGCCTGCTACAGCAAAATCAATCTTTTTCATCCTTACTTTATCCTGCATATCTCTTAGCATATCTAACATTATTGGACTTTCCATATCATGCCATTGACTGTTTCTCACGGTCGCAAAAACAAAAGAAGTCAAATCATTCATTCCAACTACAATCTTTGAAATGCCCGTTTCCAGTATCCTATCCAAGTCAAAATACGCTGACGGTAATTCAATCATCGTTCCGACTTTCCCAGTAAAACCATGCTGATGTAATACTCTAATAGCTTGCTTTAATTGATCGGCATCATTGACAAAAGGAAAAATAACAGACAGATTGGGATTGGTTTGATAAACTTCTGTAACGACATTTGCCTCAGCCTGAAATTCATCCGAACACGCTAGTAAACGTCTAGTTCCTCTATAACCAAACAAAGGATGACGTTCATCAAAATACTCTTTAGTTCCCTCTAAACAATTGGCTTCTGTATTCGTTAATTCTGAAAAACGATACCAGACCTCTTCATCCGAGTACAAGGAACAAATAGTGTCTAGATAATCTTTTACAAATTGCTGACAACTTGATAACAGGATGTTTTGATTGAGCTCTCTCAATAAATATTCCCCACGAATCATGCCAACATGATGAAATAGTTGTGGGTAAACTTTTTCATCAAGTTTTTCGCCACTAAGAGCAAGTTGATTTTTCATCATTCACCTTCCAATTCATGTAAGAAGTATTGCCCAGTTCTGGAAATCCTAATAACTCTGCTTTGACCTTCAAGACTAATAGCGATGCATTTCTTCTGTAATCTCTTGAATATCCATCCAAACATATCCCAGTGAATCATTCGCACCATCAGATACAGCTTCCGAAATCGTAACTTGAGGTGCACTCTCATTCATTTCAACATCATACAAGGCCATGATATGGTGAACCATAAAATTTTTTAACTCTTCCCTGACGAAAACATCGTAGATTCGAGGATTAGAGTAGCTTCTAACAGTAAATCCCGTCTCTTCCATAACTTCTCTAGTCAGCGTTTCCGTCAGTCCTTCACCAAGTTGCTGACTGCCTCCAGGTAGATCATACCGATGTTGATAAGGGCCTCTCGTTTTTTCAATGCAGAGTAACTTCCTATTTTCAAAGCAAACAGCGTAGACTCCAAAGTGTCTTTTGATTTCCATCAGATCCTCCTACTTCAAAGACCAGCCACCATCTATTGTCAAAATTTGTCCTTGCATGGCGCTCGCTTTTCCACTTGCTAAGAAAAGGCTGATCTCCGCTACTTCCTCTGGTTCAATCCAGCGCTTGATTGGTGTTTCACTAGCCACCCAGTCAGCTAAGCCACCTGGTTCAAAATCCGCAGCGGTCATAGCCGTCTTGACTGCTCCCGGAGCGATACCAAAGACCTGAATCCCAGCCTCAGCGTAGTCTAGAGCCAACTGCTTGGTAAATCCAGCCAAGGCATGCTTAGAGGAAGTATAGGCGTGACCACCTCCACCTGCTAGGCTAGAAGCAATAGAGCACATATTGATAATGGAGCCTTTTTTATTTTCCAGCATTTGCGTCAAATAATATCGAGTCAACTCAACAGGAGTCACATAGTTAATTTCAAAAATTTCTTGAATTTCCTGCGCTGTCTGTTCCAACAGTGGTTTATAATCATCCAAAACTCCAGCAGTATTGCACAAAATATCCACCTGTGGACACCAGTCAAAAATAGGCTCCAAGCCCAAGGTCAAATCTCTCTGTAAAAAGTGGAAATCACCCTGTAAGAGTGGATATTCACCTTGGTCAACTCCATAAACTTGATAGCCCTTCTCTAAAAAGAGGCTAGCTTGAGCCAGACCAATTCCTGAACTAACGCCTGTAATGAGTACACATTTAGTCATGCACTTCTACCCAATCCGTCGCCAAAACATCACAAGGTGTCGGACTCCACATGGAAAAACCTTCTCCTTCTCCAGACACGTTGATTAGGAAATAGGGCGTCACTTCAAGTGCAATCCCGTTTTGTTCAATAGTATCAAAGAGTTGGACATAGTTTTCAGCGCCTCCCCAACCAGTTCGTACATATTTTTTCTTAGCCTTTAACCCAGGCAGCATTTCTTCAAATGTCATATTTTTCTCCTTTGATTCTACATTCTTCATTTAATTATAACAAAAAAACCGCTTTACAACGGCTTTTTGACCGTGATTTATTTACATCTGCTTCTACTTATGGCAAATTATTCCCTGCTGCAAGATAAATTTCATACCATTCTTTTCTTGTTAAATTAAAGTTTGTCGCTTGGCTAGCTTCTATCAAATGCTTAGGATTTGTTGTACCTACGACTGCCTGCATTTTGGCTGGGTAGCGTAATATCCAAGAAATAGCAATAGTTGAAGAAGTTACTCCATATTTAATAGCTAAACGCTCAAGTACTTGATTTAAAGCTTGAAATTTCTCATTGCCAACAAAATTCCCTCTAAAATACCCGAATTGTAAGACAGACCATGCTTGAATGACCACATCGTGTAATTTGCAATATTCAAAAATGCTGCCATCTCGCATAGCTGCTTGACTATCTTCCATATTAACATGAAAACCTGATTCGAATCCTGGAGTAAAAGCCGCACTCAATTGTAGCTGATTAACAGTTAGCGGCTGCTTGACATCTTTTTTAAGCAACTTCATCATCATAGGATTTTGATTAGAAACTCCAAAATTTCGAACCTTACCTTGTTTATAAAGGAGATCAAAGGCTTCTGCTACTTGGTCAGATTCCATCAAAGCATCTGGTCGATGAAGAAGCAAGCTATCTAGATGATCAATCTTCAATCTTTGCAAAATACCGTCTACTGATTTTATAATATAGTCCTTAGAAAAATCAAAATAGGTAAATTCTTCAATGCGAATGCCACATTTTGACTGAATCCACATCTCTTCTCTTAAATCTGGACGATTTTTTAGGACAAGACCTAACAGTTCTTCACAACGACCACGACCATATATATCAGCCAAGTCGAAAGCATTGATTCCAACAGAAAGTGCTGTTTCTACAAGCTCTTCAACTTCTTTTACAGACTTATCTTCTATTCTCATCATTCCGAGAACAATTTCTGATAATTCTTTATCATCTTGACCAAGAGTTATGTATCTCATCAAATTTTTCTCCTTAAATTTCTAACATTCTTCTCTTCATTATAACAAAAAACCGCTTTGTAACGGCTTTTTGACTATATTTCACTCCATTTTATCTTCTTAAACCCACGGAACAAGACAAAGATTCCAATAAAGAGAACTGCTAAAGG
Source organism: Streptococcus sp. Marseille-Q5619 (assembly GCF_946901205.1). Classification (NCBI taxonomy): domain Bacteria; kingdom Bacillati; phylum Bacillota; class Bacilli; order Lactobacillales; family Streptococcaceae; genus Streptococcus; species Streptococcus sp. Marseille-Q5619. The sequence goes on from NZ_CAMPPO010000002.1 coordinate 181,189, forward strand.
AATAATCTTTGTGAGGAAAACATTTGAAATGCCCATCCACGCATAATAACGGAGCAGAGAGCCTACAATAAGATGGGCAACAATCATACTGACAAAGGGACGAAAGACCGCTTCTTTCCAATTCCAAATACTGATGACTAGAGAAAGCGTAAAGACAAGGAAACTATACCAGGGAGCAGGAAGATAAAAGGCTCCTTCTTGTATGAAACTTCCTATTCCTACATATCCTAGAACAACTAGCAGAACAAGAGTCCCAACGACAACATAAGTGCCAATTTTCATCTTAGGATAATCTTGGACTAGCCCCCAACGTAAGATTGTGGCCACAAGTCCAAAACCAATCAGAAAAAGAAGAAGTTGCCCTAAAAATGTGAGCAAATTGACTGTTAAGAGAGGACCTTTAGAAAAATCACTTAGTAGTTGATAATAACGTAATACCGCTAGGACAAGAATTGGCGTCAAAAGGGACTCCTTGATAGAACTACGTGGCGCTTCCTTGAGCATCTCTTTCATTAATTTTTTAGGATCCTTACCTAGATAATCCTCTGCACTCATGCCATCTCGTTCTGCTTCTGAGAAATCTAACATCATCAAATAAATCTGCTCTCTGAGATAGTCTTCATCATAGAGAAATCCAGCAAGATTAAAACTATCCCACAGTTCCTCAAAATACTGCTGATTCTCCTCAGAAAACTCATGCAGCAAAGCGCTTGTTTCTTCATAATACTTCATTTTCTTCATGGTTTAACCCCCATTCTTAATTCCTTCTACTTTTTGACTCAAATCGTCCCATTGTTGCCAAAAGACTGAGACACGCTCTTCTCCTTCTTTAGTTAATGAAAAATACTTTCGATCTGGACCATCTGGCGACGGGCGCATGTCGCCTCTTATCCATTGATTTTTTTCTAACTTTTGCAACAAAGGATAAATAGTTCCTGGAACGATAGTGTCAAATCCAGCCTCTCGCAAAGTCTGAACTAACTCATAACCATACCGCTCTTTTTGACCAATCATATCCAAGACACAACCTTCAAGAACACCTTTTAATAGTTGAGTTTCTTTCATCCCTTCTCCCTTCTAATCTATTTTGTAATACCTACTAGTAGCTTCACCTATAGTATACTACTTCTACACTAGTTTGTAAAGCATAATAGTTAATACTCTTCGAAAATCTCTTCAAACAACGTCAGCGTCGCCTTACCGTATGTATGGTTACTGACTTCGTCAGTTCTATCCACAACCTCAAAACAGTGTTTTGAGCTGACTTCGTCAGTTTCATCTACAACCTCAAAGCAGTGTTTTGAGCTGACTTTGTCAGTTTCATCTACAACCTCAAAGCAGTGCTTTGAGCAACCTGCGGCTAGCTTCCTAGTTTGCTCTTTGATTTTCATTGAGTGTAAATAAAAAACAGAACTAGCATGAACTAGTCCTGTCTATTGTTACCCAATCACACTTCCATTTGGTACAGCTGGATCAACTGCGAGAAGGGTTAATTGTCCATCATGTTCAGCTGATAGGATCATACCTTGGCTGACATATTTCTTCATCATCTTACGAGGTTTGAGATTGGCAACAATTTGGACTTTCTTGCCGACCAACTCTTGTTCGTTTGGATAGTACTTAGCAATCCCTGAGAGAATTTGACGGTCTTCACCATCACCAGCATCCAAGCGGAATTGAAGCAACTTATCTGAACCTTCTACTTTAGACACTTCTTTGACTTCTGCGACACGGATTTCAATCTTATCAAAGTCTTCAAACTTGATTTCTTCCTTGTTTAGTTTGAGTTCAACTTCATCTGGATTCCATTCTTTTTCGACAGCTGGCTTGTTGCCTTCCATTTGTTCCTTGATATAGGCGATTTCTTCTTCCATATCGAGACGTGGGAAGATTGGTGTTCCTTTAGCAACTACTGTTACACCTGCAGGAAAGTCTGCTAGATTTAAGTTTTCAAGGCTAGAAACTTCTGCTAGACCAAGTTGATTCAAAACTGCACGACTGGTTTCCATCATAAATGGCTCAATCAAGTGTGCTACGACGCGGAGGCTGGCTGCCAAGTGGCTCATGACACTTGCTAATTGGTCACGAAGTGCTTCATCCTTAGCCAAGACCCATGGAGTTGTCTCGTCGATGTATTTATTAGTACGAGAGATAAGGGTCCAGACTGCTTCAAGGGCACGTGGGTAGTCAACTGCTTCCATGTATTTATGGTAATCAGCAATTGATTCAGCAGCTACTTGAGCAAGAGCATTGTCAAATTTAGTCACACTTTCTACATAGGCAGGGATTTGACCATCAAAATACTTGTTAATCATAGAAACCGTACGGTTAAGGAGATTCCCAAGGTCATTGGCCAATTCATAGTTGATACGGCCTACATAGTCTTCTGGAGTGAAGGTTCCGTCTGAACCAACTGGAAGGCTACGCATGAGATAGTAACGAAGTGGATCTAGTCCATAACGCTCTACCAACATTTCAGGGTAAACCACATTCCCTTTAGATTTAGACATCTTGCCGTCTTTCATGACGAACCAACCATGGGCAATCAAACGATCAGGTAATTTAACATCCAACATCATAAGAAGGATTGGCCAGTAGATGGAGTGAAAACGAAGGATGTCTTTCCCTACCATGTGGAAGACTGTTCCATTCCAGAACTTATCAAAGTTACCATGTTCGTCTTGACCGTAGCCAAGAGCTGTCGCATAGTTAAGAAGGGCATCAATCCAAACGTAGACAACGTGTTTTGGATTTGATGGGACAGGCACTCCCCATGTAAAGGTTGTACGAGATACCGCCAAATCTTCCAAACCTGGCTCGATGAAGTTACGTAGCATTTCATTGAGACGACCATCTGGAGTGATAAATTCAGGATGGGACTTGAAAAAGTCTACCAAACGGTCTTGGTATTTGCTGAGGCGAAGGAAGTATGATTCTTCGGATACCCATTCAACCTCGTGACCTGATGGAGCAATACCGCCAGTCACATTTCCAGCTTCATCACGAAATACTTCTGCAAGCTGGCTTTCTGTAAAGAATTCTTCATCTGATACTGAATACCAGCCAGAGTATTCACCCAAGTAAATATCATCTTGAGCCAGCAAGCGCTCAAAGACCTGTGCGACAACTTTTTCGTGGTAGTCATCAGTTGTACGGATAAATTTATCGTATGAAATATTTAGTAATTGCCAGAGTTCTTTAACTCCAACTGCCATTCCATCAACATAGGCTTGTGGTGTAATGCCAGCTTCTTCCGCTTTTTGTTGAATCTTTTGACCATGCTCATCAAGACCTGTCAGATAAAAGACATCGTAGCCCATTAGGCGTTTGTAACGGGCTAGGACATCACAGGCGATGGTTGTGTAGGCAGAACCGATATGAAGTTTCCCAGATGGATAGTAAATCGGCGTTGTAATATAAAAATTCTTTTCAGACATAATTTTTCCTTTCCAGGCAAATGAAACCTGTTTTTCTAACACTTCATTATATCACATTTTTAAGGATTTTCGATAGGGAAATCTATACAAAAACAAGATAGACGAGTGTCCATCTTGTTGATCTTATTCATAACGAAGGGCTTCGATTGGGTCAAGTTTCGATGCCTTGTTGGCTGGCAAGACTCCAAAGATCATACCCACGCTAGCCGAAACTGCAAGACTAAATAGGGCAACTGGGATTGATACTCCAACTTCTATACCCGTAATCAAGCCTTGCAGTAACAAACCTGCTAAGGCAGTTAAACCACTTGCAATTGTCAAACCAATTAAGCCACCTAACAAGGTCAAAATCATGGATTCAATCAAAAACTGGATTAAAATATTGGCACGCGTTGCACCCAAAGCCTTACGGAGACCAATCTCACGGGTACGCTCTGTAACAGAAACCAGCATGATGTTCATAACACCAGTTCCTCCAACAAAGAGGGAAATCCCTGCGATGGAACTGATAATCGTCGTCATAAAACTAAACGATTGTTGAATTTCTGCAAATGCGGCGGACTCATCTGCCACCTGATATTCTCCCTGTTGCAAGCCTGCAAGTTCTGTCATTTTTCGTGCCAGTTCTGGACCCAGAGTTGGAGTTAAACTGGTATCATTCACTCGAAAGACAATACTAGCTATTTCATCTACATTAAAATTCGCAGCAAGGGAGATATTGGTAGTAATAGGCAAGCCACCAAACCCATATATTTTTGACCTTTTAGCCTCTGGACTAGTATAAACCCCAATGACTCGGTAACTAAAATCATTGACTTCTACAACCTTGTTAATAGCCTCTTGAGGAGATCCAAATAGACTAATGGATAATTCTTCATCAAGCAAAATGACACTTGCAAACTCTTTGAAATCTTGCTCTCTTAGACTACGACCTGCAATAATTTCATTCTTAACAGCGTCCATGTAAGTTCTGTTTCCACCTGTCAAATTGGCATTTTCAACTTTTTTATCTTTATAAGTCAAGATGGCGTTCGTTGAGTTGGTTACATAGTAATTATCCACTCCCTTGAGTTTAGCTGCCTCTTGGACCCAAGATTCTTGCGGTTTTGGCGGTTCAACAGGAACTTCCTCTTCTTTTCCAGAAACCGTAAAAGCTGATTGTTTCTGAGTAAAAGACCCATCTTTACTTTTTTTAGGAGAGAAAAAGACACTAATATTTTTCTGAGATTTGGTCATATCTTTATTGACTTGACGAGATAGGGAATCTCCCAAAGCCATAATGACAACAACTGATGAAACACCGATAATAATCCCAATCATGGTAAGCAAAGAACGCATCTTGTGAGCCATAATAGATGAAAAGGCAAATTTCAGATTCTGCATCTTAGTTTTCCTCCTTTTCTAACTGAGCACTATCAGATGAAATAACTCCATCGCGAATGACAATCTGACGTTTGGCATAAGCAGCTATTTCAGGCTCATGCGTTACCATGATAATGGTTTTTCCTTCTTTGTTCAAGTCAACCAATAGTTGCATAATTTGGTTCCCTGTTTTGGTATCCAAGGCTCCTGTCGGTTCGTCTGCTAGAATAATAGAAGGATTGTTTACCAAGGCACGCGCAATAGCCACACGTTGCTTTTGACCACCAGATAATTCCGAAGGCAAATGATGACTACGTTCTGTCAATTCAACCTTATCTAGATATTCCTCAGCCAACTTGCGACGTTTTGAAGCCGAAACTCCTGCGTAAATCAAGGGCAATTCTACATTTTGCAGAGCATTGAGTTTAGATAGAAGAAAGAACTGCTGAAAGACAAAACCGATTTGTTGGTTGCGAACCTTAGCTAGTTGTTTTTCACCCAATCCAGCCACTTCTTGACCTTCAAGATAATACTCTCCACTACTTGGTGTATCCAACATCCCAATCGTATTCATGAGAGTAGACTTACCAGAACCAGATGGTCCCATAATGGCAACAAACTCACCCTCATTCACTTCTAGGTTGATATTTTTGAGAACCTGCAGTTCTTGGTCACCGTTACGGTAGCTTCTGCAGATATTTTTTAGACTAATTAGTTGCTTCATCAGCCTTCACCTCTTTTCCTTCCTCTAGAGAAGACGTTGGGTTACTGATGACCTTGACTCCATTTGTCAGACCTGAAGTGATTTCTTGGTTGTCTGCATCAGCATTACCCAAACCAACTTCCACTTTCTTGGCCTTTTTCTGCTCGTCAAGCACCCAGACATAGTTCTTATCATTTTCAGTCACAACACTTGTTAGAGGAACCAAAATGGCTTTACTCTTATTTTTGACCTCAACACTTACTGAGAATCCTTGTTTCAAATCACCAATTTCACTTGTAACATCAATAGTGTATGGATATTTAGAACCAGAATTACCAGAAGCTGCGGCAGCTGGACTAGCTGCTTCACCATTGTTTTTAGGATAGTCAGAAATATAGCTTAATTTCCCAGTCCATTTTTTATCAGGATACACTTTAGAAGTAAAGCTTACTTCTTGACCTACAGATAGGTTGGCGAGGTTATATTCAGACAATTCTCCCTTAACTTGCAAGTTTTCATTACTTACGACATGAACGACTACTTGGCTAGCTCCTGTTGGAGATTTAGAAACATTGTGGTTGACTTCGACCACAGTTCCCTCTAGGGTACTGAGAACCGTCATTGCATCTAACTGACTTTGAGCCTTACTTAATTGCGCCGCAGCGTCTGCACGCGCATCACGGGCATCACCCAACTGAGCGTCAATAGAAGCAACAGAATTTCCAGCCACTGGAGTTGGACTTTGCACCGTTGCATCTTCTCCTTCTGCTGGCGCAGAGGCTTGAGGAGCTGGAGCTGAAATGGCTTCATTTCGTGCTTGATTGAGTTCATTGATATGACGATCTGCCTTCGCAACTGCTCGACTCGCTGAATCATAGGCCGCCTGGGCTTCTGAACTACTGTACTTGACTAAAGCCTGCCCTTCACTGACTTTATCACCCACAGAAACAAGGATTTCATCTAAATCACCCTTACTAGCATCAAAATAAACATATTGTTCATTTTTTGCTGTTACTGTCCCTGATAATAAAACAGAGGATGCCACGCTTCCTTCCTTGGCAACAACAAGATGAGTAGCCTCATCTTTTACAGCAGTCTGAGAAGGTTGTCTAAAGAGCAAAATGCCCCCAGCACCCAATACAACCACACTTGCAGCACCGATTGCTGCATACAATTGCCACTTTTTAGCTTTACCATTCTTTTTCATAATGAAACTCCTTTTTGATTTAAAGTTCTTAACAATATTATACAAAAATTATCAATTTGAAACAATAACATTTCAGAACGAAATAATGACATTTCAGGATTTAATTATTGTTCGGAATTTATTTTACAATCGTTGTACTAGTTATATAATACACTTTATTTTTCTTTTTTGCAAGCCTTTTCTTTAATTTTTTTGAACGTAGCAGATTTTTGCAATCACATCAAAAAAAAGATAGAATATGACTATCAAAAAATGACACTCTACTATTTAAAAGAGTACAAAGGAGTTTTCAATGAGAGAATACGATATCATTGCTATCGGTGGAGGTAGCGGAGGAATTGCTACCATGAACCGTGCTGGTGAACACGGAGCCAAAGCGGCCGTTATTGAGGAAAAGAAACTAGGCGGAACATGTGTCAATGTCGGTTGTGTTCCTAAAAAAATCATGTGGTACGGGGCGCAAATCGCTGAGACTTTCCATCAATTTGGAGAAGACTACGGTTTTAAGACTACTGATCTTAACTTTGACTTTGCTACCCTACGTCGTAATCGTGAAGCCTACATCGATCGCGCTCGTTCTTCTTATGATGGCAGTTTTAAACGCAACGGTGTAGACTTGATTGAAGGTCATGCTGAATTTGTAGATTCTCATACTGTTAGCGTAAATGGTGAACTGATTCGTGCTAAACATATTGTGATTGCTACTGGTGCCCATCCAAGTATTCCTAATATTCCTGGTGCTGAGCTAGGTGGCTCTTCTGATGATGTATTTGCTTGGGAAGAATTGCCAGAGTCAGTTGCTATTCTAGGCGCGGGTTATATTGCCGTTGAATTGGCTGGCGTACTCCACACCTTTGGTGTCAAGACAGATCTCTTTGTTCGCCGCGATCGTCCTTTACGTAGTTTTGATTCTTACATCGTTGAAGGTCTGGTCAAGGAAATGGAAAGAACAAACTTGCCACTTCATACTCACAAAGTCCCTGTCAAGTTAGAAAAAACTACTGATGGCATTACCATTCATTTCGAGGATGGTACTAGTCACACAGCTAGCCAAGTTATCTGGGCTACTGGTCGCCGTCCAAATGTTAAGAGCTTGCAACTTGAAAAAGCTGGAGTAACTCTGAACGAACGTGGCTTTATCCAAGTGGATGAATACCAAAATACTGTTGTTGAGGGAATCTACGCTCTAGGTGATGTAACGGGCGAGAAAGAACTGACCCCAGTTGCAATCAAGGCTGGGCGTACCCTATCTGAACGTCTCTTTAACGGAAAAACTACTGCAAAAATGGATTACTCAACTATTCCAACTGTCGTCTTTTCACACCCTGCTATCGGAACGGTTGGTTTGACAGAAGAACAAGCTATTAAAGAATACGGTCAAGACCAAATCAAGGTTTACAAATCAAGCTTTACTTCTATGTACTCTGCTTGCACTTGCAACCATCAAGAAACTCGTTTCAAATTGATCACAGCTGGTTCAGAAGAAAAAGTTGTCGGACTTCATGGAATTGGCTACGGCGTTGATGAAATGATTCAGGGATTTGCCGTTGCTATCAAAATGGGAGCAACCAAGGCTGACTTTGATGCAACTGTGGCGATTCACCCAACTGCATCCGAAGAATTTGTAACCATGCGTTAATCGAAATAAAAGAAGCAGAGCAAAAAACACTTCTAAATATCAAAAAGCGAGTATTTCCGTAGTTGGAGATACTCGTTTTCTTATGTCTTATTTTATAGTATGTTGAAGTAAGATATGCAAAAATCAATTAACAAACCATAGCAAAATACACGGATTATAATACAATCATTTATTCTTTTCTTTAAAAGATTCATATATTTTTTTATATAACTCTTTTATATCTTTTTTCTGAGAATTCAACTCTTCTTTACCGTAGTCAAAGTTTGCTACCACAAATCCCTCGCCATCATCAGAAAAAGTAAAAAATTCTATTTCAATTAGTTTATTATGCTTAGAGTCCTCTATAGTGTCTCCTAAACCATTATTGAATTTCTTCACTTCTTCTTCACGAACTCCGAACCCCGTAGCAGCTCCATTTGCAATGATGTTTGAAAATACTTCTTCAGAAGACTCTGCTTCTTTCACAGTTATGAAGTATATAGCCTCTTCCGTTTCTACTTGTCTCACTTTATTCCATTTTTCTGTATCACTAGAAGAAAGCGTATAGACTGTTAACTCTACCGTTGGCTTATTGATATTTTCTTTTGTAATCATTTGTTTTCCAAAAAAGAAGAAGGCAAGTAACCCAGCTACAAAGATCAAAGCAATATAAATTATCTTTTTCATACATTATACCCTATATCTTTCATGTCAATTATCACATCAACTTCGTTATAGACAGCTGGATCATGCGTCGCTATTATAACATATTTGTCTTCATCTTTTTCATTTAATAACAAACGAATGATTTCTTTTCCAATCTCACCATCTAAAGCTCCTGTGGGCTCATCTGCTAAAATAATTTTACGTGGTTTCATTAACATTCTGGCAATAGCTACACGTTGAGCCTGCCCACCAGACAATTCGTATATTTTTTGATGTAAATAGTCACTTGACAGTCCTACTTTTTCAAGTACGTCAGTTATTGTTTTTTTGTCTTTAGTGATAAGGCTCAGATTATCATATACTGTTTTGTTATCTATTAAAGAATAATTCTGAAATACATATCCAACAGTATTTTTAAAAAAGTTCTTTCTTTTATATTCCAAATATCTTGTTTATCAACTAAAACATTCCCACTGTCAATTTTTTCTAATCTTCCTATAATATTAAGAAGGGTACTTTTACCGGAGCCAGAACCTCCAATCAATGCATAGCTTTTTCCAGATTCAAATATTAAATTTAAGTCTGTAAAGATCTTCTTTGAGCCGAAACTCTTTGAAACGTTCAAAAGGTCAATTGTCATGATTCATCTCCTTTTAAAATTTTAGTGTAGCTTTCAGATAATTTCCTAAAACTCATTATGATTGACAACATCAAAACTAGCAGAGAAGCCACTCCAATATATAGCAACTCTATTTGCCCTGTCATAAGAAATGTAAATAGAATAACCATTGTAATAGTCATCATAAAATATTTGAGACTTGAAATTGCTATATATGTTTTTGACAGACCCAAAATGATTTTTTTCACATATTCATTCTGTTTTAGAGTAATAAAAAGTTGGACATATTGATAAATGAGTATAAAGACAATACTGTAAATTATCTTCTGCAAGATTTGTGAAAGTAAAATTTGGTGCTCTAAGGATTGAATCTTTAATTTCACAATTTGGTAAACATCTACTGGATTCATTGAGAAATTCAACGGGACAGTCATCTCATTTATTTTTTTTACCGCTTCAGGACTAAAAAGAGATTTATATAGTATGTTACTAGCCAAAGAAAACTTATTATTTTCCATCATTTTGTCCGTATCTAACACAACAACTATATTATCTTTGCTATCTGCTACATTTGCCAGCGGTAAAATATCTTTCATTTTAAGATTATTATCAGCATCTTCATTAAAATAAAAAATTTTTTCCCCATCAGGAATTATTTGTACTGCAAGCTGTTCTTTTGTATAGTTTGTTCCAATAAATTGTTCTGCTACAACTGTATTCTCAATAGATTTCTGGTTTTCTTTCCACTTCTCAGGAATATAGATGGTTGCTATTTTATTATCTAAAAGATGATAGTTTGTTCCATTCACTTTATTTTGTAGGTTAGCACCTGTTTGATTAATATAAATCAACTCTTTATTTATTTCTGAATTCGTTATCCCGTCATTTTCTAATTGTTTAGAAAAATTTTCTATAACATGCGAAGTTTTCATGAAATCTGGAACATATGCCGAAGATCGTTCTATATATAAAAAATCTAAGTTTTTTAAGGCAGCAACTATCTGTAGATACTGACCATCTGAATCACTAACTTCTCCATTTTTAGCAGAGTTACTTTCAATTCCAAGGAACTCAATCCTTCTCCAGTCTTTTACTGTGTCCCATGGTACTAAATTCTGTATTTGTATGTTCATACTAGATTGACTACTCTTTGTTTCTTGTAAAAAAATTCCTGAGACAAGAATGATAATCGAAATGATGACAAGCCATACGACAAAAATAAGTTTATTTTTCGCCTTGTTTTTGATAATTTCAATGGGCTTTTCAATCTGAATCGTCAACCAAAATAAAACAAAAGTAATAAGATCAATGATTTGAAATAGTATAAAATTCGTTAAAAGCAGAGAGAAAAATAACTTAGAACTATAGGTGAAGAAACCATTACCCAAAAAAGAACTGTAAGAAATCATCAATAAAGCCATCATAATCAGTTCAAAAATAAGAGAAATGACATACTCTCTTCTAAGGTCGTATACAGGCAAGCCCAAAGAACGTCGTATCACTCCTTCTTTGATCTGCCTCGTCCTAACAACAAATAAAACAACTAATAAAGTTAAGTAAATTGAACCCATTAACAGTATTCTTAAAGTTCCAGTAAATTGTAATATTCCTCCTATATACCAAGGATAAGCCATATATACTGTTTGTAGTCCAGTCATCGTAAGTGGTTTCAAACTGTCTACATCTATTTTCCCAAGTGTGTAATACATCCCTACTATTGGTGCTGACTTTAATTGTTCATTATTTACATCATCAAAGTTTACATACTTCAACTGACCCGAACTCTGAACGATTGGCTTGTAAATGGTAACCTTTTCCGTTTTTGATAAGTCACGAACCATTTCGTATATTTCGTTATTAGAAAGATTACTTTTTCCTTGGATAGAAAAAGCACCATCAATTGGTAAAGGTATGGGGATTTCGGTATCACTAATAGTGACCAGACCAATTGTAGCAATCAAACAAAAGAAGAATCCAATGATACATAATTTTAATTTCATAAGCAATTACCATATGACAAAAGACTCTATTTTATAATTGGGTCTCTTGTTTTCATAAATTATTTTTTAAAATCTATAATAATCCCAATGTGCATTTAATCGAACATCATTTCAAATTTTTTGCTTGAAAATGTCCATCTATAATCTTTTTTATCGTGAACTTTAACGTTCCCAAAATATTCGTTACTGATGACTCTGAACTAATATTATTTGAAGAACTAACAAAGTAATTCGAATAACCATAGCTATCACTTACACCATACTTCCATAAATCAATAATGGGACTTGGAGCAGGGTGTGCTGTAGTTTCACTACCAACACTAGCTGTAGTAGCAAATCCAAAACTGAAAAAACTTGTAGCCAGCAAAATGAACTTCTTCTTAGTAAATTTTTTGTATTTTACTTCTCCTTGAATTATAATATTTGACAAAAACTCAGTAATAATTCTCTATTTTAAAATTGAACACATTTATTTGTAAGCGTTTATAATATTAATTTAATACTAATATTTTAGTTTGTCAAGTATTTATAGTATATTTTTTATTGATAAAATGAGATTATCTATAAAGGCGATTTACAAATCGATAAAAAACAATTATCCAACTTCTCTTGTGAATCAAATCGGCTGTTACAATTTTTGTTACCTTGTTTTTAAAAATAGGTTGACAATAATTCCTCTACGAGTATAATAGTTACTATATATCAGAAAAGAGGTTAACTATTTTGAAAAAAGCTCACGTTTATGCTATCCCTGCTATTGGGGCTGTTCTCATTGCTGTTTTGGCACAAATCAGTCTTCCAATTGGACCCGTCCCCTTCACTCTGCAAAACTTTGCAATCGGCTTGATTGCTACTGTCTTTAGACCGAGAGAAGCTGTACTTTCTGTTGGACTCTATCTTCTTCTAGGTGCTATCGGTCTTCCTGTTTTTGCAGGAGGTGGAGCTGGTTTTCAGGCTTTAGTTGGTCCTACTGCAGGCTATCTTTGGTTTTATCTCGTTTACTCTGGACTGACTTCCTCTCTAACCAACAGCAAGAGTGGTGTTGTCAAGATTTTTCTTGCAAACCTCTTGGGTGATGCCCTTGTCTTTGTCGGCGGGATTCTCAGCTTGCATTTCCTAGCTGGAATAGCATTTGAAAAAGCTCTTGTTGTGGGTGTTCTTCCCTTTATCATTCCAGACCTTGGTAAACTTCTAGCTATTAGTTTTATTAGCCGTCCATTACTTCAACGCCTTAAAAATCAGGCTTACTTTGCTAACTAAAAAAGGATATCGAGTTGTCATGACTCAATATCCTTTTCTTTCATTTTGAAAACTTAGTTGCCTTTAAAGGCATCCACCATTGTTTGAAATTCTTCATTAGAGAGAGTAATTCCTTTGCCCATTTTAGTATGATCTGGACTCCAAGCACGAATATCAAACTTTGCAGGGGCACCATTAAAGCTCACACGGTTGATTTCCTTGGTCCAACCTTTTTCGTTTTCAGAAAGAGTCAACAAGTGCTCTTCGATTTCAAATGTAAATTCTGCCATTTTCTTCTCCTTTTTTAGCTTTCATCTGATTATTCGTAAAATCTTGTAGATTTTAGGAAAATTTTATATAATATTGATATAAAAGAAGGGAGGCCAATATGAGACATAAATTCCAGCAAGTTCTAGGTAAAATACATGACTTTTTAAATGGACATGACCAACCAGACCAGACTGAAAGCAACTCCCTTACAGCCACTATTGAAGAGGCTATCCAGAAACAAACCGCTGTTCACCTTATCTTGTCAGAGACAAGTTTTACAGGTGACATCATCAAATACGATCAGCAAGGACAGCAAATTATTGTGAAAAATTTTGCCAAAAATGTGACCCGTATTATCCGCATAAGCGATATTCAACGCCTGCGATTTGTCCCTTCAACTGTCCAAACAGCCCAAAAAAATAGATTTAAGAAAGAGTGAGATGTAGTTGCTTCATCCCACTCTTTTTTCTTAGCGAACTTGTTCAAAATATAAATGAACTGCGATATGATCTCCATAACCACTTCTTTCCAAATCACGTTGTAGACGATAGGAAATGTAGTGTTCTGCAATGGTAATGTAACCTGCTCCCAGTAAACGATGTTCAACCATAGACTGAATCATGCTAATGGTAGCACGTTCCACCTTGGCCTCTTCCAAATCCAAAACCACTTTCTTAGTGACTTGTGCAAGGTTTTGACGCAAATCATCTGTCAATACATAGACAGTCTGGGCTGCTTTTAAGATAGCTTGGTAAATCTTATCTGGATTAAATTCAGCAATTTCTCCATCACGTTTGATTACTTGCATAGGTTTCTCCTTTATTCTTTGTTTTCTTTGATTTCTGCCAGCATTTTTTCTTCTTCTGCTGTAAGTTGATAATTTTCTAACAAATCTGGTCTGCGCTCGTAGGTTTTCTTCAAACTCTCATACAGACGCCACTGACGAATCTTCTCATGGTGTCCACTCATCAGTACATCTGGCACAACCATACCTCGATAATCATAGGGACGTGTGTACTGAGGATACTCGAGAAGCCCAGAAGAAAAACTATCATCTTGGTGGCTAGACTCCTTGCCAATCACTTCTGGAATCAGGCGAACCGTCGCATCAATCATAGTCATGGCCGCTAACTCACCACCAGTCAAGACATAGTCCCCCAAGGAAATCTCATCTGTCACCAAGGTCTTAATACGCTCATCATACCCTTCGTAGTGACCACAGATAAAGATTAGCTCTTCCTCTTGAGCCAAATCCTCAGCATAAGCCTGATCAAACTGCTTTCCAGCAGGATCGAGGAGAATAACGCGCGGATTTTTCTTTTCAATAGCATCAAAGGCATCGAAAATAGGTTGGGCTCGGAGCAACATCCCCTGTCCGCCTCCATATGGCTCGTCGTCTACATGGCGGGCCTTTTCAGCATTTTCTCGAAAATTATGATACTGGATATCCAAGAGCCCTTTTTCTCGAGCCTTTCCAACGATTGAATACTCCAGTGGAGAAAACATCTCTGGAAAGAGGGTTAAAATATCAATTTTCATCGTCTAACCCTTCTAAAATTTCCACATCGACCCGTTTATTTGGAATATCAACATTGAGAATCACTGGTGGGATATAAGGCAAGAGCAAGTCACGTTTACCTTTTCGCTTGACCACCCAGACATCGTTAGCACCTGGTTGCAGGATTTCTTTGATGGTTCCAATCAAATTATCACCCTCATAGACTTCCAAACCGATAATCTCGTGATAATAAAATTCACCATCGTCTAGGTCATTCAAATCTTCCTCAGCGACCTTGAGACTGTATCCTTTGTACTTTTCGATAGCATTGATATGATACATATCTTTGAATTTAATAATGTCAAAGTTCTTCTGTTTACGGTGACTAGCGATAGTCACTGTTTGGACAAACTGATCTTTTTCATCAAACAAGGCCAGCTCAGATCCTTTTTTAAACCGTTCTTCTGCAAAATCCGTCACAGACAAGACTCGCATCTCACCCTGCAACCCCTGCGTATTGACGATTTTCCCAACATTAAAGTAGTTCATCTTGTCTCCCGTAGTCTCCTTCTTTCCATCTTATTCTAACAATTCTCGAATAATAGCCGCAATTTTTTCCGCTTCGGACCATTGTAAATAATGGTGATTCCCTCCTAAAATGAGTTTAGTATTGGAAGTCCAATATTCTGATTCTCTGTACTCTTTTTCTCTATAAGGCTGACAAAAAACAAATACAGGGATACAATCTGGTATTGATACATCCTCAAAATCTTCCTCAATAATCTCTCCAGATATCTGAAATCCTGGATTTTGCTTTTCCAACTCTAAGCCTTTTTCTTGCATTATTTCCCAGATTTCTTTATTCGTTTCAGGACTAAATGTTGCTTGAGTTAAGTTCTTAAAATAAAGTTCAGGATCACACTCGTCAATCAGCCTCATCTGCTCTTCCATTTCTGGATAAGGATTTTCTGAAAAATCAGCAAACATGATTTTTTTAGTTGTCGGTTCAATTGCTAGTAAAGCCTGACACTTAATTGATTTGTTGAGTAATTTGCAAGCTAAAATTCCACTCAAACTATGTACACAAAGTATATATTCAAAAATCGCCAATTCTTCAAGCACTTCATAAACTGCATCTGCAAGATTATCTAGATTTTTTCCAGTTTGGTCATGAATCGGACTCCTACCTGTGTTCGGAAAATCAATTGTCAAATAACCAATTGTAGGAGGAAGTTTTTCAAGTATAAGTGAAAAATTTTCATAACTTGGTAGCAAACCTGCGCCACTTAAACAAACTAGCATTTTCTTTTGCTTTTGATAAGTAACAGAGAGACTACCAATCTCTGTAGATACTTCAAACCTCTTCATAAAGAAATCCACTCATTCTATATAATGAATTATTAAAAATCCTTATCCTTTATTTTATCATGTTCCAAGGATTTTCTCAAGTTGGAGGAAGGGGACAACATCTCTACTTTCCATTCAAAAATCCTTCCAAATCACGTTCATGCTGATATTTGATAGACGCCTTTTTGTCTTTTTCAAAAATAGTCTTGGTTAGATCTATGTCGTTGATGGCCGCAATTGCGACAGTGTAGTGAATAATATCAGCCAGTTCTTTTGCTAGTTCCTCGTTCGAATCTTGAACTCCTTCTTTTCTACCAGAACGACCATTCAAAACCTCAGCTACTTCTCCGACTTCCTCCACTAACTTCATAAAGAGACCTTCCTCAGTCCGAGACTGCTGGTAATGTTCCAGTAGGTAGTCTTGTAATTGTCTAAACGTTAAATCTTTCATATCCTGCTCCTTGCAAAAAAAGCGAGACATTCGTCCCGCCCTTCTTATTTTTCGTCAATAACGATTCTTACTTTTTTGTCTTCAGTTGGGACAGAGTAGACAATCGTTCTTATCGCAGAAATAGTGCGACCCTTACGACCGATTACACGACCCACATCACTTTGATCAAGATCCAAATGATATTCCAAAAATTCTGGTGTATCTTCTATCTTGATAGTTAAGGCATCTGGTTGTGAAATCAAGGGTTTCACAATCGCAATAATAAGATTTTCAATCGTATCCATCTGTCAACCTACTTTAAACTTATTTTGAGAATTTAGAATCGTGGAATTTCTTCAATACACCTTCTTTTGAAAGGATGTTGCGAACTGTATCTGAAGGTTGAGCTCCATCAGCCAACCATGCAAGAACGCGGTCTTCTTTCAAAGTTACTTGGTTTTCAGCAACAAGTGGGTTGTAAGTTCCAACTGTTTCGATGAAACGTCCGTCACGTGGTGAACGTGAATCTGCTACGTTGATACGGTAGAAAGGTTTTTTCTTAGAACCCATACGAGTCAAACGGATTTTAACTGCCATTTTTAAAGTCTCTTTTCTTATTTTTTATTTCGGTGAAATAGCTGAGCTATTTAGCACATGTTCTATTATAGCAGATTTCTGGCAGGTGTCAAGAAAAAAACTTGACAGACTATAAAATTCTTAAACCTTTTAGAAATTTGTTAGAAGTAGGAAATAAATGTTTGAAAGAAGCTATCCGTGAATACTATTTTATACTCAATGAAAATCAAAGAGCAAACTAGGAAGCTAGCCGCAGGTTGCTCAAAGCACTGCTTTGAGGTTGTAGATAAGACTGACGAAGTCAGTTACATATATCTACGGCAAGGCAAAGCTGACGTAGTTTGAATTTGATTTTCGAAGAGTATTAGAAATATTTTATAAAGACCATCAACTCAAACCCTTCATCTCACCTGAACGAGATTTGGATACTTGGCTCCTAAATCCCAATCCCGTTCCCAAAAGAAATATCAAGAATTTTAAGAATGATATCTATTAATTTAGAAAATATGAATTAATAGATTCTAAATAGGGGAATAATTTAGTTCTGTAAAAATTAACTTCTACACCTACAAAGCTTATTTTGACAGACTTTATAACAGTCTAAGAAAAAAATAGAGATTCATACAGTATCTAGATTTTCCAAAAATTCTTTATCATCAAATATTATTAACGAAACTATCCAAACCAAATCCGATGCATTGCTTCAAAGAATTCTTTAGTTGTTTGACTATCGAGGGCTTTTATTAAAAAATTTTTTCAAATAATTGCCACCTTGGCACATAAATTCTTGCTTTCTAAATTTAAATGTGATATATTTATAACATAAAATTTAAGTGTTATATATTTATAACATAAAAAAGGAGTCTATCATGAAAAAAAGTCAAAAAATGCGTGGCCTCATTGCAATGATTGCCGTAGCTCTCTTTATTGATTTTATTGTTTTATTTGGTTCTAATCTTAGTTGGGAACCCAAGTTAGTTATTACTGGTATTTCAGTGTTAGGTCAAATTATAGCTATTTGGAGCTGGCTACATAAGAGTCAGAAAGGTAAGGGAAAGATTATTTTTGACTTGTCTGCTAAGCTTTACACGATACTTGTGTTTGCAGCAAGCATTTTTTATACAGTAGGGATTTGGGTTGCGACCCCAAGCGTAAGTTCTGGTATTAAAGAATGGATTTTGGGAATTGGCCTCGTTATTGAAGTGATTGTATTTGTTTTTTTCTCTTTAAAAAATGTCAAGGAAACTCCGGACGAACGCTTTTATGCTAATTTAGCCAAGGCAGCTAGCTTGATGTTTGTTTTTATACTAGGCGCACTGATGATCCTAGCAGTTATCATTGGGTATATGGGGTCTCTCACTCTTTACATGGGACAGATATTTATTAGCATAGCTGCCTTGATTTGCATCTTTTCGGTTGTCTATCTTATCTTGGAACGTAGAGGATAAGCATGGCCAAAGAAAGCAATATTATTACTAATCTCAAATCTGTCCGTGAGTCCACAGGCATGACCCAGCAGGAGTTAGCCGACCGCATCGGCATACGACGCGAGACAATTCTGCACTTGGAAAATAACCGTTACAATCCTTCGCTGGAAATGGCTCTTAAAATTGCTCAAGTTTTTAATCTGAAAGTAGAAGAGCTCTTTGAACTCAGACAGAAAGAGGAAGCATAATTCTTTTCGAGACCTAGTATTAAGTTCATTGATTAATTAGGAATTGAAGCCAAAAGAAAAATCTCTAAGCAAGCGATTTTTCTTTTGGCTTTCTCTAAAACTACCTTGTCACTAATATTTGAAATCCCCTTCCTTTTAGGGTACAATGGTAGAAATGAATTTTTGAAAGGATCAGAATGAAAAAACTAGCAACCCTTCTTTTACTATCCACTGTAGCTCTAGCTGGATGTAGCAACATCCAACGTAGTTTGCGTGGTGATGACTATGTAGATTCTAGCTTGGCCGCTGAGGAAAGCTCCAAAGCAGCAGCCCAATCTACCAAGGAGTTAAACGATGCTTTAACAAACGAAAACGCCAATTTCCCACAACTATCTAAAGAAGTTGCTGAAGATGAAGCCGAAGTGATTCTCCACACAAGCCAAGGTGATATCCGTATCAAACTCTTCCCTAAACTCGCTCCTCTAGCGGTTGAAAACTTCCTCACTCATGCTAAAGAAGGCTACTATAACGGTATTACCTTCCACCGTGTTATCGATGGCTTCATGGTTCAAACTGGAGATCCAAAAGGGGACGGTACAGGTGGTCAGTCCATCTGGCATGACAAGGATAAGACTAAAGACAAGGGAACTGGTTTCAAAAACGAGATTACTCCTTATTTGTATAACATCCGTGGTGCTCTTGCTATGGCTAATACTGGTCAACCAAACACCAACGGTAGCCAGTTCTTCATCAACCAAAACTCTACAGATACCTCTGCTAAACTCCCTACAAGCAAGTATCCAAAGAAAATCATCGAAGCCTATAAAGAAGGGGGAAACCCTAGTCTTGATGGCAAACACCCAGTCTTTGGTCAAGTGATTGACGGTATGGATGTTGTAGATAAGATTGCTAAAGCCGAAAAAGATGAAAAAGACAAGCCAACGACTGCTATTACTATCGATAGTATCGAAGTGGTGAAAGACTACGATTTTAAATCATAAAAACCAAAAAAATACAGTATCCTCATTCGGTACTGTATTTCTTTTACTCTCATTCTTAAGTTAGATTATTAAAATCCCAGATTTGGTCCATCCAGCCTTCATAAAAGTCTGGTTCGTGGCAGACCATAAGAATAGATCCCTTATATTCTTTGAGAGCGCGTTTGAGTTCATCCTTGGCATCCACATCCAAATGGTTAGTCGGCTCATCCAGCACTAAAACGTTGTTTTCACGATTCATCAAGAGACAGAAACGAACCTTGGCTTGTTCCCCACCTGACAAGACCTGAATTTGGCTTTCGATATGCTTGGTTGTCAAACCACAACGAGCAAGGGCTGCACGAACTTCTGCTTGGTTGAGAGCTGGAAAGGCATTCCAGACAGCTTCAAGAGGAGTTTGGCGATTACCGCCTTCTACTTCCTGTTCAAAGTAGCCAAGTTCTAGGTAGTCTCCACGTTCAACCTCTCCAGCGATTGGTGGAATAATGCCCAATAGGGACTTCAAGAGAGTTGTTTTCCCAATACCATTTGCCCCGATAATAGCAACCTTTTGATTGCGTTCAAAGGTAAGATTTAAAGGCTTAGTGAGAGGTCGATCATAACCAATCTGCAAGTCCTTGACTTGGAAAATAAAGCGCCCTGGTGTACGAGCTGGTTTGAAATCAAAGGATGGTTTTGGTTTCTCACTTTGCAGCTCGATAATATCCATCTTATCCAATTTCTTCTGACGAGACATGGCCATGTTTCGAGTTGCAACACGCGCTTTGTTTCGTGCGACAAAGTCTTTAAGGTCTGCAATCTCTTTCTGCTGGCGTTCATAGGCTGCCTCTAGCTGAGATTTCTTCATCGCATAGACTTCTTGGAACTGGTAGTAGTCACCAGAGTAACGCGTCAGCTGTTGATTTTCCACATGATAGACGATATTGATAACGTCGTTCAGGAATGGAATATCGTGCGAAATAAGGACAAAGGCATTCTCATAGTTTTGGAGATAGCGCTTGAGCCAATCAATATGCTCAGCATCCAAATAGTTGGTCGGCTCGTCCAACAGCAAGATATCAGGCTTTTCAAGGAGGAGTTTAGCCAAAAGCACCTTGGTTCTTTGCCCACCTGACAAAGAAGTTACATCCGTATCCATGCCAAAATCCATGACACCAAGGGCACGCGCTACTTCATCAATCTTAGCATCCAAAGTATAGAAATCACGACTCTCTAAACGGTCTTGAAGTTCTCCCACTTCTTCCATGAGAGCATCAACATCCGCACCGTCTTCAGCCATTTCCATATAGAGGTCATTGATACGAGCTTCTGCTTTAAAAAGCTCATCAAAAGCTGTACGGAGAACATCGCGAACAGATTGACCTTCAGCAAGGACGGAGTGCTGATCCAAGTAACCGGCAGTCACATATTTGGACCACTCAACCTTCCCTTCATCTGGCAACATCTTACCAGTCACGATGCTCATAAAGGTTGATTTTCCTTCACCATTGGCACCGACCAGGCCGATATGTTCACCCTTTAGGAGACGAAAGGACACATCTTCAAAAATTGCACGGTCACCAAAACCGTGACTCAGATTTTTAACTTCTAAAATACTCATTTTAATTCCTTATCTTGTTTTATGTAATCGGTTATAGAGGAGCCAAGCCAGATAGCCACCCAAGGTATTGGTCCACAAATCATCAATTTCAAAGACGCGATTAAAATCAAAGAAAAAGTCCAAGACTAACTGCGTACACTCGATTCCAAGACTCACTAGAAAACTGAAAAAAATCACTTTTCTTGTCTTACGCAAGTTTGGAAGGAGATAAAGGAGTTGGAAAATCAGAGGAAAAAGCAAGAAGACATTGAGGATATTTTGTAGAAAAATCCAACATAATTGTCCTATGTCACTCACTTCACCCAGTTTCCAGAAAGAATTGAAAGGAGTCAAAAGAAAAACCAGGCGTCCAAGATGCTGAATACCTGGAGTTTCCACCCCCACGGGAGATTGTTCTTGAGGAGTAAAGCAAAAGTAAACGATACAAATGCTATAGAAAATGACTCCCCAGACCAAAATATGATTATAAGTCTTCTTCATCATTAAGGATTTACTGCTGCGACTGCCTTCTGACGGTCACGTTTCATTGTATTAGAACGCAATTGTCCACAAGCTGCATCAATATCAGTACCATGCTCTTGACGAACCACACAGTTGACCCCTTTTTTCTTAAGCGTATCATAGAAAGCCAACACGCGCTCTTTAGGACTACGGCTATATTGGTCATGCTCACTAACCGGGTTATAAGGAATCAAGTTTACATAAGACAATTTCTTGATGTTCTTGAGCAATTCAGCCAATTCCAAGGCTTGTTCTACACCATCATTGACTTCATTGAGCATGATATACTCAAAGGTCACACGACGGTTGGTTGTCTCAATGTAGTACTCAATAGCTGCAAAGAGTTTTTCAATCGGAAAGGCACGGTTAATCTTCATGATGCTTGAACGCAACTCATTATTAGGTGCATGAAGGGAAACGGCAAGATTGACCTGAACTCCTTCATTAGCAAAATCACGAATTTTATGAGCCAAGCCTGAGGTTGAAACCGTAATGTGACGAGCACCGATGGCCATTCCCTTATCATCGTTGATAGTACGAACGAAATTCAAGACATTGTTGTAGTTATCAAATGGTTCACCAATCCCCATGACAACGATATGGCTGACGCGTTCATCTTGACCACGCTCATCAAAGTATTTCTGAACCAGCATGATTTGCGCTACGATTTCACCGTTATTGAGGTCACGTTGTTTCTTGATCAAACCAGAAGCACAGAAGGTACAACCGATATTACAGCCGACCTGAGTGGTCACACAGACAGACAAACCATAGTGCTGACGCATGAGTACTGTCTCAATCAGCATTCCATCTGGCAATTCAAAAAGATATTTAACGGTACCATCAGCAGACTCTTGAACGATACGTTGTTTCAAGGGATTGACCACAAACTGGTCATTAAGCTTAGCTATCAAATCCTTGGAAAGGTTGGTCATTTCTTCAAATGACTGGACACGTTTACGGTAAAGCCATTCCCAGATTTGGTCTGCACGGAATTTCTTTTCTCCCTGCTCCAAAACCCATTCCTGCATGGTTTGACGTGTTAAACTATAAATTGACGGTTTCATTTCTTCTCCTTATTCTCTACTCACTTCTGACGAATGACAAAATGACGTTGTCCCTTGTCCTCTTTCTGAGAATGCTGGTCTTTCTGACGACGTCTATTTTTCTTATCTGCATTCGGTTTTCGTTTTGTTTGAGCCGGTTTCTTTCCTTTTCTAGAAGGTATTTCTTCTTCCTTCTTACGCATTTTCTTGTCAAATGATGCTCGCTTAGGGGCTTCATTTTCTAGGACAAAATAGGCACAACCATAACTACAATACTCTAAAAGGTAGTCTTGTAAACGACTGATTTTTTCAAGTTTTTCTTCTGTTCGGTCATCCTTGTAAAAACCTCGTAGGCGAAGCTGTTCGTTGCTCCAGTCTCCCACGATATAATCAAACTTGGTTAAGACTTCTGAAAAACGCTGATTAAAAGCCGTCACATCAAAGGCATCCTTGATATTTTCCACCAAGGAAAAAGCTATCCCTTCCGTTTCAACCTTGTCCCCATGTAAATGGAACTCAGGACCAGGAAACTTGTTATAGTTGTATAATTCAGGTGCAATTTCTTTTCGCATAGATATCCTTTTTCCACGATTACTTAATACTTTATTCTACCATAATTTCTAGCAGTTAGCACGTTTCTCATAAAAATGAAAAAAGTCTGACGATTTTGTCAGACAAAAATAATATAACCTTAAAAAGAGAAGAACAATTCTTCCCTCCAACTATCATTATTTAGCTGCTACGTACAATTCATCTACTTTGTTCCAGTTGATCACTGAGAAGAAAGCTTTGATGTAGTCAGGACGCACGTTACGGTATTTCACGTAGTAAGCATGTTCCCAAACGTCCAAGCCCAAGATTGGTTTTTTACCTTCTGAGATTGGTGTGTCTTGGTTTGCTGTTGAAGTCACTTCAAGTTTACCTTCTTTGTTGACAACCAACCATGCCCAGCCAGAACCAAAACGAGTTGTTGCTGCTGCAGTGAAGGCTGCTTGGAATTCTTCAAATGAACCAAATGTTGCATCGATTGCTGCTGCAAGTTCTGCTGATGGAGCTGTTTTTTCAGGAGTCATCAATTCCCAGAAAAGAGCGTGGTTCAAGTGTCCACCACCGTTGTTGATAAGTGCTTGACGGATATCAGCTGGGATAGATTCTACATCAGCAAGCAAGGCTTCAAGATCTTCACCAATTTCAGGGTGTTTTTCTAAAGCTGCATTGGCATTGTTGACATAAGTTTGATGGTGTTTGTCATGGTGCAAGTGCATTGTTTCCGCATCGATGTATGGTTCCAAAGCGTCGTATGCATATGGAAGTTCTGGTAAGATAATAGCCATCTGTAATACCTCTTTTTCTTTCTATATGAAAATGATAACGCAAACATTCACTTTTTTCAAGTTTTTTGCTTATAGATGAAGAAATCACTGAAATACTTTCTAATAATACTCTTCGAAAATCTCTTCAAACCGCGTCAACGTCGCCTTGCCGTAGATATATGTTACTGACTTCGTCAGTCTTATCTACAACCTCAAAGCAGTGCTTTGAGCTGACTTCGTCAGTTTCATCCGCAACCTCAAAAACATGTTTTGAGCTGACTTCGTCAGTCTTATCTACAACCTCAAAACAGTGTTTTGAGCTGACTTCGTCAGTCTTATCTACAACCTCAAAACAGTGTTTTGAGCTGACTTCGTCAGTCTTATCTACAACCTCAAAGCAGTGCTTTGAGCAACCTGCGGCTAGTTTCCTAGTTTACTCTTTGATTTTCCTTGAGTATAAAATAAGTAAATCACTAAGAAACCCACGACAAAATAATATTGACGCGGGTTATAGTTTCAAAAAAATGTCAATTGACCTGACTAGCAATCTGTAGGAGTGCCTTTTCAAAAAGGAAACCTTTTTCATAAAGACCTGTTTTAATCTGATAGTCTGTCTCAATCAAATAGGAAATAGCTTGCTTCAAAAAGCTCAAGGAAAGTCCTCTTGAATCTCTCAGCGCAAACTTGATTTGATAGGGATTGGGATTGCGTCCGAGAAAACTTCCTAGACTACTTGCAATCTGAGATTCTGTTTGCCCAGACTCCGCCAAAATCTTCACCTGAGTAAAAGTCCGAAATTGTCCTAGCATGACTGCAATCAGTTTAATTTCATCTTCACCTTGCAAGGTCAAATCTCTAACCAAGTCACGCGCCTGATCCATCTTTTTAGTCAGAATAAACTGAGTTAAATCAAAAATATTGTCCTGTAAGGTCTTAGGAATTGCGTTGACAATATCCTCTTCCTCGATAACAGAGTCTTCCTTATAGGACTGTAAAAAGAGGAGATTTTTCTGGATTTCACTAAATTGAAAACCCGACTTGACGAGGAGATTTTCAAAAGAATGATTGGCAAACTGCAGACCTTGTTTCTGACTCCACTTTTGGAAATACTGGCGCAATTCTTGTTCTTTGGCTTCTACTGCATCAAAAACCTTAGCATCACGCTTCAGTAATTTAACCAACCGTCTTTTGCTATCCAGTTTTCCTTCTGCAAAGATTAACAACTTGGTTGTTGGTGAAGGGTTATCAAGGTATTCCTCAAACGACTTGAGTTCATCATCTATTAAAAAGCGTTTCTTGGCTGTTGTGATATCGACAAAATGATCCAATATCACGATTTTCTCATCCGCAAAGAAAGGAAGGCTGACTAACTCCAGTTCCACATCCTTGTAAACTACTTCTTTCATATCAAAGTAGGCAAAGTTGAGGTCAGCAGAATCATAGCCAATCTGTTTCAATACTTGACTCTTCATAACTTCAAACTGACCCTGATCTGTCCCTGTAAAAAGGCTCAGGTTCGGTAAATTTGCTAAAGTCAACTTCTGGCTTTCTTCAATAGCTAGCATCGTCTCTCCTTTATTCTGATTTTTTAATGAATTCAATCGATATAGCGCAATTTCCCACGGAAATCTTCTAGGCTTTCGTACCCTTTTTCCGCCATGATTGCTTTCAGTTCATTGGTAATTCGGTCAAAAGCAACGACGCCTTCTTTATGAAGGGTGGTTCCCACCTGCACCATGCTCGCTCCACAGAGGATATGTTCAAAGGCATCACGACCAGTCAGAACGCCACCTGTTCCAATGATTTGAATTTGAGGATTTAAACGTTGATAAAAAGCGTGAACATTGGCTAGAGCAGTCGGTTTGATGTACTCTCCACCAATCCCACCGAAACCATTTTTAGGACGAATAACGACGGACTCATCTTCTATATAAAGGCCGTTTCCGATAGAGTTGACGCAGTTGACAAACTTAAGAGAATACTTATTGAAAATAGCTGCCGCTTGGTCAAAGTGAACAATGTCAAAATATGGTGGCAATTTAATTCCAAGAGGTTTGGTGAAGTAGGCAAACACCTCTGCCAAAATCCGGTCTGTTGTCTCAAAATCATAGGCAATCTGAGGTTTTCCTGGAACATTTGGACAAGAGAGGTTTAGCTCAGTCAGACCACGAAAATCACTCTCTTGGACTTTTTTCAAGATAGTATGGGTTTCCTCTGGAGACATGCCGACTAGAGATAAGAAGAAAGTTCGATTTGGCTCTTTTTCCTGCAGATCCGAAAGGTAGTCCAGATAGTAGTCTAAGCCCTTATTTGGCAAACCCATAGAGTTGATAGAACCAAGTGGAACATCTTGGTAACGTGGCTCAGGATTTCCCTGACGGAAGTCCAAGGTCGCTGTCTTTGTGACAAAGGTTCCTGCAACTGAGTTTTTAACCCCTTCTAGCTCCTCTATCGTCATACAAGCCACACCTGCTGCATTCATCAAGCAATTGTCAAACTCAAAACCAGCAATTTGTGTTTTCGTTGATACCATGATTCTGATCCTCCGGATTCCTTTTATTGCTAATATTATACCACAGTTTTAATTCTAGGTTTACTAGATTCTATGGTTCTATCTATTTATTCGGAAAAGAAAGTCTAGTGCAGAAGTCATGCTATGGAAACAGCTAGTGTATTGGAAGTTTGAACAAGGCTTGGGTAACAGAATTTTGAATGAAGTCCAAGCAACAAGGAGAAATCTCAACCATTATCATTTTTAAAGAAATACATGTAAATCTCTACTTTCGCAAAATGGATTTTCAGAACAGTATCCCAGTATAGTTAAAAACTATAAAAAAGAGGGGGTTCCCTCTTTCTTCAATTTATTTATTTGACTGCTTCTTTTAAAGCATCTACCTTGTCCAAACGTTCCCATGGAAGGTCAATATCTGTACGTCCCATGTGTCCATAAGCCGCTGTTTGACGGTAGATTGGACGTTTAAGATCCAACATTTGAATAATTCCTGCAGGACGAAGGTCAAAGATTTGACGAGCCGCTTTTTCAAGCTTGCTTTCAGCTACTGTTCCTGTACCAAAGGTATCGATACGAACAGAAACAGGTTGCGCAACACCGATAGCGTAGGCCAACTGCACTTCTGCTTTCTTAGCAAGGCCTGCTGCAACGATATTCTTTGCAATATAGCGAGCCGCATATGACGCAGAACGGTCCACCTTAGTCGCATCTTTACCAGAGAAAGCACCACCACCGTGACGAGAGTAGCCACCATAGGTATCTACGATAATCTTACGACCAGTCAAGCCTGAGTCCCCTTGAGGCCCACCGATTACAAAACGACCAGTAGGATTGATGAAGAATTTTGTTTGCTCATCCAAGTAAGAGGCTGGAATAACCTCTTTGATAACCTTGCTAATGACATCATTGTGAATTTGTTCGTTGCTGACTTCTGGATCGTGCTGAGTTGAAATAACGACTGTGTCCACACGTACTGGACGGTCATTTTCATCATACTCAACTGTAACTTGTGATTTAGCATCTGGGCGAAGATAGCTAATTTCCCCATACTTACGAAGTTCTGCCAGACGACGAACCAACTTATGACTGAGTGAAATTGGCAATGGCATGAGCTCTTCTGTTTCATCCACTGCAAATCCAAACATAAGCCCTTGGTCTCCAGCACCAATCAAATCAAGTGGATCTTGGTCTGCATTTCCACGAACCTCCAAGGCTTCGTTAACACCTTGAGCAATATCAGGTGATTGCTCAACAAGTGACGGATGGACTCCCACTGTCTCAGCAGAAAAACCATATTCTGTATTGGTGTAGCCAATCTCTGCAATGGTATCACGAACCACACGGTTAATATCCACATAGGCATTTGTAGAAATTTCACCAAAAACGTGGACGGAACCAGTATATACAGCTGTCTCAGCAGCAACGTGCGCTTCTGGATCCTCTGCTAAAATAGCATCCAAAATCGCATCTGAAATTTGGTCTGCAATCTTATCTGGATGCCCCTCAGATACAGACTCAGACGTGAATAATTTACGTTCTGACATAAAAATGTCCCCCCTTAAAAATAGTGTTATAGAGTTACAAAGTACTGATAGAAATCCCTATCATCCACGAGTTGCGACTCGAAAGAAATAAAAACGACACTTTTTTATTTCTGAAGCTAGTAAGGCGCATAGGGTGACCACCCTATAGCGACAACCGTAGAATGACGAACGACTTTGGAGCCGTCATTCTTTGCGAGTTGCGACTCGAAAGAAAAAATAGAAATTTCTACCATCTTATCGGGACTATATAACTTTACCATTATACCATTTTTAAACGCAATTTGCAGTCTATAATGTAGTGTTTCTGTATAGATAGTTCGTTCTCATAAAGCAAAAAGTTGGAGCTCAGTACTCCAACAATTGCTATTAAAATGTTTGACGTTTTGCTTTACGCTCTGCACGACCGCGAGCGCGATTTTCAGCGCGCTTGTTTTTCCGACGTTTTTCATCAACCGCCCATTGAATCTTCTTCTTATAACCTGGTTTGACTTTTTTCTTTTTCTTTTTAACCAAACCAATCATTTCAATATCAAGTTTATCTTGTTTTTTCTCACGGTTGGCACGACGGTCACGGTCATAAGTATCTTGAAATTCTCCGTCTTTGACCATCTTAGGAGTAAACTTGATTCCCAATTTCTCCAACTCACGGATATCCGAGTCATCACTTGGCTGGTAAAGGGTAATAGCTGTACCTGGTAGGCCATTGCGTCCGGTACGACCAACACGGTGGACAAAGAAGGACAAATCTTGCGGAATGGCATCATTGATAACATGGCTGACACCTTCAATATCAATTCCACGCGCCGCCAAATCTGTTGCGACAATGTACTCAAAATCCAAATTTTTAACCTGGTTCATGATACGTTTACGCTCACGAGGGGCAATATCCCCATGGATTTTCGCAACCTTCAAGCCTTGAGCAGTCAAATATGAATGCAATTCATCAGCACGTGTCTTAGTGTTAACAAAAATCATTGCCAAATACGGTTGCATCAACTGAGTTAACTGGTAAATTTGAGCATTCTTATCTCGGCCCTTGGTCGAAATCAACCAATTATCAATAGTGTCAGAAATGACCGTTTTGGTCTTGATTTTCTCCATAACTGGATTTGACAAGTATTTTTTCAAGAATGGTTGCAATTTTTGTGGAATAGTCGCTGAGAAGACCATGAATTGCAGGTCTTTTGGAAGGTTTCCAGCAATTTTATCAACAGTTTCTAAGAATCCCATATCCAAGGTCATATCTGCCTCATCGACCACAAAGGTCTTAGCCTTGTGAATAGCTAGGTTACCAGACTTAACTAAGTCATAAATACGGCCAGGCGTTCCGATAACAATATGAGGCTGATTACTTGCCAATTTGTCAATTTGGCGAGCCTTATCTGTCCCTCCTACATAATTAACCACACGAACTTCCACTTCTGAGTGGGCTGCAATCTGACGAGCTGCTTGGTAAATTTGAGTAGCTAATTCACGGCTCGGTGCAGTAATGACTGCTTGAACACTATCGCTGATTTCATCTAATTGCTGGAAAATCGGCAATAGGAAAGTGTGAGTCTTACCCGAACCTGTTTTTGATTCTCCTACTAGGTCACGACCTGCCAAAACAATGGGAATCAACTTATCTTGCACCTCTGTTGGAGTTGTAAATTTTAACTCCTCCAAGGCTTCTCTAATATAATTTTTAAATTGAAATTTCGTAAATGACATACTATCCTCGATTCTATCTATCTTATCAATTATACCACATTTTATTCCATTTCAGTAGTCTCACTTATTTATACTCAATGAAAATCAAAGAGCAAACTAGGAAGCTAGCCGCAGGCTGTACTTGAGTACGGCAAGGTGAAGCTGACGTGGTTTGAATTTGATTTTCGAAGAGTATTAGGCTATTTCCAGTAGCTTTTCTAATCAGAAAAAGGCTGGAATTTTATAATCCCAACCTCTTTTCATACTCAATGAAAATCAAAGAGCAAACTAGGAAACTAGCCTCAGGCTGTACTTGAGTACGGCAAGGCGACGTTGACGTGGTTTGAATTTGATTTTCGAAGAGTATCAGTTATTATTTCCAGTTTAAAATAGCACTCAAGCCATAGTGATCACTGACTTGCGGACTATTGTTACCATCAAATACAACATGTAAATTTTCTACCTCTAACTCTTTGGTAGTAAAAACATAGTCGATTCGAAGGGGTTCAGTGTTCCCTTTCCATCCATCTATTTCTGGTGGAACAGTATAGCTACCACTTTTCT
Organism: Streptococcus sp. Marseille-Q5619; assembly: GCF_946901205.1. NCBI lineage: Bacteria > Bacillati > Bacillota > Bacilli > Lactobacillales > Streptococcaceae > Streptococcus > Streptococcus sp. Marseille-Q5619. The sequence continues at coordinate 211,582 of NZ_CAMPPO010000002.1, forward strand.
CTTGACTAACTTCAAAAGCGTCTTGTAAGCCCAATGGACTAGCTAAAATAGCTTGGTAGCCTTCCTTACCGGCTGGATTGTTGAAATCTCCAGCCAGCAAAAGTGGCTTGTTCAATTCTTTCAAGACAGCCTCAAATCGCGCCCATTCTTCTTGGAAACCTTTATCCCACCAAGAAAGGTGGACACTGGCAACTGCAAGGTCCTTGCCATCGACTACAGTTTCAGCCAGGGCGACACGGCGAGTATGATAGTCTGTTGGATCATCCACATCTGAAACCAAAATTTCTCTTGCTTCAATAGGTGTTTTAGACAAGATAGCCACACCTTCATGGTAGCGGTCATAACCAATATGGTTATAGGCCCAAGTCCAGTAGTAATCTTTCCCTTGCTCTGACAACTTTTCAACCAAAAGTCTAACATAATGATCTTGATGAATCGGCTCAGCTGCTGGTAAAGCTTGATAGAGATCATTAACTTCTACCTTAGGCGAGGTGATTTCCTGATTGATTTCTTGGAAACAAATCAAATCATAATCTTTATCAAGAATATCTTCAAGCAAAAGCTGGAATTTTTCCTCGGCTTCTTTTTCCATCCAGCTATGAGTATTGAGTGTTAAAAATTTCATGTTTTTCTCCTAAAACAAGAGGTTGGAAAACAGCTTCCAACCTCAAGTGTATTACAATTCTACTTTAGCAACTGCTGTTTTAGCTGCAAGAGAACCTGTTTGTTCTAATTTAACTGATTTAATAACATCACCATTTGTGAAGACAACTACTGTTGAAGTTTCACGTCCTGCTGCACGGATAGCATCCAAGTCAGCTGTGACAAGGAGATCACCTGCTGCAACTTTTTGTCCTTCTGCTACATGAACTGTAAATGGTTTTCCTTCAAGACTTACTGTGTCCAAACCAATGTGAACAAGTACTTCAAGACCTGCTTCAGTCACAAGACCAAGAGCATGTTTTGTAGGGAAGATGCTTGATACAGTACCTGAAACTGGAGATACAATGTTTCCATTTGCAGGTTCTACAGCAAATCCATCACCCATCATTTTTTGAGCAAATACTGGATCTTTCACTTGTTCCAAAGCAACAACTTGACCATCGGCTACTGAGTATACTTCCTCAGTAAGACCTTTATAGTGAACTGTATTTTGTTGTGCTTCTGTCATTTGACTTGGAAGAGTTTCAGGAATGATTTCACCTGAATCAAGGATATCTTGGATATCAGATTTCAATACGTCTGCTTTTGGACCGTAGATAGCTTGAACTCCTTGTCCTTTCATGACAAGACCCATAGCTCCTTCTGCTTTCCATTGTTCTGCATCACCGACTTTGTCAGCGTCTTTTACAGTTACACGAAGACGAGTCATACATGCGTCTACATCAACGATGTTTGCACGTCCACCAAGAAGGTTGATAATGTTTACAGCTTGAGAACCAGCTGCAACTTTCACTTCGCTGCTAGCTTCTTCTGAACCTTCAGCAGTTTCATAGTTTCCGTTACGTCCTGGAGTTGCGTAGTTGAATTTTTGAATCATGAAGTTTGCGATAAAGTACATGATTACGGCAAAGAGAACAGTTACCCAGATAAAGTTAACGATATCCATACCAATACCAGCATTAATTGCTAGTGGTGTACGAGTCAAGAATTCAATTGAACCGAATGAGTGGACACGTAGGTTTACTACGTCAGCCATAGCGAAGGCAGCACCTTGAACAAGTGAGTAAACAAGATACATAGGTGTTGCTACAAACATGAACATGTATTCGATTGGTTCAGTAACCCCTGTCAAGAATGTTGCAAGAGCTGTCGCAATCATCATACCTTTATATTGATGTTTCTTATCAGCATCGACATTACGGTAGATAGCAACGATCATACCCATCAAGATACCGAATGAACCGATCATTTGTCCAACTTTGAAACGAGCTGGGTGAACAGTATCTAACAATTGTTGGTAGTGACTTGCATCTGTACCTTTAAGGTTAACAAGGTCTGTTACCCATGCAAGCCATAGTGGGTCTTGACCAAATACTTGAGTACCTTTAGCTGCACCAGTTAAAATGTCATAAGTACCACCAAGAGCTGTGTAGTTCATTGGGATAGTCAACATATGGTGAAGACCAAATGGCAAGAGCAAACGTTCCAATGTACCATACAAGAATGGTGCAAGGATTGGAGCAGTTTCTTGTGAGTTGGCAATCCAGATACCAAAGCTATTGATACCAGTTTGCACAAGTGGCCAAAAAGCAGCAAGTACAATTGCAGCAATTATTGAACGAAGAATAACTACAAATGGTACAAAACGTTTTCCGTTAAAGAATGAAAGTGCATCAGGAAGCTTACGGAAGTTATAGTATTTATTGTAAGCAGTTGCTCCAATAAAACCAGAAATAATCCCTACGAATACACCCATGTTAAGTGCTGGAGCTTCCATAACACTAATGAAGTAATCAGCAACTTTGATTGATCCACCAAAGAGAGTTGTTACCATAGCTTCTGGATTCTTCAACATGTCTCCTGATACGCCAAAGATTGTACCAGTGATACGGTTGATTAGGATAAAGGCAAGACCTGCCGCAAACGCACCACCAGCACGTTCCTTAGCCCAGCTTCCTCCAATAGCGAGGGCGAACAAGATATGAAGGTTAACGATAACCCCCCAACCGATTTGCTCTAGGACACCACCAGTAATAACGAGTGGTGCAAATGTTGGGTTAATCATCACGATAGACTTACCGATTGAAATCATCAAACCAGCAGCCGGCATAACCGCGATAACCACCATCAAAGCCTTACCGAATTTTTGCCAAAATTCGAAAGACAAGACATTTTTGAATGTATCTTTCATCATTCAAATCTCCTTTATTTTTATTTAGGCAAACGTTTTACGAAAACGTTTGCACCTTTTATGATTTAATTATACCACTTTAATTTTTTTTGTAAAGGCTTTTACAAAAAAAATTACACTTTTTTCAAAAAAATTTCTAGTGCCAAATTTCAAGTTAGCCATCAAGAAGTCTTCTCTGGGGGACTTCTTGATACTCTTCGAAAATCTCTTCAAACCACGTCAGCGTCGTCTTACCGTATACATGTGACTGACTTCGTCAGTCTTATCTACAACCTCAAATCAGTATTTTGAGCATCCTGTGGCGAGCTACCTAGTTTGCTCTTTTATTTCCATTGAGTATTAGAAGTCCCTTTTCAAAAACTCTTGTAGCAAAAAAGGAGATTTTACAACCTCCTCATAAAAATAATTATTTTACCTAAATCTTCAAGAATCTGCGCATGGAAATTCCTGATCCCAGTGAACCAATGAAAATTCCAATCACAAATAATAGGGCAATCATCAGAGGAGTAAATACCTCTGGCGCGATCATAGAAAGATTTTGTCCGACCAACGACTTATTGACAGATTGGTAAACCATTCGATAAACAATAAAGACCAACACTGATGGCGCAGTTGCTCCAAGCAAACCAATGAAGGCACCTTCAAGTAAGAAAGGTCCACGGATATAACTGTTCTTAGCACCAACCAAGCGCATGATTTGAATTTCACGACTGCGAGAAATAATGGTAATACGAATGGTATTTGAAATCAAGAAAACTGCAATAAAAATCAAAAGTCCTGCAATAACTAATCCCCAAACACGGATAAATGATGCTAGTTGGAATAGGCGTTCTGTATTGGCACCACCATCCTGAACCTCAGACACACCTTCAATTTTTTTAGCATCTTCAGACACAGTTTTTACATCACTTGGCGCTTTGGTATCAACAATATAGGCATCATAGAGGGGGTTGGCATCGCCTTCAAAGATTTTCCAGTTATCCCCCATTGTTTCTGTCAACTTTTCATATTGTTCCTCTTTACTTGAAAAGGTAACACTCTTAACAGTAGACATCCCCTTCAAAGCATTGTATACCTTGTGGTAGTCATTATTTGTAACAGTTTGACCTTCTTTTTCAATAGTCTCGCTATTATCAGCTACATCCTTGCGAATATAAACCATCACTCGGACATTATTTTCAATATCTGTAGCTAGTTTCGCTGTATTGAAAATAACAGAAGCAAATATGGCAACCAAGGTCAAAGTAATCATGACTGAGCTGACAGCAGCCACTGTCATCCAACCATTTCGTTTCAAACTTTTTAGTGATTCAAATAAATGGCGAAAAAATCTACTAATCATCGTATCCATACTCTCCTTTTGATTCGTCACGAACGACACGGCCATTTTCAATGGCAATGACACGGTGGCGCAAGGTATTTACAATCTGGCTATTATGAGTCGCCATCAAAATAGTTGTCCCTTGTAGGTTAATCCGTTCCAAGAGATTCATAATTTCCCATGAATTATCCGGGTCCAGGTTTCCTGTTGGTTCATCGGCTATCAATACTTTGGGATTGTTTACAATAGCACGCGCAATCGCAATCCGCTGTTGCTCTCCACCTGAGAGCTCATTTGGGAAAGAACGAACCTTGTGCTTCAACCCAACCAAGTCTAAAACTTCCATCACACGTTTTTTGATATTACGGCGATTTTCCCCGATTACTTCCATAGCGTAAGCAATATTTTCATAGACAGTTTTCTTTGGCAAGAGTTTATAATCCTGGAAGACAACTCCAACACTACGACGTAGAAGCGGGACATCTTTCTTTTTAATCTTAACCAGATTAAAACCAGCAACTGATAGGCTTCCTTTATCGATTTTTACTTCACGATATAGAGAACGAATGAAGGTTGACTTCCCTGCTCCTGAAGGTCCTACAATGTAAGCAAATTCTCCCGGTTGAACGCTGACCGAAACACCGCGTAAGGCAGTCGTTCCGTTGTCGTATTTTTTGACGACATCTCTCATTTCAATGATTGACATGTGAGTTCCTTTCTTTCTTAACTGATTCGCCACTTGAGGTAGGCATCGATAAAACCATCTAGGTCCCCGTCCATAACCTTATCTACCTGAGCAACTTCAAAGCTAGTTCGATGATCTTTTACCATAGTATAAGGCGTGAAGACATAAGAACGGATTTGGCTTCCCCATGTGATTTCTTTTTTCTCACCCTTGAGGGAATCTACCTCCGCAGCTTTCTTTTCTTGCTCCATTTGATAGAGCTTAGCCTGCAACATCTTCATAGCTCGATCTCTATTTCCATACTGGGTACGATCGACCGTTGATTGGACAACAATTCCAGTTGGAATGTGGGTTAAACGTACACCTGTTGAAACCTTGTTGACGTTTTGTCCACCGGCACCACCTGAACGGAAGGTATCCATCTTGATGTCATCTTCCCGGATTTCCACTTCAATGGTATCGTCCAACTCAGGCATCACTTCTACAGATGTGAAAGAGGTATGGCGACGTTTGGCAGAGTCGAATGGTGAAATTCGCACCAAACGGTGCACACCCATTTCTGACTTGAGAAGACCATAGGCATTAGGTCCTTCAAATGATAAGGTTACTGACTTGATACCAGCTTCATCTCCTGCTTGGTAATCCAATACTTCTACTTTAAAGCCTTTAGCATTTCCATAGCGAGTGTACATACGAAGCAACATATCACCCCAGTCCTGAGCCTCAGTGCCACCAGATCCTGGATGGATTTCCAATATGGCATTGTTGTGGTCATAAGGTTCTGACAAGAGCAAGGTCATCTCGTAACTGGTCATCATCTTATCAAGTTCGGATAACTGCGTTACCAATTCTTCATGCACCGACTCATCTTCTGCTAAAAAGTCCAATAAAATTTCAACTTCATCCTGCAACTCTTCCATCTTATGGAAGGTATTGTAAGTGTTTTTTAATTCATTTAATTCTTGCGACGTTTTTTGGGCCGCGATATTATCGTTCCAAAAATCAGGTTCAGTCATCTTGTTTTCCAAGATGGCAATCTCTTCCTCTAAGCCTTCGAGGTCAAAGAGACCCCCTGAAAGAAGCTAATTTTTCACGATTTGCGTCAATTTTCTGACGAATTACTGAAATGTCCATAAATACTCCTTTTTTTACATCATTTCATTATAGCATATTTTATCATTTCTTTCCATCTTTTGCTCTAATCCCTTATTACACGTAAAAAGAAGCCTTTCGGCTTCCCTTCTTACAAGACTTTTGCTGAAGTACGAGTAATTTCTTCTACTTGAATATTCTCTGATTCAAATTTTTCTTTCAAGGATGGTAAATCAATTGAGCCATCGATTTGAACTTCGATAATCACCTTACCATCTTTACGCGGAATATTTACGGTATGCGAGATATTCAAATTTTCTTCTGCAATCAAAGAAACAATCTTTCCGAGGACACCGACTTCATCTTCTGTAACAAAGCGCACACGAATTCCTTCTTCTCCATAACCAGCAATTTCAAGAAAGGCTTGGAAAACGTCACGGTCCGTAATAACTCCGTATACTTGATGATTATCTACGACAGGAAGAATACCAATCTTGTTTTTCAACATCAGATAAGTTGCATCCTCTAGACTCGCATAGCCTGAAACAGTGACAACATCGCGAATCATGACATCTTTTACTTTTGTCTTATTTAGAAGATAATTCATCTCATAGATAGAAAGACTGGTTGCTTTTGATGGACTAGCTTGGGCAATGGTGCCCTCAGTCACCAAACCAACCAATTGATCATTTTCGATAACAGGCAAGCGGTGCAATCCTTGCTCTCTCATTAAATCTGCTGCATGAGATACTGTTGTATCTGGACTAATATAAACTACCTTGCGGGTCATAAAATCTTTAACTGCCATGAGACTTCTCCTTTTCTATTCTTATCCCTATTATACAATCTTTTTGCAAATCTATCAAACGCTTACATTTCTTTTTCAAAATTCAGAAAAGTATGAATAAGCTAGCAAAAAGAGCTCTAAAATCGAGCTCTGTGAATGAAGGATAGGTACGCTTCATTCGATTTTGTTTCAATTATCAGAAGCTAACCTTCCAGTGCAGATGAGAATTGCTTCGTTATCTTCATCTGCCAACTAAAACAATCCACTGGATTTGATGATTGATTCGCAATCTTCATCCGTCGACTAAAAAGTTCCCCCGGACTATAATGATGATTACTTCGTAATCTTCATCCACCGACTAAAACAATCCACTGGATTGTTTTAGCCACCCAGATATGCTTTTCTGACTTCTTCTGATGAGGCGAGTTCTTTTCCTGTTCCTGATAGAACGATTTTCCCTGTTTCCAATACATAGCCTCGGTCAGAGATTGCAAGTGCTTTATTGGCATTTTGTTCAATCAAGAGGACAGTTGTTCCTTGCTTCTGAATATCTTGAATGATATCAAAAATTTCTTGGATAAAGATTGGAGCAAGTCCCATTGATGGTTCATCTAAAAGAAGAAGTTTTGGTGTTGACATAAGAGCGCGTCCCATGGCAAGCATTTGTTGTTCTCCCCCTGAAAGAGTAGCTGCATCTTGGTTCTTCCGTTCTTCAAGACGAGGGAAGCGTGAGAAAACCTTCTTCAAGTTAGCTTGATTTTCTTCACGGTTTTTCTTTAAGAAAGCTCCCATTTCTAGATTTTCCATAACAGTCAAGCCAGGGAAGACGTGGCGTCCTTCTGGTACTTGTGAAAGACCACCTGCCACGATTTTCTGAGCCGGCATTTTTTGGATTTCTTGACCTAAAAATTCAATCTTTCCAGAACTTGGTCGAACCAAACCAGACAAGGTACGGAGAATAGTTGTCTTACCTGCACCATTGGCACCGATAAGGGAAACAACTTCTCCTTCATTCACTTCAAAGCTTACATCACGGACTGCCTGGATCATGCCGTAATGCACAGAAAGATTATCAACTTTTAACATAGACATTAGGCTTCACCTCCTAGATAAGCTTCGATAACGCGTTTATTGGTCTTAATTTCGTCCGGAGTTCCCTGAGCAATCAAACGACCGTATTCAAGTACGTAGATGCGTTCTGTAACTTCCATAACCAGATTCATATCGTGTTCAATCAGCATGATTGTAATTTTAAATTCATCTTTGATACGACGAATTAACTCAGTCAATTCTGCTGTTTCCTGCGGATTCATACCTGCGGCTGGTTCATCTAAAAAGAGAATTTTAGGTTCTGTAGCGAGGGCACGAACAATTTCCAAACGACGTTGTTGTCCGTAGGCAAGGTTTTTAGCAAGCGTTTCTGCATCACCATCTAAATCAAAAATTTTCAGCAATTCCAAAGCTTTAGCCTTTAATTCTTTTTCACTCTTGTAAAAAGCTGGTAAGCGTAAGAAACTAGCAAAAACATGTTGTTTGTGATGGTTACCAAAAGCAATCAAAACATTGTCTAAAACTGTTAAATCTTTAAAGAGACGGATATTTTGGAATGTACGTCCAAGTCCCAAAGAAGCAATCTTATAAGGTGACTTTCCATTCAAAAGGTGACCATCTAGGGTTACTGTTCCCTCGCTTGGTTCATAAACACCGGTCAAAAGATTGAAAAGAGTAGTTTTCCCAGCTCCATTTGGACCGATTAGTCCAACCAATTCCCCTTCGTTCAATTCAAGAGTCACATCTCCAACAGCTGTTAGACCGCCAAAATGTTTGGTTAACTGTTTTACTTCAAGTAATGCCATTAGTTTTGTTCCTCCTTCTTAGATTTTTTAAAGAAACGCGATAGGCTCAATTCCCATGTTCCAAGGAGTCCACCTGGTCTGAAAATCATTACCAATACCAAGGCCAAAGCATAAATAATCATACGCACGCTGGCAACATCTTGGAGAAGCATATTCAAAATTCCAAGAACAATAGCTGAAACGATGGCACCTGTAATGGAACCAAGCCCACCAAATACAACAATGATCAAAACGTTGATTGAGTTGATGAAGGTGTAATCTTTCGGTACAACTGAACCGATAAATCCTGCCTGAAGTGATCCTGCAATACTTGCAGTAATAGCACCAAAGACAAAGGCGATAATTTTAATTTTAGTCGTATTAACCCCAACTGACTCAGCAGCGATTTCATCTTCACGAACGGAGAGGGTTGAACGACCAATTGGACTACGCAAGAAGTTCAAGGTTGCAATGGTTGTGATCACGACAAAGAAGTAAACCATTTGCCAAGTTGTAAAGTTAGGAATTCCCAAGATACCTGCTGCACCATTTGTAAGGCTTCCGCCATTGATGATAAAGATACGGATAATTTCAGAAACACCTAGAGTCGCTACTGCAAGATAATCCCCCTTCAAACGTAATGTTGGAATTCCGACAAGTAAGGCAACTGCTCCTGAAAGCAAAGCACCTATAATCATGGCTCCAAAGAAGGCACCGTAGGTTGGTGATTTAGAACCAATAATAGCTGCTGCATAGGCACCAATCGCCATGAAACCAGCATGACCAAGTGAAAATTGACCTGAAAAACCAACGATTAAGTTGAGACCAACAGCCAGAATAATATTAATTCCGATTTGTTGTAAAATCTGTACATAGAATAGATTGAGTACTCCGACTGAAACCAGTACACTAATCAAGCCATAGCCAGCTAACAAAAGGAGTAACCACAGAATATTAATTTTTAAATTTTCCTTCATCGTTTACACCTTCTCTTTCACATTTTTACCAAGGATACCAGCTGGGCGGACAATCAAGATCAACAACAAGATTCCATAAACAATGGCATCACGGAAGTCTGACATCCCAAAGGCTGTCGCAAAGGTTTCCAATAGACCAATTACAAATCCACCAAGAGCAGCACCAGGAATGATTCCGATACCACCAAGTACTGCGGCAACGAAAGATTTAAGACCTGGAGTAACTCCCATCAAAGGCTCAAGAGAGTTATAATAGAGGGCAATCAGAACACCAGCCGCACCCGCAAGAGCAGAACCCAAAGCAAAGGTAAAGCTGATAGTACGGTTTACATTGATCCCCATCAATTGCGCTGCATCGCTATCTACAGATACAGCACGCATGGCTTTCCCCATCTTAGTCTTTTGGACAATGACCTGTAACAAAATCATCAAAATCAAGGAAATGGCCAAGATCATTAACTGCACGTTTGTTAGGCTAACTGGTCCCAAATCATAGCGAACTGTTTGAATCGCTTGAGGGAAGGCACGGGTATTGGCACCAACCAGATAGACCATGCCATACTCCAATAAGAAAGAAACCCCAATAGCCGTAATCAAAACAGCAATACGAGTAGAGTGACGCAAAGGTCGGTAAGCAAGGAACTCAATCACGACACCAAGAATGGCTGTCGCTAACATAGCTACAATAAGAGCTACAAAGAAATTCATTTGGAAAGAATTAATCAAGAAATAACCGATAAAGGCTCCCATCATATAAATATCACCGTGGGCGAAGTTGATGAGCTTGATAATTCCGTAAACCATGGTATATCCTAGGGCTAACAGCGCATAAACACTACCTAGAATCAAACCATTTACTAGTTGTTGGAGCATAAGATTCACTCTTTCTATTTATAATTTTGAGGGTTTCCCCTCACTTTTTGATAGGTTCTTATACTCAATAAAAATCAAAGAGCAAACTAGGAAACTAGCCACAGGCTGTACTTGAGTACGGCAAGGCGAAGTTGACGCAGTTTGAAGAGATTTTCGAAGAGTATTAAACATCGAAACAGGGAGTGAGTCAACGGCTCATTCCCTATTTCAACATTTTTCTATTATGGTTTTACAACTTCTGCTGCTTCAACCTTACCATTGTTCATGGTCATCATGTAAGCAGTTTTGACTGTGTTGTGGTCTGCATCGAAGCTTGTTTGACCAGTTACACCTTCAAAATCTTTTGTTTTAGCAAGGTTATCCTTGATTTCACCTGAGTTTTTAGCACCTTTTGCTGCGTTTGCTACAAGGTGAACTGAGTCATAAGCCAAGGCTGCAAATGTTGAAGGCTCTTCGTTGTACTTAGCACGGTAAGCATCAAGGAAAGCTTTTGCTTTAGCTGAAACTTCTACAGTAGTTGAGAAGCCTGAGATAAAGTAGATGTTTGATGCTTTTTCAGCAGTTGCTTGTTGTACAAACTCTTCACCGTTGAATCCATCACCACCAACGATTGGTTTATCAATTCCCATACCACGCGCTTGGTTTACAATTTTACCAGCTTCAGTGTAGTAACCAGGGACGATGATAGCATCAAAGTCTTTCCCTTTCATTTTTGTAAGGGCTGCTTGAAAGTCTGTGTCACCTGCTACGAAAGTTTCATCTGCAACGATTTCACCTTTGTAAGCTTCACGGAAGGCTTTAGCAATACCTTTAGCATAGTCGCTGGCATTGTCAGTGTAAAGAACAACTTTCTTAGCGTTTAATTTTTCAGTAACATAGTTTGAGATAATTTTTCCTTGGAAGCTATCTTGGAATGTTCCGATAAAGAGGTAATCTTGACCTTTAGTCAATCCATCTTGCGTCGCACTTGGCGAAATCAATGGAACACCTGCTTTTGTAGCGTTAGCTACAGCAGCTGCAGTTGCACCAGATGTCGCAGGTCCTACGATTGCTGATACTTTAGATTGGGTTACAAGGTTAGTTGTTACTGAAGCCGCCTCAGCAGTTTCAGACTTATTATCTTTATCGACTACTTCGATTTGTTTTCCATCGATACCACCTGCTGCATTGATTTCATCAACGGCCAATTGGGCACCTTTTTGTTCAGATGTTCCGTAGGCTGCTACGGCACCAGTTTCCTCGAAGTTAAATCCAATTTTGATTGTCTTTTCATCTACTGAATTACCAGCAGCGTTTGACGCTCCAGACTTCACTTCTCCACAGGCTGCAAGAAGTGCTACACTTGCAAGCGCCACAAACGATAGGGCAAATTTTTTCTTCATCTTTTTTGTCTCCTTATTCTTAAATAAATAGCATGTTAAGAATATACCGAATTATCAGAAAATTGTCAACACTTTTCTTAGACTTTTTCGATGATAACGTTTTCCTCTCGATAAAGATTGCCCACAAAGGGTGTTTCCAACTCTTGGATATGACAAACTCTAACTTTTTTTATAAATTTTTCCTTGCCCAAGCGCCCGACCAATTGCTCCACTTCTTGAGTTGGAACATAAAGCTGTAAGTAACGATGTTTCTTGGAATGATAGGTAATATCTCCATAATCCTGCAGTTTTTTGGCATCACGATTATAGTAAAGATAGATAATCAAGCCAGATCGATTGACTTTTTCAAACATGATAAATCCTCTTTCTAAGAAATCTCTCCCTATTATATCAAAAAAAGCAAACCCAGTCGAGTTTGCCTTCTATCATCATTAATTCAATGAATTATTGGCCATGATTTCATCAATAAAGCCATATTCAAGTGTTTCTTGGGCGCTCATCCAGTTATCACGTTCTGCATCTGCATGGACTTTTTCGATTGACTGACCTGAATTTTCAGCTAAGATTTTTTCCAAGGTATTACGAGTTTTGAGCAAGTGTTCTGCAGCGATCGCCATATCGGTTTGTTGAGTACCACCACCTGTACCGCCCATTGGTTGGTGGATCATGTATTCAGCATTTGGAAGCATGAAACGTTTGCCTTTTGCTCCACTTGATGCAATGACCGTCCCCATAGATGCAGCCATTCCCATAACGATGGTTTGGACATCTGCCTTGATAAAGTTCATGGTATCAACGATTGCCAAACCAGCTGAAACGGAACCCCCAGGTGTATTAACATAAAGGTAAATATCCTTTGTACTATCTTGGGCATCCAAGAAAAGCAACTGGGCAATAACTGAGTTGGCCATATTGTCTTCAACTGGGCCCGTCAGCATAATGATGCGGTCTTTAAGAAGACGTGAGTAAATATCGTAGGAACGTTCTCCACGGCTTGTTTGTTCAATAACTACAGGAATCATTTATTTCTCCTTTTGAGTTTTAATTTTGTTGGTCAAATGACTGAAGATAAGACTATTATAATATCTTGGTCAAAAAAGGTCAAATTTTTGCTCTGTTTTCATCAGACAGAAACAAAAATTCAACCTCCTTTCACGACTGGAAATTCTTTTCCAATTCATTCTTCTTTTCGATTTTATTTTGTACCGAACAAGCGGTCCCCAGCATCTCCAAGACCTGGAACGATATAACCGTGTTCGTTCAAGCGTTCATCCAAGGCTGCTGTAAAGATTTCTACATCTGGATGAGCTTCTTGAAGGGCTTTTACACCTTCTGGTGCTGATACAAGGCAGACAAATTTGATATTTGATGCGCCACGTTTTTTAAGAGAGTCAACAGCCAAGATTGCTGATCCACCTGTTGCCAACATTGGGTCTACCACAAAAATTTGACGTTGGTCAATATCTTCAGGTAATTTCACCAAGTACTCAACTGGTTGAAGCGTTTCTTCATCACGGTACATACCGATGTGGCCAACTTTAGCAGCTGGAACCAAGCTCAAAAGTCCATCAACCATCCCGATACCTGCACGCAAGATTGGAACGATAGCCAATTTCTTACCTGCCAATTGTTTTTGAACTGTTTTTGTGATTGGTGTTTCGATTTCTACATCTTCTAGTGGAAGATCACGAAGTACTTCATACCCCATCAACATTGCAATCTCATCTACTAGCTCACGAAAAGCTTTTGTAGAAGTATCTGTACGACGCAAGATTGACAATTTGTGTTGAATCAGTGGATGATTAATAACTTCAATTTTTCCCATTTTTGGAATTCCTTCTTTCAATTTATTCTTCTTATTATACCAAAAAACGGTTTAAAAATCTTTCTAAACCATTTATTTTTGATAATTTTTCACATTAAATCAGCCTCTTTAAGAGCTGTCTGTACTGTCTCAAGTGGTAAATGAGTCAATTCTGTTCCCTTTTCTTGATAAAGGTATTGGGCGTAGTCGTCCATTCGGTACTGGTTGATATAAACCACACGCTTACAACCGACCTGAAGCAATTGTTTGGTACAATTCAGACAAGGAAAATGGGTTACATAGGCTGTAAAGCCTTTAGGAACACCACGTTCTGCACCTTGAAGGATAGCATTGACCTCAGCGTGAAGGGTGCGAACACAGTGGCCTTCAATGACCAGACATTCGTGGTCAATACAATGCTCGGTTCCTGACACTGAACCATTGTAACCAGTTGAAATAACCTTATTATCCTTTACCAGAATTGCGCCCACTTTGGCACGTTTACAAGTGGAACGATTGGCAATTAGTAGAGCTTGGGCTGCAAAATACTCATCCCATGCTAGTCTTTCTTCAGTCATATCTCTTCTCCTTTTTCTCTATTTTTTAAAAAATGGTAACCGTAAATCTGCAATCTTTTCAGCAGGTACCTTCATGCCATCCTTGATCCATTTTAAAAGGACTGAGACGATGGCTGAACTCCAGAAGGAATGAAGATAAGAGCTGACACCTTTTGATTTTCCATGGTATTTTTCCAGAAACTCCTGCATGGCTTGGACAAAGATTTTTTCCAGATGGTAATCTAAGGCAAGTTGAATCACTCTGGCTTCCTTTCTTGCTTCTCGGAAAAGGTGAACCCAGACCAGATAAAGGTCTGTCTTTAAATCATAATGATGCAACTGTTCCATAATATTGTGGACAGTTCGTTTAAATACGCTTTCTAAAATCTCCTCTTTGGAATCATAATTGCGATAAAAGGCCGCACGAGAAACGCCTGCACGTTTGACCAATTCAGAAATACTAATCTTGGTCAGGTCCTTTTTTTCCAAGAGTTGCAAGAGGGCTGTTTCGATGGCTTCTCTAGTTAATAAATTGGATTCTTGGTTTGATTTTCTGAGATTTTCAAGAGACTTTTCAGAGATTCTACGTTCAGACATAACATTTTCTTTCTACTTGTCACAACAGACGGATGAGGCTTTTGTTTCAAGGGCTTTCATGATATAATTGTAAAAAAAGACAGAACCTTTGTCAATGTATAACTGACAAAGATGGAGAATTTCTATGACTTGGAAGATTATTGCTGACTCTGGTTGTGATTATCGTCAGCTGGCAAGACCAGCTATTGACACGACCTTTGTAAGTGTGCCCTTAACCATTCAAGTAGCTGATCAGGTCTTTGTTGATGATGCCAGTCTTGACATTGACCAAATGATGGAAACCATGTATGCAACTGCAGAAGCTTCAAAATCAGCTTGTCCAAGCCCAGATGATTATTTGCGAGCATTTGAAGGAGCCAAAAACATTTTCCTAGTAACCATCACTGGTACTCTTTCTGGAAGCCACAATAGTGCTCAACTAGCAAAAAATATTTATCTGGAAGAACATCCTGATACTAAAATTCATATAATTGATAGTTTGTCTGCTGGTGGGGAAGTTGACTTGCTCGTAGAAAAAGTGAATGACTTGATCGACCAGGGCTTATCTTTTGAAGAAGTGGTTGAAGCTATCACCGCCTATCAAGAAAAAACCAAGTTACTTTTTGTCCTAGCTAAAGTCGATAACTTGGTGAAGAACGGCCGTTTGAGCAAGCTTATCGGTACGGTCGTTGGCCTTCTCAATATCCGTATGGTCGGAGAAGCTAGTGAAACTGGAACTCTCGAATTGCTACAAAAAGCACGAGGACCAAAGAAATCAGTTCAAGCTGCCTATGATGAAATCATTAAAGCTGGATATGCTGGTGGCCGTATTGTCATGGCCCAACGTAATAACGAGAAATGTTGCCAACAGCTTTCAGACCGAATACGTGAAACCTTCCCACAGGCGGATATTAAAATTCTCCCAACATCTGGTCTCTGCAGTTTTTATGCAGAAGATGGTGGTTTGCTGATGGGGTATGAAATTGATTAATTGCATTCTTGACAAGAGGTGACTTCATCTCTTATTTTTTTGTGGTACAATAGAGCTATGAAACATTTTGATACTATCGTCATTGGTGGAGGTCCTGCTGGTATGATGGCTACGATTTCCAGTAGCTTTTATGGACAGAAAACCCTCCTCATCGAAAAAAATCGGAAACTTGGAAAAAAATTAGCTGGTACTGGTGGGGGACGTTGCAATGTAACCAACAACGGAACTCTAGATGACCTACTAGCTGGCATCCCTGGAAATGGGCGCTTTCTCTACAGTGTCTTCTCCCAATTTGATAACCATGATATCATTAATTTTTTTACAGAAAATGGTGTTAAACTTAAGGTCGAAGACCACGGACGCGTCTTTCCTGCTAGTGACAAGTCTCGGACCATTATCGAGGCCTTGGAAAAGAAAATCACTGAACTCGGTGGTCGAGTTGCTACTCAAACGGAGATTGTTTCGGTTAAAAAGATAGACGACCAGTTTGTCCTTAAGTCCGCAGACCAAACCTTCACTTGTGAGAAACTCATTGTCACAACTGGTGGGAAATCCTATCCCTCTACTGGTTCGACTGGTTTTGGTCACGAGATTGCCCGTCATTTTAAGCATACCATTACCGATCTTGAAGCCGCTGAAAGTCCTTTGTTGACAGATTTTCCACACAAGGCCTTGCAAGGAATTTCATTGGACGATGTGACCCTAAGCTATGGTAAGCATGTCATCACTCACGATTTGCTCTTTACCCACTTTGGTTTGTCAGGCCCTGCTGCTCTGCGTATGTCCAGCTTTGTCAAGGGCGGAGAGGTTCTCTCACTGGATGTTCTACCTCAACTTTCTGAGAAAGACTTGGCTACATTTCTAGAAGAAAATCGGGAAAAATCTCTAAAAAATGCCTTAAAAACTTTACTTCCAGAACGCTTGGCAGAATTTTTTGTGCCAGGCTATCCTGACAAAGTCAAACAACTGACTGAAAAGGAACGCGAACAACTTGTCCAGTCTATCAAGGGACTTAAAATTCCTGTAACTGGTAAAATGTCCCTTGCTAAGTCCTTTGTTACCAAAGGGGGCGTCAGTCTCAAGGAAATCAATCCCAAAACTCTAGAAAGTAAGCTGGTACCTGGACTCCACTTTGCTGGCGAGGTACTGGATATCAATGCCCACACGGGTGGGTTTAACATCACTTCTGCCCTTTGTACTGGTTGGGTGGCGGGATCAAACCCAATCTAAATCTGAATTATTTAATGGCTAAATCAGCCCCAAAAGAAAGGAAGTCCTTTGGAACATATTATCTTGTTAAGGGGAGTTACTCCTAATGGAAAAAATGCTATCCCTAAAATGTCTTATCTAGTAGATATCTTAACAGAAGCCGGTTTTCAACAAGTTCGAACCTATATTCAAAGTGGGAATATCATTCTTGAAAGTGATTTAGATTTAGAAGAAATACGAGAATGTGTTCATACTCTGATAAAGGAAAAAATTGGGGCCGACTTAAAAATGGTTATCAAGAACAAAAGTGATTTTAAAAAAATTGTCCAAGAAAACCCGTTTGGAGAACACTATCTTTATGACCGTATACATGTGATTTTTTATCAAGAATCTATTCAAAGTCTCCCTTTAGAAAAATTGAAAATTGATTACGGTGAAGAAGAAATTTGTATCGGTAACCATTGTCTTTACCTCTATCTCCCTAGAACTGCAAAACGAAAAAAGCTCAGTACCAACTATCTTGAAAAGCTTTTTAATGTAGATTTGACCATGCGAAAACTAAATGTAGTAGAAAAATTATTAAGCAAGTAGTGCTTGAATTTAGTAAAAATCGGAAGAATGCTCCTCCGATTTTATTTTGTCTGAGTTTGGACATAATAGGCAATCACATCTGATGTGTACTGGGCTGTTCCAGGTCCAAATTTGTCAATGTTTTCCTTAAATTCTGGGTTGTAGACGTAGCCTTTACCGATATAACCAAATACCTCAATAGAGCAGTCAAATCCATAAGTACGGATGGCTTGCAAGAGTTTAGCGGCTTCTTCTTGATTTTCGGTTGCTGTTACAGGTAGACCAGCTTGAAGATTTTGTGACAAGGCTCGAAAGACTTGATTGAAGGCAGCCGTAGCTTCGTCTTCGTGACCTTTTTGGCGCTCCAGCGCTTGGTCCATCACATCTTGTCCATACTTCTCTACCGCCTCTTGGTGGTATTTTTGATGGTCTTGATAGTTAAATCCTGCGAATTTCTCTTGAATGCTCATTTCTCTTTCTCCTTTTTGTTCTTGAATGGTTTTTTGCAAGGTGGAAATCAAGGTATCCAGATGTTGCCTTTCTCGAGTCAAATAGTCCAACTGTCTAGTCAAGTGAGGCAATAAATCTGATTTATCTTCCTTTAACAGCTCTGCTATTTTTTCTAAAGAAAAACCTAGATATTTGTAGTAAAGAATGACCTGAAGGCGTTCCAAATCCTCCTGACTGTAGGTTCGATAACCGTTTTCTAACTTTAAAGGAACTAAGAGTCCTATCTTGTCGTAGTGATGCAGGGTCTTGACAGAGACACCCGAAAGCTGGGCAGCTTCTTTTATATGGTACATGATTTCCTCCTTATACTCAATGAAAATCAAAGAGCAAACTAGGAAGCTAGCCGCAGGCTGTACTTGAGTACGGTAAGGCGACGCTGACGTGGTTTGAATTTGATTTTCGAAGAGTATTACATTGATAGTATAACCCCTCCCCCTAGGTCAGAGTCAAGCGTTTTTGCGAAATTTTTTACTTTATCATAACATGAAAATGGTTTTCTTGACAGACCTTAGAAAACATGATAGGATAGTCAAGTCTATCAATCAAAAGAAAGGCTCATTTTGAGTACTGATGAGGCTATTTGCCAAGGGCAGTAGCTTTTTCTTTTGTAATACTAATTTTAGGAGTTTAACTATGTCTGAAAAATCGCAATGGGGTTCTAAACTGGGCTTTATCCTAGCATCTGCTGGTTCAGCCATCGGACTTGGAGCCGTTTGGAAATTTCCTTATATGACTGCTGCTAACGGTGGAGGAGGCTTTTTACTAGTCTTTCTCATCTCCACTATTCTAATCGGTTTTCCCCTTTTGCTAGCTGAGTTTGCCCTCGGCCGAAGTGCTGGTGTCTCAGCTATCAAAACCTTTGGAAAACTAGGAAAGAATAGCAAGTACAACTTTATCGGTTGGATTGGTGCCTTTGCCCTTTTTATCCTTTTATCGTTTTACAGTGTTATTGGTGGCTGGATTTTAGTCTATCTAGGCATTGAGTTTGGAAAATTGTTCCAACTTGGTGGAACGGGTGATTATGCTCAGTTATTTACTTCAATCATTTCAAATCCAGCCATTGCCCTAGGAGCTCAAGCAGCCTTTATCCTATTGAATATCTTCATTGTATCACGTGGGGTTCAAAAAGGGATTGAAAGAGCTTCGAAAGTCATGATGCCCCTGCTCTTTATCATCTTTGTTGTCATCATTGGGCGCTCTCTCAGTTTGCCAAATGCCATGGAAGGGGTTCTTTACTTCCTAAAACCAGACTTCTCTAAGCTGACAAGTGCTGGTCTCCTCTATGCTCTGGGACAATCTTTCTTTGCCCTCTCACTAGGGGTTACAGCCATGCTGACCTATGCTTCTTATTTGGATAAGAAAACCAATCTAGTCCAGTCAGGAATTTCTATCGTAGCAATGAACATCTCGGTGTCCATCATGGCAGGTCTCGCCATTTTCCCAGCCATGTCAGCCTTCAATATCCAGTCTGAAGGGGGACCAAGCTTGCTATTTATCGTCTTACCTCAACTCTTTGACAAGATGCCTTTGGGAACCATTTTCTACATCCTCTTCCTCTTGCTCTTCCTCTTTGCGACAGTCACTTCTTCTGTCGTTATGTTGGAAATCAATGTAGGCAATATCACCAATCAGGACAACAGCAAACGTACTAAGTGGAGTACTATTTTAGGAATCTTGACCTTTGTTTTTGGTATTCCTTCAGCCCTTTCTTACGGTGTCATGGCAGATATTCACATTTTCGGTAAAACCTTCTTTGACGCTATGGACTTCTTGGTTTCCAATCTTCTCATGCCATTTGGAGCCCTCTGCCTTTCACTTTTTACAGGCTACATCTTCAAAAAGGCTCTTGCTATGGAGGAACTCCATCTCGATGAAAGAGCATGGAAACAGGGACTGTTCCAAGTCTGGCTCTTCCTTCTTCGCTTTATTATTCCAATCATCATCATCGTGGTCTTTATCGCCCAATTTATGTAATCAAAAAGGACTTGAGTAGTGAACTCAGGCCCTTTCTTTTTTTTATGGATGGCTAGCAATCAATTCCAAACCTTGCCCTTCCAGAGTCCAAGTTTCAACATCACTTGGTAGGATAAAGTGGCTACCTTTTTGGATTGGATAGTTTTTTCCGTCAACAGTCAGTTGACCTTGACCAGCCAAGACACTGAATAAGCTGTAGTCAGCTGTCTTTTCGAAGTCAACTTTTCCAGTAATTTCCCACTTGTAAACTGCAAAGAAATCATTGGATACAAGGAGAGTTGAACGCAAATCATCTGCTTTGACAGTTACAGGACGGCTATTTGCTGGCTCACCAATGTTTAATACATCAATGGATTTTTCAAGGTGAAGTTCACGCAAGTTCCCCTTGTCGTCCTTACGGTCAAAGTCATAGACACGATAGGTGGTATCGCTAGACTGCTGGGTTTCAAGGATTAAGATACCTGCCCCGATAGCGTGCATGGTGCCACTTGGTACATAGAAGAAATCTCCAGCCTTAACTGGTACTTTTGTCAACAAAGTATCCCAATTCTTGTCCTCAATTTGCTGGCGGAGTTCTTCTTTTGACTTGGCATTGTGACCGTAGATAATCTCTGAACCTTCATCCGCAGCGATGATGTACCAGCATTCTGTTTTTCCAAGTTCGCCTTCATGCTCGAGTCCGTAAGCATCGTCTGGGTGAACTTGGACGCTGAGCCAGTCGTTGGCATCCAGAATCTTAGTCAAAAGCGGAAATACAGGCTCAGGACGATTGCCAAACAATTCACGGTGCTCCGCATACAAAGTAGCTAGATCTGTTCCCTCGTAACGACCATTTGCCACCTTTGAAACTCCATTTGGATGAGCTGAGATGGCCCAGTATTCCCCTATTTTTTCACTTGGGATGTCGTAGCCAAACTCATCACGTAGCTTGGTTCCACCCCAGATTTTTTCTTGCATAACTGATTGTAAAAATAATGGTTCTGACATCTTAATCTCCTGTCTGATTTTTCTCCCCTCATTATAGCAAAAAAAGAATTCGAATTGAACTCTTTTTAACATCTTATAAAGTAGGGAGAAAATTTTATAAAAATAGTAACGATATACTTTCTTCTTTGATAGAGACGAACATAAAAAACTCTCGTAAAGCTAGCTGTAACTGGACTTTTTCCCTCAACTCTCATTCAAAAATTACTTTAATGAAACATTTATTTTCATAAAAGAAAAAATCTGAAAGCAGTCTTCTTTTTAAATCAAAGCTGTGATAGCCGTTACTAAACCAAAAACGATACCTGGTGCATTAGCAGCTGCAAGTGGAATATCTCTTTCCCTCTTGAAAAGACCATAGTAAACCCAGAGACTACAGTTGATAGCTGCGACTAGGGGTTGAATGAAGTTGCCTTTTTGACCGGCAAGATTATTCATGATTTGTGGGAAATATGACACATACATCATAACAGACATAAAGGTCGCTGCCCAACCCAACACTTTCATTTGTTTTTCAGACATTTTCAAAACCTCTTTTATTCTTTTATACTTTCTATTTTATAATTTAATACAAAAACAAGCAAGAATTTAAGACTTTTATTATAAAAATGTAAACTATCACAGTCTTGTAATAAGAAACAGACCGGATTGCTCCGATCTGTTCAGTCTTTTTCTTCACGTACATAATTCCAAATCGCAATAGCTAAAGATAACAAACTTAGTAAGCAAATCATCTGTATAATTAGCTTTGTAGGTTGACGCAGTAAGCCAAACTGAGTCAGTATTACAAAGAGAGAAGAACCAAAAATCATTACTTGGAAAAAAATTGTTGTTAAACTAAATTTTGTTTTCATATCTTTTCCTTTCTAATTTCTACAACCTGATCCATTCGTTCATATACACTACTATCATGAGTTGCAATAATAATCGTACGTTTTTCATTTCGTAATCCAAGAATAAGGTCAATAATTTCACGACTATTCCTACTATCAAGAGAGGCTGTTGGTTCATCTGCTAAGATTATTGGGGAATCTTTCAACATTATTTTAGCAATTGCGACACGCTGTGCTTCACCACCTGAAAGAGTAAAAATCTTACGTTTTAAATCTAATTGTAAATGAACATGTTTCAAGGCTTCTCTCATAAGAGCTTCTTGTTCTTTTTTGCTTTCTTTTCTCCCAATAAATGCAAGTTCTAAATTATCTTTAATACTCTTATTCTCAATTAAACCATAATTTTGAAATAAGTAGCTTACATAATCCTTAAAATAGATTTTTTCCTTAATTTGTTTTAAGTCCTTACCATCAACTTCTACTGAGCCACTTTGGACAGTTTCTAATTTACCTATAATATTTAAAAGAGTTGTTTTGCCTGCTCCAGACTCACCTATCAAAGCATAGGTCTGACCTTCATGAAATTGATAATTAAAGTCTTTAAAAATAACATAATCATCAAATTGTTTACAAATATCTTTCAATTCAATCATACTAACCTCCTTTTAGATATAAAATATTAGCCTTTTTATCTTGTCTCAGTTGAAGAAGAAAAATTCCTGTAAATAATAGCAATGAGAGCAAAGGAATAGAAATCACAAACAAATTAAAGCCTAATATTACCGACAATAAAGTACAAAAAATATAGCTACTAGATAAAATTGAAAAATAAACATGATGAATTTCAAAAAGTGACTTACCTGCTAATCTCTCAATGAAATAAGTTTTGCGCCCTTGATAGAGGTAAAGAGTGTTTAGTAACACCATCAATAAAATGGAACTCACAAAACTAATCATCATCGCAAAAAATAATATAAATCTATCTGTCTCTACTTTTTGAATTCTATTTTCAAATGAATACATGCCATTTGAAAAACTACCAATACTAGCTGTTAACTTGTATTTAGAAATCAATTCTTTCACTACCTCGGGTTTATCAAAAATATAATGTGCCAAAGAAAATTGGCGAATTGTTCTATTTTCATAAGCAGAGCCAAACACAGTAATAATTGGTTCATGAACAAAAGCATTTTGATTCACTAAGTAATTAGCCGAAGTAAAGATTGGGTAAACAAATAGATTTTCACCGCCTTGATAAGTGGCTATCTCAATTTTCTCATTAGGATCTTTCTTTTTTACAGGAGCATCGTCTGGAGCAAAGCCTTTTTGTTCATATCGCAACCAAGCCTTATGTAATTCTGAAAAGTTTGATTCTTGATTCTTAGGTATTAAAACGAGACGATCAAAATCTCCCATTTGTTCAAAGAATACTTGAGCTTCCATACTCAACTGAATGCCACTTGTTTCAATAAAACGTCGATTCACACGAATTTCATTTGATACCATATCTGGGGTAGGATAATAAGAATTAGCTGAAGAATTCTTTTGAAAAGCAATTCTATCTAAATTTGTATCTATATAAAGGAGATTTGTTTTTTGACTAAGTTCTGAATAAAAAGCTACTTCTGCTTCTCTGTCTTTATTTGACTCTCCAGTATATAATTCATTAGTAGCAAAATAATTAGAATGCTTACTCCATTCATCTCGTCCCACTTGTAATGTTGACAATTGTTGATTTAAGTTAACAACACCATAAACGCTATACATCACGATTAAAAGAGATAGTAACTGCGTCAAAATAACCAAAATGAACACAAGATGCAAATGTGCCTTACCTTTTATGGATAGATTAAGAGCTTGCTTTTGTAAAATATGGTAAAAAATATTTGATAAAAAGAAATTTAAAAAAAGTAAAAGAAATAACCAAGAAAGCAAAGGATAAAATACTAGACTTAAGGACAAAATGTTTACAGTTCTAGTAGAGAATAAGAATAAAACTGTCGCTAAATAAACTATACTTGCTATCAATATTAAGAAAATACTATCTTTGCTAATATTTCTCAAAGCAATTTGATATTTCCCTCTACCTGACAATCGTTCTATACTTACAGAACGCAGTTTGGCTATGTAGTCAGCTAGTGTCAGAGTCCCAAAAGCAATTATCAAAACTAATGTAAAAGTAATCGATTGAGGATAAGTCAAAAATACCTTTAACAAAGTCAAACCAGAACTTGATTGTTCAACAATTGCTTGATGTCCTTTTTGGTTTAAAGTTTGTGCTAGTTCCTGTGCACTTAAGTTTCCTCTTACAATCAAATATAAGGTATCATCAGATGCATTTTGGATTAGGTTTTGATCTTGTTGTAATGGTAAATCTACAGGTAGTTCACCTCCAATTGGTATATAGGTATTTTCTGTCTTTCCCCTAACATTATCCTTTACAGAAACAATCCTACGAGCTAAAACACTCTGTTTATCTTTTGCAATCTCTTCTAAATCCTTCTTAATGGTAGTAGTAGATTTCTCTACAGAAATCATCTTACTGTATCCACCCAACATTTCACTTTTATATTGGCTAATAAAGAAAAGGCTAACAAAAGCAATTAAAACAAAGGAAAAAGTTGCAAGGCTTCGTTTTAGTATGTTATACATAGACTACTCCTTTCTACATTTTTAAAAAGGTTGCTCTCTATCTATTCATGGATATATTCCAATCCCAACTTCCAGTGAAATAAGAAAATCCACTTACAACAGCTGTTAAAAAAACATTTCTCCTTTCCATATCAATCTTATTTTCTGCTTTTATATTTTTATTATATGACTTTAAGAAAACGCTATCAACTATTTATATGCAATTTCTTTATATTAAAAAGACCGGATTGCTCCGATCTTTTCAATAGTTCATATTCTCAATTTCTGTTTTAAAAATAGCTAAGGTTAACGTCAAACGACTAAGCACCTTATTTCATACGATAAAAATCAAGCACTAGACCAGCTGGACCTTTAACTAATAAGGACTCTGTTCCCCAATCGGTTACAGCTGGACCGTTTACAATCTGGATACCAAGCTCTTTCAACCGTTGGTAATTCTGGTCTACATCCTCAACCTCGATATGAAGAATGATTCCTGACTGAAAATTTTCCAAAGGAACCAAATGATTTTGGGACAACATCAAACAGTGACTGCCAATAGTAAACTGAGCAAAACCATCATCAGCATAATCTGCCTTTTTATCCAAGATATGCTCCAAGTCAGCACAGACTTGGGGAACATCTGAAACGATAATATCTAATTGATTTAAATCCATTTACTCTCCTCCATAAAAAGACCGGATTGCTCCGATCTTTTCAAGTTTCTCTCTATGAAAATCAAAGAATAAACAAGGTATCGAACCGCAGGCAGTACTGGAGTACGGCGAGGTGAAGATAACACAGTTTACACTTGATTTTCGACGAGAGAAATTATTTAATTGCGCGTGATTGCAATCCTTCTTCTTCCAAGAAGAGACGGAATGGTACGAGTTCTTCTGCTTCGTATTTTTCCTTGAAGGCTTTGATTGCTTCTTCTGAGTGTTGTTTTGGATCCAACTCAAGTACTTCTACTGGAAGTGGACGGTGTGGAGTGATGCGAGCATCGATCACAACAGTTTTACCTTCTTTGTTCAATTTAACAGCTTCTGCAACAACTGCATCGATGTCTTCGATACGGTCAACTGTAAATCCTACAGCACCTTGCGCTTCAGCGATTTTCGCATAGTCAGCATTAGAGAAGTCACAACCAAACAAGTGTTTGTTTGTGTCTTCGTATTTGTCCTTGATGAAGGCATATTTACCATTTGAGAAGACAACGTTGATAACTGGAAGGTCGTATTGAACGTTTGTGATAACGTCTGGGTAGCACATATTGAATGCACCGTCACCCATGATGTTCCATACTTGGCGATCTGGATTGTCTTTCTTAGCAGCGATACCACCAGGAAGGGCAATACCCATTGTCGCAAAGAGTGGAGATGTACGCCACATGTTCTTAGGTGTCATGTGAAGGTGACGAGTAGATGTTTGAGTAGTGTCACCTACGTCGATTGAGTAGATAGCATCTTGATCAGCATGTTTGTTGATTGCATTGTAAACTTGGTACAATTGCAATTCACCCTCAGTTTTACCTTCGAGTTTGTTCATGTAATCACGCCAGTTTTGGTTGTTCTTAACGTTTGCACGCCACCATGGAGTAGATTCAACTGGGTTCACTTTGTCAAGGATAGCTTTAGCTGCTTGACCTGCGTCACCAAGGATTGAAGCGTCAAGGGCGTGACGTTTACCAAGTTTGTAAGGGTCAATATCAACTTGGATGAATTTTTCAGTGTTCTTGAATGCTTCGTAAACTTCAGCAAATGGGAAGTTTGAACCAAGGAAAAGAACTGTGTCTGCTTCAAAGACCACTTCGTTGGCTGGTTTCCAACCAACACGGTAAGCAGAACCTGTCAAACCTTCATAGTTCCATTCAAAGGCTTCAAAGTTTTTACCAGTTGTGATGATTGGTGCTTTGATTTTACGTGACAATTCAGTAATCACTTCACCAGCTTTAACACCACCGTAACCAGCATAGATAACTGGACGTTCAGCGTTGTTCAAGATTTCAACAGCTTTGTCGATTTCAACTTCGTTCAAGGCAGGAGCAATGAATGAACGCTCGTATGAACCTGATCCATAGTATGAGTTTTCGTCGATTTCTTGGAAACCAAAGTTTACTGGGATTTCAACAACAGCTGGACCTTTTTTAGAAACTGCAGCACGGCAAGCTTCGTCAATAACTTTTGGCAATTGCTCAGCGTAAGCTACACGTTTGTTGTATACAGCGATACCGTTGTACATTGGGTTTTGGTTCAATTCTTGGAAAGCATCCATGTTGAGTTCGTTAACTGGACGTGATCCAAGGATCGCTAGGAATGGAGTGTTATCCATAGCTGCATCGTAAACACCGTTAATCAAGTGAGTCGCACCTGGACCACCTGAACCAACTGCAACCCCGATTGAGCCACCGAATTTAGCTTGCATAACCGCTGCAAGAGCACCTGTTTCTTCGTGGCGAACTTGCAAGAAGCGGATATCTTTTTCTTCAGCCAAAGCGTCCATCAATGAGCTGAGTGTTCCTGATGGGATACCGTAGATTGTGTCTACGCCCCATGTTTTCAATACGTTAAGCATTGCTGCAGATGCAGTAATTTTCCCTTGAGTCATAGTGATAACTCTCCTTCAATTTTTTTAGACTTGGAGAATACGATTACATAGAATTGGAAACGTTCTCCAAACTTTTACTATTCCACTGTATCATATTTATGTTGACTTTTCTAAAAATCTGCTCAAAACTCTCTATTCTCTATTCTAATACAGTTTTGAAAATGCTGCCATTCCTGTTTTATAACAAAGAAATCTAGTCATTACTTTTAGTCTATTTTACTAAAGTTTAGTAAGAGTGAACTAGTCAGAACAGATACAGAACTAAAGGCCATGGCTAGACCAGCTAGTTCTGGATTGAGGGCCAGTCCAACACCTGAAAAGACTCCTGCTGCAATCGGAATTCCGGCGACATTGTAGATAAAGGCCCAGAAAAGATTGAGCAGAATTCGATTAAAGGTTTTCTTACTCATGTCAAAGGCACGTACCACTCCTAGGAGGTTATTAGTTGTCAACACCAAATCTGCTGACTCGATGGCAATATCTGTTCCAGCACCCATAGCAATTCCCACATCTGCTACACTGAGGGCAGGGGCATCATTGATACCGTCCCCAACAAAGGCTACTTTCCCAGCCGCTTGTAGTTTATGGATTTCATGGGCTTTTTCTTCTGGCAAGACACCTGCAATGACCTCTTCGATTCCGATCTGATCCGCAATAGCACGCGCCACACCTGCATTGTCTCCTGTCAGCATGACTGTTTTAAGACCACGTTTTTTCAACTGACTGATGGCAAGCTTAGCATTTTCCTTTGGAATATCTTGCAGAGCAAGCAAGCCTTTGATTTCATTCTCAACAGCCAAGAACACAACTGTCTTAGCTTCTTTTTCCAGTTGTTCTAGTTTTTCTTGATAAATGCTAGAAATATCCATGCCATCCAGCATTTTAGCATTTCCAAGCAAAACTTGTTTTCCATTGATTTGCCCTGAGACACCTTTTCCGTGCAAGGCTTGGAAATTTTCAACAGTTTGAAACTCAAGTCCAGCTTCACTCGCTCGTTTCACAACGGCTTCAGCCAGTGGGTGTTGAGAAGCTTCTTCCAAGGAAGCTGCCAATCCAAGCACTTCTGCTTCGTTGCCGATGACATCTGTTACCACAGGTTTCCCTTCCGTCAAAGTCCCAGTCTTATCAAAGACAATAGTTTGGACTTTCTGGATTTCCTGTAGAACCGTTCCATTTTTGAGGAGAACTCCCATCTTGGCACTGCGTCCTGTCCCCACCATAAGGGCTGTTGGTGTTGCAAGTCCCAAGGCACAAGGACAGGCGATAATCAAAACCGCCACTCCGTAGAGAAGAGAGGACACAAAGCTAGCTCCAAGCACGACTACACTATCCCTGAGCAAGACGAACCAAACCCAAAAGGTCACAATCCCTAAAATGACAACTGCTGGGACAAAAATCCCTGAAATTTTATCCGTCAAGTCCTGAATCGGCGCACGACTTGTCTGAGCTTTCTTCACAAAATCGACAATCTGAGCCAAAACAGTCTCTGAACCAACTTTTTCTGCTCTAAAGACAAGAGTTCCACTATTATTGATGGTTGAGCCAATGACAGTATCTCCAACTGTCTTGTCCACAGGCAGACTCTCACCTGTCACCATGGATTCGTCAATACTGGAGACACCTTCTACTACGACACCATCAACCGCAATCTTTTCACCGGGACGCACTCGAATCAGGTCACCTACCTTGACTTGGTCCAAGGGGACTTGAACATAGTTATCCTCACGCAAGACTTCTGCAGTTTTAGCCTGCAAGTCAAGTAATTTCTCCACAGCTTGGGAAGTATTTTTCCGCATTTTCTCCTCAAAAACGGCTCCCATAAGAACGAAGAAGAAGATAAATGCAGCACTTTCAAAGTAAACGGGGAGACCAGCGAAGAGGGCAACTAAGCTATAGAAATAGGCCACTAGGGTTCCCAGAGCAACCAAGGTATCCATGTTGGCATTGTGCTTTTTAAAACTAGCCCAAGCACTTTGGATATAAGGACCACCTGCTACTAGCATAATCGGTGTTGTGGCTAAAAAGGTGCCCCAACGCATGACTTGGTGACTAATTCCTCCTGTCGACATCCCAATCATGAGGATCACAAGAGGCACAGTAAAGATACTAGTAATCCAAAAACGCTGTAAAAGTGATAGAGATTTTCGAGTCTTCTCTACGACTGTATAACTTCCCTTTTGCATCTTCATGCCACAAGAAAATTCATGTTGCCCTAATTCTTGAGGTGTAAAACGAATGACTTTCTCCTCATCCACGCCGATTGGTTCCAAGATGCCTTCTTCTTCAAAAAGAATTTCCTTATAACAGTTTGAAGGAGTAGCACGATGAAAGATAATCTCAGCAGGAACTCCTTTTTGCAGTTGAATGTGGGCTGGATGGTAGCCTTTGTCTGCCGTGATACGGATTTTTTGAACACCATTTTCAAGACTTGCTTTTACAATTTCAGTCATATCATTCTCCTATTCTACAATCATCTTACCGTGCATCATATTCATGCCACAAGAGAAACCATACTCTCCAGCCTGCTCAGGCGTGATTTCCACTACATACTCTTCCCCCATAGGCAGGTCCGCATGCACACCAAAATCTGGAAAAACAATTTGGTCCAGACAGGGTGAAGAGTCCTTACGGTCAAAGACAATACGGGCTGGCACTGATTTCTTGAGAATAATCAACTCAGGCGTATAGCCTCCCATGACTTCCACGCGAATCTCTTGGTAGCCCTTTTTTTGCTGGGCCTTTTGTCCAGATTTTTCAGGCTTTTTGAAAAACCAAAACAAGATAAACGCGATAAGGGCAATACAAATAATGGTTACAATACTATTTAACATGACGTCTCCTTTACATACAATTACATTTTACTTCTGTTACAGCGCTTGATTTCTTCTCAGAAATCACAGCTTCCAAGTCTTCCAAGTCAGCCTGAGTAAAATCACATTCCATAATCAAATCAGCCAACAAGTTCTTAATCCTACGAGAACAAACCTTGTCCTTGATATCTTGGACAAGTAAATCCCGACTTTGATCCAAAGTTAAAAGGGCTGAATAGACAAAGGACTTGCCTTCTTTTTTCCTTGTCAGACACTCTTTCTCAACCAAACGAGCCAAAAGAGTTTGAATGGTCGATTTGGACCAGTCGAACCGCTCTGCCAGAACCCTGATTAAATCCGTACTGGTCTGCTCTCCTTGCATCCAAATAATCTTCATGACCTGCCATTCTGCATCTGAAATCTGCATAATCACACCTCCTAAATCTACATTTGTCAATTACAGTTATTAGTATACTATCAAAATCTACGTTTGTCAATTATAAAATCAATCTTTTCTTTGAAAAATTGAATTTTAACCATTTGATAAAGGATTTGCAGTCAAATATTACTATATAAACAATAAAAATATGCTATACTAAAGAAAAAAGAAAACAACCACTAGGGGTGCGTAAAGCTGAGATTAACAACTGTTAGACCCTTTGACTCAATCTAGGTAATGCTAGCTGATGGAAGTGGAAATGATAATGGGGACTAGCAGTCTTCTATTACCTTTCTAAAACAGACCAGCTTGTTCTTAAGAATACAAACTTCAGTTGGTTGGGAGGTTTTAGATGACTTATTTACCCGTTGCTTTGACCATTGCAGGGACTGACCCTAGTGGCGGTGCTGGCGTTATGGCTGATTTAAAGTCATTCCAAGCGAGAGATGTCTATGGAATGGCTGTTGTAACCAGTCTTGTCGCTCAAAATACCAGAGGCGTTCAATTGATCGAGCACGTTTCTCCTCAAATGTTGAAAGCCCAATTGGACAGTGTCTTTTCGGATATTCCACCTCAGGCTGTAAAAACTGGGATGTTAGCAACTACTGAAATTATGGAAATCATCCAGCCCTATCTTAAAAAGCTGGATTGTCCCTATGTTTTAGATCCAGTTATGGTAGCGACTAGCGGAGATGCCTTGATCGACTCAAGTGCTAGAGACTATCTCAAAACAAACTTACTACCTCTAGCAACTATTATTACGCCAAATCTTCCTGAGGCAGAAGAGATTGTTGGTTTTTCAATCCATGACCCCGAAGACATGCAGCGTGCCGGTCACCTGATTTTAAAAGAGTTTGGTCCTCAGTCTGTTGTTGTCAAAGGCGGCCATCTCGAAGGTGGTGCTAAAGATTTCCTCTTTACCAAGGATGAGCAATTTGTCTGGGAAAGCCCACGAATTCAAACCTGTCACACCCATGGTACTGGGTGTACCTTTGCTGCAGTGATTACGGCTGAACTAGCCAAGGGCAAAACTCTCTATCAGGCAGTTGATAAGGCCAAGGCCTTTATTACGAAAGCCATCCAAGATGCTCCTCAACTTGGTCATGGTTCTGGCCCAGTCAACCATACAACTTTTAAAGATTAAGAAAAAACTCTCTAGTTCCCACTTTAAGGGAATTAGAGAGTTTTTATACTCTTCGAAAATCTCTTCAAACTACGTCGTCAGTCTTATCTAAAACCTCAAGGCAGGGCTTTGAGCAACCTGCGGCTAGCTTCCTAGTTTGCTCTTTGATTTTCATCGAGTATTAGTTAGGAAATAATGTCATCCAACTTTGTTAAAAAGGCTTGCGTTTTTGCCTCAATATCTTCTGCCTGCATCAAATCACGTACAACAGCTACACCAGCTATGCCAGTGCCCATAAGCTGGTCAATGTTCTCTGAAGTCAGGCCTCCAATAGCAACTACTGGAATGGCAACCGTTTGGCAAATTGTTTTCAAGGTCGATATCAGAGTAATGGGCGCATTTTCCTTGGTCGTGGTTGGGAAAATGGCTCCTGTCCCCAAGTAATCTGCACCTGATGTTTCTGCTTCCAGAGCTCTTTTTATTGTTTTAGCGGTGACACCGAGGATTTTTTCAGGTCCCAAGACTTGTCGGGCAACCGAAACGGGTAATTCATCATCTCCGATATGCAGACCTGCTGCATCAACCGCAAGACAAACATCCAACCGATCATCGATGATCAAGGGTACCTGATAAGCATCTGTTATTTCCTTGACTTGTTTTGCCAGTTGATAATATTGATTGGTTGTGAGATTTTTTTCTCGTAATTGGACTATGGTAACCCCTGAACGGCAGGCCGTCTCAACCTTTTCAAGAAAGCTTTCCACGGAATCTTGATAGCGATTGGTTACCAGATACAGTCTAAGCGCCTCTCTATTCATAAACATCTCCTTTGATAGCATCTAGCCAGTTTTCATCTCTTTTGAGGAGCGAAAGCTGATTGAGTACTTGGTAGCGAAAATCTTCCAATCCCAGTCCTTGAACAACTATTCTCTCAGCAGAAATATTGAAATAAGAAACTGCTAAACACGAAGCTTCAAATGCAGTCTTTCCTTGGCTGAGAAAAACAGCTGTCAAGGCTCCAACCAAGTCTCCTGTCCCTGTTATCCAGTCTAATTCTGCACAGCCATTTCCCAATACAGCGACCTGATTCTTCGAAACGATGAGGTCCTTAGGGCCAGTAACTAAGAATGACATACCAGAATAAAGCTGACACCAGTCTTTCAAGACTTGAAGTAAATCCTCAGTTTCTTGGTCTTTAGCACTCGCATCGACCCCAACGCCATGGTGTTTTAAGCCAACAAGACTTCGAATTTCTGACATGTTTCCTTTAAGGACCGTAGGTCTATAGTCTAAAATGTCTTTAACTAAGCTCTTACGAATGGAGGAAGCCGTTACGCCAACTGCATCTACTACCATTGGGAGAGAAACTTGAGTTGCATAAGAAGCTGCCATGCGGATTGCTTTTTCCTTCTCAGCTGACAAATGCCCTAAATTGATGAAGAGAGCCTGGCTTTGCTTAGTAAAATCAAGAACCTCACGGGGATCATCTGCCATGACAGGTTTGCATCCCAGAGCCAAAATCCCATTTGCCAGCATCTCACAAGAAATCTCATTGGTAATACAGTGAATGAGGGAACTAGAGCCTATAGGAAAAGGATTTGTCAATGCCTGCATCAATCTATCCTTTCAGCAAAGAAATATCCCTGCACTTTTTTAAAAAATTCCTGCTTGATTAAAAATCGAAAGGCAATAAAGGAAATCGCTGTACCAATCAAGGTTGCTCCAAAAAATCGAGGAGTGTAGATAAACCAGCTAAGCTTAGCAGCTGATCCTGTAAAGAGTACCATAACAGGATAGGAAACAATAGAACCAATAATACCTGTTCCCACAATCTCTCCTAGAGCGGAATAATGAAATTTTCGACCATACTTATAAAAGAGACCTGCCAGGAGGGCTCCAAAAGTTGCTCCTGTAAGAGCTAAAGGTGGAATCCCTTGAGTCGTCATACGGATAAAGGCTGTGACTGTAGCCATAGCCAAAGCATAAACAGGTCCCATCATGATTCCTGCTAGAATATTGACTACACTGGACATCGGTGCCATTCCCTCAATCCGAAAGATAGGTGTAAGAACTACATCAAGGGCAATCATCATGGATAAAATGGTTAATTTGTGAACTTGTAATTGGTGCTTTCTCATGCTTCTATTCTTCTCCTTTTTCTAAAGACTGTAAATCGCTCTTCCATGTCTGGTGTTGGTAGGCCATTTCCCAAAACTTGGCTTCCATATGAACACTGATGTGGAAGGCATCTAGCATTTTTTGCTTATCTATCTCATCACTTTCTCGATAGAGCTGATTGACCAGCGCTCCCTCCTCTCTGATCTGTTGCTCTAACTCATCCGTAATATAAGTTTCAATCCATTGTTGGTAGAGAGGATTTGGTGATGGTTTAAGATTAAGTGATTTTCCTATATCATGGTATAACCAAGGACAAGGTAGCAAACTTGCAAAGGCAATGCCCAAGTTTGGCTCTGCAAATTGCCGATAAATATGAGAAATGTAATGATAGCAGGTTGGAGCGATTGGATGTTGCTCCATTTCCTGATCGCTGATTTCCAATTCCTTGAAAAATTGTTGGCGGATAAATAACTCACCCTCCACTAGACTCTGAGCATTTTGTTTCAAGAGTCTTTTCATCTCTTGATTGGAAGTCTTTTCAGCCAAGAGGTGATAGATTTCTGAGAAGACCTTCAGATAGTAGGCATCCTGAATCAGGTAATAGCGGAAAATGGACGGGGCTAAATTTCCCTCTTGTAATTGTAAAATAAAGGGATGATGAAAGGAAGCCTGCCAAGCTTCCTTGGATAATTCCATCGCAATATCTGTAAATTCCATAATAACTCCTTTATAAAAATAGACTGATTTGAAGTAATAAAAAGAAAAGCAGGTAGATGAATATTGTCCTTTGAGGAATATAAAAAGTCCGATAGCGATTCTCCACCTGTGCATGTTCGTCATATCCATGCGCCGACAGGGCTCTCAGGTAAAGATGGCGCCACCTAAAGACTGTCATCAGAACCTTGCTGTAAATCAAGGGCGACCAAAAATGCAGTTCTTGACCACGTAATAGGCAAGCTTCTTTTAGGGACTTGATTTCTTGCTGAATGAGGGGGAAGGAATTGAATACCACAATCAAGGCATAGGACCAAGAGCGTGATAGCCCCTTTTGAGCCAAGTACAAGAGAAGCTCTTTTAGTGAAATAGAGGAAATAAAGACAAGTCCGATACAAACTGTCACAAAGGCCCTCGTTCCAAGTATGACTGCCTGAGAAGCATCTCCATACAAATGAACTGCCCAGTAGTTGGCAAAAGATGGTAAAATGGCAAGCAGAAACATCCAAGCCAACATCTTAAATCGATGGTAATAGAGCATAAAGAGAATACAGAATGCGACTACCGAAAGATTCAGA
Source organism: Streptococcus sp. Marseille-Q5619 (assembly GCF_946901205.1). Lineage (NCBI taxonomy): Bacteria > Bacillati > Bacillota > Bacilli > Lactobacillales > Streptococcaceae > Streptococcus > Streptococcus sp. Marseille-Q5619. Next base: position 246,416 of record NZ_CAMPPO010000002.1, read on the forward strand.
GCAATCGAAGGAATGAAAGATGTTTCCAAGGATAAGATCAGCAAGAAGAGACTGATAATCGGTGTCTGGGTTGCTACTTTGACCATACTATCTCACCTCCCCTTGGATATTGCTACTCTGAGATGTGAGTGGTTTGGTAATGGTCACTGCTTTCACATGACGAAGACCCTGACTAGTCATCTCAATCCAATAATCAACCACAGAGATCAAAGGATCTAAACGATGGCTAATGATCAGAAAACTTCTTCCTTGATTACTCTCCTCCACAATCCACTGACAGAAATAATGGCAAGCTCTATCATCCAAACCTGCAAAAGGTTCATCTAGCAAAATCACAGAAGCCTTACTGGTCAAGATGGTCAAGAGCTGAAGAATCTTTTGCTGGCCACCACTTAATTGATAGGGACTCTTATCGAGTGCCTGCTCCAGATCAAAATATTGTAAAGCTTGGAAAATTCGTTGATTTCTTTCAGAATCAGGTCCATCTAATTGAAGTTCCTCTCGCAGACTGACTCGGATAAACTGTTTCTCAGCTTCCTGAACCACACCCGTCAGGTCATGATACAAACTCTTTTTCTTTTTCAGGACTGTCCCCTTCCAAGTAATTCGTCCTTTATACTTTTGAAATTGAAGAATAGACCGAAAGAGGGTTGATTTCCCGACACCATTATCACCCAAAATACAGGAAATTCCTTGGTAAAATGTAAAATCCGCAATCGAAAAGAGGGAGCGCTTATCCAGCTCACAAGTCATTCGATCCATATGGAATAATTCTGGACTAGAAGCAACATTCTTTGAAGAAACCTGTGTCATCTCAGAGGAAGGGATTTGAAATACTTCCCTTAGTTGTCCAACTCTTAGCTCCACCATATGGTCGATATAGGCTTCATAATCAGATAAATCATGGTCGCATAAAATAACTGTCTTCCCATCAAAGACCAACTCTTTTAGAATCTCCAAGATTTCTATCCTACTCTTGCGGTCAATGGAAGCAAAGGGCTCATCTAAGAGATAGACCTTAGGATTCATAGCAAAGAGAACAGCCAAAGCAGCCTTTTGCTTTTCTCCACCTGATAAGTGATGGATGGGACGGTGCAAGATGTCCTTGCAACGACATTGCTGGACAACCTCTGCTATTTTAGAATCAATTTCCTGAACGGGATAGCCGATATTCTCCAAGGTAAAAATCAGCTCCTCAAACAAGTTCTCCATGGTAAATTGATGATTGGGATTTTGAAAGAGAATACCAATCGTTTGGACACGTTCGATGATAGAAAGCTGACTGACTTCGCTCCCATCTATCAGTACTTGACCGCTATAGGGAAGAGAACTAACTTGGGCAATAACTTGAAAGAGGCTCGATTTTCCAGACCCACTGCTCCCAACTAACAAGGTAAAAGCTTGCTCATGAAAAGTAAAATCAAGCGGTTCCGAAAAAATTGGGGACTGAATCGCTCGTAGTTCCAGCCCCATCTATGCCTTTCCTCCAGTTGCAAACTGATGATAGAGTTTGACAATGGCACGAACCAAAATGGTACAGAAGAAATAAACAGAAATAAAACGTACCACAAGCAAGGAAAGGACAAACGGAAGTGAAAAGGCGTAGTAACCTAACTTAATGTATTCATAGATAAAGCTAACAAGCGTAATCCCAATACTATTAGCAGTTAGAGAGAGCCAACTTTCATAGCGATTTCTAGTTACGATAAAACCAAGTTCACTTCCCAAACCTTGAACCAAGCCGGACAAAAGGGCACCTAGACCGAATTGGCTACCATAAAGGACTTCAGCAAGCGCAGCTAGCACTTCTCCAATCGTTGCACTTCCGACTCTCGGAACAAAGATGGCAGCAATGGGCGCAGCCATACACCAGAGTCCAAAAAGGATTTCATTGGCAAAAGCCTGTAAACCAAGAGGTGTTAAGAGTAGGCTGAGAATATTATACACATATCCTGAACCAACGAAAACCCCACCAAAAAAGATAGACAAGAAAGCAAGCAAGATAACATCTTTTAACTGCCATTTTTTCAACATAAAAAAACTCCTTTTTTTAAAGAAAAGTGGGGCACTCAAGGTGAGCTACCAAAAGGCTTTATATCACCTTCATCCAGTTTCGTAAAAGAAAAAACTCTAATTACAGATAGAAATTAGAGTTTAGCTTACAAGATTAGACCGTTCTTTTCGACATACGAAAAAAACATTTCACATTTCCCTTCGCCAGTCTTAACTGTATCAGGTTCAATGGGTATCATCTCAGCCTAAAGCACCCCAAATGTCTTTATTATTTAATTATGTGATTATTATAACACACATTTTATACTAGTTCAAGAAATTGAACTGAAAATATAGCCTTGCACTCACAAAGACAGCAGATCTTTCTTGGGTTAGATCTATATCTATTGTTCACTCATTTCCCGAACAGTTTTTTCTATATTTTTTGCATACGATATTGCTGAAATGATTGAAACGCCGTCAACATTGGTCTTCATAATGTCTTTAATATGTTGCGTCTGTATCCCACCAATTGCAACTAAGGGCATTTGTGGCAATAGTTTTCTCATCAATTTAAGACCTTCATAACCTATAGCACCACCAGCATCATCTTTTGACTGGGTATCAAATACAGGACCAACACCAACATAATCTACATATTCAACTTTTGACTGTTGAAATTCTTTCTCGTTTTTTATAGAAAGACCAATTATTTTATCTGGCATCAATTTTCTAATTTCATCAACTCCAAGGTCATCTTGTCCTACATGTACGCCATCAGCGTCAATTTCCATCGCCAAATCAATATCATCATTAACAATAAACGGAACATTGTATTTTTTACAAAGATCCTGTAGTTTAATTGCTACTTCGACTTTTTCTTTACCTTCTAAGGCTCCCTCCCCTTTTTCACGAAATTGAAATAAGGTTATACCACCTTTTAAGGCTTCCTCAACGACTCTATATAGATCTTTACCTTGGCAAGTAGTCGTTCCACAAATAAAATATAGTTTTAGTAATTCTTTATGAAACATTTTACTTCACTCTTTTGAATTCCTTTACATCTTCATCTGTAATCTCATATAAGGCATTTATAAATTCAACTTTAAATGTCCCAGGAAGATGCCCATTGGGGCGTTTTTCTGCCATTTCTCCAGCGATATTGTAAACCAACATTGCTGTTTCTAATGATTTCAATTCTTGACCTTTTTCAAGTCCGATAAAGCTTGCTATTACAGCACCTAATAAGCATCCTGTCCCAATAACTTTTGGCATCATGGCACTACCATTATGAATCGTTACCACTTCTCCATTAACAGCAATCGCATCAACTTCTCCAGTCACTACTATTGGAATATGAAACTTAGCGTTGGCTGCTAGAGCAATCTCATCAATATTATCTACGCCCGCACTATCTACTCCTTTAGATGCCACATTTATTCCTACTAAAGAGGCAATCTCGCCAGCATTTCCTCTAATCGCTGCTAGTTTATAATTGTTGATTAGATCATCTGCTACTTTTTTTCTATATTCTCCTGCTCCACAGGCTACAGGATCTAAAACTGCTGGGACATTATATTTCTCTGCAATTTTCAGAGCAGCTTGGTATAAGTTCCAATTTTCATCCGTTAAAGTCCCAATGTTAATCAATAATCCTCCAGCATATTTTAATAGATCTTCTAAGTCTGCTGGGTACTCGCTCATAGCTGGTGAGGCACCCAGTGCTACTAATCCATTTGCTGTGAAATTTTTTACTACATCATTGGTGATGCAAATGACCAAAGGTGCTTTTTCTTTTAATAATTTTAAACTTGTCATATTGAAATCCTTCCTTTTCACTTTATACGATCTACTGATTTCGATTTATCTCTATCTTTAGTTGAGAATTTTTTTCAGTTACATTGAATGATTTACCTCGTCAAATTTGTCAGTACCCTGAACTTTCCCTAGACATCGTAACCAATATCAAAAAAGGCTAATTCTAAAGAAACTGCTTGATTCCAGCGTTGCTGAAGTTCTGTCAAATCTTCTCTACCTTTCCCAACACGATTGAGTTCGTCAATAAGAAATTGAACCCACTCTGCAAAGAAAGGACCTCTGTGGAGATTGATCCATTCCGAATGAATGTAGGCTTCAGGTAGAGCCAAATCTTTAGAACCCCAGTCTAAATAGAGACCTTCTGCAATGACCAGCATGACCAAAAGATGAGCATAGTCTGATGATGACACAGCAGAATACATAAGCTCCTGAAAGGCTTTTGTTACAGGGTGCAAGCTCACTTCCAGATAGTCATTCTCAGATACTTTTAACTCTTTGAAAGCCTTTTGGAAATAACCATCTTCATCTGCTTCAAGAAAGCCTAGTTGCTTGGCAAAACGAAGCTTGGATTCAAGCTGGTCTGCGTAGGCTACACAGGAACCCAGCATAGATAAGAAGGCATCAAAGAAGTGATAATCTTGAATCAGGTAGTCTTTTAAGACCTTATTCTCAATTGTCCCCGCAAAAAGTTCCTTGACAAAACGATGATTGCTTGCAGCCTGCCAATCCTTCTGACTATTTTTTAATAATTCTCCAACAGTCAAACCTGGCTCAAATGCATAAACCTGTGTTTCCATATTTATTTTTTCCTCTCTTTACTCCTTAGTAATCAATAAAACACCAAGAGATACCAAGTAAAATCCTAATTCCACTTGATCCTTTTAAAGAACATTGAGGGCATTTGCAGAGAGCTACCTAAACAAACCTATCCAGTTTATATAAACAAAAAAACTCCAATTACAATCAAGAATTAGAGTTGACTTACAAGATTAGATCGTTCATTTCGCCATACGAAAAAACGTTTCACATTTCCCTTCGCCAGTCTTAACTGTATCAGGTTCAATGGGTATCATCTCAGCTTAAAGCACCCCAAATGTCTTTATTATTTAATTACTGCACCAGTATAGCAAAAAATGAAAGCCCTAGCAAGATATTTGACCGAAAAATATCTTTATATAGTTTTTGATAGCTATTTATTCTTCCAATACACGAAGAAAAACCTCCACATTCAGTGGAGGCAATCTATTTTATCAATACAATTTTAAGTCACGAGGATCAACTGGGAAAGTTGGGTTGTATGGATTGTGACGGAGCTTGAAGTGTTTGACATCTTCAATAGTCTGAGTTCCAGACAACTGCATGACTGTCTTCAATTCCGCATTCAAGTGTTCAAAGACTTGACGCACACCAACACTACCGCCGAGAGCCAAGCCATAGATAACCGGGCGACCAATAGCTACTAAGTCTGCTCCTGAAGCCAAGGCTTTAAAGACGTGTTGACCACGGCGAACACCAGAGTCAAAGACAATCGGCACACGTCTATCAACTGCTTCTGCTACTTCTTGAAGTGAGTCGAAGGCAGCTGGTCCACCGTCGATTTGGCGTCCACCGTGGTTGGTTACCCAGATACCAGATGCTCCCGCAGCAAGCGAACGTTCAACGTCCTCACGGCATTGTGGTCCCTTGACATACACAGGAAGTCCTGAGTATTCAGCGATAAATTCTACATCGCGTGGAGACAAGCGTTGTTTAGCTGATTTGTAAACAAAGTCCATTGATTTACCAGCACCTTCTGGCAGGTATTCTTCAACAATCGGCATGCCAACTGGGAAGACAAAGCCATTACGCTTATCCACCTCACGATTGCCCCCTACAGTAGCATCTGCTGTCAAGACAATCGCTTTATAACCTTCAGCCTTCACACGATCCATGATGTGGCGGTTAATGCCATCATCTTTACTAAAGTAAAATTGGAACCAATGAGGTGTCCCTTGAAGGGCTTCAGAAATCTCTGGAAGGTCAACAGTAGAGTAAGAACTGGTTGTATAAAGAGAACCGAACTCATGCACACCACGCGCAGTCGCCACTTCACCCTGTTCATTCGCTAATTTATGAGCCGCAACAGGCGCCATAATGATTGGTGAAGACAATTTTTCGCCTGCAAACTCAATCTCTGTACTTGGATTTTCTACATTGCAAAGTGTATGAGGAACGATGAGTTTGTGGTTAAAGGCGCGGATATTCTCTCTTAAAGTGAAAGTATCTTCCGCCCCACTAGCGATATAACCAAAGGCTGCTTTAGGGATCACTTGTTGCGCCATTGGCTCCAAATCATAGGTATTGATGAAATCTACATGACCTTCTGCATTGCTTGTTTTGTATGACATAAACTGTCCTCCTTGATTAAGTAAGCGTTTGCTTTTTACTATACAACTATAATAACTCTTTTTTCAATCATTTTCAAGAGTTTTGCTTAAAAACCATCTTATTTTTTCATACAATATACTATCCCTACTTTCCTTAAACTCTAAACTTTAGTCTACATTAAGTGAATCGTTGAGATCTTTTGCTACCAGGCATTTGAACTACTTTTTTATTTGCTGATTCTATCTACTAATGCTATAAAAAACAAGTGAATAAGACACCAGAACATCCTCTAATAGGGCCTAGGGACTTATATCAATCCCATATATACTGTTTAAGCAAGATACTATCCTAGTTGACGCTAACTTCCTATCCCACTTATTAATTTTTATTTATAGTGAATCTGAACAAATCAATTGGAGAATCCAAGTCAATTTCTAGTACTTTTTGAAAAGTTTCAGCATACTATCGTAAAATGAAATAAAACATGCGCAAATTGATTAGGGAATTTAAACCAATTTCTAACAATGTCTTAGAAGTCAAAGTGTACTATTTCAACTTCAATACACTATACTTCATTTTCTCCTTAAATTCAGTCTCTTTTTTCATCAAAAAATCCCCTGGCAAGTACCAGAGGATAAGAGCTTATTTCATTGTTGGGAAGAGCAATACATCACGGATAGTAGTTGTATCAGTGAGGAGCATGCAGAGACGGTCGATACCGATTCCCAAACCACCTGTTGGTGGCATACCGTATTCAAGAGCCTCGATGTAGTCATAGTCGATTCCTGTCGCTTCATCATCACCAAGTTCTTTGGCTTTAGCTTGGGCTTCAAAACGGCTAAGTTGGTCGATTGGGTCGTTGAGCTCAGTAAAGGCATTACCGTACTCCTTAGTCATGATGAAGAGCTCGAAACGGTCAGTAAAGCGTTGGTCTTCAGGATTTTTCTTCGCGAGTGGAGATACAGCTACTGGATGTCCATAGACAAAGGTTGGTTGGATCAAGGTTTCTTCAACAAACTCTTCAAAGAAGGCATTGATGATGTGACCAACTTCAGTGTAGTGTTTCTCAACTGGAACTTTCTTCTCAGCAGCGATAGCTTTAGCTTCTTCCAAAGTCATGTCTTGCCAGAAATCGACACCAGTAATTTCTTTGATAGCATCCACCATGTGAACACGTTTAAATGGTTCGTTGATCTTGATTTCAGTACCTTGATAGTTGACTGGACCATCACCTTTAACAGCTTTAGCAGCATGTTGGATAATGCCTTCCGTCAAGTCCATGATGTCTTGGAAGTCTGCATAAGCTTGGTAAACTTCGATAGAAGTAAATTCAGGGTTGTGAGTAGCATCCATTCCTTCGTTACGGAAGATACGGCCAATTTCATAGACGCGTTCCATACCACCCACGATAAGGCGTTTCAAGTGAAGCTCAGTCGCGATACGAAGTACCATGTCAATGTTTTGGGCATTGTGGTGGGTGATAAATGGACGGGCAGAAGCACCACCAGCTTCGTTATGAAGAACAGGCGTTTCCACTTCAAGGAAACCTTTTTGGTCAAGATAACGACGAATTTCAGAGATGATTTTTGAACGAGTGACAAAGCGTTCAAAGCTTTCACGGTTAGAAATCAAGTCAAGGTAACGTTTACGGTAAATTGTTTCAACGTCTGTCAAACCATGGAATTTCTCAGGAAGAGGACGAAGAGCCTTAGACAAGTGTGTGATGTGAGTAGCCTTGATAGAGAGTTCTCCCATATCCGTACGCATCACTTCACCTTCGACACCAAGGAAGTCACCAAGGTCTGCTTTTTTGAAGATTTCGTAGTTTTCTTCACCGACAGCATCCTTACGAACGTAGATCTGGATTTGACCTTCACGGTCTTGAAGGTGGGCAAAACCTACTTTACCTTTACCACGTTTGGTTACCAAGCGTCCTGCGATAGTAGCTGTTTCGTTTTTATCATGTAATTGTTCTTTATCGAGGTCAGCAAATTTATCTTTTAATTCTTGTGAATTTGCAGTACGTTCAAAGCGTTTTCCAAAGGGATCGATTCCTTGTTCACGGAGCGCAGCCATTTTTTCACGGCGAACGATCTGCTGGTCATTTAGTTCTTCCATATGTTCTGTAGACATGGGATCCTCCTAGTTTTACTCAAAATTGAATACGATGAGTCATTTTTTGCGATACTCCCATTTTATCATAAATAACCAAGAAATTCACGGATAATCTTTCAAAACTAAAAAGAACTTGACGCTAAAATCACTGAAAAGACTGGGATCAGCAAGAAATTTCAACATCTCAGAAAAGGGATCTGACCATGTTTATGGATTATACTTTAACCCTTGTAACTTTCATGACGTGTGCTACTTTTTATATAAGAGCAAGCCAAGCAAATCTAAAACTTAAACAATTGACGTAAAAAACATTAACAACTTGAATCTTGCCATTCATACACCTGATATGACAGAATAGTATAATTTTTAACCTTTTAGTCTTTTGATTTTTTACACCTCTTGCCAATTTTCTTGGTCTTCTTTAAAGCGTTTTAGGAGATCCAAGCCTTCTGGCGTGATATACCCTTCTTCTTGGGCTAAATGAATGAGCTCACTGTAGTTAGAAAGCGTCACAAGTTTAACACCAGCATCTGCAAAGTTCTTATCTGCTTTTGGCAATTGGTAACTAAAAATCGCTACAACTCCAAGTACATCTGCTCCTTCGCGTTTAGCTGCGGCTACGGCTTCAAGAACAGAACCACCAGTTGAAATGAGGTCTTCAACCACTACCATTTTTTGACCTTGAGCTACGCGACCTTCGATTTGATTACCAGCACCGTGGTCTTTTGGTTTGCTACGGATGTAGGCAAATGGCAGATTCATCTTGTCAGCAATAATGGCTCCGTGAGGAATCCCTGCTGTCGCAGTTCCTGCAATCACTTCAACCTCTGGAAAGGCTTCTTTGATAGCATCCACAAAACCATTTTCAATGAGAGTACGAGTTTCTGGATAGGCAAGCGTTACACGGTTATCCGTATAAATGGGTGACTTGATACCAGATGCCCAAGTGAAAGGCTCCTCTGGTTTGAGGTAAACGGCTTGGATTTTCAAGAGGTGGCTAGCGATATCTTTAGCAAGTGTCATGGTCTTCTCCTTTTGTTTTTCTAATCTATTCTTTAATTCTAGTCTTGGTTCCATTCATCCTTGATAGCATGATAAGCTGCAACAGGATTTTCAGCTTGAGTAATGGGACGTCCCACCACGATATAGTCACTACCGATTTGATAGGCCTCTGCTGGCGTCATCACGCGTTTTTGGTCTCCAACTGCAGCCCCCTGAGGGCGAATCCCTGGTGTCAGACAGATAAAATCTGGATTGGTGGCCTGCTTGATGAGTTGAACTTCCTGAGCTGAGCAAACGACACCATCTAATCCCGCTTCAGCTGTCTTCTTAGCATAGTGGATCACAGACTCTTGCAGGCTGGTTTGGATATTTTGAAAATCCTTCATCTGGGCTTCTGACGTTGATGTAAGCTGCGTAACTGCAATCAATTTGGCTTGTGTCCCCAGACCTTCACGCGCAGCCTTCATCATCTCTACACCCCCAGCAGCATGAACATTGGTCATATCCACACCAAGCTGAGATAGGACCTTCATGGCTGATTTGACTGTATTGGGAATATCATGAAGTTTGAGATCAAGAAAGACGCTATGTCCCAAGTTTTTTAAATAGGAAATAATCTCAGGACCCGTTGCGTAATAAAGCTCCATTCCTACCTTTAGATAAAGGCTTTCTTCTGCTGGGAAAAGAGCTAAAAATTCCTTGACCACCTCAAAACTAGAAAAATCAAGAGCAATGACTGGACGATGTTCTCGCATAGGTTTCTCCTTTTACCTTTGCTAGTGAGAGAGTCTGGCCAACAGAAACCACGAAAAAAGGAACCTGCCAACAGCAAGGTTCCACGAAAAATGGGTAGTCTCCACCCTTTCACCGTCTAACCTTAGCTGCCTCTCTGGACTGCTTTAAAGGTTTTCTATTATTCTATTATTTCTACTAGCACTTGTCAAGTAAAAACATGGCAACCAAAGAGCTATAGGAGAAAAGCTAAACCTAACGACGCGATGAACGCTGACTTGTTTGATTTCGATTGCTCTCTTCCTCTTGTTTTTTCTGTTCTTCTTCTAAACGTTTACGTTCTTCTTCCTGCTTTTTCTCGGCTTCCTTAGCCTCTTGTTTGGCTTTTTCCTCAGCTTCCATAATCAATTTATCCGCCACAGTGTAACTGTAAATTCCAGCTTCCATGTCGACCACACTCGGTTCTGACAATTGAGGTTTAATCTTGCTGTAATAAGGCAGTTTCTTACTCATTTCAGAAAGGGGAACCAAGACTTCGTCCGAATCATTCATAGTCAATCGAATTAAATCTGATGTGACCTTGCTTGGGGCTAGTTCCACCTTTTGGATAGCTGCCTTAAGTTCTGGGCTAATTTGAGCAAGTTCTGAGACAAAAGCCTTGATTTGTTCACTATCATTAAAGAAAACAGATAAATAGGTTTCTGGCAGACTAACCAAGCTCACAGAACTGGTCTCAAGCTGACCACTGGAAAGAATAGGATAATGACTTTCTCCAGAAACATAGTAGGCCACAATATCATATTCCTTGACCTTTATAGTAAACTTGGTTGGAAATTGATAAACAAGCTGAGCTGATTCAACCCAATAGTTAGACTTAATCTGCTCTTCATATTTTGCCTTGTCTAGCAAAAGATTAATCGTATAATCCGAATCCTGAATGCCTGAAGCCTGTCGGATATCATCAGCCGTAGTGTGCACCGTTCCCTCAACACGAATATCCTTCATGGTCGCATAAGGACTGAGCAAATAAGCAGAGACAACCAATAAAAGCAGACTTGGAAATAAAATCGTTAGAGCTCGCAAGATATGGAGACCAGGAATCTTTGCTTTGGCTGGTTTTTCTTTTGTAGCCTTTTTAGCAAGCTTTTTATCCTGTTCCTCGTCCTCTTTAGACCCTGATTCTTCTTTCTCTTCTTCCTCTTTGTCACCCTCTGAGGATGCTACTTTTTCCTCAGACTCCTCCTTAGCTGATTCTTCATCTTCCTGGTCTGTTTCACTCTCCTGGTCCTGCTTGTCCTCTGATTTCTCAGTTTCTTCTCCCATTCGAGCTTGTCTTTCCTTTTCTTTCTCCTCAGCTAGGGCTGCCTCTTCTTCAGCCTTCTTTTTTAGGTATTCTTGGTTTCGTTTCTGCCATTCTGATAACTCTTTAAATTCTTCGAGGATTTCTTTGCCCTCTTTTTTCTTATCTTTTGACATTTACTTTCCTTATGATAAATCGTTTTTCAATAGTTGATAAAAATCTGCTAGAGATTTCAATTCCTTTGAAGCCTTCATCTTAGCTTGGTAATCTTCCTTGTGACTTAGTAAGTGAGAAAGCTTCTCTTCCAAACTATCCAAGGTCAAATCACTTTCTTGAAGCTCTTCTGCATAGCCTTTTTTTACAAAGTAAGTCGCATTTTCAATCTGGTCTCCACGACTAGCTTCACGACCAAGTGGCACAATAACATGTAATTTTGCCATGGCCAAGAGCTCAAAAATCGTATTGGCACCACCACGTGTCACAACAATATCAGCCAATTCCATCAAGGGTTGATAGAGATTGGTCACATAGTCGACACGAAAGAGATTTTGGCTCAACTCGTTCAGGCTAGAATCTCCAGTTAGATTGATAATATTGTAGCGTTCTGTCAGTTCTTTCTTATGGTCTGTCACCAATTGGTTAAAGACACGAGCACCTGCAGAACCACCGACAAACAATACAGTTGGCAATTGGGGATTAAAGTGGGTTTGAATATCCACCAATTCATCGGGTTCTGGATTTTTTTGATCTGAAACCTTGGTCACTGCTCCCACATGCTCAACCTTAGTCAAACTTGAAGCTTGCTCAAAGGTTGAATACATCTTCGTCGCAAATTTATAGGCGATTTTATTGGCCAAGCCCATAGATAGGTCAGATTCGTGAATAAAGACAGGAACTCCAGACACACGCGCAGCGATAACTGGCGGCACTGAGACAAAGCCTCCCTTTGAAAAAAGGGCCTGTGGACGAAGTCGCAACATGATAAAGAGCGATTGGACAATTCCCCAGCCAACTTTGAAGACGTCCAGCATATTTTGCCAAGAGAAATAGCGACGCAATTTGCCAGTCGCAATGGAATGGAAGGTGACATCTAGACCCGACTTGAGGATTTCTTGGTGTTCGATCCCACGCTTGTCCCCGATATAGTGGACTTCCCAACCATCTTCGATGAACTTGGGCATTAACAAAAGGTTGAGGGTCACGTGTCCAACCGTCCCCCCACCTGTAAAGACAATTTTTTTCATATTATTCCTTTAACTCCGCTACTGTGTCGATAAAGAGGTCGCCACGTACTTCAAAGTTAGCATACATATCCCAGCTGGCATTGGCTGGACTGAGAAGAACCACGTCTCCTTGAGTCGCAAGCTCGTAGGCCTTGCGGGTCGCATCTGCAATATCAGTCGCATCCACATAAGCCACACCAGCCTTATCTGCTGCCCGTTTGACACGTTCTGCAGACTGACCGAGGATGACCATCTTCTTGAGTCCAGTAATATCTGGCACCAATTCGTCAAACTCATTGCCACGGTCCAAACCACCGGCAATCAAGATGACCTTGCTGTTGTCAAATCCTGACAAGGCTTTTTGGGTAGCCAAGATATTGGTTGACTTGCTATCATTATAAAATTTGACACCCTTGATTTCATCCACAAATTGGAGACGGTGTTTGACACCACCAAAGGTTGAAAGAGTTTCTTTAATAGTTTGGTTATCTACACCACGGAGCTTGGCTACAGCAATCGTCGCAAGGGCATTTTCTACATTGTGGCTACCTGGAACTCCGATTTCGCTGGCTGTCATAATCACTTCTCCACGGAAGTAGAGATGACCATCTTCCAGATAAGCTCCATCAACCTTTTCAAGTGTTGAGAATGGTACAACTGTAGCTTGTGTTTTAGTAGCCAATTCTTTTGCCAAGTCTTGGTTAAAGTTCAAGACAAGGAAATCAGCCGCTGTCATCTTGTTCTGGATATTCCACTTGGCTGCTACATATTCCTCAAAAGAACCATGATAATCGATATGAGTTGGCATGAGGTTGGTAATAACCGCAATCTCAGGATGGAATTCTTGAACGCCCATAAGTTGGAAAGAAGAAAGTTCCATAACAAGAGTGTCCTTGTCTGACGCAGTTTGAGCCACTTGACTAGCTGGATAGCCGATATTTCCTGATAAGAGACCATGTTGACCAGCAGCAGTCAAAACGTCCCCAATCATAGTCGTTGTGGTTGTTTTTCCATTTGAACCTGTGATACCGATAATTGGCGCTTCTGAAATCAAGTAAGCCAATTCTACCTCAGTCAAGACTGGAATTCCCTTTGCCAAAGCCTTTTCAATCATGGGATTGCTGTATGGGATGCCTGGATTTTTCACCATAAGGGCAAACTCTTCATCCAAAAGTTCCAAAGGATGGCCACCTGTAATGACCTTAATCCCTTCTTCCAGCAAACTTTGCGCAGCTGGATTGTCCTCGAAAGGCTTCCCATCATTTACTGTCACAATGGCACCTAGCTTGTCCAACAAACGAGCTGCAGATTCACCAGACTTGGCCAAACCTAAAACAAGGACTTTCTTATTTTTAAATTGATCTATTACTTTCATGTCTCGAACTCCATTTCTACTCCTACTATTTTACCATTTTTATGGAAATAAAAAAGCCACAAAGTGTGTTTGTGACTCTTTCTTCTAAATGATACTCTTCGAAAATCTCTTCAAACCACGTCAGCTTCGCCTTGCCGTACTCAAGTACAGCCTGCGGCTAGCTTCCTAGTTTGCTTTTTGATTTTCATTGAGTATGAATCTTACCTTATCATCTATGTGATAAATCGGTAACTCGAATGACTTGGTCTACTTGCTCCCAAATCAGAGGATTGTGGGTCGCAATAATAATAGTTCGATTCGGATTTTTTAAAGACTCTAGGATAGAAAGTAATTCCTCAGAGTTTTTGGGGTCTAGTGAAGCGGTTGGTTCATCTGCGAGAATCAAAGGTGGATCCTTTAAAATTATCTTCGCTAGTGCAACACGTTGTGCTTCTCCTCCTGATAATTCAAAGATAGGTTGCTTTAAATCTAAATAAGAGAGGTTAACACGGTTTAGAGCTTGTTTCATCAAAGAAATTTTCTCTTTTTCTTTCAACTTTTTACCAACTAAACCCAGATTGAGGTTCTCTTTGACGGTTTGGCTTTCGATTAAGCCAAAATCTTGAAATAGGTATCCTAAGTAATCTCTAAAGAAAACAGAAGGCTTGATGTCCTTAAGAGAAGTACCATCATAGATGATTTGTCCTTTGTCATATGGCTCTAATCGTCCAATCATATTCAAGAGTGTTGTCTTACCACAGCCACTTGTACCGATTAAGGCATAAATTTTCCCACCTTCAAAATGAAGATTCGTATCTGAAAATAGCTGACGGCTTCCAAATTTTTTAGATATATTCTTTAGTTCAATCATCCTATTTTCCTTTCATAATTGTCATAGAAACACGAGATTCTTTATGAGCTTGACGGTAAAGCGTCAAAACTGCACTAGCTAGAAAGACTAATAAAGTGAGCAAGCCAATCACCAAGTCTCGACTGCTTAAAATAAAGAAACTAGCACCAAATACAAAACTGGCAAATTGACTAACCATATACTGAGCATGTGTTTCAAAAAATCGTAAACCTGAAATTCGTTTAATCAAGATATCTCGGCGGAATTGCTCGAAATATAGAAGATTGACAGAATAAAAGAGTAATAAGGAACTGGCTATCCCAACAATAGCTCCTAAGATTAAAGTTGCTGTTTCAGTTTGAACTTCATTATAACGAGTTAGATAAACACTTCTTCCTTCTTTAAGATAGGATACTTGCTCATAAATTCCAGCTTTCTTTAAGAGTTCTAGCCCACTCTCATATCCTTTGATAAAGAGTTGTTTTCCAGCATTGATAGACCAACTAAATTTGGAAATGATACTATCACCTGTAGATGTTGGAGTAAATACAACTAAAATTGGATCGGTTAAGTACTGGATAGATACTGGACTTTCACCGTTATTATAAATAAATCGCTTTTCTCCAGTTGGAAGATAGCTAACAATCGCTCTCATTTCATACTCTAAAGGAGCACTTGCCTCCTCACCAGATTTTCCATAATAACTCAAACTCTCTTCAAAAGCTTTCTTAAGTTCTGCTTCCTGTGAACGAAGAGATTCTGGTAGTAAGAGTCCAAATTCACCTTTTTGAAGATGGGCTAGTTTCTGTCTAGTCTCATCATTTACAGTCACATTTTCCTTGTCCAAATAACTTGGGCTGACATAAAGAACATTAGCATCTGGACTATAGGTATCCAGTGTCTCTCCGTTTTTATTTTTTCTTTGAGGATTTGCAAAATGAATGAGATTATCTTTTACAAATAGAGCCTGTTCTTTTTCAACTGCTTCTTTGGAAAATTCATACCACTTATTCAGATTTTCTGTATCTTTTCCTCTATCACCTAAACCAAAAGAAATTTGATAATAATCTGCTCTGTCCTGCCATGCTTGTTTTGAAATTTCAAGTTCTTTCAATCGTTGGTAAGACGTCAAGCCTGTCTTAACAGCGTAGCCTACTGTAAAAACAGCTACTAACTGACACAATAGGGTTAAAGCCATCAAGCGTTTAAGGGGTAATCTCCCCTTAATAACAGGAACTAATGCTTTATAACTCAAACTCATTAGATAAAGGAGCATTAGTAAAATTGAAATACCCAATAAAAACAACAGATAGAAACTAATCCCAAAAACATAGGTGGCTAACAAGATAGGATAAAACAAACCTTGACTAAAAAGAACGACTCCCCCACCTAGGAAGGAAAGGAGGGCTGATAGAAGGAGCCACTTAATATCAGTCGATAATGAATGCCCCATAATGGATAAGAGAGTCTGACCAGAAAAGAGTTTTATACCTGCTGCTCTCATTTCCTTAATCCGAGTGATAATCACTAAAGCAAAGAAAGATAAGCCAAATATTGCTAAACTAATTAAAATAAGGGGATTTAGTAACATTCGAAAAGCAAGAGAATAGGGCGGTGTCTTCCGGTCAGCAATTGCTTTATAACCCAAATCCCCTAATTTATCGGCAAGCTTTTCTTTTGTCAAGGAGCCTGATAAAAGGAGATAACTATTTAGTGGATCACTACGTTCACGACTTTCTTGACTAGCTTCTTGGAATTCTTTTGGTAAAGTTCCCTGACCATAAGTTGCATAAGTAAAGTGAGTCGTCCCATCCTTACTCGGCTCTACAATTCTTCTAGCTATTAAACTCTGTTCTGAGTTTGCAAAATTCTCCAATTCCTGTTCAAATACCTCACGCGTCGGTTCCTGAGTATCTTTTTTGACACGAAGTAAGGAGACGGAATCATAGCTTGCATATAAATATTGTGGCGCACGTAAGACAATAATCCAAGCAAGGAAGAAGCTGAGAAAAAAAGTTGATAATAATATGAATAGTTTCTTCATAGTAGACTCCTTGTATAAGAGAATAACCCTATAGAAAAAGATTTTATCTTTTATAAATTCTTAGAATTATTTTCCTAGTTTAATCCATTACACCCTGAGCACCAAGACAACAATACTCTTCAAAAATCTCTTCAAATCGCGTCAACGTCGCCTTGCCGTACTCAAGTACAGCCTGCGGCTAGTTTCCTAGTTTGCTCTTTGATTTTCATTGAGTATAAATTTAATCCTTTCTTATTTTGAAAACGATTTCTTATAACTTAAGTATATCACTTTCTATATAATCTATCAACATATTTCACTAAAATATTGTTAGTAATAGAATTTTATAGTTCCCTTAAAAATAGATGTCATTAACGAATTTTATTCCAGTTTTTCCCATTCATATTATCCAAGCAAAAGAGATGATGTTATAGTAAAAAACAATTCAAACTATTGTAAAATTCCTACCAAAAAAAGAGAGCCAAAACTCTCTTTTTTATCTTCTTTTACTTTTTTTGACTGGCATGAGTGTGATGTCTCTCACACTAAAGTAAGCTAGGATTAACATGGCTATTGCTAGGAACATTTCTGTTGGTAATTGAAAAATTTTCAGAAAAGATAGAGCCAACAAAACCAAGAGTGCCACTAAAATACATACCATAGCGACGATATTGACTGTTCCTTTAATGCTTTCTGGTGTCGCAAATACATAGAGTAGGAGCAGTAAAATTCCTAGGACTAAATAGACCATCTTTCTCTCTTTCTAGCTCTTATTCAGCTGATTTTTTCTTCTTGTTAGCTTTCTCACGCTCTGCCTTGTTAAGGATTTGTTTACGCAAACGGATAGACTCAGGCGTTACTTCCATGTACTCGTCGTCGTTCAAGAACTCAAGAGATTCTTCAAGGGTCAAGATACGAGGTGTCTTGATTACAGCTGTTTGATCCTTAGTAGCTGAACGAACGTTGGTCATTTGTTTCGCCTTAGTGATGTTAACTGTCAAGTCATTTTCACGAGAGTTTTCACCGATGATCATTCCTTCATAAACCTCAGTACCTGGGTTGACAAAGATCGTACCACGTTCTTCGATAGACATGATTGAGTAAGTTGTAGCCTTACCAGCGTCGATAGAAACAAGGGCACCACGGTGACGACCACCAATTTCCCCTGGAATCAATGGCAAGTATTGGTCGAAGGTATGGTTCATGATACCGTAACCACGAGTCATTGACAAGAACTCAGTTGAGTAACCTATCAACCCACGCGCTGGAACAAGGAAGACCAAACGAGTTTGACCATTACCAGTTGAAATCATATCCAACATTTCACCCTTACGTTCAGAAAGGCTTTGGATAACAGACCCTTGGTATTCTTCTGGAGTGTCGATTTGAACACGTTCAAATGGTTCGCATTTAACACCATCGATTTCTTTTACGATAACCTCTGGACGAGATACTTGAAGTTCATAACCCTCACGACGCATTGTTTCGATAAGGATTGACAAGTGCAATTCTCCACGTCCTGAAACAGTCCATTTATCTGGTGAATCAGTTGGGTCAACACGAAGGGAGACGTCTGTTTGCAATTCTGCCTGCAAGCGTTCTTCCACCTTACGAGAAGTCACCCATTTACCTTCTTTACCAGCAAATGGTGAGTTGTTGACCAAGAAAGTCATTTGAAGAGTTGGCTCATCGATGTGTAGGATTGGAAGAGCTTCAACTGCGTCTGTTGGAGTGATGGTTTCACCGACAAAGATGTCTTCCATACCAGAAACGGCAATCAAGTCACCCGCTTTTGCTTCTTGGATTTCACGACGTTCCAAACCAAAGAAACCGAAGAGTTTAGTAACACGGAAGTTTTTAGTTGTACCGTCAAGTTTAGAAAGGGTAACTTGGTCCCCAACTTTAACAGTACCACGGAAGACACGACCGATACCGATACGTCCAACGAAGTCATTGTAGTCCAAAAGTGATACTTGGAACTGCAAAGGCTCATCTGAGTTGTCTACTGGAGCTGGGATATGGTCGATAATCGTGTCAAAGATTGGTGCCATAGTAGCTTCTTGGTCAGCTGGATCATCTGACAATGAAGAAGTTCCGTTGATCGCTGAAGCATAAACCACTGGGAAGTCAAGCTGGTCGTCATCTGCACCAAGCTCGATGAAAAGTTCCAAGACTTCGTCCACTACTTCTGCTGGACGAGCTGATGGTTTGTCGATTTTGTTAACAACCACGATTGGCACAAGGTCTTGTTCCAAGGCTTTTTTCAATACGAAACGAGTCTGTGGCATGGTTCCTTCGTAGGCATCTACGACCAAGACAACACCGTCAACCATTTTCATGATACGCTCAACTTCTCCACCGAAGTCCGCGTGTCCTGGTGTGTCCATGATGTTGATACGAGTTCCGTTGTAAGCAACAGCTGTATTCTTAGCAAGGATGGTAATTCCACGCTCTTTTTCGATATCGTTTGAGTCCATAGCACGCTCTGCCAATTCAGTACGTGCATCAAGCGTTTCTGATTGTTTCAATAATTCGTCAACGAGGGTTGTTTTACCGTGGTCAACGTGGGCGATAATCGCAATGTTACGGATATCTTCTCTTAATTTTGTCATGATTTCCTCTATAATATTCAAAATTTATTTTCTAACTGAACGATTATACCATATTTTCAAGTAAATAACATAATTCAAGCAAGTGTAAATGTTTTCACTCTGCTTTTCTTTTCACGTCAAGCCTTTTCAAAGCAAGCGACTTATGATAAGATAAGCACAGTATGCGTTTAGATAATTTATTAGCCCAAGAAACAGTTAGCCGAAAGGCCATGAAACAAGCCTTACTCAAAGGAGAAATTCTCGTCGATGGTTGCCCAGCCCGCTCCCTAGCCCAAAATATCGATACAGGACTACAAGAACTCCTTTTTCAGGATCGTATCATTCGAGGCTATGAGCACACCTATCTGATGCTTCATAAGCCTGTTGGTGTCGTGACAGCCAACAAAGACAAGGAACTTCCGACCGTCATGGACCTGCTGTCACCTGACATCCAATCTGACAAGTTCTATGCCGTCGGCCGACTGGACCGAGATACGACAGGGTTCCTCCTCTTGACCGATAACGGTCCCTTAGGCTTTCAGCTCCTCCACCCCCAATATCATGTCGATAAGACTTATCAAGTTGAGGTTAATGGACTTCTAACACCTGACCATATCCAAGCCTTTCAAAAAGGAATTGTCTTTTTAGATGGTACTGTCTGTAAACCTGCAAGGCTAGAGATTCTATCTGCAAGTCCTTCCCTCAGTCGAGCCTCCATCACCATTTCAGAAGGAAAATTTCATCAAGTCAAGAAAATGTTCCTCTCGGTTGGTGTCAAGGTGACTTCTCTCAAACGTACCCATTTCGGGCCTTGGAGTTTGGATGACAATCTTCAAGAAGGAGACTATCGCCCCCTCAACTCCCAAGAATTGGCAAGCATTCGTGACTTTCTCAGAAAAAGTGGTTAAAAAATGAGCTCGGAAACATCCGAGCTCATTTTCTTACTTCTCAACTTTGACTTTCCCTTTCCAAGAATCCAATCCATAAGAAAGGATATAAATCTCAGAAAAACCTTGTTTTTTCAAGTAAAGGGCTGAATTTGTAACTCGTTGCGCACGTTGGTTTTCGTAAAGAAGGACAGGTTTATCCTTACGAAGAGCTGCAAGACTAGTTTTCAACTGACTTGAAGGAATATTGCGCGCACCCAGGATATGTTTTCTGTGGAATTCAGCTGGATCGCGCAAATCAATCAATTGACCCGTACGAATCAAGGCTTCAAACTCCTCATTGTCTACGATTTTAGCCGCACGGCGAATACGAAGATAGTTAAAGCCCATCCACGCCAACATTGCCAGTATAAGTGCCCACAAAATCCAAGTAACCATTAGTTCTTTTCTCCATTTTTCTCAATATAATCCAATTCTACCTTGTGCTCTCTGCGAAGAACCGCTTCCGCTTCCAGATAATCCAGTTTGTCCATCAACCCTGCATCGTAAATTCGAGAGAGCTCCAACTTCATCAGTTCAATATCATATAAGCGTTTTCCCATATAAACAATAATACCAAATCGTTTGAGGAATTGCTGCACATCATAGAATGTTTTCATAAGACTCATTCTAGCAAAATTTTGTGTTTTTTTCAAGAAGAGACTTACACAATGCTCCTGATTTTCCTATCTTCTTTGGCGATTCTGACGCAAGTGTGGTACAATAAAAACATGAGAATTCAACAATTACATTATATTATCAAAATCGTCGAAACCGGCTCCATGAATGAGGCAGCCAAGCAACTCTTTATCACTCAACCGAGTCTTTCCAACGCTGTGAGAGATTTGGAAAATGAAATGGGCATTGAAATCTTTATCCGCAATCCCAAGGGCATTACCTTGACTCGTGATGGGATGGAGTTTCTCTCTTATGCCCGTCAGGTTGTCGAGCAGACCCAGCTTCTGGAGGAACGCTATAAAAATCCTGTCGCCCACCGCGAACTCTTTAGCGTTTCGTCTCAACACTATGCCTTTGTGGTCAATGCCTTTGTCTCTCTACTCAAGAAAAGCGATATGGAAAAATACGAGCTCTTCCTTCGTGAAACTCGTACTTGGGAAATTATCGACGACGTCAAGAACTTCCGTAGTGAGGTCGGGGTCCTATTTTTTAACAGCTACAACCGTGATGTTTTAACCAAGATGCTGGATGACAACCACCTGCTGGCTCACCATCTTTTTACCGCTCAACCGCATATCTTTGTCAGCAAGACCAATCCTCTGGCAAAAAAAGACAAGGTGAAACTCTCTGATTTAGAAAACTTCCCTTATCTGAGTTATGACCAAGGGACGCACAACTCCTTCTATTTTTCAGAAGAGATTCTTTCTCAAGAGCACCACAAGAAATCCATTGTGGTCAGCGACCGTGCTACCCTCTTTAATCTCTTGATTGGTCTGGATGGATACACGATTGCGACAGGGATTTTGAATAGCAACCTCAACGGAGACAATATCGTTTCTATCCCACTAGATATTGATGACCCAATTGAGCTGGTCTATATCCAGCATGAAAAAACCAGCCTATCCAAGATGGGCGAACGCTTTATCGACTATCTCCTAGAAGAAGTCCAGTTTGATAGTTGAGAAATGATAAGAACCAATATGTAGGCTAGCAACAACCTGCACATTGGTTCTTTTTACTTATAATTAAAAGTTTCCCCTGCCAACTTATCTGCTAGCTTGGGAAAGAGAGTATAAAACTTATGGGCTAGATTCAACAAAACAGGAAGATTGAGTTCTCGTTTGTTTTTTCCTATAATCTTGACAATCTTTTTAGCCACTGCATCTGGTTCTAGCAGGAAGCGGTCAACCGACTTGAGATAAGTTCCATCTGGATCGGCCTGGTCAAAAAATCCTGTACGAATTGGTCCTGGATTAACTGTCGTTACATAAACACCGTAGGACATGAGTTCTAGGCGCAGAGCATTTGAAAAACCAATAGCGGCAAACTTGGTCGCTGAGTAAAGACTAGACTTGCCAGTAGCGATTAAACCTGCCATGCTGACGATATTGATAATATGGCCTTTTCGACTTTCCTTCATTCGAGCCGCAAGGCGACGAGACAGATTCATCAGGGCAAAGGTATTGACCTCAAACATCTGGTGAATATCTTGGTCAGAAATCTGGTCGAATTCCTCAAAAATCCCGTAACCAGCGTTGTTTATCAAGACATCAATCTTGCCATAGCGGAGATAGAGGTCTGCTACCAGAGATTCTAAGGCTGAGTCATCGGTAATGTCTATTTCAAGCAATTCTGCTTGTGGATGATTTCCGTAGAGTTGGGCTAATTTTTCCTTATTTCTACCAAGTAAGATGAGCTGGTCTTCTGGCAGGAGTTTGACTATTTCTTGGGCTAGGCCACCGCTAGCTCCGGTAATGAGAATAGTAGGCATACTGTTCCTTTCTCAAGCTTTTAGATTTCCACTTCTTCCAAATCCTTGACCACATGGACGTTTTCAAAGACACTAGCAGCATCTTTCTTGAGTTTGCTGATATCTTTTGAGAGGAAACGGGCACTGATATGGTTGAGCAAGAGTCGTTTAGCACCTGCTTCTACTGCTACCTCCGCTGCCTGCATGTTGGTTGAGTGGCCATGGTTACGAGCAATTTTTTCATCACCCTTGCCATAAGTGGACTCATGGACAAGGACATCGGCATTAACAGCCAGACGCACACTGGCATCCGTTTTTCGAGTGTCTCCTAAAATAGTGATAATTTTACCTGGACGGGGAGCTGAGATATAGTCAGCTGCCTTGATTTCAGTACCGTCTTCGAGAACAACGTCCTGACCGTTTTTGATTTTCCCAAAAAGTGGGCCAAATGGGACACCTGCCGCCTTGAGTTTTTCAGCATCTAGCGTTCCTTCCAAGTCCTTTTGAATGACACGATAGCCAACACAGAATATAGTATGATCCAACTCCTCTGCATACACCGTGAATTTATCGGTCTCAAGGATTTTACCTAGAGAATCTTGGTCAAACTCATGAAAATGAATACGGTAAGGCAGGCGAGAACCTGACACACGAAGGCTGGTTAAGACAAATGACTTGATCCCTTGCGGCCCATAGATTTCCAAATCTGTCTGCTCTTCATTAGCTTGAAAAGCACGGCTAGAAAGGAATCCTGGCAAGCCAAAAATGTGGTCTCCATGCAGGTGAGTGATAAAGATTTTGCTGACCTTACGTGGTCGAATTGTGGTTTCCAGAATGCGATTTTGCGTTCCCTCTCCACAGTCAAAGAGCCAAACTTCGTTAATCTCGTCCAAGAGTTTCAGGGCGAGACTTGAAACGTTGCGGGCTTTAGAGGGCTGACCAGCCCCCGTTCCTAAAAATTGAATATCCATTCGATACTTTCTAATTAATCAATATATAACATGGCTGTGCGGTTTTCCGATCGGAAATAGCGCTTGCCAGAAAAAGCAGCAGCTTCTTGCAGTAAATCCTCTTGGCTGTAGCCTTTGAGACGCTTACGACCATCAGCCAAGCTTTCTAAATCAGTCAAAGCCGTGAGACTCTCCACGTTCACAACTTCCTCGTCCCCGACAGCCTTCATATAAATCTTACCAGACTCTTCAAAGACTAGTTGATGGGGAAAAATTTGCGCAATTTCAAAGAGTAAGTCATCTGAAATTTTCTCTTCATTCTCAGAGAAAATCCGCCCCAGCCCCTCACTCTCATAGCAAAAACCAAAGGATTTACCAGACAGATTAAGACGAATAAAAGGCTTATTTTCTAGGGTGAAACTTGGCTCAGCATTGTAGAGATTCAGTTCCTGACTGACTTCTGCAAAATAATCAGTCGCAGCCTCCGGACTCTTTTTCTGGTATAGCTCTGCAAAGTAGGCATTGACTACACTGGGCGGAGGTGTGATAAGTGCCAACTGCTCCTGCTCTGTCTTGCCAGCTAGAAGCTGATCCAGATAGACCTTGTCCAGACTTGTATAGCCCCCATATTTTAGAGCCAACGTTTTAATATCAGTCATAAAATTCCTCTAACCTCCATTTGTTTTTCTCAGAAATGTAGCCTCTAATCACTTCACCGTCATCCTGATAATCACGTTCTTCCAGAATCGCAACACTTTCTAAATCATGAATCTTGTAGGACTTTGAAAAAGGCACTCGCAGGGTAAAGACTTCAAAAACATCCTTGATTTTCTCTAAAAATAGAGATTGCAAGTTCTCACGACTATCCTCAGATTTGGCAGAAATGAGGGCATAAGGCGTTTGGGTCGGCGTAAAATCCTCCACCAAATCCGCTTTATTATAAAGTGTCAGGCGAGGAATATCCTCCATATCCAAGTCTTTCATGATAGAAAGAACTGTTTTTTCATGCTCTTCGTGGTAAGGATTGCTGGCATCGATAACATGAACTAGAAGGTCCACATGCTTGCTTTCTTCCAAGGTCGACTTGAAACTGGATACCAACTCTGTCGGCAAATCTTGGATAAAGCCAACGGTATCAGTCAAAGTTACTTGGAGATTGCCTCCCAGATGGATACTCTTAGTCGTCGCATCTAGAGTCGCAAAGAGCTCGTCTGCTTCATACTGAGTCTTACTGGTCAAGGTGTTCATGATAGTTGACTTCCCAGCATTGGTATAACCAATCAAACCAATCTTAAAGGTGCTAGACTCCAGACGTTTTTCTCTGACAGTCGCCCGATTTTTCTCAACCACCTTGAGCTGGCGCTCGATATCCGTGATTTGATTGCGAACGCTACGACGATTCAGCTCCAGCTGGCTTTCACCAGGTCCACGGGAACCAATTCCCCCTGCCTGACGACTGAGCATAATCCCCTGACCAACCAAGCGAGGCAAGAGGTATTTGAGTTGTGCTAGGTGGACTTGGAGCTTCCCTTCATGGCTTCGAGCTCGCATGGCAAAGATATCCAAAATCAACTGCATACGGTCAATGACCTTAACACCCAGAACTTCCTCCAGATTGACATTTTGCCTTGGGGTCAGACGGTTGTTGACAATGACAGTGGTGATTCCTTCTGCATCCACCATAAGCGCAATCTCTTCCAACTTACCAGAGCCGACGAAGGTCTTGGAGTCATACTTTTCACGTTTTTGTTTGTAGCTATCTACAACGACTGCCCCTGCCGTTTTCGCTAAACTGGCCAATTCTTCCATGGAGAGATCAAAATTGTCCATTCCCTGCAATTCTACACCAATCAGCAGAACCCGTTCCTCTTTTTTCTCCGTTTCAATCATCTAAAAACTCCTCTATCTGGCTTAAAATGCGGTCTTGCACACCAGCTTCTCCAATCTGATAAAAGGTGACCTGCATGCGATTACGGAACCAGGTCAACTGACGCTTGGCAAAACGACGGGTCGCCTGTTTGAGACTCTCACTAGCTTCCTCCAAGGTCTGCTCTCCGCGGAAATATGGAAAGAGTTCCTTATAGCCAATTCCCTTAGCAGCCTGCACATCTGGATAATGGTCAAAGAGCCACTTGGCCTCATCCAAAAGCCCAGCCTCAAACATCAAATCCACTCGATGATTGATTCGTTCATATAATTGACTGCGTTCATCATCCAAGCAGATAATCAATGGTTCATACAAGGTCTCTTGATTTTCCAAATCCTGACCAAAATGGGCAATTTCCAAGGCACGCATAGCACGACGACGATTAAACTGGGGAATTTCAAGGCCTGCTTGCGCCACCAGATGAGCTAATTCCTCATCTGAATATGGCTCCAAACTAGCTCGATAGTCCAAAATCTCCTCATGAGGAGTCTCCCCACCCAGGTGATAACCTTCTAGCAAGCTCTGGATATAAAGCCCAGTCCCACCGGCTATAATGGCTAGCTTGCCACGGCTGTGAATATCCTCAATAGCCATCTTAGCTTCTGAAACAAAATCAAAAGCCGAGTAAGACTCGGTTACCTCTCTAACATCGATTAAATGATGAGGAACAGCTGCCTGCTCTTCTGGACTAGCCTTGGCCGTCCCAATATCAAGTTCTCGATAGACTTGCTGGCTATCTCCACTAACCACTTCGCCATTAAAACGCTTTGCAACTTCAATGGCAAGGGCTGTTTTTCCAACTGCAGTCGGTCCAACAATCACAATTATTTTTGTTTTCATCTTTTTTCCTTGAAAAATTCCCATTTTTTCGTTACTATTATTATAACACAAAAAGGTCAGTCAGAAAAATGTGACCTCTTGAGGAGGCTGGCTGATTGAGAATATAAAGGAGGAAGACTCATGGCTAAAGGATTCGCTAAAGGTCTTGTAACAGGTGTCGCAGGAACTGTCGCTGCCGTTGCAGGTGCAGTATACGCATTTAAAAAGAAAGTAATCGAACCAGAAGAGCAAAAAGCAGCTTTCATCGAAGAAAACCGTAAAAAAGCAGCTCGCCGTCGTGTATCACGTTAAGAAATAAAAGAAGTTGGGATTATTCTCAACTTCTTTTTTCTATTCTTTTATACTCAATGAAAATCAAAGAGCAAACTAGGAAGCTAGCCGCAGGTTGCTCAAAGCACTGCTTTGAGGTTGTAGATAAGACTGACGAAGCCAGCTCAAAGCACTGTTTTGAGGTTGTGGATAGAACTGACGAAGTCAGCTCAAAACATGGTTTTGAGGTTGTAGATGAAGCGACGCTGACGTGGTTTGAAGAGATTTTCGAAGAGTATTAAATAGCTAGATCAAACTTCAACTGTGGCTTGACAGGGTCATAATCCACCAACTCAAAATCTTCTGCTTTTATATCAAAGAAACTAGTCCCATCAGGAACATTTAAAACCAAGCGTGGTTGGCAGTTTGACGGCTCACGACGGAGCAATTCCTGAGCTTGTTCAAATTGATTATCATAGATATGAAGGTTGTTGATAAAATAGAAGAACTTCCCAACCTTCCAGCCAAAATGCTTGGCAATCATCATTTGAAGAGCCACATACTGCATAGCGTTGATGTGGTGGGCCACCAGCATATCGTTAGAACGCTGGGTCAAGGTCGCATCCAGATAGATTTCCCCATCTACACGGCGGACATCAAACATGGTCTGAAAGGCGCATGGAAGGAGGCCCTCTGTCTCCTCAAAAGCTTGGTAATCCCAAAGGGAGATAATGTTTCGACGGTTCCAAGGGTTAGCTTCCAACTGTTTGAGAAGCTTGTTGATAATGTCGTGTTTCTTAACAACAGCACCATATCGCTCTCCAATAGTACCTGTATCTCCCACTTCCCAGTCATTCCAGTAGTGGACATTGTACTTATCATTAAGCACTTCTAGGCTGTTGGACTGGTCTTGGTAGATCCATAGCACTTCCTTGATAGCTGATTTGATAGCAATGGGACGCAAAGTCGTGATGGGAAATTCGCCCTTAGCCAAATCATACTCGGCAAAGGCACCGGTTATGTACTTGGAGTTAGCCACGGTTCCATCCTTGTACTTGGGACGAGCCTGCTCAGAAAATACACCGTCTTTAAGGATTCGTTCAATATTTTCTTTAAAAATCGTATCTGCTTTTGTCATTTCGTCTCACCTCATTCATTGTCCTAACTAGTATAGCATAAAAAAAGAAAGGAGGAAAATCACTCGCTTCTGGAAAGCAATTTTCTCCTTTTTTATCTTATTGCAATACAAGTGATGCTGCCCCGATAACTCCAGCGTCATTTCCTAGAGTTGCAAGAGCTAATTTAGTGGATGTGCGTACTTGTGGGAAACTATTTTCATCGTAAACTTTTTGAACACCTTGTAGAAGGAATTCTCCTGCAGCTGACACACCACCACCGATAACAATTGTTGATGGGTTTAGGATTGAACCGATGTTAGCACAAGCAATTCCTAAGTAACGTGAGAAGTTACGGTAAACGATTAAAGCAAGGTCGTCTCCTTCTTTTGCAAGGTCAAAGACAGTCTTAGCAGTCACTTCTTCTCCATTATCAATCAAGCGTTTCAAGGCTGCATCGCCTTCGTATTCATCGGCATAACGACGAGTCAAGTTGACAATCCCTGTTGCTGAAGCGACTGTCTCAAGGCAGCCTTTCTTACCGCAAGTACATGCGATTGGTTGGTCAAAGTCAACAGTGATGTGGCCAAGCTCACCTGCTGCACCAGCAACACCGTGAAGCAATTTGCCTTCTGCGACGATACCACCACCAACACCAGTACCAAGTGTCATAAAGACAACATCTGGTTGGTTATCACCAGCCCCCATCCAGCGCTCACCAAGAGCTGCCACGTTGGCATCATTATCGATGAAAAATGGAATGCCCAAGGCTTTTTCAATTTTCTCTTTAATTGGTTGAAGGGTTTTCCAGTTCAAATTGTAGGCACCAATAACAGTCCCGTTTTCACGGTCAACCACACCTGGTGACCCCATTCCAATTCCTTGGAAGTCCGCTGCTGCCAATCCAAGCAAGGCCAAACGATGTTGAATAGACTCAATCATATCATCTACGATATGACTTCCCTCATCCAAAATGTTGGTCTTGATAGACCATTTTTCTTGGATTTCTCCCTCTTGAGTTAAAATTGCGAACTTGATAGATGTTCCACCAAGGTCAATTCCAATAATCTTTTGACTCATCATATTCTCCTTTTTTATTATGAATTAATTGAAAATGCTTACAGTATTAGTATAACAAAAACTAATCGTTTATGCAAAGGTTTGCATTAACTTTCTGAATTTTATCTGATTTATGGTTTCCAGAGACCTGAGGCATCTACATAGTAGCGGCCTCCATCAACTCGCTCATTCTTAGCCATTTTACCATCTGATTTCAAATAGTAATTTCCTTGCCATGCATTGCGAGCGTATGAACCATCTGATTTCAAGTAATACCAGGCTTGGTAAGAAGAATCATAAACCCACTCACCTTGTGCCATTTTACCGTTTGATTTAAGGTAATAAGCTCCTTGGCTTTTTGATAGCTGCTAATTCCAGAAGGAAATAACTCGATAGCCTCAGAAGGATAATCTGTCAGTAGATTCCGAACTTCTTTCCAAGACTCTGCTGACTGCCCTAAACCGTGTAAAAATATCAGTTTCATCTAATTCTCCTCTAGGTTTAATTCATACAAGCCTCTCACTGCATTACAGCCGTAAATAGCTTCTGCTTGGGCTAAGTCTGCCAAGGTCAAGACTTTCTCTTCTACCTGTCCTGTTTCTAGTAAATACTGACGGTAAATTCCTGGCAAGATTCCCAGTCGGATAGGCGGTGTGTAGAGTTTTCCAGCGATTTTCAGAACCAAATTTCCGATTGAGGTTTCCAATAGCTCTCCAGCTACATTATGGTAAATAATTTCTTGTTCTCCTAAACTCAAATGCGGTCGGTGAGTCGTTTTAAAGTAGGTAAAGGATTGATTCAAAGCAGCTTCTTGAAGGCAGACTTGGGCCTGACAAAAGCTTGTACTAAGAGGGGTTAATACTTGACGATTGACTTCTATCTCTCCAGATTTGCTGAGAGAAATTCGCAAGCGGTAATCTTGATTAACTTCACAATCCTGACACTCTTCCTCTATCTTTTGTTTCAAGTTTTCTGAATCAAATGGAAAGGCAAAATACCGACTAGCTTTTCTCAGCCTTTCTATATGTTGATTCTCAAACAGCAAGCACTTCTGGCTGATTTTCCCTGTAGTAATCAGTTTGAAACGAGCTTGTTTACGATAGAGAACAGCTGCCTTTTGATGAACCTCTCGATACTCAGATTCCCAAGTGCTATCCCATGTAATGCCTCCGCCAACTCCATAGATGGCTTTCCCTTGATACAGTTGAATCGTCCGAATGGCCACATTAAAAATCCGTCGTCCATTTGGAAGCAAGAAACCAATCGTTCCGCAGTAAACTCCACGCGGTTGCGGCTCTAGGTCCTTGATAATCTCCATAGTCGCAATTTTCGGAGCTCCCGTTATGGAACCGCAAGGAAATAGAGAACGGAAGATTTCAACAAGGTCAACATCCTCTCGCAACTGACTCTTGATAGTCGAAGTCATCTGCCACACAGTTGAATACTGCTCTACCTGACACAGACGCTCCACGTGCTCGCTCCCCACTTCAGAGATACGGTTCATATCATTGCGCAAGAGGTCCACAATCATCATATTTTCAGAGCGATTTTTGGGATCCTGCTCCAGCCAACTAGCCTGCCCCAAATCTTCTTGGTCAGTCATGCCACGCTGAGTCGTTCCCTTCATTGGTCGCGTTGTCAACTCGCGGCCATTTTGCTCAAAAAAGAGCTCTGGGCTCATGGAAATCACTGCCATCTCGTCATGTTCCACATAGGCATTGTAGCCCGCCTCCTGCTCTACCACCATACGATTGTAGATGGCAAAAGGATTGGCACTTAAATCTTGTTTTAGTTGGACGGTGTAGTTGACCTGATAGGTATCTCCCTGCCGCAAATGATGGTGAATCTGGGCAATAGCCTTTTCATAGTCTACTGCTGACGTTACTTCCTGCCAATTTGAAGGCAAATCAACCTCATCATAAGTCAGAGGAATAGGGGAGGTCTCCACCCTATCGTGAACAGTAAAGTAAAGCAAATACTCGTCCAGTAAAGGTGCCTTATGAACTGCTAATTTCTCCTCAAAAGCAGGTGCAGCCTCGTAGCTGACATAGCCCACCACATAGTAACCCTGCTCTTGGTAGCTTTCCACTTGTGACAACAAGTCTGCCACTTCTGCTAAATCTCTGGTTTTTAACTCTTTAATAGGCTGGGTAAAGGTGTATCTCTCCCCCAAAGCCCTAAAATCAATCACTGTTTTTCTATGCATACCTTAAGTATAGCATAAAAAGGCAGATACAGACAAAGCTGATCTACCTTTTTACGATTTTATTCATCCCTATGCTTGTGGTGCAGTAAATAGATCACCAGAGAAACCGTCTGTGTTTTTAAGGAGTTGTTTGTATATTTTCCACTTGAGATTCTCTGTATATTGGTAATGATTCTTAATGTTCTTATCATCCATACCTGCAAGATCTTTGCTAACAGCTTCTTCAAATAAGGATTGTAACTGAGCATACGTTGAAATTTTCACTCCGTCTACCTCAATCTCAACAAAGCCTTTTTGTGCTTTATCATAAACTTCATGATACCAATGCTTCTTCCACTCTTCGAGATTTTGGAATTGATTCTTAGAAACTTTCTTGATAATGAAATCATCACCTAAAAGCCCTTCATTCTCTTTATTTGCAGCTCCTTTTAACTTATTAGAAACATAAGGAATGAAGCCATTTTCATAACCATAATACCCCCACATACGGAAAGTATTATGTTTAAAGGAAATAGAACCTACGGTACTTCGACTCGTATTTCCTCCAAAGACACCTGCCATCATGTTCACTGTCTGATAAGCACTATCAAATCCTTCTGTGCGGTAACGACCGTTACCCGGCATACCATGAAGAGTTACAAAATTATTCTCTACCAACTTGTCAATACTATCAATTGCCAATCTTTTCTCTTCTTCTGTCAAGTCACGTAATTTATCCCACTGATGTGGTTCTCCAATTAAACGGTTTCTATCCGCATTAGTGCGCCACTCTTTATCCATCTTCTTGAACCACTTAGAATTATCAGTTAACTTCTGTTTAATAACGGCATCAGCTTCTAAGTAATCAAGCATCATCATAGACTCATTGTAGTTCTTCATGTAACTATCAATCTTCTCTCGACTATCTAACTTATCCGGGTCATAATTGTATAACTGTTCACCATCATTTTTACGCTTATAAGCCATATTGATACCGAGAGCACCATATTCACTATTCGGAGTTGATTTATCAGGAGTTTGCAACATACCTTGAGCAAAGGCTTCTAAATCCGTACCTTCACGATGCCAATCCCCACCGTAATAAGCCATACGGTCATTTACGTGTGTAGTTTCATGAGTGAAAGCTGAAATACCGAATGGTTCCATCATATTTGTTACCATGAAGTAAACTTGATCATCTTTCCAAGGACGCTCATAAATCTTCGCCATAGCACCCATATTCCAATTAATTTGGTGCCAACGATCAGTCGGGCCGAATAACTCACGGACTGGTGTAACAACCTTACCACCATCACCATAACCCATACGATTCGCTCCACCTAAACCAGCATAGGCTTGGTTATCCCAAACTGGAGTTGGTACAGAATTTTGACTCTTCAATAATTGATTCCGAACCTTTGGTAAAGCTAAACGAGACCAAAAGTCTAAGTAACGTTGTTGCGCTTTGGCTACTTTATCAATCTCCGCTTTATAGGCATTACGCTCTTCTTCTGTATTCTTACCATATTTCTCAAATGAACTAAAAGCTATCGTATTGTAAGTAGATATTACAAAGATATGAGCTTTCTTCAAGTTAAGCAATGGTAAAATCATACGACTATGAACATCATTATTCAAACCATCATAAATACGATGGCGCTTATCTTTGAAATCCTCTGTAGTCGTTTCGGGCTCAGAAACATAAACGTTCTTTGCAGCATGAATAAACCAGTCATTTAAGTCGGTGTACTTAGTGAATAAACGCATGTTATAACCTAACAAGCCATTTAATTCCCCTTTTCCAATAGTACCACCAATAACTTCACGATAAGCTTCTAAACTTCTATCTCCTTTTAAATTCTTTTCTGCTGAACCTATACGAATCAAGAAATCTAAAATACTTGGTGTTTTACCATAAAAGTCTGGTTTAAACATCATCAAATGCTTAAAGTTCAAGCCATCATAGTCGATACCATAATAACGATTTAGATAAGTCAAGGCTAATATAATCTTAGCTTTATTATCTTCAACTTTCTTGAGAAGCGCCTTCTCAGCCACTTCATCACTGTTCAGTTGATGATCTTCATTTTCTAACAAGGACTTCACTAACTTATCTAACGTCTCTCTAACCTCAGCGAAACTTTCTTCTAGGTATAGAGATGCAGGGTTATTTGTAATAGCTTTAACCTCAGCAGAGTCTAAAGCAACAGAACTCAACTTCTCTTTAACTTTCGTAATCAAAGAATCTCTGTTCTTATCAACCATATTAGGAGTGTAAACTACACCTAAATCATCTACATTATATTCTTTGACTTGTTTTACCCTAGAGTCCGAAACCGCAGATACCCCAAATTCTTCTTTGGTTCCATCGTCATAGTGAATCATGATTTTATCCACACTTGATAAATCAGTAACAAATTGCCCTGATTTCATACCCGTTACAGACAGAACGGTTTTCTTAACAAGATTGGACTCATCTGTTAACTTATTCCCTTGGTTTACAATCCACTCTTTATTATAGAACGGTTGAAGTTTTTCAATGTTGCGATAGGCTTGTTCACGTTCAACTTTGTAATCTTGCGTTGTCTTATACTCATTATCCCGTGTTGTGAGAGCGTTGAGTTTATTTACAATTGGCTCTGTAATTGCATATTTATCTGCTGTGATAGCCAATTCTTTAATTTTCTTATCAGCTTCCTCTTGTGTTATAGGCTTAATACGATGCAATTCTTTAGAATGCTTGTATGATGAAGTACCCTTACTTACATCTTTTACAACGTAGTTTCTATTAACATTGTTACCAGTCCAATAAGGATCGGCACTGATATCATGTGAACCATAAAATATTTCTCCGGTTTCAACTTTCATCATTGAAACAGAATCTTCAATCGAACCATGCATGTTAAGACTTCCAACAGCACCGCCAACTTCAATTGGTTCTTCCACAACTATTGTACCTTTAACAACAGATTTTTTAATAGCTCCCTCTCTACCTACAGCATAGTTATCGCCTCCATTTTGCGACCAGTAAGCTATACCTGCAGCCTTAGCTTTCTTCCCTCGAATATTGGCATCTACATAAGCCTGCTCTACCAGCCCCTTCCAGTTTTCACCAACAATACCAGTCAAGAACGAACTACCTGTACCAATAGAGGTCACATTCCCAATAAAAGCTACATTTCTCAATGTACCGCCACTATCAATCTTATCAATAAATCCAGATACCCAGTCACGACCAACTACATCACCTGTAACTTTAACATTTTCAATAGTAGTTCCACCTTTAATGACATTAGCAATGGGTGCAATTTGATTTTCTCCCGGCATGTTAATATTCACATTAGCAAGATTTATATCATGAATATGACCACCTTGAATGTTTCCAAATAATGGACGACTTATATTATGGATTGAATAACGTCCACCATCAACACTTGATAACTTACCTTTAAATACGGATGTTACGTAAGATTTACCATTACCTTTAACATTGGCTGCATTAAGATCTGCACCCAGTTTGAACTCTCCAGTAGGGTTAGCTTGCATATCTTTTACAAGTTCATTGAAGTTGTAGTATACATTATTTACTTTTGGTAATTGTTTTTCAAAATAATGAACATATTCTTCACTCAGTGTATCATCAGATCTACGTTGAACTAAGTCTGGAGCTTTTGCTACTACTTTGTACAATGTTTTTCCATCTACAACAACTTCTTCAACAGAACTTACTGCAAGTCTTGCCACTTTGTTGTCGTGAGTTGTTACACGTAAGTAAAGTGGTGCAACGTCTGTCGGTTTTTCAGTAAGTAAGCTCTTATCTGTTTCAACACCAGCATCATCCACACTCATCAAGCTAGTTTCTTTGATGTTTTTGATTTCAACTTTTTTAAGGTCTAACTGAATTTGTTTATCTTCTAATTTCTCAGTTTCTTCGCCTTCTCCACGATCATAAACCATTGTAGTAGATAGGGTGTAACCTTGATAATATTTCAATTTATCTAAAGTAGCGTTTAATTTATTTTCTTCTACCGTTACTTCTTTAACAAGTTGTCCATCTTTATCTTTTAATGCTAATTTGATTGATTTGATTTCTACTCCAGCTGGTTTTGTCAATGTATAACTAGCTGTCGCACTCTTCTTCAAGACATCTTTTTCAGTATTAGCCCATTGTAAAGTAGGTTTTTCTAACCCTTTTGTACCATTCTTAATAATTTTATCTTGAGGTTGTAAGATAACTTTTTCTTCTACTGTTGGAGCTTCGTTTGTTTTTTCTCCGCGAATTGTTTTATACGTTTCAGTAATTTGTTTCTTACCGTTTACACCTTCTTGAGCAACTGTAGTTGTTCCACGTTTTAAAGTGTCATCATCTTCTGTTTTTGTAGCAAAAGGAATGGCTTCTTCTCTTGTTTCAACTGTTGTTCCTTCAACTGGTTTTGTTCCTTTTTTAACGACTTTAGAAACGGCAGGCATTTTCACTTCCGTACTGGTAGAAAGAACTTTATCTGTCTCTACACCTTCCACTGTTTCGTAAGTTGTTTTGGTAACTTGAACTCCTTTAGCCCCTTCACGTTCAACAACTTCTTCATCTACATATTTTGTGTCATCCGGAACTACTTCTGTTGTGAAATCTAATTCACTTTCGGTAGACTTCTCAACTGTACCTGTTGTTACTTTATATTCTGGGTTTACTTCTTGTACTGGTGCTTGACCTTCTTTGCCTTCTTCTTGCGTACCTTTAGCTGTTTTGGTCTCCTCTGTTGGTTCTACAGTTTCTTCAACCTTAGTCTCTGGAGATACTTCTTCTTGTTTCGGTGTTTCTTCCGCAGTCTTCTCTTCTTCAGGAGCTTCTGGTTGCTTTTCTGGAGAGACTGGTGCCTTTTCGTCTTCACTTGGCGCGACTGGTTCACCTGCTTGTTCAACTTTTGGTTCCGTTTGTTTTTCTACAGCAGGCGTTTCCACTTTTGGTTCTTCAACAGGTTGATTAGCAGCCTCCTCTTTTGATTCTACTACTGCTGGCTGTGCATCTTCTTGTTTCGGTGTCTCTTCCGATACCTTATCCTCTTTAGGATCTTCTTGTTGTGATGAATCTTTTGGTATCCTTGGTTGCTCAGGTTGTTCTGGGACTTTTGGTTGTTCTACTGGAGTTGCAACTTTTGATTCCTCAGCTGGTTTGTCTGATGGTTGACTTTCCGGTTTGACTGGTGCTTGTTCATCTGTTTTTGACTCAACTACTCCACTTACTTCTTCAACTGGAGCTGGTTCTGCTGAATCTTCTTTTTCATCTTTTCCTTTAGGGAGGGGGTCGTCAGTAGGTTTTACTTCCGATTTTGGTTCTTCCTTTGGATCTTCTTCTATTTTAGGAGCTTCTTCTACTGAAACTTCCTCTACTCCTGCTTGGGTTTCTACCCTAGGTTGTGCTTGACTACTTGTTACTTGGGGATTCTCAACTTCGACTACAGTCACCTCTCCAGGTTTAGCTGAGGCTTCTTCTAAAACAGTGTCCAAGCCAAGCGTTTTGAGGATGTCACCTGATAGATAACCAACATAGCGATAGCCCTCCATTTCAACAACACCCTCTCGACTAGCCGGTGCTAGGGTCGCAACTGGGTCTACAGCTCCTGCACTAGGAAGGACTACCAATCCCATAGCTCCAACTAGAAAGACGCTGGCAATTTTCTTTCTCTTGTAGATTACAAGTAAGCTCCCAACAGTCAGCAAACCAAAAGCTGTCAAAACAGATGCTTCTGTCCCTGTTTGTGGCAGCTGGTCTTTTTGGTACACCAAACCATATACAACTTCATTCCCATCAGGCTTTCCTGTCTGGATTAAATCTTTAGCTTCTTGTGAAATAACCTCTTTATCTACATAGTGATAGGTAGCTGCGTCCACTACAGAAGGAGCCATCAAAAGGCTTCCAAGAAATACAGAACCTACAACTCCCTTAATCTTACGAATTGAAAAACGGTCTTTTTTAAACACTTTCATCTCCTTTATTCATTCTCACGACTTTCTGATAGAATCTTGCGGATAGTGCGCACGCGCACCTCCGATTAATTTTGGACGACTAGCCAGCGCCGTTACATGGGCATGACCAATCTCTCTCAAAAGAGGGCGAATCGGAACCTGAACATGCTTGACATGCATGCCAATTGCAGTGTCTCCGATATCCAATCCAGCATGAGCCTTGATAAATTCAACCTCAACTGGATCCTGCATAAACTTGAAGGCTGCCAACTGACCTGAACCTCCTGCATGAAGAGTTGGAAGGACACTGACGATTTCCAGACCAAACTGCTCTGCCACTTGATGTTCAACAACGAGGGCTCGATTGACATGTTCACAACCTTGAACGGCTAAATGGATACCTCTACTACCTAGAATACCCAAGATAGTCTCCACTATCAGCTCACCAATCTCTTGACTGGATTCTTTCCCAATCTGACCACCTATCACCTCACTAGAAGATAGACCTAAAACAAAAAGGGCCCCCTGCTTCAAATTGGCCTTTTCTAAAACATCTTCTAATACCTGACGTGTTTCTCTTTGAATCTGTGTCTCGTTCATCTCTGTCACCTCTTTTGTCACTCTTCTATCATACCGTTTTTTCTTGTTTTTAGCAAGATAGACAACCTAGAAAGCTTGCCCAATTACGCATAAAACTCCCAGAATTGACTGGGAGTTAGCTAGTTTCTATTCCATTTATGTATATTTCAACTTTCGTTCCTTTTGAGGGGGCAGAATCAATCTTCATATGGTAATCTTCTTCAAAATGAAGTTTGAGTCGCTGATCGACATTTTGAAGACCAACTCCCCCACGTTTGAGGTTACTCTGACTACTATCGCCAGCAGTTTGGAAGCCAACGCCATCATCCTCAATACGGATGACCAATCCTGTATCCTGCTTCTGGACAGAAACTCTAATATGTCCCTGACCTTCCTTCTCCTTGATGCCATGGTACAGAGCATTTTCCACCAGAGGTTGTAACACCAACTTGGGCAAGACTAGGTTATCAAAGGCAGGATTTTCCTCAATCTCGTATTCCAGCTTATCTCCATAGCGTTGTTTCTGGATAAAGAGGTACTGGCGGACATGATTGATTTCATCAGACAGGCAAATCAAATCCTTGCCTTGATTGAGTGCCAAGCGGAAATAGGTTGCCAAGGACTTGGTCACCTGAACCACACGCTGACTATCCTGAAATTCAGCCATCCAGATGATGGTGTCCAAGGTGTTATAGAGGAAATGTGGGTTAATCTGACTTGATAGGGCTTGAAGTTGGTACTGACGGGTCGTTTCTTCCTGCCTGCGAATATCCGCCATCAGCTGATCAACCTGATCCAACATGGCATTAAACTGACGAGACACTTCTCTCAGTTCATAGGCACCAGTTTCCCTGGCACGAAGATTCTGATTACCAGAAGCAATTTCCAGCATGGTTTCTCTCAAATCCTTCAAAGGAGCAATCCAGCGTTTAAGACTAAGCCACACCAAGCAGAGACAGACAAGAAGAGATGTGATACTAGCCCCAAGCAAGGTCCACAAGAGTTGATTCCGAACCTGGTCTAACTTCTCCAACGAAGACACACCAAGCACCGTCCAATCAGTTCCAGCAATCCTTTCCTGACTGACGTAGGATTTGTGATCTGGAGTATAGCCCTGCCCTGTCTCAATATAGGGTTTCATGGCCTCCATTTCGCTAGATGAGCTATAGACTGTATGTTTAGGATGATAAACAAATTCATGATTTTCATTGATGATAAAAGCAAATCCCTGCTGACCCAACTGTAGCTGGTTGAGATATGCTTCCAGAGTTTCATAAGAAATATCCAAACGAAGTACACCCAGATTGGCTCCCTTTGCATCAACAAGTTCTTGAGTGACAGAAATGACCCACTGACTATCTGATTTACGAGCTGGAGTCAAAACGGGCATGGCTCCCTGATGAATGGCCTTTTGGTACCAATCCTCAGCCATCATATCTGAGGAAGTTTTCATTTGCACACTATCATCTGTAGAAATGACCTGACCGGATTTGGTCACCAGCACAACAGTTTTCAAGTCCTGATCTGCCTTTAAGATGGTCAAAAACAGATCTCGAATTCCCTTGATCTTGTCTTGACTGGGATTCTCAGCATAGGCCAGAACATCTGTCTGCTGGGTCAAACTAGTCGAGGTGGTTTCTAATTTTTTGATATAAGACTGGATAAAGTGGCTAGTTTGGCTGATAGTCGTCTGGCTATTGCCCTCAATGGTAGCTTCAATGGCTGATGAACTAGATTGATAATAGAAAGTCCCGACCAGAGCTAGGAGAATGAGAAAGACCAGAAAGATGGAAATAACCATTCTGACTAGGAGAGAAGAACGCTTCATCGACCTTCCCCCTTCTTAAACTGACGAGGTGTCACTCCTGCAATCTGTTTAAAACGTTGGGTAAAATAGTTCATATCTTCAAAACCAACCTTTTCGGCTATCTCATAAATCTTTAAATCTGTGGTCAGAAGCAAGAGCTTGGCTTGTTTGACACGTTCTCTCACCAGATAATCCTGAAAAGGCAGGCCCAACTCTTTCTTAATCAAAGAACTCAGATAGGTCGGACTAAAGTCCAAGTCACTGGCTAAAGACTTTAAACTAAACTGGCTATCAGCCAGATGAGACTGGATTTTCTGGGCCATATTTCCTTCAAACTTATCGGTCAATAAATCTTGTAACTGCTCTTCTTTCTCTTCCTTGTCCAACTTTTGCTTGATTTTCCCCAACATTTCCTCAATATCCTGACGAGAAAAGGGCTTAAGCAGGTAGTCATCCACACCGAGTTTGACAGCAGACAAGGCATAATCAAAATCATCGTAGCCAGTCAAAAAAACTAGATGAACCTGAGGATAGGTTTCTCGGACTAGACTGGCCAACTGGATGCCATTTAGCTGAGGCATATTGATATCGGTTAAAATAATGTCTGGCACCTGCTTTTGAATTAGCTCCCAAGCCTGCCTTCCATTTTCAGCCTGACCGATGATTTCCATATCGTAGGCTGCTACATTGACCAACTTGGTCAAGCCTTGTCTTACCAGATATTCATCTTCTACGATTAAGATTGTGTAGGTCATGCTTCTCTCCTTTGTCACTTACTAGTATCAGTATAGCAAAATTCTCCTCTAACTGCTTAGGAAAGACTTCTTATACTCAATGAAAATCAAAAAGTAAACTAGGAAGCTAGCCGCAAGTTGCTCAAAGTACAGCTTTGAGGTTGTGGATAGAGAGACTGGGCAAAAAGTCTGTTAAAGTAGAAAACGCATAGTATCAGGTGTTAAAAATACTTGATATTATGTGTTTTATTGTTAGAAAATTTGCTTCACTTTCTCCTCAAATTGAGTTTTGCCCAGTCTCAACCCTACCCACTGTAAGCCGATTCTGACGTGGTTTAAAGCGATTTTCGAAGAGTATTAATCGACATAATCTAGTAAATAAGCATAGCCTTTTTCTTCCATTTGGTCTTTGGGAATAAAGCGAATGGAAAGACTATTGATACAGTAGCGCAAGCCACCCTTGTCCTGTGGTCCGTCCGTAAAGACATGGCCAAGGTGAGAATCTCCAACTCGGCTCCGCACTTCCATGCGTGTCATATTGTAGGACTTATCTTCTTTGTAAGTAGCAACATCTGGACTGATTGGTTGGGTGAAACTAGGCCATCCGCAACCAGACTCAAACTTGTCCTTTGATGAAAAGAGAGGTTCGCCAGTTGCCACATCCACATAGATACCAGATTCAAATTTATCCCAGTAGCGGTTTGAGAAAGCCCGTTCTGTTTGATTTTTCTGGGTAACTGCATACTCCTCAGGTGACAGAGTCTTTTTCAATTCTTCATCACTTGGTTTGGGATATTTGCTGGCATCAATGACGGGGTAGGCCGCCTGATTGACATTGATATGGCAGTAGCCATTTGGATTTTTCTTGAGATAGTCTTGGTGATAATCCTCGGCCACCACGAAATTCTTCAAGGGCTCCTTTTCAACTGCCAGAGGTTGGTCATAATTCTTAGCCACCTCATCAAAGACTTGATTAATCACCTCTAAATCCTTGTCATCTGTGTAATAAACACCAGTACGGTACTGGGTTCCCACATCATTTCCTTGTTTATTTTTGCTGGTTGGATTGATAATGCGGAAATAATGAAGCAGGATTTCCTTGAGAGAAATTTGATTAGCATCATAGGTAACATGAACAGTCTCCGCATGACCTGTTTGGTTAATCAATTCGTACTTGGTTGTTTCCCCTCTACCATTTGCATAACCTGAAACGGCATCTGTCACTCCAGGAACACGTGAGAAATATTCCTCCACTCCCCAGAAACAACCTCCAGCTAGATAAATTTCGTGCAAGTCTGCGTCTTTACTAATTTCTGTTTTTTTCACTGTTTTTCCTCCTTGGCTAACTGCCGCTTTCTCAATTTGCGAGGCATCTGTCTGCCCTGCATTTCGCATCAATAGAAAATAGAAACCGGTTATGGCTAGGAAAAAGATTCCTGCCAAGACAAACAATTTTACTTTATCATTCATGACCTTTCCCTACCCCATTTCTTTCAATGTTTTTAAAATCATATCCTTATCCATAAAACCTGGTTGCGTTTTGACCAGCTTTCCTTCCTTGTCTATAAAGGCTTGAGTTGGGTAAGAACGGACACCATAACTTTCCAAAAGTTTGCCTGATGGGTCAACTAGGACTGGGAAATTTTTATAATCCAAGCCCTTATACCAATTCTTAAAGTCCGCTTCAGATTGCTCTCCCTTGTGTCCTGGTGACACTACTGTCAAGACAACATAGTCATATCCAGCTTCTTTAGCGATTTCGTCCGTATCTGGAAGGCTAGCTAAACAGATGGAACACCAAGAAGCCCAGAATTTAAGATAGACTTTCTTTCCCTTATAATCAGACAAGCGGTAGGTCTTGCCATCTACTCCAGTTAGCTCAAAATCAGCCACCTCTTTCCCTTTAGCCGTGCTTGTTTTACTAGCTGTCTGCTCCATCTTCATCTCATCTTTCATTTGGTGTTCACTGGTCATGGACTTGCCTGAACAAGCCGTCAAACAAAGGAGCGAACCTGCTCCAAGAACACATGTTTGCCATTTTTTCATACTGATATTCCTTTCCATTTTTATTCAAATAATTGACTTAAAATTGAAGCATTTCCAAACAGAACCAAGATTCCCATCAGGATAATGAGAAACCCACCCACTTTTTTGAGGATTCCGAGATAAGGATGGAGTTTTCGGAAATGTTTCAAAACATAGCTAGAGGCCAGAGCTAGAACCAAAAATGGTAGCGCCAAACCCAGCGTATACACCAACATGAGACCAGCTCCCTGCCAAGCACCTGAGCCACCTGAAGCCGCCAAGGCTAAAACAGACCCCAGAACCGGCCCCACACAAGGTGTCCAAGCAAAACTAAAGGTCAAACCCAGCAAAAATGCCTGACTATAGCCCTTACCATGTTGCCCCTGTCTTTGGAGTTGTAACCTCTTTTCCTTATAAAGCCCCTTAAAGTGTAGAATCTCCATCTGGTGCAAGCCTAAGAGAATGATAACCGCACCCGTCACATATTGGAACCAAGAAGCATAAAGCAAATCGCCTAAAAAACCAGCTCCATAGCCCAACAAAATAAAGATAAAGGAAATCCCCGCTATAAAGGCCAGCGTTCGCAATAAACTAGTAACTGAGATGGAAAATTTGCCACTAGAAGTCTGAGCACCATCCTTATCATCTAGTAACACCCCTGCATAAACTGGTAACAAGGGTAAGATACAAGGAGAAAAGAAGGATAGAATCCCTGCCAAAAAGACACTTAGAAAAAAGAAAATATGACCCATAAAGTTCCTCCTATCATTTTATTGATAGGTTTATTATACTCCTTCCATTTTCGAAAAAACAGGGACAATGATAGGGAAAAATAGGAATTTAATCAGATGATTTAGAAATCTTAGACAAAAACTATACAAAAACTACCAAAGCACAAAAGCGCATAGTATCAAGGTTCTATAAAGCCTCGATACTATGCGTTTTTGTAATAGATAAATAGTTAGTCTTTTCTAAAGCTCGGATCTTTCAAACTCTGTATACTGGCATTGATCACCGCGCCTAGGATAACAATTTTAGCAATCAAGATAAACCAAAACATCATAACAACAAGAAGAACGGAACCTAAAATTCGGACATCCACCAAATGATGGACATAGTAATTGAGATAACTAGAGAACAGAGTTAGTAAACCTAAAATCACTAAGAGGACAAAGGCACTGCCTGGTAGGGTATAGCTAATTTTCCTGTCAGATAGATTGGGAAGAAAATAATAAAGCATGACCAAGATAGCAAAGAGGAGAGCGTAAGTCAGAGGACCTGCCAAACCTTGTAAAGCCTGATAGATAATGCCATCTTTTGTCCAATAATGAGCAAGTAAA
Organism: Streptococcus sp. Marseille-Q5619; assembly: GCF_946901205.1. Taxonomy (NCBI): domain Bacteria; kingdom Bacillati; phylum Bacillota; class Bacilli; order Lactobacillales; family Streptococcaceae; genus Streptococcus; species Streptococcus sp. Marseille-Q5619. Next base: position 289,911 of record NZ_CAMPPO010000002.1, read on the forward strand.
TCCAAAATCATCTGCCCAAATAAGCTCAAAAACAAGGCAAAAGCAAAGAGGAGCTGCAAACCAAAACTGACTAGGAGACTTACCATCTGATGGGAAATAAGTCCACGACTCTTTTCGACGCCATAAGCTTTATTAAAGGCTTTCTGTAGGAAATTCATGGATTTTGAAAAGGTCCAGAGGGCTGACAAAACCGCAAAACTCAATAAGCCTGTTGACGGTTGGGTCAGCACTTCTGTAATAATCTTTGCGACCACATCATACATGCTTTCCGGCAAAAATTCATTGACAACCTTTAAAAAATTAGAAACTGGAATCTGAAAATATGGGAGGGTATTGACCACCACCAAAAGCAGGGGAAAAATCGAAATCAACCAATAGTAGGCTACTGCGACACTAGTCAATTCACTATCTGATGCTTGATAATAATGCAAAAAAGCTTTTACTAAAGGCCTGTCTATCAGCTCTTTCCACCACTTCTTCATGTCTCACTCCTTCACTTACAATCTTATACTCAATGAAAATCAAAGAGCAAACTAGGAAGCTAGCCGCAGGTTGCTCAAAACACTGTTTTGAGGTTGCAGATAGAGCTGACGTGGTTTGAAGAGATTTTCGAAGAGTATTAACTAATTTCTTCTTACCAATTCCACCATATCATAAGGCAGGGTATTGGCAGCTTCCTTTAGAGAATAGTTCTCTAAGTTATTCACATTTTGTCGCAATTTCTTGGCATACTTGGTCGTAATCAATCGTTTCTCTTCATATTCGAAAATCAACTTACGCTCCAGGTAATAGCCTCTCAGCATTTCATCGATATTGTTGGGCTTGACGCGATTGATAACCCGTTCGACAAAGGCACCACTGGTGATGATAGCTGTTTCTCGGAGACGAGAATCCTGCATAAAGCTGATTAAAGAACTCTTATAAACCCCTTTTAGGTTCTCCAAACTTTCGATAATCATCTCTGTATTTTCTAGATAGAGCTCTGCAATTTGGTCATAGTCAAGGGCTCTGAGTTTCTGTGATTCTTCATTTTTCCAACTGCGTAAGGTCTTACCTAAGGTAAAAACTTCATGAAGGAGAAAACGTAAAATCCGCAAGGAAACAAGGAAATAATAGGTCAATCGTGACGCAAACTTACGATTGATACTTTGTTCCATGTTTTTCAAATAACGTTGGTAAACTCGATAGGCACGCTCACTCATCTTACCCTCTTCGTAAGCCTGTTCTAAACCATCACTTTCAATACTGAGGATGAGAAGTTTTAAGGCCTCCCAGTCTTCTTGAGCCCCCTTATTTTCTTGACTCAGGATGAGATTTTCAATACGTCCATGGTAATTGTCAATAGCTGCATAGAGAGGGAGCTTATTTCTGGTATCTTCCAACTCTTTTTCCAACTCTAGCGTTACTTCATTCAAAATGGCGATGTGCATGAGATAGTCCTTGCTTTCTTCCTGTTCATCAGAAAGATGAGGCAAGACCAAGAGACCTGTTAAAAAGCTTATCAGCGTCACACCTGCGACAAGGAAAAGCAAGAGAGGATACTCCTGCTCTAGATTACTTGGTATCAGAAGAATCGTAGCAATCGACACCGTTCCCTTTACACCTGAGAAGGTCAAAAGAAGCATGTCCTTCATATATTTATTTAGCTTTTTCTTAAGACGTCGAGTCCTATAGGCATAATAGCCATAAATCATGACAAAACGAATGGCAAAGAGGACAAAGGTAAGGGCTATAAGAGATACCAATAAAAGTAAGGGATTATAGATTGGATTGGTCAAGATAGGTTCTGCTATCATTTCCAGCTCCATCCCTAAAATCACAAAGACAGAACCGTTGAGCATAAAGTTCACTGTATGCCAGACCGTCTCGGTCACCGTATCCACTTGGGCTTCAAGGAGCGTAATTTTCTTAAAACGGCTTGCTTTTAAAATCCCTGCAACTACAACGGCAATAATCCCTGAAACATGGACTTCTTCTGCCAGGAAGAAGGTTACCAAGGGCAAACTCAATTCCAGAAGGAGCTCACTAGCAATATCCGTTGCTCTCACACTAAGTAAGAAACTATGGAGGAAACGGTTGGTCATGGCTGTTAAAAATCCAATCAAAAAACCGCCTAGGATTGAAAAGATGAGCGAACTACCCGCTTGTCCAAGGGAAAAGGCTCCAGTTGTCCAGGCTGTCAAGGCCACCTGAAAGGCAACCAAACCAGATGCATCATTCAAGAGTCCTTCACCCTTAAGAATATTGGACACGCGCTTAGGAAAGCTAAACCGCTCCGAAAGAGAGGCAAAGGCCACCAAATCCGTAGGGCCAAGGGCTGCACCAACAGCCAAGCAAGCCGCCAAGGGAAGACTGAGCCAAAGAAGATGGGCCAAGCCACCCAAACTCAGGGTCGAGATGAAAATCACTGGAAATATGAGGTAAACAATGATTCGCCAGTGTTTTAAAATAGCTGTAATGTCCGCTTCTTCCGACTCTCGAAAAAGCAAGGGCCCAATAACCAGTGCCAAAAACAACTCTGTATTGAGGTGAAAGTCGGTATTGGGTAAAAAGAGACCAATCACAATTCCCAAAAGAATTTGCACCAAAGGTAGAGGCAAAAAGGGCAGGAGCTTATTGGTTGTACTTGAGACAATCAAGACCAGTAAAAATAGGATGAGGTAAATCAGTAATTCCACGCACGTCCTCCTTAATCTTTTTTACAACAAGATTCAAAAATCTCCTTCTGCTCTTTGATTTTTTGGTCAATCTTGGAACAATCCTTGTGCTCAATTTTTCTCTGGCACCGTTCCATTTCAAGAGCAACTAATTTTTTCTTGATTTTAAGCATTTTTTTGCTCATATGCGCTTGGTCTAGCACACCAACCGCACGTTCGTGGTGGGTTGACTCCACAAATTTCTGGCGCATAGTATCCAGCTTTTCACGTAGGTATTGTTTATCCATGTCTATATCTCTCTAATTTTTCAATCATAACTAAAAATGGCGGGTTATTAACTTGGTTCAGGGTTCGGTAAATGGCAACTGTATACTCTTGTTGGTTCAACTGGCTAACAAAATCCAAGACAGCATCCCTCTCGAGGTCGCCTCCTTCATGACCATAGTAGATCATAATGGCAATCCGTCCACCTTTGACAAGAAAGTGACACAACTTTTCTAAGGCTTCAATAGTTGTCTGAGGTTGGGTAATGACGGACTTATCAGCCGACGGCAGATAACCCAGATTAAAAATCCCTGCCTTGGCTTCTGTCACAAACTGGTCCAGTGTCTCATGGCCTTGCAAGATTAACTGGGCATTTGTCATTCCAGCCTGGTCCAAACGCTCTTGGGTCTTTTCCAAGGCTTGCTCCTGAATATCAAAGGCATAGACTTTCTTGGCTAGTTTGGCTAAAAAAAGCGTGTCATGACCATTTCCCATGGTCGCATCCACTACGATATCGTCCTGAGTTACAACCTCAGCCAAAAAATCATGTGCCATTTCAAGTGATCTTTTCATTTTCAAACTCCTGTTTTACAGCCTTACATCCTTGAACGCTTCCGCGACGTCGCATTTCAGTTTCAATAGCATTTAGCACTTCCCACTTATTGAGGCTCCACATAGGACCAATCAGCATATCTCTAGGTGCATCTCCCGTGATTCGATGGATGACGATATGCTTGGGAATGATTTCCAGTTGGTCACAGATGACTTTGACATACTCGTCCTGACTCATCAGTTGTAAGCGTCCCTCATGGTAATCCCGTTGCATACGAGTATTTGTCATAAGATGGAGCAAATGCAGTTTAATTCCTTGAATATCGTTATCCGTAACACAGCGGCGTACATTTTCAACCATCATCTCATGTGTTTCACCAGGCAAACCATTGATCAAATGAGAAACAATCTCAATCTTAGGATACTTTCTCAAACGCTTGACCGTTTCTACGTACAATTCATAGGAATGGGCACGGTTAATCAGGTCAGAGGTTGCTTCATAAGTAGTCTGCAAACCCAATTCAACCGTCACATGCATGCGCTCCGATAATTCAGCCAAATATTCGATGGTTTCGTCTGGTAAACAGTCTGGCCGTGTTCCAATATTGATTCCTACTACACCTGGCTCATTGATAGCCTGCTCATAGCGCTCTCGGATGACTTCCACCTTTTCATGGGTGTTGGTAAAATTCTGAAAATAAACTAGATACTTCTGAACATCTGGCCACTTGCGGTGCATAAAGTCAATTTCCTTATAAAATTGCTCACGGATAGGGGCATCCGGTGCTACGATAGCATCTCCAGAACCAGAAACCGTACAAAAAGTACAGCCCCCATGAGCCACAGTTCCATCACGATTGGGACAGTCAAATCCCGCATCAATAGGGACTTTAAAAGTCTTTTCTCCAAAAAGTTTTCGATAATAATCATTCAAGGTATTATAAGATTTCATAACTTTCATTATAACAAAAATCACCCACAATCTCAAAAGCCTGACTTTCCTATAAATTCCTCTGTTTCCCATTTCCAATAGCGATTTTTTATGATACAATATGGGTATGATTTTAATGAAATTAGCATCTATTTTATTATTGATACTGACTTTAGTAGTCTGCATTATCCTAACCAAACTTTTTAGATTAAAAAAACTAGGACGAAATTTTGCGGATTTGGCTTTTCCAGTCTTGGTATTTGAATATTACCTGATCACAGCTAAAACCTTTACCCATAATTTTCTCCCTAGACTGGGCCTAGCCCTCTCAGTCCTAGCTATTATTCTCGTTTTTTTCTTTCTTTTGAAAAAACGTAGCTTTTACTATCCTAAATTCATAAAATTCTTCTGGCGTGCAGGATTCTTATTAACCCTTGTCATGTATATCGAGATGATTGTTGAATTGATGACCCAGAAATAAAAAAATGAAATTGAAAACACCTCAATCAAGCTGAAATACAGTGATTGAAGTGTTTTTTTCTTTATCTATTTTTTCATCAATTCCTATTTTCTTTATCAGGAAAGAGGTAACCAATACCTACACAAGCCAGCACACCTGCTCCAATCACCAAGCCACTTGAAATTGGTAACAGGTCCAAAATTGCATTGGCGATGATAAAGGCAATAATCAAACACATCAGACTATCCTTGTAGTCTTTTTTCAAAAGATTCTCTAGAGTGAAAAAGAGGAACAGGCCTACCGGAATCAGGGACCATAGGTTGACATCCAAACTTGGCCATCCAACAGAACCAAAATACACTACTGTCGCTGCTGCTACTAAAAATACAATCCCCAATAATTTTTTCATTTCTTTATCTCCGATTTCTTTTTTAGGAACTTGAGTTATCTGATAGTGACGCCTCCTGTTCCTTACAAAAATCATTATAACAGAGGTCAATTTCAAGAACAAGTTCGTTTGCCTATCTGGTCTCAATCTCGGTCTAAGTGGCTCAATAATAGCCGTAAAATAAGGAAATAGGTGAAAAACTTCCTTCCAAATAAAAAGGAATTAAGCAACCAAACGCTACTTAATTCCTTGAAATTGTCTCATCACCTCTATTAGCCTTTAAATTTTGATAGACTCTATTTTCTAATCAATATGACCAATATTGTCAATACTAACCCTTTCAATCAATTCATTAGTTATCGAAACTAAGTCTATTAATAGATCCAAAAAAGAGTATCAATAGTAAAGTAAACTAAATAATTGAGTTATAAATGGCTATTTTCACAAAACTGTTTCATCATCACACTATCTCAGTACATAAACCATTTTTTCATCTATAGCTTTTGTCTTCATCTTAATCTTTTTTCTTTAATCCAAGAAATGTGCCTACGGTAAACAGTATTCCAGCAACGAATAATGTAAAGACTCCGCTAACTGTTCCGGTTTTTGGTGACTTATTAAGATTGTTAGTAGTTAATTTGCTATCGATATTGGTGTCTTTATTGGCTATGTTCTCTGGTTCATTAGGATAAACTTCAGTCTTATTTTCAAAGTTTTTATCATTTCTACCAGGAACTGTAGCTTTGACATCCTTAGTTAAATCAGATCTTTGACTTTCATCTAATTGACTATAATTTACTTGTACAGGAACTGTAGCTGTGACACCCTCAGTTGAATCAGATTTGTGTGAATGATTTTCTCTTTGGAAATCCTCTTTTCTGTGACTTTCATCTAATTGATTATGATTTACTTGTACAGGAACTGTAGCTTTGACACCTTCAGTTGAATCAGATTTATGGGGATGATTTTCCCTTTGTAAATCCTCTTTTCTGTGACTTTCATCTAATTGATTATGATTTACTTGCACCTTATTTTTCTTTTTGGATACATCAAAAGTAGGTTTATTTTCTTCCTCCTTTTTCTCCTCTATTTTCTTGAATACAGGTTTTATAAAGGTATCTTTTGATAAATTAAGAACATAGCCAGCATCTTTTTTCCCTTCGAAACCAGAAATTTCCCAGCCATCAAATTGATATCCTTTTTCTAATTCACCCTCATAGACAGGTAAAATGAAATCTTCTTCCGACACTATCTTAGAACTCATTTCTTTTCCATTTTGCATGGTCACAGTTACCGTATGAGGTTTTAGTTCTCTTACCTCTCCCGTATCTTTGTTTAAAATGAATTCTTTTACAGTTGTATTTCTTGCAAAATCTTTTACAAGAATCTTAATGTTTAGTGTCTTATCTGTTAGTTGTTTAATATCATCAAATGATGTGTATTCTTTTCCATTTACATAAATATGTTTGTCTTGAATCTCACCATTGAATCCATTATCTCTTTTATCATTGATATTAAAGACTACAGATTTTCCATCAGCATATTCGATACTAGTATTTCCCTTAGGATCAATGTTTACTTCGGGTTTAACATTATCATATAAAAACTGATAGTGGACTCCAACTGCTTTCGCATTCAAATCGCTATAGCCAGTTTGAAGATAAACATTTCCATCCATATCTGTTACCTTATCTGGAAATCCGTTTGCTTTATAGTCTTTCATTCCCCAGTCCATGATGTCACCGTCTTTAACATTAAGCTTAACGTTAAAATCTCTAGTGTTATCAATGTGTAAATCTCCGTAGATTAAATAATTATCTACAACCGATTCATTAACTCTCAATTCCCAGTTAAAACCACCCTTATCAGAAATCTTACCTCTTAAATAAAATTCTGGATTTCGTACATAAATTTTATTAGATTTAGATGGATTAAAGTAGTTCTTATCCATTGAAAGGTTTACTGGTTTGGTATCAATAAATAACATGGAGCCATCTTCTTTTATAGCTTCTACATTAGAATATTCCTCCCCATGATACTCTTTATCATCTTTACCAAATAATACAAGTTTAGAGGAATCTGTCACAAGATTTCCATCTTTATCGATTGCCTCCCCTTTATCGTTCATTTTAAATCTAAACACTTGAAACCTTACAATGTTAAAGCCGTCCAAAGCCGACATTAATACAGCTTGAGTACTTCTTCCATCTTCAACATTTCTACTGTCAGAATAAATTATTTTTTCTGAAAGGGCTCTTAGATTAGGATTGGAATTTTGTATTTTTGCTATATCTTCCTTGCTATAGACTCCATTTCCTTCTAACATATCCGTTTTTCCAGGATTATAGGTAGTCACTTTTAGTGCATAGCCTTTTCTCAGAATGATATTATCCTTTAATAGATATTGTTGTTTTTCTGAATCAGAATAGATTTTACCAGATTCCATTTCAGTTAAATTGTTTGGTTTGTTCTTTGAAAGATCTCCTTCTCCTAATTCGATTACATTCCCATAACTTGATGCATAGGGATATTCTGTTTTAGTTTCCCTATTTTTTTCAGGCATTCTAATCTTCGTTTCAGCTTTTCTCTGACCATCATCTGTAACAAAGAATCTCATATCTCCTGCAAAAGCTAATCCATCCACAATATCATTAATATTAGCGTATAAATCAAATGTCATCGTTTTTGAATTGGAATCATACTTGGTCGCTTTGATTTCTATATATTTATAGGTATTTCCATAATATACCTTGGCATTTTTAGACACATTACGTATCTTTCCAAGAATTTCAAAGTGTCCATCTTTAGACGGGCTTAGAACACCATAAATTTTTGATTTGATTTCGTCAAGTTTTTCAGTTTCATATTCTAAGGCGCTACCATCGTCATAGGCAGCTATATTTCCTTTATCGTCATATCGATAATCAAGTTCTACTGTTCTTGTACCACCATTTACAAAGTCCTCTTCTTCCCTATATTTCTTTTTAATGAGTTTCTTTAGGTCTTTATTTTCAAAGTTTCTAATTGTTGAAATAGTTTTATTTATTTCAAGGCTAGCTTCTCCCTCAACTGAACTTTCTTCATCTGGTTTTGAATCTTCATCCTTAGCTTGATTATTATTGGTATTTTCCTCTGAGCTCTTTGCATTTTTGAGTTTATCTTCAGAAATTTCACCAAGTTTTTCATATTTAGAAGCATCTTTGTCAGGATCTACTAGGTAATAAGAAATCATCCCCTTTTCATCAGCATGATCAGCAAATTTAATTCTATGAATCTTTGTGAAATTACTAGAGCCATCTAATGCAATGACTTCAATGATTTTTCCTCTTAAATCTCCTGCACCATTAATTTCATAAATAGTATTTCCGTCTTTGTCAAGTTTTCTGTTTCTTCCTTGACCCTCACCTGCATAAGTTACTTCAAGATTTTTCTCAACCTCTCCATCTTCATTAACAAGAGCGGCGCCAGCATACCAAACTTCGTTTGCAATCTCGTCAAATTTTTCAGGATGTTCTTTTTGATCTCTCGCAAATAGGGTTTCATTCTTGTATTGGTCTTTTACCTTGTGATAAGTATCCTTTGTGATCAGCTTAATTTTTTCAGGATTTGAAAAATCAACCGAAACAATCTTAGGGGCTGTGTTATCAATTTTTACAGGAATATAGGAAACCTGCCATGGATAATCTTTAGTTAATCTATATTTAAATTTATAGAAATATTGACCTTCCGCAATCGGTTCAAATTGACCTCTTATCTTAGTAGCAGGATCTTGATTATCCTTACTTTCTGGTGCATTTTCTTCTCTACCTCTAGGATTATAGATGAGTCCATCCCACTTCAAGTCACCCCAAACTTTTAGTTTAGATGATTTGATTCCCTTTGCATCATTGCTTTTAGAGTTTAAAATTCCTTTAATAAAGTGTTCTCTCGAAATGACTTTTAAGTCTCTTTGATTTTCTCCCTCTTTATTTGTATTTACTATTGAAATTAATCCTTCTTCTGCACTTCTTAATACAAGTGGAGAAGGTGTTAATCCTCTTTCAAGTTGAGCCTTTTGAGGATTTCCATTTGAATCTAAAGGATAAATGTTAGCAATATTAGAACCACTTGATGATGCATTTAGCCCTTCGTTATTGAAAGCAAATAATTCTGGATTTTGATCTAGGGATGTTCTATTTTTATCTTTTCTATTTTGTATAACTCCTGCTGGATTAAATTTATCTATACCATGTTCTCCACCAATTCCCTTATTTAAGGTTCCTGGAATTTTCGGTTTACCATCATCATCATAACCTCCCATTGTTTTTGATTTTGATCCTTCTTCCCAAGCCCATTTATCAAGGATTGGTTCGTGGTTCCAATTCCCAGCAAATCCCATTAGAGGCATTGATAAAGAAGGTTGGAAGTTTATTTTCTTCCCGTTAGAGTTTAGAGCTTCCATTTCTTCTACTGACTCAAAATGAATAAATGATTCTACAAATTTATTTTTGTCTTTAGCCTCTCCAACATTTATAACCGCATTCAAATCAAAGCTAGAATTTGCGCCTATAGTGAAAGTATCATGCTCAAATGTGATATTTGCTCCTTTGATTTTTTCTGGGTGGATTTCTGGAACAATTTGCTTACCATCTGGAGATTTTTCATCTTTGTATGTTTCATCCAGTTTTAGTCTGTCAGTTAGAGCATCTGTAGTTATCGCTGATGCTGAAACTTTAAAAGTCAAAGGTCTGTTTGATGTATTGTGAAGCTTAATTGTAAAATATTTTTCTTCTCCTTTTATTTCTTTAAGAGAAATAGAACCATAAGAGTTTACCAAACCTTTAGAATCCTTGTTTTTGAAAGTCGCTACAACTTCATTTCTCAAAGCATTGGCCACATTAATTAGCCCTGCTCCCTGTTGTCTAGGTGATGCAAAGTATTGACTTTTTTCTTTCCAAGACGTTGCATCCATCATCGGTCGCGCAGTATTTTGTAGAGCAATTTTTGTAAGACTTGTAAGATCTATTTTGTCATCTCCCTCAAGATTTTTCAATACAGGTCTTTCAAGCATTTCCTTTAACTTCGGTCTAATCAAAACAGTAGAAGCTGCTACGATTGGAGTTGCCATACTAGTTCCTGACATATAGCCATAAGTTGATTTCCCATTAATGACATTGAGAGTAGATTTAATGTTTTTACCAGGTGCTGAAACATCGGGTTTTAAAAGTAAATCTATTCTTGGTCCCCAAGATGTGGATCCTGCTGGAACGATGACATCTTCTTTATACAATTCTTTGTCTGTGTCAGGTGCAAACTTAAAGTCAATCTCTTTTTCGTCACCTACATTCGGTTTATTAGAATTATAGCTTGCCATATCAATTGGATAGTATTGCTCCAATTTATCTTTGAAATCTTCCTTACTATTTCTTTTAACCTCAGTTTTTTTATCAGGATTAATCATGTTCCATAACTTTACACCATCATCTCCTGAAATTGAAAATACTTGACTTTTAGTCCCTTCATCCGCTTCATATCCCATAGCTGGAAGCTCTGTCCAATTATCTCTATTGTAGTAATTGACAGTATTTACAACCATAATGGCGCGTGCGCCCTTATCCGTAGCTTTTTTAAAAGCATTTTTTAAATCCTTTGTATAAATTCTATCCATTACTGCAATTTTGCCCTTAAGATCCAAACCTATCAACTCTTGGTCTTGGCCTTTGCCTATATATACAAATTTCAATTTATCAGGAGCTTTTGAACCATCTTCATTTGTTGTGATTTTATTCTTATCGAAAAAGGCTCCTATATTTCTGTATTTAAAACTTTTTCCTCCAATCTTAACTTTATCAAACTCAACTGTTTGATTTTTAGCAGATGCAACCGCTATCGCATCTTCATGTGCTGCTGTTCGCGTTACATTTCCAGTGTCGGTCATTTTCAGATGATTATTTGCCACTAAATCCCAAGAAGAACTTGAAGCAGAAGTCGCATAGTTACCCGTAGCTACAACCATTGGAATGCCTGCTTTTCTTAATGCTCTAATAGCTTGCCAATATTTCTCACCTACAAGACCTGTTCCTGTAAAGCCAGATGATACCGAAACAACATCGACATTGTGTTTGATCGAATCTTCAATAGCATGAAACATTGTTTCATCTCCTGCGAAGCCAGATCCTGCGTCAGAGTACATTTTATAAGAGAATATCTGTGCATTAGGAGCAATTCCATCTATTCCATTAAAGTTCTTGATGTCTTTTTCAGTATCATTTCCCGCAAGAATCCCTGCAATATGCATTCCATGTGGATCAAAATAATCACTTCCATCATCAGCTTTTTCTACAGTTATTTTACCACCATTATAATAATTGAAAGCATGAGGAATCTTATCACTCAACCAGAAATTTTTATCAGTACCTTTTAAGTCTTCTTTTTTAAATCTCATTGAGTCTTTAGCATCATCATCAATCCTCATGGCCTTATGCCTATAATCTGTCCCGGTATCGATATTTGAAATGACCATACCTCTACCATCAAAGTTTTTCCCAAATTGAGCATTAATGGCCTTTAGGTAATCGATAGCCTCCTCAACTCCAATTTCCTTTCGGGCATGATTCATCATGGGTTGGAGTTTTTGTGACCGTTCAACCGATGAAATACCTTCTATTAGTTTAATTTTATCCAGATTATCTGGAGTTGTTTCTATTGAAACACCATTAAAAATCGTATTATAGGTATATAAAACGTTTGTATCCTTAAGATTGGATAATTCCTTGATTGCTTTTTCTCCAGATTCTTTATCTTTAAATTCAGCAATATAGACAAGTTTATCCTCTTTTTTGGGACTTTCTGGGTCTTTACTTGCAGACGAGTCCGCTTTATCTTCTTTGGATTGATTGGAATCTTCTTTGATTGTTGCTTCTTCATTGCTAGTTTTGTTATCTATCACAGATTCTTTACTAACAACTTCTTTTTCCTCAATAACCGTTGTTTTCTTCTCTTCAGTATCCTTGGAAGTTTCTATATCATTATGAATATTTTCATGTTTTTCTTTATTTTCTGCTTCCTTATCTACTACTACTTTTTCTGTATCAGAGATAGTTAAAGCATCTTCAGAGCTAGATGTGTCTGCTAAGACTACCTCATTAGGGGCATAGGCTGCTAAAATAACTGCAGCTGTGGTTAATGACAATACTGTACTTTTTTTCATTTTAATTCCTTACATATTTATTTAACTTCCAATAGATAGAAAACTTTAACTTTGCTAGCCTTTGTTATAAAAAGTTTTACTAAGTATTATCTAGGAAATAGAGTAGTACATTTATATATAATTGTTAGCTCTCCATAAAAATAGTATATCATTTAAAAAATTTAAGTCAAGAAAAATTAAGGCTGGTTAATTTTATTTTTAACGCATGTTAATAAATGATGCAAAAGTTTCGTACTTAACGGGGATACATTATAAGCACATTCATACCATCAAAAATAGTAGCAATCAAATTGAACCACTACCAAAATCACAAAGTCAAACATCATTGATGAAATATCAGCGCTATTAAACAATATAAATAACCGCTAAGAATAAGGCTTAACGGTTATTTATACATATCTATTTTTTCAAATCTTCAGTCATATGTTCACCTGTGACCTAGGCTTTACGAGTGCCTTGCTCTAGCAACTAATACTCAATGAAAATCAAAAAGCAAACTAGGAAACTAGCCGTAGGCTGCTCAAAACACTGTTTTGAGGTTGCAGATAAGACTGACGAAGTCAGTCACATATAAACGGCAAGGTGAAGCTGACTTTGTTTGAAGAGATTTTCGAAGAGTATGAATACTCACGTCCCTTACAACAATCATTATAGCAGAGGAGTTTCTCAAGAACAAGTTCTTTTGCCTATCTGGTCTCTATATCAGTCTAAGTGGTCTGATTTTCTTTAAAAAGAAAAAGAAGCCTGATGAGACTTCTTCACTTTGCCGATTGCAGGGATCGAACCTGTGACCTAGGCTTTACGAGTGCCTTGCTCTACCAACTGAGCTAAATCGGCTATTACACTTACAGTATAGCACTCTGAGAATAGATGTCAAGGAATTTTCATCTCTATTAGAAAAAGCCTGTCTTGAGACAAGGCTTTGAGTTTCTTCATCTTAGGACCCAGCACTTTCGTAAGAATCCAAGCCCCTGTCCCATAGTTTCAAGGAAATAGCAAAGAAAGCGAGGGAAATCAACATCAAACCTCCGATGTTAAAGATTACACCCTTGTCCTGCAAGAAATAGCTGGCAGGATAGTAGGCCGTAAAGGCAAAAGGTACAATAAAACTGATTAACCACCGAAGAAGAGAATTGTAAATCGAAATCGGGTACTTGGCAAAATCATTGAACATATAGAAGATGTAAATCATGGCGCCTGACTGTTTGGTCCAAAAAGCGATACTAGCTGTCGCGATTTTAAGAGAAGTATAAATCAAGGTCGCAAAAGGAATACAAACTAGGAAAAGCAGGAATTTTGGAAGAGTCCAAGCAATGCTGCTCATGGTTGTTCCCAATAAAATTCCACCAACCAAAAGTTCGCCCAAGGCATCAATCTGAAAGGTCTCAACTAGGATGTGAAAGAGAGGATTGATAGGACGAGTCAGATACTTGTCAAACTCCCCTTTTCTCACCAAACGCTGTCCCAGAGCCCAGAGATTATCAAAAAAGAGATGGTCCAGCCCCTTGGGAATCAAGGAAAATCCATAGATAAAAGCAATCTCTTGAAAAGTCCAACCTTCTAGGGATGGTATGTGTTGAAAGATGACATTGAGAAACAAGAGATTTAAACCTTGAGTTAAAAAAACTCCCAGAACACCAACTACAAAATCCACCTTGTATTCCATGATTTGCTTGATATATTGTCTGATAAAAATCAGATGCATGCGTTGATATTTTTTCATACTAACCTCCCTGAATGGTAATGAATGACTGGACTCGTTTCCAAATCAACTGAGACAAGCCCACCATCACTAAGAGCCAGAAAAACTGCAAAGCGAGCGCCTGAATCATCTGACTGGCATCGTATTTCCCAACAATGATCATAACCGGAGTGTAAATCAAGGATGAAAAAGGCAGGAAGGACAGAATATCTGAAACAATCTTTGGAAAGAATGCCAAGGGAATCAAACTCCCCGACATAAAGGCCACTATGGAAGTCTTGAGGAGATTGGATCCCCAAAGATTTTTAAACACAAAGGCAGAAAATCCAAAGCAGATATTAAAGAAAAAGTTAATCAGATAGGCCAGCGTTAAGCTAAAAAGATAAAGGACAGTTAATCCCAGCACTTCTACAACATCTTGCCCAGATAAGATTTTCATCAAAACAATGACACTTAAAAATGGAAGGCCAACAGAGATAAAAATCAACCACTTGGAACCAAGCTCAGTGAAAAGATAAGAGGCCGCAAAATGCACTGGTCTCAATAAGCGCATGATAATGGAGCCATCCTTGACCTCCTCCCCGATCATAAAGGAGCTATCAGATCTTGTCAAAAGATTAGTCACAAAACTCATAATGATGTAGAGGGTGATATCTGCCATACTAAAGCCCTGAATCAAGGACTCTTGCGAAGAATCAAAGACAGCCTTCCAGAGATAAAAGGCCACAAAAGCACCCATGACATCCCCAATCCGATAGAGAATAAAGTTGACTCGATAGGTAATCAACTCCTGAACACCTGCATTGATAAAGGGTTTATAACGTCTCCACAATTTGACCATCCTAGAGCTCCTTTCGGTAGAAGCGACGGATAATATCCTCAATATCCGTATCCACCATCTTCAAATCACGGACTTCAAAATCAGACAGGGTTTGCTTGATAATATCAGCTGATTGGTAGCGGGAACTATCGAATTCAATATTGAGAGTATTTCCTTGTCTATCAACGGTCATATCAGGCAGGCCTTCATAGTGAGAGACGAGATGACTTTGGCCTGGTAGCAGTTCAAAGGAGAGCGTCTTCATCTTACCAAAGGTTTCCTTGAGCTGGCTAACCGTTCCATCAAAAATTTCCTGCCCTTTATCTATCATAAAAATCCGATCACAAAGTTGCTCAATGTCGCTCAGGTCGTGAGTAGTCAGGAGAATGGTCGTCTCTTCCTCCTGATTGATCTGAGTAATAGCCCGACGAATGTTATCCTTGACCGAAACGTCCAAGCCAATGGTCGGCTCATCTAAAAAGAGTACCTTGGGATTGTGGAGCAAGGAAGCTGCAATATCCGCCCGCATGCGCTGTCCCAGTGAAAGAGTTCGCACGGGGTCCTTGATAAAGTCCTTCAAATCCAAGACTTCATTCAAAAAATCCATGCGCTTATGAAAGAGCGAATCTGGCACATCGTAAATTTCTTTTAAGACCGTGTAGGTCTCTTGCAGTGCCAAATCCCACCACAGCTGGGTACGTTGTCCAAAAACAACCCCAATATCCTTGACATAATCTTGGCGATTGTCCTGCGGAATCTTGCCATTAATCCGACAAAAACCAGATGTCGGTTTCAAAATCCCTGTCAGCATTTTAATGGTTGTCGACTTCCCAGCACCATTGGCCCCGATAAAGCCTAAAATCTGCCCTTTGGGCACCTCAAAGGTCAAATCTTTGACTGCTTCAAAGGTCTGCTTTTCAGGATGAATAAAGGAACGTAATGCCCCCTTCAAGCCCGGTTCCTTAACAGTCTTCACAAAATTTTTCTGAAGATGTTCCACTTCTATCATTGCCATATCTATCTCCCTATGGTAAGGAATTGCAACATTGTATTTTTAACTACAAATATTCTAAATCCTTACTTTCTACACCTTCTACATTTTATTACTACAGAAGGCTTTATACCAACCTATTATAGTCCAATAAAAACTAAAATGCAAGCGTTTGCCTATGGATTGTGAAATTAGGATTTCTCTCATAAAATAATACTTTTAATCAAAAATTCTGTTTAATAGTTTAAATTACCACCCTTCCACCCTTCCCTACTAAAACAGCCCTTGACTTTCTCTATCTTTTTATGTAAGATATGTGTTATACCATATCATTACAAGGAGAAATGCCATGTCAACACTTACACGAGACCGAGTTTATAACTTCCGCGTCAATACTCAACTATTTGAAGAAGCAAAAACCATCCTAGAAAGCCAAAACATCAGCCTTTCAGATGCCCTCAACCTCTTTGTAGAACAAATCGTCCTTGAAAGAGGTCTCCCAATTAAAACAGCCGACCAACTCAAAGCAGAAATCTTCCTAGGCGAACTCAAAGCAGAACTAGATAAAGGCTACCAAGACATCATCGAGGAGCGTCTCTACGACACAGACGAGGTCTTTTCAAAGTATGGACTATAAAGTACGCTTTACAGAACAAGCCAGACAAGACTTGGACGATATTTTCATCTACTACTCCACAGAGTTCAGTGAAAACATAGCCAAGAAAGTCATCACTCGTCTACAACAAATTACCAACCTACTCACCTTCTCACCAGAGGGCGGTATTAACTTTGACCATAAAATCGGATACTCCCTCTATCCAGGAAATACTCTCAGAATGATTGTCTCTAAACAATACCTACTCTTTTACCTCATTCATGAAAAAGAAGTCCATATCCTGAGAATTATCAACTCACGCACCGACTACCTAAACCAACTCGACCACCTCTTTCAACATATCCAAGACTGAGAAGTAATCCCTCAGTCTTTTTATCTACTGTAAATCAATTGCATATAAAAAAACATAAACAAGGATTTTTTAAAACTCCCAATCCTCTAACATATCGAGGAGCTCCCCAACGTTCGACTCATGCACAAGCTCACGTTTGTAGAGAGCAGCAATCACAGCATGGAAACCATTCTCTTTTTAGACTCAAAATGACGAGATTGTGGAACCTCTACAGGCCCAATAACTTTTAACATTCTAGTTGATTGAATCTGGAATAGTCCGCCGAGTTTTCTAAAACATTGTTAGAAATTGGTTTAAATCCCCCAATCAACTTGTCCATTTTTTATCTCATTTCACTGTACAATAAGTGAGACTGAAAAAAGTCTGTAAAATTAAAAAACGCATAATATCAGGTCTTGAAACTTGATACTATGCGTTTTATTGTGGGAATATTTACTTCATTTTATCCTGAAATGAAGTTTTTGCCCATCCTCATTAAGGACAATCTGTTCATTGCAAACAAATTATACCCATTAGAAAGATTAGTCTTCTTTCTTCTTGCGAGCAAGAAATCCAAATCCACTCAAAACTCCAAGAAGTCCAAGTGCTGCGAGGCTAGCGTTAACTTCTGTACCTGTGTTAGGCAATTCTTTTTGACCATCAACATATTTAGGTGTTGCTGGCATTTGAGGTTTAGCTGGCTGTTCAGGTATTGCTGGAGTTGCTGGCTCTACCGGTTGTGCTGGTTGAGTCGGTTCAACCGGTGTTGGAGTTGGCATCTCAACTTTACGGAAGATATGTCTGATATTTCCATTTGAATCTGTCACAGTCTTCACATATTCGTAACCTGGAATTGTTCCCGGTTCTTTAGAACCTGGCTCAGTTGGTTTCAATGGATTTCCATTCTCATCAGTCCAAGTAGTTGTATTTTGCTTACCTGGATTTGGTTGAGGAACAGGTGAAGGTGTTGGAGCTGGTGGTGTTACTTTTTCATAAACATGAACAGTATCTCCATTTGACAGTTTCTTAGTCTCTACGAAGCGGTAGCCTGGGATGTCTTTCTTATCGACTGTACCTGGCTCACTTGGATAGTTTGGAATCTCTTTGCCTTCTTTATCTTTGAAGAAGGTACTTACTTTTTCGTAGATATGTTCAGTATCACCATTTGGTAATTTCTTAGTCTCTACGAATCTGTATTCTGGAATGTCTTTCTTATCGACTGTACCTGGCTCACTTGGATAGTTTGGAATCTCTTTGCCTTCTTTATCTTTGAAGAAGGTACTTACTTTTTCGTAGATGTGTTCTGTATCACCATTTGGTAATTTCTTAGTCTCTACGAATCTGTATTCTGGAATGTCTTTCTTATCGACTGTACCTGGCTCACTTGGATAGTTTGGAATCTCGTTTCCGTCTTTATCTTTGAATGAAGTTGTTACTTTTTCGTAGATGTGTTCGATATCTCCGTTTGGAAGTTTCTTAGTCTCTACGAATTTATAACCTGGGATCGTTTTAGCTGGGGTTTCTCCTTCTTCTGTTGATTTCACAGGGTTGTTGTCTTTATCAACAGTAATAAGATTGCCTTCCTTATCCTTGAATGTTGTTGTTACTTTTTCATAGATATGCTCAATATCACCATTTGGTAATTTCTTCGTTTCTACGAATTTATAACCTGGGATCGTTTTAGCTAGGATTTCTCCTTTTTCTGTTGATTTCACAGGATTGTTGTCTTTATCAACAGTAATAAGATTGCCTTCCTTATCCTTGAATGTTGTTGTTACTTTTTCATAAATATGAGTTGTATTACCTTTGTTATCAACTTTAGTTTCAACAAATCTATAGCCCGGGAAGTCCTTCTTATCAACTTTGCCATCTTCTGTAGTACTTCCTGAAACAACATTCCCATCTGTGTCTTTAAACTCCGTTACAGGACGCACAGTTGGAGTATAAGTTTCAGAAACTACTTTACCATTGACGTCTTTCACTTGAACTGTTACTGGAGTTGCCTTGCCTACGAAATCTTTTTCTGGTGTAAATTCAACGACTCCATCCTTAAGTACATATGTTCCTTCTCCTGGAACTACAACTTCTTTCACTTCTTTACCAGTTTTATCAACTAATGTTAGAGTAGACTTATCAAGTTCAACTTTTTCATGACCTTTATTAAAGTTCACTGTTGTATTATCTTGATCTGGCGTATCAAATACTACAGGAGATGTTTGAATAGTTCCACGAGCTCCTTCAGTAACCGATGAAGCACCTGTTGGAGTTACAGCTGTTACCGTTGGAGTGTACATTGACTTAGTTGTGATAATTGCTGTAGTCTTATCATCAGAAGTTAAAACCGCTGATTCAACAACTGTCACAGGAGTCGGTGTTCCTACATAAGATGGCACTGGTACAAAGGTTACCTGACCTTTATCGTCTACTGTGTAGGTTCCAACATTCTCTACCACTACCTTACCATCATTATCTGCACCTTCCAATGCATAAGTGCGTGCTGTGATATGACTAGTATCAGAAATAGTATAAGTCAGAGTTTTCCCTTCATCTGTTGATTTTTGGGCATGACCTTGGATGTTTGTCGTTGCAACATCATTTCCTGCAGAGGTTACAGGATTTACTGTTGGAGTATAGGTTGTTTCAGAGGTGATTGTTGCCTGCGACTTATCTGCAGTCTCTAATCTATAAGTAACTTTTACTCCTACACTTGTCTTATTGGCATCACTTGATACATAGCTAGCTACGGGAACAAAGGTTACTTTACCAGTTGTATCAATTGTATAAGTACCAACACCATCTACAGTTTTAGTAGTTGAATCGTTATCCAAAGTATAACTTGGAGTGACGGTAACACCCGTACCAGCTTCTGGAGCTGTGTAAATTGGCGTACCACTTTGAGTTGAACCTTGAGTTCCAGTAGACGTTGCAGGTTCAGCTGAAGCTTTAACAGGCGTGACGCTTGGAGTGTAGGTTGTTGTTGCTTCAGTTCCATTGGTATCAGTAATACTTACTGTTACAGGATGTGCTTTTCCAGTAAATGTAGCAAGAGGAGTAAAGGTAACAGCATTGGCTCCAGTTGCATCTTTAACAAGCTTATAAGTACCCTGATTCGCTACAGTAACGCTACCGTCACCATTAACAGTTCCATTTTCTGCACCTACTAGCTTCACAGATGTTTTATCTAGTTCGATTGATTTAGACTCACTATTTATAATCGCAGTTCCTTTGACGAAGTTTAGAGCATTCTCATCTTTATTAACTAGATTGTAAACGATGCTAGAAGTTTGAGTTTCGCCTTGAATTCCATTTGTCTTAGAAGATTCTGCGCTTGGTTTCACTCCAACAATCTTCGGAGTATAGGTTGTTGTTACTTCAGTTCCATTAGCATCAGCAATTTTCACTGTTACTGGAGTTACATTTCCTGTATAAGTGGCTACCGGGGTGAATTGAACATAAGACTTACCGTCTTCTTTTACGATAGAGTATGTTCCTTGACCAGCTACCGATACTTTACCTTCACCATCAGCTCCTACTAGAGTCAGAGTAGCTTCATTTAAATCAACAGATTTTTCAGTTCCATTTACAATTTCACTACCTTTGCTAAAGTTCAAGGTGTTTACATTTTCATCTTTAGCATTGAGAACCACTTCAGATTTTTGAACAGCTCCCTGAATGCCTGTAGTTGAAGCTTCACTTGCAGTTGGAGTAACACCAACAATGTTTGGTGTGTATTCACCACGTTTATCGTTCTCTGGTTGCGTACCATTGTTATCTGAAACAAGAACTTGGACAGGTTTTACTGCTCCAACATAAGCTTTATTGGTTGGCGTAAAGGTCACGAGACCTGTTGACTTATCAATACCGAAAGTTCCAA
Source organism: Streptococcus sp. Marseille-Q5619 (assembly GCF_946901205.1). NCBI lineage: Bacteria > Bacillati > Bacillota > Bacilli > Lactobacillales > Streptococcaceae > Streptococcus > Streptococcus sp. Marseille-Q5619. The sequence continues at coordinate 310,686 of NZ_CAMPPO010000002.1, forward strand.
TCACATCACCAGCTTTCACAGTACCATTATCTGCTGCAGCGTAAGCTGGAGTTGTAGCGCCATCCGCTACTTCTGTACCTGCACTATCAAGAAGTTTATAGCTATCTGCCTTCAATGGGACTGTTTTTCTAGCTCCATTTACTTCTGCAGAACCTGGGATAAAGGTTGGTTTACCTGTTTGAACTTGACCTTGAATATCTGTTGAAGATGCCTTCGTTCCCTCTGGTCTAACGCCAATAACAGTTGGTGTGTAATCTGCCGTAGATGTTAATGGATCAACTCCGGCTACTGTCACGGTCAATTTTACCTTAGCTGGATTTGGAGTTCCAACAAATGTTGGATTAGGAGTAAAGGTTACCTCACCCGTATCCGCATTAATTGCATAAGTACCTACAGTAGCTCCTGTATTATCTGTAGCATTTGTTGATTCTAAGCTATAAACTTTTGTACCATTTGTGGTAGCAGAAATCTTAGTTTTCTCTTCGTCATCAAAATTGAAGCTTGGAGTGCCTTTCTGAACCGCTCCTTGAATATCGCTAGTAGTTGCAGGCGTTCCTACAATACCAGCTTTAACAGTAATAGTGTAAGTTGTAGTCGCTGTAGAAGTGTTCACTCCGTGATCAGTACCAGCAGTCGTATCTCCTACAGTTGTTCCATCAACCAAGTTTGTATTACTATCTACGACATTGATGGTAACACTATATTTACCAACTTTTGTCAGTTTGAGAGATGTTTCAGTTGGATAGTTGGCTGCATCTCCAGATGTAGTCTCTGCAAATACAGTGTTGCCATCTGGATCTGTAACAGTAATACTTGTTACTTTTGTTTTATGACTTTCCTTGAATGCAGGCTCTGCAGTACTTGTAGCTAACTTATTATCTTCAGTATCTCTGACACTCACGTTAGCACTAGTAACTACCGCAGTATCAGCTGCAGGGCGGTCGATTAGGTTAACAGTTGTATTCAAGGTACTCTCGTAAGAAGTTGATGCAGCAGTTGGTTTCGAGTTGATGATTGTAGAAGTGCTGGTATTTTCAGCCATAATTCCCTTAACAGTCCCAGTATAACCCGAACTAGTTTCAATTTTCCATGTATCATCACCAGTCTTATGGGCTTTTACTGTAGACTTATCACTTGCTGACCATTCATTACTATTTTTATCATACTGAACAGTAATGTACATACCATTACCTGTAGCAGTGTTTTCTGTGTTATCCTTGCTATAAACTGTCTCAGTTAAATCAGCACTGTTAACAGCAGTCACTTTGCCAGCATTGTTGTATGTTCTCTTATATTCGTACAAGTCAAACTTCATGGAGCCATCTGTTTGGGCACGGGTTGAAACTTCTCGTTTGGTGATTGTGTAATTACCTTTGCCATCATTTAACTCTGTTCGCACCGTTGCATCAGAGTCAGCTAATTCATAACGACCTGATTTAGGATTGAGAACTGCTATATACTTCGTACCGTTTACAGAGTTCAACTCCACCTTGGTTCTCATGAGATTAGCCGTAACATTTTCAGTTTTAGCATATACAGAAATCTTAGAAACTCCAGCTGTTGCCGTCGCTTCAGGTTTTACTGATAGAGAAAATTCATTCCCTACCGTTCCAACTTCAGTTCTAACAGAAACCGCGGTATTCGTTGTTCCCTCTTGTACAATCCACTTGCCATCCTTATTTGTTTTTAAGATAGTCTTGGAGCCATCTGGTGTCTTAATTTCTGCATAGGTTGCCCCATCTGAAATCGTAACCGGTACAGTTTTATCATAAGTAGCTATGTTCTTTACCGTTACCTTAGGTGCGATGACAAAGGTCAATTCTCCACGACCTTCTTGTGTATCATAATTCCAGCTATAATTCCTTGCACGATCTGTTATGTTATAATCTTTCGCGTAGGCAGTCACATGGTAAACACCTGCTTTTGTTGGTGTTCCAGAAATTAGCCCTTTCCCATCATAGCCAACAATTTTACCATTTTCAGTAATAGGAGTAGTCCCTACGTTTGGTTTATAAGTCAAACCAGGGATAGCTGTAGCTACCGTTGACCCACTTGTTGAGATATTTCCTGAAATTCCAGAAATCCCATTACCATATTGAGTACGAATTGAGATATCTGTACCATTAGCCAACGTATAGGAAACATTGGCTCTTTCAGTGGTTATACGGGAACCAGAATTATCATTGTAATGGATGTCTACAGGTGAAATCTCTTCTCCGACCGTTCCCTTATGAACTGTATTATCACTTCCTATAGTAGGTGGCGTAGTATCTTGCCAACCAATCCAACCCCCACGGACGTTTCGATAAAATACACGCACACTTGCTTTGGTTTTGGTATTGGTATAAGTCACATAGGTTCGTGTATCGTATACCCCATTTGCAATATTACTTACAACAATCTTGCCCTCAATCGTATCAGTAGCAGCATTGTAACTTAAGCCACTTGGTAAGTTTGTCGGTTCAACTTTTGAGATAGTCCAACCATCTGCCTTAGCTTTATCTGTTAGGTCAAAACGATCCTTAATTTTATTGATATAAACGCGGTCTTGACCTTGCTCATAGACATAGTGATAAATGTGGGTAGCTAGATACTCATATCCACCGTTAGCTTGATATTTTGAATTGTTACCACCCGAAATCGTCGAACCGTCTATACGTTTTTTATTTTTCCAAAAATCCGCCTCTACTGCCAAGTCTTCTGCTTGTTCCTTGCTTAAGGGATAATCCATACGTCCTATATTGTTAACTCCATTACCTGCGTTACTAGGATCTTTCGCTTCCCCTACACGTTGAGTAGAATAAACCACAGTTTCTAAAGTGCTGATATCTCCATTCCTTCGGTCAGTAGAAACATCTCCCTGCTTTGCTACAGTAGAAGTAAATGTATAGATATCCTTACCAGTATAATTATCTTTTGTTGGAGAGTTGGCTTTAGCTGTGTAGGTTCCATCCTCATTTGGAGTTGAGATATAGTCGCTGGCTGCCAGAAGCTGACTTCCCTCTTTCATCGCTTGATCATTACGGCTATCACGACTACCTGAGTTGAAGCCTGTTACAAGGTTTACAAGGCTGTTGCGTACACGTTTTGCTTCTTGCACACGTTTTTCAAGTTCAGGGATTGTGATATTTGCATCCACAAGGCTTGATTTGATCAGTTGAAGAGTTGCTTTTGCACTTTCTATCACTACAGAATCTGTAGCCAACTTCTCTGCTTGTGGTAAGAAGCTAGCAAGGTCTTCTTGCACTGTTGCCAACTCTGCCTTTGCATCTTCAGCTGTTTTTTCTTCAGCTAGACTTGCATCAACCGGTTTTTCAACTTCAGTTGCTGTTGGGGCAGCTGTTGTTGCTTTTTCCTTATTTTCCGATTCAGCTGGTGTTACTCCAAGAACTTTAGGCATACTTGCAATGATTGAAGCTTGTGAACGACTGGCTTTAGCGATTTTGTTCACTTCTAATTGACTTGCATTTTCTTTGGCAAGGATTCTTTTCGCTTCTTCCAGTACCTTCTCTGCATTTGCAATAGTAGATGCTGGAACTTTAGAACGAGCAATCTTAGATAATCCTAGTTCCAAGTCAGAGATTGTATCCTTAAGAATAGTCTTATCTGCAACTGTTTCTGTAGAGGATTCAGTTGCCGCTGCTTCGGTATTCTCATCGCTAGCTTGGGATGAGGCAGTATCTTCACCGCCGTCCCTAGTTAGGACTGGTTTTGCGTCATAAGTAGTGGATTTAGATGAGTTAGCACCTTGATTAGCACCCTCATCGCCTATGGTCGGTGTTGGAGTAGCTGTTGAAGATAGTTCATTAACTCCTTCTACTTCTGTTGCTGATACCGCACCAGCTCCAAGAAACATCAAACCAGCCGCAATTGCCACTGATGCTGCCCCAAAACTATACTTACGAATACCATATCGAAGGTATCTTTCAGTTCTAAAATCTTGTTGACCTCTCTTCATGAGATTCAACCTCCTTGATTTATTTTATTCGTGTTGATTTAAAGCATTAGGGCAAATAAAAAGCCCCCCCCTTAAATTTTTTAGTAATATTAAGAGGAGAATATCTTAAAAAAGATTGCTAAATAATTGTACACACTTAAATTCATTATAGCATTTATATTTGTAGCATTCAAGTATTATAACTGGTAATTATTGAGTTTGAATGAGTGTTTTTTAATTTTATTAGAGATTTTTCTATTTTTCATTAACGATGATCAATGCTTTAGTATAAAACCAATTTACATACGCTTAAAGAGTATTGTATTGAAACACGGGACCCTAAGAATAACAGCAGTAACTTAAATTTATACTCTTCGAAAATCTCTTCAAACCACGTCAGCTTCACCTTGCCGTACTCAAGTACAGCCTGCGGCTAGCTTCCTAGTTTGCTCTTTGATTTTCATTGAGTATTACCTTACAAGAAGATATTTTGAAATCAAAAAAAGTTGAGACATAGCGTCTTCAACTTTTTTACATTAGATTAACTACTGATTAAAGTGAGTTTACGTCAACTTTGATACCAACACCTTGAGTAGTTGTGATAGTCAAGTTTGTTACGTAAGTTCCTTTAGCTGTAGCTGGTTTTGCTTTTTGGATTGTTTCGTTGAAAGCTTTGAAGTTTTCAACCAATTTTTCAGCTTCAAATGATACTTTACCGATGATTGCTTGAACGTTACCTGCACGGTCAGCACGGTAAGTGATTTTACCACCTTTAGACTCTTCAACTGCTTTAGCAACATCCATTGTTACAGTACCAGTTTTAGGGTTTGGCATCAAGTTACGTGGTCCAAGGACACGTCCAAGACGTCCAACAAGAGCCATCATGTCAGGTGTAGCGATAACTACGTCGAAGTCCAACCAACCGTCGTTGATTTTAGCAACAAGGTCATCTTCACCAACAAAGTCTGCACCAGCAGCTTTTGCTTCTTCAGCTTTTGCACCACGTGCGAAAACAAGAACGCGTGAAGTTTTACCAGTACCGTTTGGCAATACCATTGCTCCACGGATTTGTTGGTCAGCTTTTTTAACGTCGATGTTCAAGTTGTAAGCAACTTCTACAGTTGCGTCAAATTTTGCAAAGTTAGTTTCTTTTGCAAGTGCTACAGCTTCTTCTACGCTGTATGCTTTTGTGCTGTCGATTTTCTCAAGAGCAGCACGAAGTTGTTTGCTTTTTTTAGCCATTTTCTATTCTCCTTGTAAGTGGTTCAATCGATTTTCATCTCCCACGTCACTTCTCGAAATGATGAAGTCTTGCGGGTTTTCAGTCTATTATTTTTCTCTTCCTACGGCCTTAAGCTCCTTGCTGTACCCAAGTACAAGCATCAGTCACTTGCCTAATATGAAAAGCAACTAATAGACTGCTGTGAGATTTTCTACTGTGTTATTGATTAATCAACAACAGTGAATCCCATAGAACGAGCAGTACCTTCGATCATACGCATTGCAGACTCTACGTTTGCTGCGTTCAAATCTGGCATCTTAGTTTCTGCAATTTCTTGTACTTGCGCACGAGTAACTGTAGCAACTTTAGTTTTGTTAGGTGTACCTGATCCTTTTTCAACACCTGCAGCTTTTTTCAAAAGAACAGCAGCTGGTGGTGTTTTAGTGATGAAAGTAAATGATTTATCTTCGTAAACTGAGATAACAACTGGAATGATCATACCAGCTTGGTCAGCTGTACGAGCGTTGAACTCTTTTGTGAATCCCATGATGTTGATACCAGCTTGACCAAGAGCAGGTCCAACCGGTGGAGCTGGTGTAGCTTTACCAGCAGGGATTTGCAATTTTACAAGTTTTTCGACTTTTTTAGCCATTTTTAAATCCTCCTTTGTGGTTTTGGCGGTAATTAGAGATTTTTACCTCCCACAAGTATGCTTTTCACATACCCATCTATTATACACTATTTATCTGGAATTGCAAGAGAAAAGTTTATTTTTTAATCGACGTAATCTCCGCCTTCAAAGCCATAGTATTCTTCCAAACTAAGACCACTCTCAGCAATTTCTTTAGCTTCTTTTCCTACATAACGCAAGTGCCATTCCTCAGCCATATAGCCTGTTTCCTTTTCCTTACCTTTGAGATAACGGACAACAAAGCCATAGTCAGCTGCATGGTCCAAAAGCCATTGGGCTGCTTTTTCTTCTATCACCAAATCACCATCAGTCCCAATCACATCAAAGGCCAAGCCAGTTTGGTGTTCACTATAGCCAGGTCGAGCAGAATAACGGTCGGCAGCTTCTTTTCCATCTTGATTGACATAATCTTGATAGAGTTTGGTCTGAGTTTCATAACTTCTAAAGCCACTGTAATGATCGCTGATTGGGAAACCTGCCTCTTGCATAGCTTTGATGAGCTTGACCAACTCAGCCTTGGCTGTTGGATTTTCCCCTGGATTGTAGTCTTTTGACAATGGATAGTGTTTATTGGCTACGATGATTTCATCGTATTTGCCTTGGATGCTGTAGTAATCACCTTTATTGACCACTTCTGCTTTTTTCTGGGCAGCTCCTTGAGACTTACTTCCAACTGTTCCATCAGCTTTAGCAGTTTGTTCTGTTTTAGCTGCTCCATCTTCATTTTTTGCTTTTTCTTGTGAACAAGCTGCTAGACTCAAGGCTAGCAAGGCTGTCAAGATAAGGTATCTTTTTTTCATTTCTACTCCTTTATTTCTAATAGGTTATCTACTTCTGACGATAAACATTCGACTAATCTTTTAATCTCATCCGTTTTTACTTGGTATGTTTCTGCTGTCATTTCTTCAAAGGGAACCCACCAGACTGGACCACGACCTTTAAGACCGTGGCCATTCATATCACCTGTCCGTCGTGGAAACAGATGCCAATGAAGATGGGCATCGCCATTTCCTAGCAGTTCGATATTCATTTTCTCAGCAGCAAATGCCTTGGCAACTGCCTCTTGGACTAGACTCATTTCTTCGAGAAAACGGAGTCTTGTTTCCTTTTTCAAATGGTGCAATTCCGTGACATGTTCCTTGGCTAGAAAGAGACTATAGCCTGCAAAATACTGGTGGTCTCCAATCACAAGATAGCCTGTTTCCAACTCTCTTACAAAGTAAGGATTTTCCCCAGCCTTGATGAGCTCAATTCTCTGACAAATCAGGCACATATTAGTCTACCAATGCACTCTTAAGATATGCATCAACCATACGCTCTGTTGCAACCACCGAGTCAATATGAGTGCGTTCATATGAGTGACTAGACTCGATACCGGCACCGAGAAGGGCGTGTTTGACTTCTGCCCCTGCAGACATAGCTGCTGAAGCGTCCGAACCATAAAATGGATAGATATCCAACTTAAATGGAATATCTTGCTCTTTAGCCAAAGCCACCAAATGTTGACGGAAGTCATAGTGATAAGGCCCTGAGGCATCCTTGACACAGATAGACACTGTGTACTCATCTGTCTGCTGGTCATCGCCCATAGCTCCCATATCCACAGCCAGATACTCTACTACCTGAGCAGGAATGTTAGAGTTAGCACCGTGCCCCACTTCTTCAAAGACTGAAAAAGCAAAATGGGTTGTTACAGGCAATTCAATCTTCGCTTCCTTATAAATACGAAGGAGATTAAGCAAAATCGCTGCACTGACCTTATCGTCCAAATGACGAGATTTGATAAAACCTGTCTCTGTCACTACAGTTCGTGGGTCAAAGCTGATAAAATCACCAACCTCAATCCCAAGAGCACGAGTTTCTTTTTCATTGGTCACTTTTGCATCCAAACGCACTTCCATATTGTCCTGCGTGCGTTCTACAGTTCCTGCATCCTTGTAAACGTGGCAAGAAGTTTGGTGGATGAGGATGGTTCCGGATACTTTTTCACCTGTACTAGCCACATGAACGGTACAGTTTTCACCTTCAATCATGTTCCAAGGAAAACCACCGATTCGGTCCATTTTGAGACGGCCATCTGGTTTGACAGCACGGACAATAGAACCCAGCGTATCCACATGGGCAGTCACATAGCGTTGCTCTTCATCATTTTGACCTTTAATGGTCACATTGACACCGCCCTTGGCTGTGCGAACTGGCTGATAACCAAAAGCTTCTAAAGTCTTGACTAAATAGTCCGAAATCTCACGAGTGAAGCCCGTTGGCGACGCAATGGCTGTCAGTTCTTTGATATATTCTACTGTTTGATTCATTTCTTCACCTCTTTTGCTACCTATTATAACACATTTATCATCGGATAAAAAAAGAAAATCACTCCTGTAGACTTGGCTACAAAAGTGATTTTATACTCAATGAAAATCAAAGAGCAAACTAGGAAACTAGCCGCAGGTTGCTCAAAACACTGTTTTGAGGTTGTAGATGGAACTGACGTAGTCAGTATCCTACACATACGACAAGGCGACGTTGACGCGGTTTGAAGAGATTTTCGAAGAGTATTAGTGATTATTCCATTTCAAAAACATCACTTTCTTGCTTGTTTGGCAGAACCAATGAGAGCAAGATTCCGACAACGGCTGGTACCAACCATGGGAGTGATGCCTTGGCAAAAGGAAGAGCATTGACAAGATTTGCAAGAAACTCAACTTTAAACGAGCTTCCTAGTACGCTTGCAATGGCAATAGCTGTAACAACAGCAATTGTCAACTGCATACCTGGTTTTGAAAGAGCCACAAATTTGTTGACAATGACAATCATAACGATAGCAATCGTGATTGGGTACAAGATAACCAATACTGGAATGGAATACTTGATAATCGCATCAAGACCCAAATTAGCGATGGCAAATCCAATCAAAGTAAAGGCTGTCGCATAAACCTTGTAGCTGATTTGTGGGAAACGCTCATTAAAGAACTCAGCTGTTGACACAATCAGACCAACTGTTGTTGTGAAGCAGGTTACGGTAACCATAGCTGCAAGGAAGAGTTGAGCTGTTGAGCCAAATATTTCTTGAGTAGCTTGTGACAAGATGTAAACACCTGGTGTTCCACCCTTCATCGCCTCAGCTGGTACTGGGAAATGATTTCCAAGGAAACCTAACCCGATGTAAAGGGCGCTGAAAGCAAGGGCAACAACGATACCAACCACCCAAATAGTTGAAATATATTCTTTCTTACTTGAAAATCCAAGTTGTTTCAAGGTTTGTACTGCGATTACACTGAAGGCAACTGAGGCAAGGGCATCCAAAGTATTATAACCTTCTAGGAAACCTGTCCCAAAGGCAGAAGCTTGATAAGCGGCTGACGCAGCTTGAGGACTTGTTCCGCCGTATTTGATAGCTCCTAGAATAACCAAGATAACAATCAAAATCGCAAAAACTGGTGTTAAAATACGGCCGATACGGTCTAAGATTTTTGATGGATTAAGCGAAATCAAATAGGCTGCCGCAAAATACAGAACCGTAAAGACAATCAAACCAAGACCTTTATTTGCATCCGACAAAAGGGGGCTAATCCCTACTTCGTAAGCTGTTGTAGCTGTACGTGGGATGGCAAAGAATGGACCAATTGACAAGTAAAGAACTGAGAGGTAAAGAGTCGCAAACCAAGGCGCTATCTTTGTTGAAATCTCGTAAATATATCCTTTAGGATTTAGCGTTCCGATAATCAGAGTCAAGACGGCGATACCGACACCTGAAAAGACAAAACCTGCGATGGCAGGAAGAAAATGTTCTCCAGATAGAGCACCTAGAGAAGGCGGAAAAATCAAGTTCCCCGCACCAAAAAATATTCCAAACAGGAGTAAACCTGTTAAGGCACCTTTTTTAGCCATGAAAATCTCCTTCATATTTATAAAATACTGACCTAGTATATCATGAATAGGAGTATGAAAAAAGCTTCACGAAGTAAATATTGAATGTTTTCAAGATTCTTAAAAATAAGAATTGTCTAAAAATAAAATTCTCCTACCCAGTCCACACCAAGTAGGAGAAAGTCTACTGTTTAAAGTTCTTCAAAGGCTAACATGCCACCTTGAATATTGATAACCTCATAACCCTGTTCAGCTAGAAATTGACAAGCGCGCGCCGATCTCATTCCAGATTTACAAATAACATAATGTAACTGATCCTTGTTCAATTGATCATAAGTATCGGCTAATTGACTCAGAGGAAGATTCTGAGCACCTTCTAAATGAAGAGCTTCAAACTCATCCACTTCTCTCACGTCTACTAGAGAAAGTTGGTCATTTTGGTAAAGCTCGTAAAATGCGTCAAAGGTTATTTCTTTCATTCTTTTTCTCCTAATACTCTTCGAAAATCTCTTCAAACCACGTCAGCGTCGCCTTACCGTAGGTATGGTTACTGACTTCGTCAGTTCTATCCACAACCTCAAAGCAGTGCTTTGAGCTGACTTCGTCAGTTCTATCCACAACCTCAAAGCTGTACTTTGAGCAGCCTGCGGCTAGCTTCCTAGTTTGCTCTTTGATTTTCATTGACTATAAAATGGTTTTAATTCTTTTTTTCAAATCTGGCACCACTTCTGCCTCAAACCAAGGATTTTTGGCCATCCAGATTTGATTTCGCGGTGAGGGGTGAACTAAAGGAAAATACTCTGGCAAGTAATTCTGATAATATTTTACCCGTTCTGTCACCTTGCCACTGACTTTCTCCTGTAAATAGTAGGCTTGGGCATATTGGCCGATCAAGAGGGTCAACTGGATATCGGGTAATTCTTGCAAGAGCTGTGGATGCCATTTTTCAGCAAAGCCTGTTCTCGGTGGCAGGTCACCTGACTTGCCATGTCCTGGAAAGTAGAAATCCATAGGCAAGACAGCAAAATAGCCTGAATTGTAAAAGGTATCTTCATCCACACCGAGCCAGTCCCGCAAACGATCACCACTTTTGTCCTTCCAGTAAAGGCCTGCTTCTTGGGTTTTAAGACCAGGCGCCTGACCGATGATATTGATGCGAGCAGTTTTTGGCGCTGCAAAAAGAGGCTCAATTCCGCGTTCTGTATAGATAGCATTCTGTGGATCCGCCATAATAGCTTTCTTGATTCTTTCGATTTGAGACATCTACTTTCCCTCCAAAAAGAAGTCTAAGCATAAGATCTCAGACTTCTATCGTTTTATTTGATCAATTCGTAAATAGCTTCGGCATAGATTGCTGCTGCTCGGAAGAGATCGTCCAAGGCGATAAATTCATTGGCTTGGTGCATGGTATCAATTGAGTCTGGGAACATGGCACCGTAGGCAACTCCGCGTTCGAGCAAACGACCAAAGGTTCCACCACCGATAACTTGCTCGTGACCTTTAAGTCCAGTTTGTTTTTCATAGACATTCAACAAGGTTTGCACAAGTGGATCTTCCATTGGCACATAGTGAGGGGTATGACCGTGTTCAGAAAGGCTAACAGAAGCAACTGGCAAGTTTTCAAGGATTGACTTGATTTGTTCTGGACTTGTTCCTTTTGGATAGCGGATGTTAAGGGCAATGGTATTATCAGCGCTTGTTTCGTCAAAGCGGAAGACACCGGCATTCATAGAAAGGGCACCCATCTTTTCATCCACATGAGCAATCTTGAGATTTTCACCCTCATGATCGTTCAAGAGAATCTTACCAGCGATGTCAAGGTAGTCTTTGGCTGGACCAGCAAAGTCAAACTGGCTAAGGAAGAGGGCTAGGTAAGTCGCACCATTGACACCTGAAGCAGGCATAGCACCGTGGGCTGATTTACCAATGATGGTCACCTTGTATTGGCCAGCTTCTTCTTGGAGTTCTCCTCTAAGTTTGTGTTCTGCAACAAAGGCATCTAGTTTAGCTTGCAAGTCAGCCAAATCACCTGAAACGACTGCTGTTGCTGATTCTGGTACCATGTTTTCACGCAAACCACCTGTGAAGCTGTGAAGACGAGCTTCACCTGCATTTTCACCTGCAAAGTGAAGGTATTCCGTGATATTTCCTTTTTCACCATTGATGATAGGGAATTCAGCGTCTGGAGAGAAACCAAAGTCTGGCTTGGCAAGTCCTACATGTTCAAAGTAGTAGTCCATGTCTGCCCAGCCTGATTCTTCGTCTGTTCCGACGATGAAGCGAACTTTTTTAGAAGTTGGAAGGCCCAATTCTTTGATGATTTTCAAGCCATAGTAACAAGCTGTTGTAGGTCCCTTATCATCAGAAGCCCCACGCGCATAAAGACGACCATCTTTGATAGTTGGTGTGTAAGGGTCTGTGTCCCAACCGCTACCAGCAGGAACCACGTCCATGTGAGCAAAGATTCCGAGAACTTCTTCGCCATTACCAAACTCGAAGTGTCCTGCATAGTTATCAACATTTTTAGTTGGGTAGCCATCACGATCTGCTATTTCAAGGAATTTTTCCAAGGCTTTTACTGGACCAGGTCCAAATGGATGCTCAGCATCAACCTTGCTATCATCACGTTCTGAGTTGATTTCCAAAAGGCTAAACAAGTCAGCCAAGAGGTCTTCTTTGCGTTTTTCTACTTCTGCTGTAAAATCAATTACTGTCATTTTTTCTTCTTTCTATCTTTTCTCGATGATTTCATCTACTGGCAAGCGGTAGCTTGGTTCCAATTTTTCGTCTGTGTAACCCACTGTGATCAAGAGTTCTGGGCGGAAACGGTCTTCAATTTCCAAAACCTCATTGACTTTTGATTTGTCAAATCCAAGGATCAAATTTGATCCGATTCCTTGGTCTGTAAGAGCCAGAACCAAGTTCATAGCAACCAAACCTGCATTGAGGGCTAGGTAGTCGCTGACTTGTTGTTCATTGTAACGGGCAAATTCCGCAGGCAAGTTCTTCATGAAATATTGAAGTTGTTCTTCTGAGAAATTCTTTGCGCCACCGACACGGGCAATCTTGCGGGCACGTTTAGCCAAATCTGTGTCTGTAAACAAGGCAATAGTTACAGGCGCTGATGATACCTGTTCAAAGTTTGAACCGTAAGCCAATTTTGCTAGTTCGGCATTTTTCTCACGTACCACCACAAATTTCCAAGGCTGGCTGTTGTGGGCGCTTGGAGCCAAGGTTGCAATTTCGATAGCCGTACGCACATCTTTTGGATCAACTGGCTTATCAGTGAAATGCTTAGTCGCATGACGTTTTTTATTTAATTCAAGAAATTTCATAATCGATTTCCTTTTCTAATTCTACTGCTTCCATTCTACCATATTTTGAAAGAGCTTGCAGAGATTTTTCATGATTAAGTTTTTTCTATCACAGACATAAAAGATATATATTGGTTTATCAGGAAAGTTTCTGATAAACTAGCAAGTACTTTACATTTGAATGGAGACATTATGAAAAAATTTAGCCTATTACTAGCTATCCTACCATTTTTGGTTGCCTGTGGGAATCAAGCTACACCCAAAGAGACTAGCGCTCAAAAGACAATCGTCGTTGCTACAGCCGGCGATGTGCCGCCATTTGACTACGAAGACAAGGGTAATCTGACAGGCTTCGATATTGAAGTCCTAAAGGCAGTGGATGAAAAACTCAGCGACTACGAGATTCAATTCCAAAGAACTGCTTGGGAAAGTATCTTCCCAGGACTTGATTCTGGTCACTATCAGGCTGCAGCCAATAACTTGAGTTATACAAAAGAGCGTGCTGAAAAATACCTCTACTCACTTCCGATTTCGAACAATCCCCTCGTCCTCGTCAGCAACAAGAAAAATCTTTTGACTTCACTTGACCAAATTGCTGGTAAAACAACGCAAGAGGATACCGGAACTTCAAACGCTCAATTCATCAATAACTGGAATCAAAAACACACTGATAATCCTGCTACTATAGATTTTTCTGGTGAAGATATCGGCAAACGAATCCTAGACCTTGCTAACGGTGAATTTGATTTCCTCGTTTTTGACAAGGTCTCTGTTCAAAAGATTATCAAGGACCGTGGCTTAGACCTTTCTGTGGTTGACTTGCCTTCTGCCGATAGCCCCAGCAACTATATCATTTTCTCAAGCGACCAGAAAGAGTTTAAAGAACAATTTGATAAAGCACTCAAAGAACTCTACCAAGACGGAACCCTCGAAAAACTCAGCAATACCTATCTAGGTGGCTCTTACCTCCCAGATCAATCTCAGTTACAGTAAGATATATTAAAAACGATTGGACCAGTCAATCGTTTTTAGTTTGCATCGGTTATTTTAGGAAACTCTTACAAAAAATCAAAAAATTTCTTCACATCCTCTACATACCCATGCTTTTCTATTAAGCTGGCTAAGAGTTCCAGATTGTGTCCCTGATAGTTATCTTCACGACGTAGTTCTTCATACATTTCGATAAAGGGAAGCCCCTTGGACTTGGCCAATTCTAACTCAGCCTCGTAATCATAAGCGACTTTACGAAATAGGATATTTACCAATTCCCCATCTTCAACCTCTATCACGGCATACTGGGCACGGTGATTTTTTAACGCCTCCCAATTAAAATAGGGCATGCCAATCGACCCTGGATTGATGATTTGTTGCCCTTGACTGCCATAACGAAGCAACTGCTTGTGAACATGACCATAGACTGCCACGTCAACTTCATCATCTAGGAGTTGGTCAAATTTCTCTGTATCATTCTCAACTAGCAAGTCACCACCATAGTTCTTATTTGGCAAATTATGAGAGATAGAAAAGCGCAATCCGTCAATTTCTTTCTTTTCCAGCAAAGGCAAGCTTCGTAGCCAGACAATCGTTGCAGGATCCATTCGCTCCATCAAAAACTGGGTCATGCGCATTGACTGAATTTCTTTCGGATCTTCCAAACCATATTCGCCATCCAAGACCTCCAGGACACGATCATCCCAATTGCCTCGAACACTTGCTGTGATAGGAAGGTCCTTTAGCAGGGCGACTAAGTCATTTGCGCCTGGACCAGGAAGAAAAATATCTCCCAGAAGCCAGTATTCACTGACTCCTTGATTTTTAGCATCTGCAATCACTGCTTCTAGCGCCGTCGCATTGCCATGAATATCTGATAAAATTGCGATTTTATGGTTCATTGTGGTTTCCTTCCGTTTGATAATCTACTCTTTCTTCCGCTACCTGAGCCAATTCCACTTCTTCCTGCGGGTTCAACTTCCTCTGCACAGCTTCTGCAACTGCTCTTGGTACCCCAACTTCGACAATCTCATCCACACTGGCTTCCTTGATTTTGATCAAAGACTTGAAATGCTTCATGAGATTTTGCTTGCGTTTAGGTCCCAGGCCGTCAATGCCATCCAATTGTGATGAAAAGGAATTTTTGGAGCGCAGTTGGCGGTGGAAAGTGATAGCAAAGCGGTGGACCTCATCCTGAATACGTTGGAGGAGGAAAAATTCCTGAGAATTGCGAGACAACTCCACCACCTCAAGCGGATCTCCAAAGAGCAATTCATGGGTTTGGTGCTTGTCATTCTTTTGCAGACCTGCAATGGGAATATCCAAACCCAGTTCCTCTTGTATGACTTGCTTGGCGATATTGACCTGACCTTGTCCCCCATCAATCACAATCAAATCTGGCGGAGTCAAGCCGTCACGTTGAACTCGACCATAACGCCTGCGAATGACCTCTCGCATACTAGCATAATCGTCTGGACCGACAACCGTTTTTATCTTGTACTTACGATAATCCTTCTTACTTGGTTTGCCGTTGACAAAGACCACCATGGCTGAAACAGGACTAGTTCCCATGATATTGGAGTTATCGAAGGATTCGATGCGGACTGGGGTCGGGATCTGGAGCAAGCGTCCTAGATTTTCAATAGCCCCTTGGGTCTTTTCGACAGATTTCTCTAGCAGGTTAAATTTCTGCTCTAGGCTGACTCGAGCATTCTTTATAGCCAGATTGACCAGTTGCTTTTTCTCTCCACGCTGGGGTTTGAGAATCTTGGTATCCACCAAAGCCTTGACAGCTTCTTCGTCAATATCCTGCGGAATCAGTACCTCATTGGGAACCAGGTGAGATTTTTCTTGATAGAACTGTCCCACATAGGTCAAGAAATCCTCATCTGGATCATTGAAGTAGGGGAAGAGATTGACATCGCGCTCGATAAGCTTGCCCTGACGAACAAAGAAAACCTGAACACACATCCAGCCCTTATCCACATAGTAGCCAAAGACATCCCGATTTTGGAGATCCTTAGCCATGACCCGTTGCTTGGTTCGAAGTGTTCCAATGGCCTGAATGAGGTCACGGTATTCCGCCGCACGTTCAAATTCCATAGTCTGGGCTGCCGCTGACATTTTGCCCTTGAGGTCATCAATGATTTTGTCATCCTGCCCTTTTAAGAAGTCAGAAACCTCCTGAGCTATAGACTTGAAGTAGGCCTCATCCTTCTTACAGATAGTGTGGGCCATACATTGACCGATATGGTAGTAAAAACAAACCTTAGACGGTGGATTCGTACACTTGCGAAAAGGGAAAATTCGATCCAGCAGTCGCTTGATTTCATTGGCTGCCCCCACATCTGGATAAGGCCCAAAGTAGAGACCACCGTCCTTTTTGACCTGACGGGTAATAATCAAACGAGGATAGCGCTCGTTGGTGATTTTGATGAAAGGATAGGACTTGTCATCCTTGAGCATGATATTGTACTTGGGCTTGTTTTCCTTGATTAGGTTGATTTCTAGGAGAAGTGCCTCAATATTAGACTCCGTAACGATAAATTCAAAATCCACAATTTCAGACACCAAGGCCTCTGTCTTGGTATCGTGACTCCCACGGAAATAAGATCTCACGCGGTTACGCAGATTTTTAGCCTTTCCTACATAGATAATGGTGCCGTTTTTATCCTTGTGAATGTAGCAACCAGGGCTGGTCGGCAAGAGCTCTAGTTTTGATTTAATCAAGTTATTCATAGTTCCATTATAGCAAAAAAGTAGGGAAAGATTGTTCCCTACTCACTAGTCTCATATATTTTTCGGAGGTTTGCAACATCCTCTTCCTGGATACCATAAAAAGAACCTGCTGGTTGCATGACAGACTTCTCATCTGTATGGTCCAAGCCAATCGCATGACCCAACTCATGTTCTGCCGTATGGACAATACGCTCATAGGAATAGCCATAGTTAGGATTGGACAAATAATAATGATTCAACCGTACCGTGACAGATAAGAATTGTCCTGTCAAGAGATTGGTCTGACTTTCAGCCTCTCCTGCCACAGGAGTGTTTCCGTCGTTCATCTCAGTAGCCAAGGTATCCGCCTTGCTGGACTCAGCGACAATTTCAAAGTTAAAAGCACCAGTTTGATTCCAATTCTGGATTGCTTCTAAATAAGCTTCTTGAAAGCGTGAATCCATCTGGGGATTCAAGTAAATACGAGCAGAAGCCTGTGGCCATCTTCCTTCAGAGTGTTGATGGCTATCTGTCTGGTTCAACTTAGGCAGTTGCCCTGTTCTTTCCCATTGGTCGATACTTTGTTGACCAATCTTTACTGACCGTTCTGCTTGCTTTAGCGCCCCTTGAAAATCCCCGTTCAGATACCAGAGAAATCTGAAAGCAAGCACACATAAGAGCACAACTATCCAAACCAGACGCCAAAACAAACGCCAAACAAAAGAAAAGAAAGCCCCTATCAAACGAAAAAGCCAGCGCATATCCTTCCACCTTTCTAGTAAATAAAGTCTATTTTACTAAAAGAAGCTGAAAGAAAACTAAATACTGACTTTTTCATCTTATACTCAATGAAAATCAAAGAGCCAAACTAGGAAGCTAGCCGCAGACTGCTCAAAACACTGTTTTGAGGTTGCAGATAGAGCTGACGTGGTTTGAAGAGATTTTCGAAGAGTATTAACGTCCTAATATTTTTTTGAATAACTGAATAGTTTTGTATTTTAAAGGCGATGGATGATAACGGAAAGTACCCGCTTTGCGTACAATATAGCCATTAAAATTTTGTTTAAAACGCAAAACACCATCACTACCATCAAAAATCCCTTGAATGCCTAGGAAGTTGTATTTAGGTATTCCACGTTTTATACTTTCCAACATAACATATTTTTGAAGCAGTGCAGGGGCATAGAATTTATTAAACTCAGTGTAGGAACCACTAAAGAGGTAAGTCGTTTCCTGAGGCATATAGACAAATAAACTCCCAGCTAAAACAATATCTTCTTCTCCATATTTTTCAATCAAGTCTCGCGCTTCTGCTTTTCGAACTTCAAACGTTTCAAATTGACTAGAGTATTCTCTCAGTTGATTTTGTTTTTTCTCAGAATGAGGATTTTTACTCAAATCAAGTCGCAACTTGTCCAAGACTTCTTCTAGTTTACTTTGCTCACCTTGCAATTTGCTCATATAGTCCGAAAAATTCAAGCTTGCTATGAGAAACTCAGCTTGTTCTCCAAAAGAATCATAAAAGTGCTCATAATATTCTAAACTTTTATCACTATATTCTCTACGTTCAGAGGTTTCTTTTGTGATGTTCTTAAAAATCGATAGTTCTTCACGTTTTAACTTTTTCAACCGAATGCCAAAGGTTTCAGCCTTTTTCACCAAGGGTTTCCCTTTTTTACTAAAACTTTTAAGCAAATTCTTTTCAGTTAATTCAGTCAAATCTTTATAGTATAACCAATCTGGTTCTCCACCTGGATACCCTGTCGTCAATCCATCAAATTGATAACCTAAATCAGTCAAACCTTGAATCATACTTTTTTTCTCAGCATCTATTGGATTACCTTGGCTATCAAAAGTTTGATAAGTTTCATAAGGTTTTACAAGCAACTCTAATACACCATTTTGCTTGGCATATTCTTTTAACTCCGCATAAAAAACTGGAAGGGCATCTTGTTGGGTATAAATCGGCCCCGAATTGAGCTCCATATGCAGACCACCCAGCATGGGCAAGCTATAAACCAGAGCTGCAACTTGAGTTTTTCCTTCTTGTTTCAAAGCAAGATAAACAATTTGAGCCCCTCTGTTTTCTAACAAATCCCCCATCTGGACAGATTGCATAAAGGAACGACAAGAAACCTGATTAGAATAAGTCTGAAACTCTTCTTTCGTGAGTGTTGTTAGTGCCATATACTTACTTTCTATGTTTTTTTCTTAATGTTTTACGGAAATCAAGAGCAAGTCTTAACAGAGGATAGAGAGGATGGATAGGCATTGTAAATTCACCCAAGTATTCTTCAATCGTTGGATTAAAATTAGCTTTAAAACGATAGAGTCCACCATCTAAAGTGTTTTCGATTCCTCCTAGATTTTGCCACAAGATTCCACGTTCAAAAGCATAGCGTGCTGTTTCATACCATGTTAAAATTGGGGCATTATAACGCCTAAAATCATCATCCATACCGGCATACAAATTGACAGAAGAATGACCAAATTCAACAACTAATGTTGCAGACAAAGGTGCTTTTGTATAACCTCTATCGATGTAATCCTGTAAGAAAGTTAGTTCCTCTTCTATACGTTCCTTCTCTTTCAAATGCTCCTGCACTTTAGAAGGCTTAGTTGAATCTGTAAATCTTTCAAGCTTAGATTTATTTTTTTCTAATTGCAGAGCCAATTCTTGTGAGCGTTTCGAAAGATCTAGTGTCGCAAGTGTAATATAAGAATGATCTTTAAAGCTATCCAATAATTTTCTATAGTAATCTTGATTTCTCAAATGGATATCTTTTCTCTGCTCCGTTTTTTTCATCAAAGCCGAAAAAGAATCCAACAACTCTAGTCCACCAACTTGGACTTCAATTCCCTTATTTCGAGCTGTTCGAATCGCTTGTTTTGTTGATTTTGAAAGGGCATCCTCTCCAAAATGATCCTTATAAATCTTTGCTTGAACCCTAGGTTGAATGGTATCTCCCATATCACTGGTAAGTCCTGACCATTTTACTCCCAAGTTTTTAAGACTGTCAATGATAGCAAGATTTTCAGGATATTCTGTCTTTTCCTGATTGATTAAACTTTGAGATAGGCAAATACTTGGGTCAAAAGTCACAAAAATAGCTCTCTTGCTTCGAGCATAAGACTTAATGGACTGAATGACAAAACTCAAGAGTTCCGTATCCCCATAATCCAATATAGGTCCTCTTGGAATGTAAAACATTTTATAGCCTAGCGGAAGAGTTCTAATCAAAATACTAGCTGTCGCCAGTAATTTTTCTTCCCTGTAGACACCAAACTTCTCATGTTGCCAATCAGACTTCACTTCTTCCCAAGCACTACTTTGTAATACATTGGCTAATTCATGTTCTTTGACAAACTGATCATATTCTAATGCGGGAATGCCAATTTGATAACGGTACATTTCCTACTCTCTTTCCTCCAGTATCTTATTACTATTCTACCACTTTCGTTTGAAAAGTCTAGTGAAAACATATTTTATTTTAGTTCTACTCCCCCTATGCTGAAGTTCAAACTAAGTCAGTCTCTCTTCTAATTTGAAATCAATCGGTAGGGTTGCTAGAAACCGTTCCAATTGTTTTTCCCAGTAATACCATTCGTGAGTTCCAGCGCTATGGCTATAGGTCACATCAAAACCTAGTTTTTTGAGATTTTTCACTGCTAGATTATTGGCTTTATACAAGAAATCCTGCTCGCCACACCAAGCCCAAAGTTTAGTCTTTTTGTCCGATTTTCTAGCCAGACTTTCAAGAGAATAAGGACTAGCTGTCCAATCTTTAATCTCCCCAAACACACCTCTCCAGTAAGCTGGTGTCCCCAGATTTTGACTCTCAGGAGAAAACTCTTGAAAGCTAAGGGCGCCTGAAAAGCTAGCTGCATGGGAAAAACGATTTGTAGCAAGAGCCAATTTAAAGCAGCCGTAGCCTCCCATAGAGAGACCAGCGATAAAGGTCTTTTCACGCTTACTTGTCATATTAGGGAAGAAGCGTTTCAGAACCTCTGGCAATTCCTCTGCTAGAGCTGTATAATAGTCAAAACCATATTGGGTATCGGTGTACCAACCGTTGCTGGTATTGGGCATGACGACGATGAGGTTGGTTCCTCGAAGCAAGCGTTCTACATTGGTACGCTTGAGCCAGCTATTATGGTTGCCAGACATCCCGTGCAAGAGGTACAAGACTGGAATGTCTTTACAATCTGGTTCTTCCACTCGATTAGCATCAGGATAGAGGACATTCACTCCCCACTCCATATCCAAAACTTGTGAGTAATACTCGATTTTCATTACTGCCATAATTTTTTCCTCTATTTTTCTATAAGAAAAAGCCGAAACTCGACTTTCTCTCTGTTTATTTCAAAGATTATTTTGCTTCCATGACTACTGGTAAAATAGCTGGACGACGCTTAGTCTGGTCAAAGAGATACTTAGTTAAATTATCACGAACCTTCCCTTTAAGGTCTGCCCAGTCAAAGTCATCTCCTTGCAGATAGTCTTCTACCGTCTGGTTAATCAATTCTGAACTTTCACGGAGAATATCGCGGCTCTTCTTGAGATAAACAAATCCACGCGTGTGAACACGAGCCTTGGCCACAATTTTCTTCTCACGACGGTTAACGGTGATTGCGACGATGAAAATACCATCCTCTGACAAGACCTTGCGGTCACGAAGGACTACATTACCAACATCACCAATGGCATTTCCGTCAATCAAGACATCCCCTGCCGAAACCGCTCCAGCTGGGACAAAGTCCCCATTCTCATAAGCCATGCTGGTTCCCTTTTTAGGAATGAAAATGCGTTCTGGCAACATACCTACTGCCATAGCAGCCTTAGCATGGGCATCCAACTCGCGGTATTCCCCTTGAATTGGGAAGAGATACTTAGGTTGCAAGAGATTGATCATCAACTGCAAATCACGCGCATTTCCGTGCCCTGATACATGTAAACTTTGGGTAATCAATTTGACAACCCCTCCTGCCTGATAAATCATATTTTCCACACGCGCAACGAAGGCTTCTTTAGCAATAGACGGAGCCGTAGCAATATAGACCAGGTCCCCATCCTTGATTTCTACATAACGATGGCGACCAATCGACATCTTACGAAGTCCATTGATAGGTTCACCCATACGACCTGTCTCAAGAATAATCAACTCATGGTCTTCAAAGCGAGACATATCTTTCGGCTTAATCAAGAGAATTTCGTTGGCTAAAGACAACTTCTTGAGACGAATCGCTGTGCGGACGATATTTTCAATATCAAATCCTGTCAAGACGATACGTCGACCTGTTTTATCCGCAGCGTCAAAAATCTGCTGGATACGAGAAAGGTTACTGGAAACAGCTGCAACGATGATACGACCTTCCCAGTCAGCAATGGTTTGGGTAATTTCATCTCTAACTTCACTTTCACTAGCCACCTGAATATTGCTGTCCGCATTGGCCGAATCACTGAGGAGAGCCAGGACGCCGTCACGACCGATTTCTGCCAAACGAGCGAAGTCTGTCGCATAGGATTCACTAGCTGTCTGGTCAAATTTGAAGTCACCTGTATAAACGATGCTCCCTTCAGCTGTCTTCAAGACAATTCCCAGGCTCTCTGGAACGGAGTAAGTCGTAGGGAAGAAGGAAACCACTGTCCCACCAAAATCAATCTCCGTATCTTCATCAATAACATGAAAATCATTAAATTTCTTGACTGCGTCATTTCCTTTGACAAAGAGTTTTGCCAACTCAATGGTCAACTCAGAGCCAAATACAGGTACCTTGGCTTCAGCCAAGAGATAAGGCAGAGCACCAATAGCATCTGCATGTCCGTGAGTTAAAAATACCCCAGCAATTCGATCTTTATTTTCAAAAAGGTAGTCCATCTTTGGAATCACCACATCGACCCCTAATTGTTCATTTTCGGGATATTTTAACCCTGCATTCAAAACAAAAATGGACTCTCCAATTTCAGCAATGTACATATTTTTCCCATTTTCACGTACACCACCAAGTGTTGTTAAACTAATATTACTCATTTTTCCTCCAAAATCTTAGTTTATCTTGATTATAGGGTTGCTTACCCTCTTATTCTAAAAGCACTATTACTGTTAGCCGAATCTTTTCCTACCATTATACCATTTTTTTGATGATTTTCAAAATGAAGATTTGTTTTCAAAAAAGAGCTGGTTTCCCAACTCTTTCCTATGATCTACTCTTTTTCCATTAAAAAGTCATAAATTTCTTGCACGGTACCCAGCGCCATCATTTCTTGGTCTTTGACGGTTTGTTTGAGATTTTGGTAAATCTGACTTTCTCCGATTTCTCTCTTTGGCGCTTCTTTATTGACTGTCATAACCCCATCTTTGATCGTCACAAAGCCTAGTTCTTTAAAGACTTGAATCATCTTAACCAGCAAGATTTGTTGGATATTGAGATAAGCAGCCAAATCCTTGAGCTTGTAGCGAATATCAAACTCTGGAAACTGGTAGATAGTCTTGTACAATTTGGCAAACTGCTCTCTAGTCCCATAGCCTGTCAGATAGTAGGCCTTGTCAATATCATTTTTGAAATAGACAGCGGAAAAATTCTGTTTCTGAAAAATGGTCTTCAGCTGAGTAATATCCTCTGGAATGGTTTTTACGACAACAGCTTCACTATTTACTAGACTCGGTAATTCTCCAGCAAAATCCAAGACTGGAACTCCTTCTGGCAAGACTGCATTCTTCCCACGGATGTTAAAAAGTTGAACACCCTCTACACGCGCATCCACCATCATCAATTGGAGGGCAGTTTGGCCATTCCATTGGTTGACAGACAATTTGACTGCCAACTCTAAATTCTTGGTTTGAGCAAATTCTGTTGCCCACCTGCCTTGTCCGAAGGCCACCACTTCAAAACTCGCCTCACCTTTGGAAATTTTCAACTTGAGATGAGCATTGCCTGCTCCCATAGTACGAGCACTTTCGACCTGAAAATCCTTGATATAAAAGATAGGTTTCTGATTGTCCATTCCAAAAGGTGCCAAGCGCTCAAAGTTCTTGACTGTTTCAAGACTCAAAGTCTCCAAATCCAACTCTTCATCTAGGTTTAACTTATTCTTGCCAGCAGCATCTGCGCCTTTTTCACGGACATAGTCTTCCAAAACCTGAGATAAATCTGAAAGTTTCTCCACTTCCAGCGTCATGCCAGCCGCACCAGCATGGCCACCAAAGGCGATGAAGAGGTCTCGATGGGGATCTAGGGCTTCAAAAATATCAACCGCTTCCACACTACGAGCACTACCCTTGGCACGACCGTCCTCTATATTGAGAACGATGACTGTCTGTCCTAGTTCTTCCAACAAACGACCAGCCACGATTCCTAGAACTCCAGGATTCCAGCCTTCCTTAGCCAAGACTTGGACCTTCTTCTCAGGGTCCACCATGGTCTTGGCTTCTTCATAGATAGACTGGACGATTTCCTTACGCTCTTCATTTTTCTGATGAATCATAAGGGCAATCTCGTGAGCCTCCTCATCATCAAAGCCAGTCAACAAATCAATGGCTGGATTAGGATCATCCAAGCGGCCCAAGGCATTCAAACGAGGGGCAATCTGGAAACCAACCGTTTCTTCTGTTACTTCGTTGGTAGCAATCCCAGCCATGTCTAGCATTTCTTGTAGACCAATACGCTGAGTGTGTCCCAACATTTCCAGACCATACTGAACCAAGATACGGTTCTCATCTGTCAAACTAACCATATCAGCAATGGTACCAATAGCGACCAAATCAAGCAATTCCACTTGTACTTCTTCTAACAGGGCGCAAGCCAGCTTGAAAGCCACTCCACAACCAGCCAGATATTTGAAAGGATAGTTCGCATCCGGATGTTCAGGATGGACAATGGCATAGGCATCTGGCAGGGTTTCAGGCATAGAATGGTGGTCAGTCACAATGACATCCACTCCCATAGACTGGGCCAATTCAATAGCCTCGTGACCAGCAACCCCATTGTCCACCGTCACAATCAAGGAAATTCCTTCTTGCTCGATAAAGTATTTATAGACACTTGTATTAGGTCCATAGCCATCAGTAAAACGATTGGGTAGGTAAACACGGCACTCGGCGCCAAGCTGTTCCAAACTTTCCTTAACAATAGAAGCCGAAGTCATTCCATCCGCATCGTAATCTCCATAGATGAGAATATTTTCCCCTTCTTCAATGGCCTGACGAATACGAGCCACTACCTTGTCCATATCATGGAGCAGATAAGGGTCATGCAAATTCTCCAAGGAAGGTTCTAAAAACTTCTTCAGACTTTCTTGGTCCTGAATCCCTCTCTCAAATAATAACCGAGCCACCTCAGGACCCAGTCCAGCCTTCTTGGCTATTTTTGTAAAATCCGCATCTTCTACCTGCGGGGCAAACTGCCATTCATAAGTAGGTGTTATCAAAAAGACATCCACTCTTTCTAAGAATTCTATTGCTTCATTATAACACGATTTAGGCTTTTTCTCTATCCGGATTGCTTTTTTATAAAATTTTAGTGAATTTTTAAGATATGATTTGACAAGACAAATCTTTTGGTGTAGAATCATGTTATAAAATCTAACACAAAGGAGATTCCTTATGGCTTTAGTAGAATTTGAACACGTCGAAAAATATTACGGAGACTACCACGCACTCCGCGACATCAATCTCCGTTTTGAAAAAGGACAAGTCGTTGTCCTTCTAGGTCCATCTGGTTCTGGAAAATCCACTCTTATCCGTACCATCAATGGTTTGGAGGCTGTAGACAAAGGAAGTCTTCTAGTAAATGGTCACCAAGTTGCTGGTGCCAGCCAGAAAGATTTAGTTCCTCTTCGCAAGGAAGTCGGCATGGTTTTCCAGCATTTTAACCTCTATCCGCATAAAACAGTGTTAGAAAATGTAACGCTTGCACCCATAAAAGTTCTAGGAATTGATAAAAAAGAAGCTGAAAAAACAGCCCAAAAATATCTGGAATTTGTAAATATGTGGGACAAGAAAGATTCTTATCCAGCCATGCTGTCTGGTGGACAAAAACAACGAATCGCCATTGCTCGTGGACTCGCTATGCATCCGGAACTCCTTCTCTTTGATGAACCAACATCTGCCCTTGACCCTGAAACCATCGGTGATGTTCTGGCAGTTATGCAAAAATTGGCCCACGATGGTATGAATATGATTGTCGTTACCCATGAAATGGGCTTTGCCCGTGAAGTCGCTGACCGCATCATCTTTATGGCTGACGGAGAAGTGTTGGTGGATACAACAGATGTTGATGACTTTTTCGACAATCCAAGCGAACCTCGTGCCCAACAATTCCTCAGCAAAATCATCAACCACGAAAGTGACAAAGTCAAATAAGGAGGCGCCTATGAAAAAGAAATTCTTTTTATCCGCATTATTGATTAGCCTTTTCGGCCTTGCTGCTGCAAAACCAGTTCAGGCCGACACCAGCGTCGCAGATATTCAAAAGAGAGGCGAGCTGGTTGTTGGTGTCAAACAAGACGTTCCCAATTTCGGTTACAAGGATCCCAAGACAGGGACCTATTCTGGTATCGAAACTGACTTGGCCAAGATGGTCGCCGATGAACTCAAGGTCAAGGTTCGCTATGTGCCTGTTACCGCACAAACTCGCGGACCACTTCTAGACAATGAACAGGTCGATATAGATATCGCGACCTTTACCATCACAGACGAACGCAAAAAACTCTATAACTTCACCAGTCCCTACTACACAGATGCTTCTGGCTTTTTGGTCAATAAATCTGCCAAAATAAAAAGTATTGAGGAACTAAACGGCAAAACCATCGGAGTTGCCCAAGGTTCCATTACTCAGCGCTTGATTACCGAACTAGGTAAAAAGAAAGGCTTGAAGTTTAAATTTGTCGAACTTGGTTCTTATCCAGAATTGATTACTTCCCTTCATGCTCACCGTATTGATGCCTTTTCCGTTGACCGCTCGATCCTGTCTGGCTACATCAGCAAACGCACAGTACTACTAGATAATAGTTTCAAGCCATCTGACTATGGTATCGTCACCAAGAAATCAAATACAGAGCTCAACGACTATCTCGATAACTTGGTGACCAAATGGAGCAAGGATGGCAGTTTGCAAAAACTTTATGACCGTTACAAGCTCAAACCATCTAGCCATACTGCAGATTAAGGAGGATACCCCATGACAGATTTATCATCTTGGACAGCCTATTTTCAGGATTTTGGACAATTTTTCAATGGTTTCCTCTTTACCCTGGCCTTAGCGATTGGATCCTTTATCCTCGCCATGATCTTAGGTATCTTCTTCGGAGCTATGTCAACCAGCAAACGTCCAATTTTGCGCATTTTGGCTCGCATCTTTGTTGAATTTTACCAAAACACTCCCCTCTTGGTGCAGTTTGTTATCGTTTTTTATGGCCTACCTCTTATCAGTGACCATATCATCATGATTCCGATTTATTGGACGGCTGTTCTCTGCGTGGGTCTCTATCACGGCGCCTATATCGCCGAGGTTATTCGCTCAGGAATTCAGTCTATTCCTAGCGGTCAGATGGAGGCTGCCTTGTCACAAGGTTTTACTTATATCAGTGCCATGCGCTTGATTATCTTGCCTCAGGCCTTTCGTATCATTCTCCCTCCTTTGACCAACCAAATCGTCAACCTCATCAAAAATACCTCCACAGTCGCTATCATTTCTGGAGTCGACTTGATGTTTGTGACCAAGTCTTGGTCAGCACTTAACGGAAACTACATTCCAGCCTTTTTAGGCGCTGCCCTGCTCTACTTCTCTCTATGCTTTCCTGTTGCCCAGTTTGGTCGCAAGATGGAGCAAGCCAACAAAAAAGCCTATTCACTTTAGGAGGTTACTATGGAATCCATTTTAGAAGTTTTGACCCCAGATAACCTAGTCTTTATCTTTAAAGGATTTGGCTTGACCCTCTATATTTCTCTGATTGCCATCGTCCTCTCTACCCTTATCGGAACGGTGCTAGCCGTCATGAGAAATGGGAAAAATCCTGTCTTACGTATCATCTCCAGCATTTATATCGAGTTTGTACGTAACGTTCCCAACCTCCTCTGGATTTTCACTATCTTTTTAGTTTTCAAGATGAAATCCACACCAGCAGGAATCACTGCCTTTACCCTCTTTACATCAGCAGCCTTGGCTGAGATTATCCGAGGTGGTCTCAATGCCGTAGACAAGGGACAGTACGAAGCAGGAATGTCACAAGGATTTACTTCTGCACAAATCCTCTACCACATCATTCTCCCACAAGCCATTCGTAAAATGCTGCCAGCCATCATTTCTCAGTTTGTTACCGTGATTAAGGATACCAGCCTTCTCTACTCTGTTATCGCCCTACAAGAACTCTTTGGAGCCAGCCAAATTCTCATGGGCCGTTATTTCGAACCAGAGCAAGTCTTCAGTCTGTATATCCTGATTGCCCTCATCTACTTCAGCTTTAACCTAGCCATTTCTAGCCTGTCTCATATGCTAGCAAAACGTTGGCAACAAGCTGCAGAATAAAAAAAAACAGCTCTCCAGTTCAATTGGAGAGTTTTTTGATGAGAGTAGATATTTATAGACCTCAATTTGACACCATACTTTTTCTATGATAAAATGTAACAAATTTGTTTACAACAAATCAAAATCTTAATGAAATGGAATTTTCTATGAAATCAATCAAAGGACTACTCTTTATCACAGCTAGTTTTATCTTGACTATGTTGACTTGGATGAACACTTCTCCCCAATTCATGATTCCAGGACTAGCTTTAACAAGCCTATCTCTGACTTTTATCCTAGCCACTCATCTCCCACTACTTGAAAGCTGGTTTCACGGTTTGGAGAAGGTCTACACCGTCCACAAATTCACAGCCTTCCTCTCCATCATCCTACTCATCTTTCATAACTTTAGTATGGGCGGTTTGTGGGGCTCTCGCTTAGCTGCTCAGTTTGGCAACCTTGCCATCTATATCTTTGTCAGCATCATCCTTGTCGCCTATTTAGGAAAATACATCCAATACGAAGCTTGGCGATGGATTCACCGTCTGGTTTACCTAGCCTATATTTTCGGACTCTTTCACGTCTACATGATGATGGGCAATCGTCTCCTTACATTTAATCTTCTAAGTTTTCTTGTTGGTAGCTATGCCCTTTTAAGCTTACTGGCTGGTTTTTATATCATTTTTCTATATCAAAAGATTGGCTTCCCCTATCTAGGGAAAATCACCAATCTCAAACACTTAAATCACGATACTAGAGAAATTCAAATCCATCTTAGCAGACCTTTCAACTATCAATCAGGACAATTTGCCTTTCTGAAGATTTTCCAAGAAGGCTTTGAAAGTGCTCCACATCCCTTTTCTATCTCAGGAGGTCATGGTCAAACTCTTTACTTTACTGTTAAAAATTCAGGCGACCATACCAAGAATATCTATGACAATCTTCAAGTCGGCAGCAAAGTAAGCGTAGACAGAGCTTATGGGCACATGATTATAGAAGAAGGACGAGGAAATCAGGTTTGGATTGCTGGGGGTATTGGGATCACCCCCTTCATCTCTTACATCCGTGAACATCCTATTTTAGATAAACAGGTTCACTTCTACTATAGCTTCCGTGGAGGTGAAAATGCAGTTTATCTAGATTTACTCCGTGACTATGCTCAGAAAAATCCTAATTTTGAACTCCATCTAGTCGACAGTACAAAAAACGGCTATCTTAATTTTGAACAAAAAGAAGTACCCGAACAGGCAACCGTCTATATGTGTGGTCCTCTTTCTATGATGAAGTCACTTGCCAAACAGATTAAGAAACAAAATCCAAAAGCAGAGCTTATTTACGAAGGATTCAAGTTCAAATAACCACTCATACTCTCCTGAAATTTCCCAGGAGAGTTTTTTATAGCCAAATGAAATAAGACCGGAGCGATGGAATTTTGGCATTCAAATCAATTGATAAGAATATTTTATAGTGGAATGAAATAGGATACGAACAAATTGATTAGGAAAATCAAATGAATTTACAGAAATCTTTTAGCAGTCATGGCATCCTATTCCAGTTTCAAAACGCTATAGAAGCAGCATTGTGCTAGTCTAGTTTCAGTTTACTATACTAAAACGAGTAGCTTGAAACACCAAAAAACCCACCCAATGGGTAGGTTTCATCTGTATTATTCAGCTAGATTATGCTTTACCTTCTGAACCGAATACGTCGATACGTTCTTCAACTGATGCTTGGATAGCTTTTACACCGTCAGCCAAGAATTTACGTGGGTCGAAGAGTTTTTTCTTGTCGTATTCTGCTTCGTTTGCTTCGTAGTCACGAGCAAATTTACGAGTTGCGTTAGCGAATGCGATTTGGCATTCAGTGTTAACGTTAACTTTCGCAACACCAAGTTTGATAGCTGCTTGGATTTGCTCATCAGGAATACCTGAACCACCGTGCAATACGATTGGGAATCCTGGAAGAGCTTCTGTTAATTTTTGCAAGTGATCAAGGTCAAGACCTTCCCAGTTTGCTGGGTAAGGACCGTGGATGTTACCGATACCAGCTGCCAAGAAGTCGATACCAGTTTCAACCATTGCTTTAGCGTCTTCGATTGGAGCCAATTCACCTTTACCGATGATTCCGTCTTCTTCACCACCGATAGTACCAACTTCAGCTTCTACTGAGATACCTTTAGCGTGTGCTTTTTCAACAACGTCTTTAGCCAATTTAAGGTTTTCTTCAACTGGAAGGTGTGAACCGTCAAACATGATTGAAGTGTAACCAACTTCGATACACTCAAGTGCATCTTCGTAGTGACCGTGGTCAAGGTGGATAGCTACTGGTACAGTGATACCCATTGATTCAACAAGGTTAGCGATCAAGTTGCGAGCAACTTTGTAACCACCCATGTATTTAGCAGCACCCATTGAAGTTTGGATCAAAACTGGAGCTTTTTTAGCTTCTGCTGCGCGCAAGATAGCTTGAGTCCACTCAAGGTTGTTTGTGTTAAATCCACCAACTGCATAACCGTTGTCACGAGCTGCTTGGACAAATTTTTCTGCTGAAACGATTGCCATTTTATCAGGCCTCCTGTATATTTTTATGGGTCATCCCATTTACATTGTTCATTTTATCACTTTTTGACAAAAAAATCTAGTTTTTCCCGCAGTTTCGATTGAATTTCTTCTAGCTTCATCTATGTAAACCCTTTCTCTCCCTAGTCTTGGGCGACTTTTGGAAAAGCTATGAAGAAGGTTAAACGATTCTCCGCCATCTCGAAACGATAAGCTAATTTTTCATGTTCCAATAGACTCTTAACCACAAAGAGCCCCATCCCAGAACCCTTGGCCTTGCGACTAGCATTGTCAGAAAAAGACTGGGCTAGTTTTTCTTGTTCCTCTGAGCTACAGCTATTCTCGATAAAAAGTTCCCCTTCTCTCTCCCCGATGCGGACCAAGCCGCCTGGAACAGAGTGCTTGATAGCATTACTGATAAGGTTAGACAGAATCAATTTCATGACAGATGAGTTTAAATAGGCCTGCTGATGAGTCAAACTATTGTCTATCTGAAGCTCTCTTTCCTTGGCTAGCAAGGCATAATTCTTGACTAGACTTTGCGTCATCTGGAGGAGGTCAATTGTTTCCCTATCATCTCGCAATTCCTGCACAGACGAGAGAGAAAGTATCTGCAGAACATGGTGATTGAGTTCATCCACAATCCCCAAGGCAACTCCCAGATAGTGGTCTCTATCCTTATAACGCCCGATATTTTCTTTCATGTTTTCGATTAGGATTTTCAAACTAGCCAGCGGTGTTTTCAATTCATGAGAAGCTCCTCGTAGGAATTCGACCTTCATCTTTTCCAGCTGGAGAATGGCTTCATTCTTGTCATGCAAGTCCGCGATAACTGTCAAAAGATGTTGGTAGAGGCTATTGATTTGTTCCTTGAGATCACCAATCTCATCCTTAGAATCCACGCGCAATCGCACTTGAGTATCCAGTTCCATCATCCGTCGGGTCACCCGCTTGATTTCCAAAATCGGGGCAACGATAGTCCGAGCATAGATATAGGCTACCAAAAGTGAAATCAGAAATGATGCCAACAAGGTATAGGGAAGAAACTGGAGACTGATTTGCTCTGCTTCCTTTTGCAAATCCATGGACGCTAAAAACTGGAGAGTCATGGTACCACCGTCCTGCGTTTTCACCTCACGCTCCTCGATAAAGAGAGAGGTGGTCTGGCGGTCTGTGTCCAGAGGAAGATTGTCCTTGACTTCTAACTTGTCCTCGGTCATCTCACCCTTGACCGCCCCCTTAATCTCACTAGTCTGGGAATACAGCTCTAACACTTGCTCGATACTCTGCCTATCCTTCCCTTCTAGGGACTGAGCAATGGCTGTCGCTTTCTGGCCAATGGTTTCCTGACGATGGCTCAGATAAGTCGAAGGAAAAAGAAAATAAATGGCTAAATGGAGACAGACGACTAGAACACTAAAAATCGAGAAGGTATAGATAAATATCTTTGTAAATAAACCTGTTCGTTTCATTTTCGCTCCAATTTATAACCAACATTGCGCACAGTGAGGATGCAGTCCAGGTCTAGCTTTTTCCGCAGTTCCTTGATATAAACATCAATGACTCGGTCAAAGGGAACCTCATCTGTCGCCTTCCAGACTGCATCGATAATCTGAGAACGAGTCAAGGCTCTTCCTTCATTTTTCACCAAATAATCAAGAATTTCTAACTCTTTGGCATTGATAGCTACTTCCTCACCTGCGAGGCTTGCACTGTAGCTTTCAAAGTCCACCTTGGCATCCTTGTAAGAAAAGATTCTTCCCGTATCATAATAGCGCTTGAAAATCGCATCCACCCTCACTTTTAAGAGGGAGAGGGAGAAGGGCTTTTCCAGATAGCCATCTGCTAGCGAAGCAAAGGCAGTCATCTTGTATTCTTCATCCTGAAAGGCAGTCAACATCAAAACAGGAACCTGACTGGTTTTACGAATTTCCGCTAGGACTTCTAAGCCATTGAGCTTTGGCATCTGGATATCCAGTAAAACTAAGGCTACTTCATAGCTGGAAAATTTTTCTAAGGCTTCCTGACCATCCGCCGCCTCAATGGTTTCATAACCACAATCCGTCAAATAATCACTGATCCCCTCACGGATCATCTCTTCATCTTCTACAATTAAAATTTTCATACTTTAACTGCTCTCTATTTTTTATTTTTCTTAGAATAACTACCTACTCTACTTTTATTATAGCCTCTTACTGGCCTTTTGTCTGTAAGCAACTGACCACTAGATAAAACAAAGAGAGCCTATCGCTCTCTCTGCTTGCATTTCACTCTCTATAGAATGAACGTTATTTGGTTGCTTTTGAAAATGTTACAACGTAGTTATAATCTTTCCCATTAGCTTGATAGACATAGTCCTCTTTGAAAGTATAGCCGCGTTTGCTCAACTCTTCTTTCTTAGCATCAACTTGGCTCTTGACCGCTGCTTTCACCTGTTCAGCTGATAAACCTTCCGCGATTTCAAGAGAAGTTCCATTGATATCTCCTAGGAAACCTGCAATATCTTTCATTTTATCAAAGTTATAAAATACATTTACTTTGACCTTTTGAGGAGCTGGCTGTTCTAGACTTCTACGATTTCTGCTAGCGCGTGGTTGAACTGCTGGAGCCATTCTGAAACCTGTAGTTCCTACTGGCTGTGTTTTGGATTCTTTTGTGAATTCTACAACATAATCATAGCTATCTCCACCTTCAATGATTTGATCTAAGTCTGTTTTTGACGTAACTGTAAAGCCTTGTTTTTTAAGTTTCTCGATTTGGGCTTTTGTTTTTTCTTCAACAGCTCGTTTTAAGTCTTCTTTAGATGTCTCTCCAGAGAAAGTAAGCACATTTTCGCCATCCAATTCTCCTAACGCTCCAGCTATATCTTTAAGAGCTGTTAAATTATAGTAGATATTTATTTTTTTAGTTTTATTAGATAAATCTCTTTTTACAACTTTTTTAGCTCTAACTTGAACTTTTGGTGCAATTCTAAATCCTGTAGTTCCTGTTTTCTCTTTAGTGAAAGTAACTACGTAGTCATAATGAGTTGCATCTGCTTGATCAATACCCACAAAGTACTCATCAGAAATTTTGTATCCTTTGCTTTCAAGTTCTGCTTTTTTCTTATCTATTCTTGCTTTTAAAATAGATTTCAAAGCTTCACCAGAGACATCTTTTGGTATGTCTACTTCATTTTTACCACCTAAATCATCAAAGAATCCAGGAATATCTTTCATACCATCAAAATTGTAATAAATAGAAACTTTATTTTTAGGTTCATTTACACTTCTAGGACGACGAGTTACTCGAGGTTGGTAAGTTCCTGCACTTCGGAAGCTGGAATTACCAGTTGCAGAACTATCCGATGTTGCCACAGGTTGTGTTTGTGATGAATCTTCAGATAAGGACGGCTGAGAAGATGGATTGCTAGAAGTTAGTGCACTGTTTGCGACTGTACTATTTTCATCGATAGTTGTACCACCAGCATGACTTTCGATTGGTTTCTTGAAATCAGGACTGGCATATTCTGCACCTGGAGTTTCTATTTTATCTAGTTCTGTTTCGTATTCATCTACCAACTCAGCCTGTTTATTTGTACCTTTCTCGTTTTCGAGTTTTTTATGGTACTCTTCAGTAAGTTTTTCCACTTTTTCGCGTGCTTCTTTTTTCTTATCATTACTTAAATTACTGTTGCTAATCTCAGCTTCTTTTGTAACCTTACGCTCATTAATCGCCTCTTTGTTACTGTCTTTGGTATCTTCTTCTAAAGTCTTCTCTGAATCATTATGTTCTTCAGCCGATGCATCGGCTTGAGGTTTTTCTTCTTTCGATTCGGATTCTGCATTAGCTACTTCTGTTCCTTCAGTTCCTGTAATTCCTACTTCTTTTGGTGCCGATGTTGAGTCTACTGTCCCTTCAGTTGAGTTTCCTTCTTTTGGCGTTAGTGTATCGCCTGTTTCTGATGGTTGTTCTTCTACTTTTGACTCTTTTCCTTGATCACCTGTAGTTGTTGCTTCGGGTGTTGTGTTATCTGATGAATTTGTAACATCTGTTGATGAATTTGAATTGTTTCCTGTTGTATCAGTTTTTTCTTCTGCTACTGTTTTTTCTGATTCACCCTCGTTAGTATCCTCATTTGTAGAGGTTGCTGCTGGTTTAGTAGCTTCAGATGTTCCTGGTTCTTCAGTTTCTTTTTCTTCAGGTGTTGGGTTTCCTTCTGTTCCTGTTACTCCTGAAGTTGAATCCCCTTCTTTCGGAGCCGTATTTGATGTTTCATCCTTTGAATCTACTGGATTTGATGTATCTCCATTTTGATTAGTTGGTAGTTTATCCTCTTTTGGCGCTGTTGCTTCAGTTTTTGGAGCTGAAGTTTCAGGTTGTTCTGTAGTTTCCACATTTGAAGTAGTATCATCTGTTACCGGACTTGATGACTCTGAATTGCCTGAATCATTTGTAGCATCTGCAGATGGAGTATTGGAAGGTTCTGCAGTTGTTTCAGAGTTACCTGTTTCTCCAGCTGGCTGTGCAGTAGAATTGGTATCGCCTGAAGCAACCGGTGTTTCTTCACTTGGGGTTACCGGTGACGATGTTGAATCACTTGGTTTTGGAGCTGTTTCTTCGCTTTCTGTAGCTGCTGAACCTGATTCTGATGACTCTTCTGCTGTTGCACCTGGTGTAGCTACTTCTGAACCTGTCCCTGCTTCTACAGCTGGTTGCGTAGCTGTTAACTCACCTTCAGAGGCAGTTGATGAAGATTCAGTTGATGAACTTGAGTCAGCTGAATTACTTGTTGCACTTGATGAAGCCGTACCGTCTGTAGCCGGCTGTTCTTCTGTGACTGTTGTTTCTTCTGCTACTGGTTTTTCTGATTTACTCTCGTTAGTATCCTCACTTGTAGAGTCTGCTGCTGGCGCTGTTGTTGCTGGTTCTGTAATTTCAGATGTTCCTGGTTCTTCAGCTTCTTTTGGTGCTACCTCTGGGTCTGTTGCTTTTGCTTCAGTTGATCCTGTTGAAGCTTCTCCTGTTGCTCCTGCTTCTTCTGAACCTGTTCCTTCAGGTGTTGATTCTACACTATCTTTCGGTTCAGTTGATTCCCCTGCTGTTCCTGAAGCTTCTCCTGTTGTTTCCCCTGCTTCTGCTGTTGCACCTGGTGTAGTTCCTTCTGTTTTATTTTCTTTTGGAGCTGGGGTTTCTTCTGCTGTTGCTCCTGCTTCTTCAGTTTCTTTTGGAGCTGGCGCTGAGTCCACTGTTCCTGGTACTCCTTCTGCTGACTCTTTTCCTTCGGTTGTAGATTCTTTAGGTGTTGAGTCTACACTTCCTTCTGCTTCAGGTGATTCTGTTGAATCTCCTTCTGTTTCTCCTGAAGCTTCTGCTGGTGCTTCTGTTACATTTTCTTTAGGTGTTGGGTTGGCTTCTGATTCTTCAGTTTCTTTCGCTTCGTTTGGAGCCGGTTTAACTTCTGTTCCTGCTTCTTCAGTTTCTTTTTCTTCTTTTCCTTCATCTCCTGATGGTGCTTCTGAAGCTTCTCCTGTTCCCCCTGAAGTTCCTTCTTCTGTTGTTGTGCCTGTCTCTACTGTTGCACCTGTTTCTTCTCCCGAAGCTTCTGAACTTATTCTTTCTGGTGCATTTTCTTTTGGAGCTGATTCTGATTCCACTGTTCCGTCAGGTGTTGTTTCTGCTGAAGTTCCTGAAGCTTCTGTTGATTCTGTTGCAGCTTCTGCGTTTGATTCAGTTGGTTTTGCTACCTCTGGCTCTATTGCTTTCGCTTCAGTTGATTCTGCTGGAGTTTCCGCTTTTGGTGTAGCTGGTTTCGCTACCTCTGGTTCTGTTGCTTTTGCTTCAGTTGATTCTACTGGAGCTTCCGTTTTTGGCGTAGCTGGTTTTGCTACCTCTGGTTCTGTTGCTTTTGCTTCAGTTGATTCTGTTGGAGCTTCTGCTTTTGGTGTAACTGGTTTTGCTACCTCTGGCTCTATTGCTTTCGCTTCAGTTGATTCTGCTGGAGTTTCCGCTTTTGGTGTAGCTGGTTTCGCTACCTCTGGTTCTGTTGCTTTTGCTTCAGTTGATTCTGCTGGAGCTTCTGTTTCTTCTTTAACTTCTGGGCTTGTCTCTGCTGGTGCTTCTGAGGCAGGCTTTTCACCCGATTCTTTCGCTCTTTCCACTACTGGAGCTGATACAGGCTGATAGACTGGGCTATAGTTCACAGTCATTTTTTCAACTTTCTCAGTGACATCTGTTAATTCAAAGGTAACAGCTTTTGTTTCCTGATCTTTCTTGAGTAAGACTTCGTAAGTGCGAACTTCGCCACTTGCACCACTTTCTTTGATGACAATCTTGTGTTTTGTGACTGTATCTGAAACTGTTTCAGCTTCAGTAAAGTACAATTCATTGTGCGGTAAGAATAAATTCTTGCCTGAAGCTTGATTCATTTCTTGGAGTACATCTACAGGGATATTGCTTGCTTCGCTGATAACACTTAATGTATCTCCCCACTTAATGACATACTTAAATAAATCACCTTCTTTTTGAAGATCAGCTTTCACTTCCTCAACTGTTCTGGCTACCCAGACACCATCTTGTTCACTTGCTGACACAGTTGGAGCTAAAAAGCCCAGACCCAGTAGAATCACACCTGTCGCAACAATTGCACCAGTTCTCAATTTTCTAAAACCACGGAGGGACAAGCTTCCTCTAACATTTGTTTGTCTCATAATGTTTATTTTTCCTCACTATTCTATATTTTCCAAAGTAGACCCTGCCTAGGTCTACTAGCCTATGTTTGCGATATGGATAGGCTTCTACAGATTTATCTATCTATTTTCAAGATAAGATTTCTATAGATTTTTATGCACAATTCCATATATAAGTTGCGAAACTCCTTTCTAATAAATTCCATAACCTTAGTATATCATATTTAAGTACTAAAGTACAAAGAAAACAACTGAAAGCAATGATTTTCACCACTGCTTTCGGATTTATTTATCATTTTAAAACTTTCAGTTGCTAGCCTCATTTTTCAGTCTAGCATCAGTATTATTCACCATCCAGCAGAAGTTCTTTTGGTTGTTTTCTGAGGAGATTGCTTGATGCAAGCGCCATAACGAGAACCACTAGAACTAAAGCAAGGACAAAGACGATGATAAAGTCTGATGTCTGAATGGAAATATCTAGGCTCGACAAGGTCTTGCTAAAGCCATCTACTTCTGCACCACCACCAAGGTTAGAGGCCTGAGCCGCCTTACTAGCCTGTTTGGCAACACCTGAAGTCACATTGGCAAGGACAGTATTTCCGATTGCACGAGCTGTGTAGTTGGCTAGGAAGTAAGCAGAAACGAGAGCAGGAATGGCAATCAAGATGGATTCAGTGATGAATTGTCCCAAGATACTTGCCTGCTTGAGACCGATAGAGAGGAGAATTCCCACTTCCTTGCGACGGGCATTGATCCAAAGGCTGAGCAAGAGGGCAAGGAGAAGGACTGAGAAACTCAAGCTACCCCAGAAGAGGAGGTTGGCCATCTTGTACATACCAGAGATGGATTGCTCAAGGGCTGGATAGTTAGACGAACTCTTCACCAGTGTATAGCTCTTCCAGTTGATACCACTTATGCCATTCAACTCTTTCATGACATCATCCAAGTTCTTGTCCGCTGTTACAAAGAAGGTTGCGTCCCCATAAATAGCTGTGTCTTCTGTGTATCCATAAAGTTTTGCAGCCGTATGGATATCTGTGATAGCTGTGTTTTCATAGAGTTCTTGTGAGTAAGTTACTGCCGACTTATTGTGGCCATCAAAGAGTCCCTTGATTGTCACTTCAACTGTTTCCTTGGCACCTTTTTCATTGTCTGCATCATAGACATTAGAGTCCAACTTGACCTTATCCCCTACTTTCCAGCCGTGTTTGGCTGCCAAGTCCTTGTGCATGAGGATCTTGTTCTTGTCGTCGTTTGTTAGGTGCTCACCTTCGACCAGCTTATAAGAACCAGAGACAAACTTGTCTTCTTTAGAGGAGTCATTGACACCTGTAATCATCAAGCTACTTCCAAAATGTTTGGCACGGTCAGGTGTCAGATTTTTCTTAGTTTCTGGCGTTTCGATAAGGTCATAGCCAGTCAAATCTCCGATAGCGTTGATACGTTTAACATAAGACTCGATGGCCTTGTTTTCGGTGATTTTTTTGATGTCCTCACCCTTGATATTCCCAGCACCACGTGGCGTTCCTTGATTAACGCGACGATTGATTTGCATGGAGAAGCTGTTAGTGATATTTTTAAATGTCTCCTGAGAAGCCTTGGCAGTAGCTCCCTTGATTGACAAGCCGACCAAACTCAAGCTCGCCATGAGGAGAATAATCAGGAAGATGACAATCGATTTGAAAAACTTCCTTGTAACATAGGCAAATGCGTTGTGTAACATAGGTTCCCTTTCTAGATGTTGTTCTATTTTATAGTTCTGATACTCAATGAAAATCAAAAAGCAAACTAGGAAGCTAGCCGTAAGCTGTACTTGAGTACGGTAAGGCGACGATGACGTGGTTTGAATTTGATTTTCGAAGAGTATAACAGAAAAAACTCATATTATTTCGTAGTATTGCGAGTTTCAGTCAGTTTCTTATCCTTCAACTCAAGTGTAATATCTGACGCTTGTGCCACTTCTTTGCTGTGAGTTACGACAATGACACATTTACCTGTTTTCTGGGCAAGTGATTTGAGCAGTTCGACAATATCTCCAGCAGTTTTAGGGTCCAAATTTCCCGTTGGCTCATCAGCTAGAATAACTGGAGCTTCTGAGACCAAACTACGAGCAATGGCAACACGTTGTTGTTGGCCACCTGATAACTGGAGAACATTCCGCTTGATCTGACTTTCATCCAAACCAAGCTCAAGCAGTGTATCCTTGCTTGCCTTTTTGTTAACCAAGCGGATATTTTCCAGTGGAGAAAGATAATCTATCAAGTTATAATTTTGAAAAACCAAGGAAATATGGTGCATACGATGGTAAGAATAGCCCTTCTTACGAATATCCTCTCCTTGAAAAAGGATAGAACCTTCAACAGGACTATCTAAACCAGCAAGTAGGGACAAGAGAGTGGATTTCCCCGCTCCTGATTCTCCAATAATACTGTAAAATTTCCCGGGTTCAAAATGATAATTGATCTGATATAGGACTGCTTCAGCAGTGTTCTTATAACGGTAAGTAAGGTCTTGTAATTGTAATAAAGTCATGATTTCTCCTTCTTAACTAATGGATGATAAAATTTCTTTAGGTGATTTTCTAAATAGAAATACGAAACAAAGGACTACTGATAAGCAACTAAGCAGAACTAGAAAAACATAGGATTCTGCAAATGATAGGATATTAGTTGATAGACTGCTTGCTTTAGCTAGCGTGTCTTGTAAACTTGCCTGTTCTCCACTTGCTAGTAGTGTTTGGAGCAGATAGGATGTAATGGCATTTCCAGCGATAAAGGATGGAAGCAAAGCTCCGAGAGATACCAACAGCACCTCTAAACAGAATTGTAGGAAGATCGAGCTTTTGCCTTTGCCAAGTGCAAGTAAAATTCCCACTTCGTAGACCCTTTCTCTCAACCAGAGAGACAAGACCAAAATTAAGGCTCCAGCTCCAGCTATCAACATCCCATAAAGGAAAATGGTCAGAAAGGTTTGGAAGGTTGCAACTGAGTCTTTGATTTGTTCAAAGGCCTTGTTTTCCTTCTCAACTTGGTAGCCTTGATTTTCCAAGGCCAAGTTTTCTACCTGCTTCATGAGTCCGTCCATTTCCTTAGGATTTTCTACATAGAAGCGAGCTGCACTGACTAGAGATTCACCATTTCCCAAAAGGCTTTGGCTACTTTCATAGTCTGTAAAGACTTGGTTTTCACTGAAGTCGGAAGACAAGCCTGTAAATTTCTCTTGTTTTTTACCAGAGAAGATTCCGACGATTTCAAACTCAACAGTTTGTCCTTTACCAGCTTCTGACTGACCAGCATCTAAGGTAATCTTGTCATGAAGGGAAAGACCGTTCTTCTTAGCCAACTCTTCGTGGATGATCATTTTCTTTGAATCCCCTTTTTGAAGGTGTCGCCCTTCTTTTAGATTGAAAGCCGAGCTGGTAAAGGTCACATCCTTGGATGAATCATCCAGAGCTGTTAAGCTAACCAGGTTCTTGTCCGTAGCTGACAAATCATCACGTTCAACGCTCTGCTCGCCACTCACTGCTTCCTTGTCTTTTAGTTTTGCAACCGTCTCGAGTTCAGGAGAAACATTTTCCAGTCCCTTAATCTTGCTTACAGATGCTAGGTCTGACAACTTGAAAGTCTGACCGTTCTCTGTCTTCTTAATAGAAAAAGATGTGTTGAGTGATTTGTAAAGATTGGTTTCCACTGTTTTGTTGGACTTCATCAGAGTCAAACAGGCTGAAATTCCAGCCAATAGGACCAATAAAATCAGAAATAAAATAAAACTTCTCAGTCGTTTTCTGCTGACATAAGCCCAAGCTCTCTGGATTGGATTCATTTGTCACCTCCATATTTGTAAGACTATTATAAAATCCAAATATGAAATGTTTATGAAATACAAAAAAATATCAAAAAGAGCAACGGCTTTCACCGTTGCTCTTTCGAGTACTATTCTAGCTAGTTTCCGACTAGTCTAAGCTTAACTTATCTTAACTGAGTAAGAATAGCTTTGAGTTTATCAATCAACTCATCTTCTGTGTGGTCAGACTCTTTCTCATTGGCTAGGAAGACAACTGCTTGAGCGAGAGCTTCTCGTGCTTGATCAAGGACTTTCGCATCTACACTTGTAAGGTCACCGTCTTGAAGAACCTTAGTTAATTCCTTGGTCAATTTCTTGAGTTCTGACTCTTTCTTACGACGCGCGATGAGGAAGAGAAGGAGACCAAGAAGGGCGAGAAGGCTGCCAATCATCGTACCGTATGGAAGATGACCTTGCTCTTTCCTTGTTTGTTTCGTTTCTTCTTCATCCTTAGTCGCTTGCTTGCCTTTCAAGGATTCGAGTGCTTCTTTGACCTTGTCAGTCATCTCTTTCAAGCCTGCCTCTGTCAAGTCAGCATTTCTAAGGGCTTCTTGACCCTCTCCGAGAATGACCTTCGCAGCGTCGATGACAGATTGATCAATACCATCCAAGTCTTTCAAACGAGTTTCCAGTTCTTCAACCAATCGAGCAAGTTCAGACTTGTCAACAGAACGAGTCTCACTAGGAGTCACTGGAGTGCCTGAATTGTTTGAAGTAGATGTAGAAACTGGTGTTTCTTGAGCTGGAGTACTTGCTTGAGCCTGTCCAACAGTAGATGATGGAGTAGCAGGGGTGGTGTTGCTACTATCGTCTGTCGTCACACTAGGGACTGGAGTGTTGCCACTGTTACCTGGTGTCACACTGTTGCTATTGCTGTCAGCAGGGGTGGTAGTACCGCCGTTGTTCGTGTTAGCACCGTTATCGGCATTAGTACCGCTGTTGGTGTTAGCACTGTCGTCAGGACGTGGAGTTGGATTTGGACGAGGAGCAGGCTGAGGATTGATATTATCGATAGCTTGTTTGCCATTATTCTTCGCTTCATCTACCTTATCGTTAGTTGTCGCGTCGTCAATAGCTTTCTTAGCGACAGTTACTGCTGTATCAACATCAGTTTTCGCTTTGTCCTTCTCTTCTTTCGTCAAGTCGGTACGCTTATCAATCTCAGCTTTCTTAGCCTTAGCTGCTTGGTCGATTTCTTTCTTAGCTGCTGCTTTCTTATCACCAGTTGGATTGATGTTATTGATAGCGGTAGTGCCATTATTCTTCGCTTCATCTACCTTATCGTTAGTTGTCGCGTCGTCAATAGCTTTCTTAGCGTCTTTTGCTGCTGTATCAACATCAGTTTTCGCTTTGTCCTTCTCTTCTTTCGTCAAGTCGGTACGCTTATCAATCTCAGCTTTCTTAGTCTCAGCTGCTTTGTCGATTTCTTTCTTAGCTGCTGCTTTCTTATCGCCAGTTGGATTGATATTATTGATAGCGGTAGTGCCATTATTCTTCGCTTCATCTACCTTATCGTTAGTTGTCGCGTCGTCAATAGCTTTCTTAGCTTTTTCTGCTGCTGTTTCAACATCAGATTTCGCTTTGTCCTTCTCTTCTTTCGTCAAGTCGGTACGCTTATCAATCTCATCTTTCTTAGCTTCAGCCGCTTTGTCGATTTCTTTCTTAGCGTCAGATTTCTTATCGCCAGTTGGGTTGATGTTATCGATAGCTGTATTGCCATTATTCTTCGCTTCATCTACCTTATCGTTAGTTGTCGCGTCGTCAATAGCTTTCTTAGCTTTTTCTGCTGCTGTTTCAACATCAGATTTCGCTTTGTCCTTCTCTTCTTTCGTCAAGTCGGTACGCTTATCAATCTCATCTTTCTTAGCCTTAGCTGCTTGGTCGATAGTCCCTTTAGAAGCATCTGTGATTTTATATTTCACTGGTACATTTTCCGTACTACCATCTTCATATGTCACTGTAAGTTCAATATCATGGAAACCATCTGTTGTAGGATAGCTTGTTCCATCTTTCAACTTAGCAGACTGTTTGTGTTCAGCATTTACAGCGTCTAACAAATCATTATCTGTAACATTTTGTTTGTATGGTTTGACTAGTGTATTTGTAGTCACACTGTGACTTTGTTTTGTGTACGCTCCGCTTTCTTTGCTATTTTCAAAGTCGCCTTCTCCTGATTTGGCTGTTACCTTCACACCATCTTCTACTTTGTCCGCTGGGACTTCTATAGATCCGTTTGTTACCTTAACTTCTGGATGGTTTCCTTCTACTTTCCACTCTCCGTCTTCGCCTTTCTTGACAACGACTGGTCCGCCTTCTTTCAACGGTATCTCGATCCGATCTCCTCCGTTGTTTGTATCTGGGGTTACTTTCAGATTACCATTTTGCCATTGTCCTACCGTTGGCGCTACTGGCTCTGTTTGCGTTACTTTCAAGGTTACGGTTGTGTTTTCTTTTGAGCCATCTTCATAAGTTATCAATACTGGAACTTCACTATTGCTTCCTGGCGTTAGACTTGGTAATTGCCCTACTGAGGTTACAGATGTGATTCCTGCTTGGTCATAATCTTTTTTCGTTCCGTTATCTACGATTCCAACAATTCCTTTTGTTGTATGAAGATCGTCTCCACTCAACGTGTCTGTTGGTTTTTTGATTATGTCTTTTTTCTCAAGAGTATGCGTTTGTTTTGTGTACGCTCCGCTTTCTTTGCTATTTTCAAAGTCGCCTTCTCCTGATTTGGCTGTTACCTTCACACCATCTTCTACTTTGTCCGCTGGGACTTCTATAGATCCGTTTGTTACCTTAACTTCTGGATGGTTTCCTTCTACTTTCCACTCTCCGTCT
The DNA here is from genome assembly GCF_946901205.1 of Streptococcus sp. Marseille-Q5619. NCBI lineage: Bacteria > Bacillati > Bacillota > Bacilli > Lactobacillales > Streptococcaceae > Streptococcus > Streptococcus sp. Marseille-Q5619. The sequence goes on from NZ_CAMPPO010000002.1 coordinate 354,840, forward strand.
TCGCCTTTCTTGACAACGACTGGTCCGCCTTCTTTCAACGGTATCTCGATCCGATCTCCTCCGTTGTTTGTATCTGGGGTTACTTTCAGATTACCATTTTGCCATTGTCCTACCGTTGGCGCTACTGGCTCTGTTTGCGTTACTTTCAAGGTTACGGTTGTGTTTTCTTTTGAGCCATCTTCATAAGTTATCAATACTGGAACTTCACTATTGCTTCCTGGCGTTAGACTTGGTAATTGCCCTACTGAGGTTACAGATGTGATTCCTGCTTGGTCATAATCTTTTTTCGTTCCGTTATCTACGATTCCAACAATTCCTTTTGTTGTATGAAGATCGTCTCCACTCAACGTGTCTGTTGGTTTTTTGATTATGTCTTTTTTCTCAAGAGTCTGTTTGCGTTACTTTCAAGGTTACGGTTGTGTTTTCTTTTGAGCCATCTTCATAAGTTATCAATACTGGAACTTCACTATTGCTTCCTGGCGTTAGACTTGGTAATTGCCCTACTGAGGTTACAGATGTGATTCCTGCTTGGTCATAATCTTTTTTCGTTCCGTTATCTACGATTCCAACAATTCCTTTTGTTGTATGAAGATCGTCTCCACTCAACGTGTCTGTTGGTTTTTTGATTATGTCTTTTTTCTCAAGAGTATGCGTTTGTTTTGTGTACGCTCCGCTTTCTTTGCTATTTTCAAAGTCGCCTTCTCCTGATTTGGCTGTTACCTTCACACCATCTTCTACTTTGTCCGCTGGGACTTCTATAGATCCGTTTGTTACCTTAACTTCTGGATGGTTTCCTTCTACTTTCCACTCTCCGTCTTCGCCTTTCTTGACAACGACTGGTCCGCCTTCTTTCAACGGTATCTCGATCCGATCTCCTCCGTTGTTTGTATCTGGGGTTACTTTCAGATTACCATTTTGCCATTGTCCTACCGTTGGCGCTACTGGCTCTGTTTGCGTTACTTTCAAGGTTACGGTTGTGTTTTCTTTTGAGCCATCTTCATAAGTTATCAATACTGGAACTTCACTATTGCTTCCTGGCGTTAGACTTGGTAATTGCCCTACTGAGGTTACAGATGTGATTCCTGCTTGGTCATAATCTTTTTTCGTTCCGTTATCTACGATTCCAACAATTCCTTTTGTTGTATGAAGATCGTCTCCACTCAACGTGTCTGTTGGTTTTTTGATTATGTCTTTTTTCTCAAGAGTATGCGTTTGTTTTGTGTACGCTCCGCTTTCTTTGCTATTTTCAAAGTCGCCTTCTCCTGATTTGGCTGTTACCTTCACACCATCTTCTACTTTGTCCGCTGGGACTTCTATAGATCCGTTTGTTACCTTAACTTCTGGATGGTTTCCTTCTACTTTCCACTCTCCGTCTTCGCCTTTCTTGACAACGACTGGTCCGCCTTCTTTCAACGGTATCTCGATCCGATCTCCTCCGTTGTTTGTATCTGGGGTTACTTTCAGATTACCATTTTGCCATTGTCCTACCGTTGGCGCTACTGGCTCTGTTTGCGTTACTTTCAAGGTTACGGTTGTGTTTTCTTTTGAGCCATCTTCATAAGTTATCAATACTGGAACTTCACTATTGCTTCCTGGCGTTAGACTTGGTAATTGCCCTACTGAGGTTACAGATGTGATTCCTGCTTGGTCATAATCTTTTTTCGTTCCGTTATCTACGATTCCAACAATTCCTTTTGTTGTATGAAGATCGTCTCCACTCAACGTGTCTGTTGGTTTCTTAATGATGTCTACTTTTGTAACTTTATGTGAGTTTGATGTGATTACTGTTGTAGTTTCATCACTCTTCGTTTCACCATTTCCAGCTGTAGCTACCGCTGTTATTGTGTATGTTCCATCTTCATGAGAGCCAAATTTCCATGTGTTATCTGGAGATTTTGATATAAGTCCATTCGATAATGACCAATTTTCTGATTTTTTCGCTACCACTTTAGTCGCAGATCCATTATCTTTCGAAATACTAAACATTACTTCATCAGCATCAGTCGGTATATTGATTTCTGTTTCACCATTCATTTTCGTCGTTGACGTCAACTCTGCTGGTTTCGGATGTTTAATAACGACTTCTGAACTGTTATCAGATTCTGTTTTATCGTTACCGGAAGTATACACAACTTTGGCGATAATTTTTCTACCTGCAGCAAGAGTTTGACCTTGAGTTAACGGAACTGAAATATTATCTTTCTTATCGTAGTTGCCTTCTTTAGCCACTACTTTTTCACCAATCTTAACAGGATCTTTAGTGGTGTCAGTTACATCGTAAAGCTCTACAGTTGTTCCACTATTCACGTTGTTTACTGTCAAGCTTGTTGCACTGGTTGTAGCACCTTCTACTGTCGGCGTTATTGGTTTAACAGTAAACGTTACATCAAATTCCTCATACAGATTCCAATTCTGAGATTTTGTATCCGAAACATAAGCTCGAATTCTATCTTTAACTTTTCCTAGGTAATTTGCTTTTTGTTTATCAGCGCTTCTAGTATATGTTGCATACTCTGAATAGTAGTTATTAGATGAAGATTTCCAAACTGAAGAAGTCCAACTATCATTACCATTATGATTATAATATGTAGAAGAATTGTTAGATGTACTTTCAAAGTTTCCTCCAAACGTCGCAACTACTTCTGTCTTTATCGGTGTAACGTGTAAAACAGGGACTTTTACATCAACATACACACTATTGCTAACCTCTTGTCCGTCAGCATTTGTGATTATATATGTAATTTTAACACGTCCAGTTTGATTAGGATTTGGAGTAGTAGTAACCGGCTTGCTTTCCCATCCAACTGTCACATCATCAGGTTTATTTATATTTCCATTATTTTCATTTTTAAATTGAATATAATTTGCTGCGTCCTTTCCTTGTGGTAGTGGAGTTGTAGGTTTCACACCATCTGTTGGATTATGATCTTTTTCTAATACAGTTGGGAATGAACTTTGTTTCGCCACAGCTGTTGGATATACTGTAACAGGTACAGTTACTTCTGTTAGTTTCGTAGTTGTATTATCAACATTTTTTTCTTTCACAACTAATGTTGCAGTGCTATCACCTACTGTTGTTGTGTTTGGAGCAGTTTTCCATTCAACCGTTAAGTAATTCGGTAAAGATTTTTTATTATTTTGTTCTTTATATACTAATGCAGTTGTAGGCGAAATTGTTACAGAACTTCCTGCAAGATACTTCAACGAAAGTCCTTCGAATGTTCTTCCTTCTGCAATATTTGCAGATGTTATTCCGCTCTCCAGATTTTTAAATGTTTGTTTTACATTTAATGTTTTTGTGTTCGAAGCGTCATTTTTTCGAAGATATTGTCCATTTTGTAAACTAACACTCCACTCACCATTGCTATTAGCTGTAGTAGTAGTAATGCTATTATCATTTTGTAAAGTAAGTGTTACTGTCGCATTCGGTAAACTTGTACCTGATACCGTGCGATCAGCATCTGTCAACGTTCCATTAATTGTTGGTCTATTAATAGTTGCCAATCTATTTAATGGCATTTGCGTTTTTGTACCATCAGAGTAGGTCACTTCAACAGTATTATTAACATCATTTCCTTTACTTACTGTTATTATTGTATTGGTTGGCAATTGAGTATTGACTTTTTGTAATTCTGTTACTAACTTTTGTTTTGCAGCTTGTGTTAATTCACCATTTTGAATATCGTCTTTTTGCAACACAACAGATGTGTTTTTAATCCCACTTTCATAAACATTTTTAAGAGATTTTACCGTTACTGTAATTTGTTTTGTAACCGCCTGAACATTTCCCTGATTATTGTAATTTCCTGCAGCATCAACAGCACTATACGTAATTGTATAAGTTCCTTCTTTTAGATAGTCATTATTTCCTAACGTTATAGTTTCCCCATCTTTTTGAATACTTACAGTTAAAGTTCCTTCTCCAACAGTTTTTGGCTGTCCTTGAGCTGGGGTATCCTCTGCATCGCTTACAGTAACAAGATTTTTCAATGCAGCTAAAGTTAAAGTCCCATCAGCATGATAAACCTCTTTAGTATCTGGTTTTTTATCTATTGTTGGTAAGGTATTCGTTGCTGTTGCTCTTGCATAATCACCAGAAGGATTATTTGCCTCATTATCATAGTGAACACGAGCAATTACACTATTATTAGACGAAGGAATAGTGAACGGAATATCATTTTTTGTATGAGTATCTTTAATGTGTAATTTAAATACTTTCTCAGCTGGATTTGTACTTCTTTCTTCCGTAAAGTCAGTTGTTGTTTTTCCAGTAGCTGTAAATGTGCTACTTCCTGAAGGTTGATGTTGTTCTTCTACTTGCCATCCATTATCCGTTTTGTTAATTCCATACTGATACTTACTTCTGTCTTTACTTGCAATGATGACATAGAAACGGCTAGCATCATGCGGTACACGAACAACAATATCACGTCCTGCTTGAACTGGAGTTTCTTCAAATTTGGCTTCTCCTAAACGAACCTTAACAAGCGTTGAAGCCGAAGTCATTCCACTTATTTCTTGTTTAATTGAAACACCTTTAGCCGCTTTTGTCTTCGCATCTTGTTTCTCATTTTGAGTTAATAATTCATCATTTCGAAGTTCATATTCCCAATTTCCGTTTGCACCTACTCTCGTTGTTACTTCTTTATTATTTTGTAGCGCAATCTTGACAGTTGCTCCTGGAATACCTGTTCCTGCAATTCTTCTCTCTATCGAACCTAAGTCATTTCCAAATTCTCTCGAACCTGTAAACGTTGGCGCTACTGGCACTGCAATTTCTGTTCCTGTTACAACTTTGTAAGAATCATCTTCAAAAGTAATCTTAGCTACGTTTCCAAAACCGGCATCCGTCATTTTCTCTACTCGAGCAGTTGTTGGCAAGTTTTGATTTTGTTGTTTAATTTTTTCAACAAATCTGCCTCTTACAGCATCTGTGAAACCATTATCCGCAACATCTGACGCATTGAAAGTCTCTTTTTGATTTAAATTAATTGTCGTAACATCTGCAATTGATTTAACTTCAATCGTACGTGTGATAGAATCCGCAGCTGTTCCAGCAGCATCACTTGTACCGTACGTTACTACATAGCTACCTTTTTTTAGATAATCCGTATCGTTGAGATTGAAGGTTTTACCGTCTTTAGTAATAGAAGTCACTGTTAGTTTTTGGTTAGCCGTTTGACCTACAGTTTTATTATTATCATCCTCAACATCTGTGGCAACCACTAATTCCAAAAGTTTCGCTCTTGTTAATTTGTCACTAGCTACATAAGTATTTTTACTGTCGACTTTATTTGTAATTGTTGGTTTTGTATTAGTTACATTTGCACGTACCCAATCAGCACGTGTCTGATTTTCACCTACATAAATTTGTGAAGAATTTCCAACTGAATTTCCTGCAGTATCCGCTTTGTGCATACGTAAGCGAAGTTTATTTTCTCCAGCTTGTAATCTGAAAGGAATATTTGATTCCGTTTTAGGGTCTTTAACACTAATATGGAATTTCGTAATTGAAGGATTCGCTTGTGAAACTATTTCTAAGTTTAATTTACCCGCAAAATTCCCGCCAAGTTTCCATGTTCCATTCTCTTTTTTAACTGTTATTTCTTCTCTGTAATCATTCATTTGAATGTAGGCTAATCCTACATCTTTAGGTAACGTAAAGTTAATATCACGACCCGCAGCAACACTATTTTCTAAAGTAGGGAATCCAATCAGAACATCTTTACTCGTCGTATCAGATTCTACATTATTAAAAACTTGCTTAACTATTACTTGTTTACCGTTGTAACCACTAGTGTTATCTGCTAATTTATTTTGAGTTAATATTTCACCAGCCTTTAAGTCATACTTCCAATTCCCGTCAGTTCCTACTGTTGTTGTAACTTCTTTATTATTTTGTAACGTAATCTTAACAGTTGCTCCTGCAATACCAGTCCCTGAAATACTACGCTCTGTTGAGTCTAGTGAATCTGCATACGCTCCTTTTGGTGTTACTACCGGCGCCGTTGGTTTAGCCACTTTATCATGAGAAACATCTATACTTGAACCATCAGAGAAAGTCACTTTGACAACTTTATTCGTTTCATCTGTTGTCCCTGCTGTAAACTTAGGATTCCCTTTTAACGTTTGGTTGACTTGTTTTAGCTTTTCAGCAAAACTACCTTTGATATTTTTCGTAAAGTTACCACTTGTAACATCATTATTACCATATTCTACTTTATCAGTTGGATATACAATATCGTTCGCATAGGCCTCTGCAAGTGATGAAACTGTAATTGTATGTTCTTTTGTTACACTTACACCTGCCGCATCTCTTGTTTCATACGTTAAAGTATAGTTACCTTTTTTTAGGTAGCCATTTCCTAGATTAACAACTTGATTTCCTTGTTTAACTGTTACAGTTAAGTTTTCCTTAGCAGTACGACCTACTGTTTTGTCTGCATCATCTTCTTGGTCTGTTGCTGTCACAAGACCTTTCAATCCTGCTATTGTCAGGCTACCATCAGCTGTGTAATTATGTCTATTTGGTTCATTTACATTGATGGTTGGATTAATATTGGTTGGTTTGGCAGCAGTAACCCACCCACCATTTTCATTAGCCGGATCAGATGGATTTCCAGCATCATTATCATAATGTACCCTCATTGTTACATCATCATTTGCAGCAAGCGTAAACGGAATATTATTCTTTTTATCCTTAATACGGAAGGTCAATATTTTTTCAGAAACGGTATTACCATCCTGTACTATTAAATCAGTATGTTGAGCATTTCCTGTCCCTATTAGTTTCCAATTTCCATCTACTTTTTTTATATCATATTGGTATACCGTTCGATTATCTCTTTTTACCTGTACATAGAATAATCCAGCATCATGAGGGATCTTAACGGTAATATCACGCCCTGCTTGAACCGGTGTATTAATAGAGATTGCTCTAGCTAATTTGACGTTAACTCTCGTTTCAGCTGATTCCGCTTCATTCAAGGATTGTTTAATCTTCACTGGGTTCTCAGATTTTGTAGTCGCATCTTGTTTGTCATTTTGCGTCAACATTTCGGAATCTTTTAAGCGATAAGTCCACTGACCATTTGGCCCAACAGTTGTTGTTCCCGTTGTTCCATTCTGCAATGTTACTGTAATCGTCGCACCTGGATGACCCGTTCCTGAAATGCTACGGTCAGTCGACACTAAAGTTCCATTGTATTTTGTTTCCGTAGTAACCATTGGCGCCTTAGGAAGAACTTTGTATTTGAAATGATATATTTTATCACCTGTTTTCCCATCATTCACCGTGATAGTACGTGTATACGATCCAGGAGTAAAATTATTAGGAACATTTCCTGTAAATGTAGGGCGATATGGACTAGTTTCAGTATAGTTAGCTGTAGATGATACGGAACTTGACACACTAACACCTGTTGGAAGAGGGTCTCCTCCGATTTCAAATTTAGTAATCTTTCCTGTATTATCGAAAGCTTCTAAATTTGGTGCAAATCGCTCACCTTGAGTTACTGTATAGATAGCATCTGACGGGCTAGTTTCAGGCAATGTAACACCATTTATACGGACTACAGGAGGTTGTGTGTCTGTTGGCACAGTCGCTTTATGTCTATCACTAGCATCACTATTCCCAAAGTAAGATATGGCACTAACTTCTGTTCCAGCTTTAGCATACCCTGCTTTTACTGAGAATGAATTTCCATTGATTTGAATTCCATCCTTACCATCCCCACTACTAGTCCACGTTCTGTCTTTAGGGTTACGTGTTAGGGTTATCGTTTTCTCTTCATTATCTTGATTCCTATAAGAGATTCCTACCATATCCACGTTTTGATTTTGGCCAGAATAAGGATTCACTGTTACTGTCCCCTCATTATTAGGTGTAACTGTCGGAGCATTCGGCTTTTCTTGTAAACCTCTCGCCATGAAGTACATATGAGCCGTACTATGCTCAACTGATCTCATACCTGCTCCATAGTAAAGAGGCGCATACTGGTTGTTTGTATGTGTTTTATAAGAAATCCTTATTTCTCCATCGCTCAAAGTAAAGTGATATAATAATTCAGAATTCTCATGTAATCCTTTTATATTCCTATCTGCTCTATCTACCACTTCTTTAGAAACTGCTGTTTCAGGTGGCCATTGACGGAATTTATTTATAGTAGGACCTAGGTAGTAATACCCATCTGAATTCTGACTATCAGTAGGAGTATCTCCAACTCTCTGACTCTGACCAGATTTAGCTATAAAAGTAGTATTCGTCACATCTCTAAGACTATTGAAATTAGAATTAAAATCTGTCGGACCTGCAGCAGAACCATAAGTTGCTCTTCCTGCTTGTATCGTTTCTTTTATTCTCTCTCCCCATTCCTCGTTAAAACTACGACTTCCACTAACGAATGATTTGGTATGTCCCCCATGTGTCCTAGTAACTGCCAATGTTTGTGTAATAGTATGTCCTTTCGGTAAAGTAAACCAATAAAATGCATTTTGGTGACCTTGTTTTGTACTACTATTAAAAATCAAATCCCATTTGAAATCACCATTACCCAAGTTTGTAACAGTAACCTTAGCTTCAGCCACTGCATCACTTACTTGCACTAAATTCTCTTCTCTAGGTTTGTCATTAATGTTTCTTCTCAATGCATACAAATAAGTCTCGGCAGGCAATCCAGAACCATCACCATTTTTAACAATATAGGCTCTTTTTGTATTAAGACCAGTCGGATTAGCTCTAAAGTCTGACCCTAATTTCATGGGTTTGCTATTTCGCAAATCCCGTTTACCAGAGTTTTCACGAGTAAGTGCTAAGGCAAGTTTCTTCTCAGCTTGCTTTCCTTTTTTGAGGAGTTCTTCAATTTCAGCTGGTGTTAACTGAGGTTGTAATACACTAGCTTCAATTGATTTAACAATTTCTTCTACTCCTTCTAAAAGTTTCTTAGTCTCAGGACGTGTGATTTCATTCGCCTGTGTCAGATAGGCAGATAAATCTTTTGAGAGCGTTTTTAATTTTTCTTTGTTCTGATTATCACTAACTTCTGACTTTGAAAGTTTAGTTGATGGAGTCCTAACTTCTCCATTAGTTGATGCTACAGGATTCTTCTCTAGGACTTTTGTAACAGCTTCCTTTGGAGTTAGTACAGTCCCCTCTGGAGCAGCCAGCCTAGTGTTTGTCAGACCTGCTTTTTCTAAGACTGGAGGAGTGGAAACTTGAGGTGACAAAGCTTCCTTGACCCGACGAGTCAGGTCTTCCATGAGTTTGACTTGCTCATCAACCTGTGCTTGCGTCGCTTTTGGATTCTCTAAGACCGCCTTAGCCTTTGCGAGACCTTCTTCCACTTCAGTGTGGAGAGCCTTCATAGAGTCTAAGGTCAAACTTGCCAACAAAGCTTCTAGGGTGCTTTGTGTCGATTTGGCTGCACTTGTGTCAGCTACTGGCGCTGATACTTCCTGATCTTTTTCCTTCGCCACTTGAGAAGCTTCTGCGTTCTCATCTATCTTAGTCTCAGGCTGAGGACTTTTAACTTCAGCTTCTGATTCTTCTTGACTTCCTTCTTCAGTTTTAGCTTCTGGAGCGCTAGATTCTCCTGCTGATTTGAGGGCAACAGGTTGTTCAACTACTGCCGTTTTCTCAGGACTCTCCTCATCTGAGTCCTGTGGATCCTCATCTGAATTTCCAGAAGGTCCAGCAACTACATCACTAGCTGTTACTGGAGACACTGCAGGGGCCTGCGCTTGCACCCCATTCGCAAAGAACATCAGAGCCGCCACTGCAACACTAGCAGCCCCAAAATGATATTTCCTTATTGAGTAACGGTAAATTTTTTCACCATTATCATCACGATATGATTTTCTCATTATCTTACCTCTCGTTTTCCCTTTCTGGAGGTACCAAAAAATACCCCCCCCTTAAATATTTTAGGTATTTAAAGAAAGGATATGTTTCTTTTTATTCCCACACTTGTCAAAAGACAAATTCTGAGATAGTATTATTATATCCTATTTTCGCAAATTTGAACAGCAAAACGCGAAGTTTTTAGCAGTCTCGTGGAGACGCTAAAAAAGTAACAAAAAAGCCGATATAACAGTATTTTCTTGCGATTATATATATATATATATATATGCACACCCTTATCTATCAACCTTATTATGGATAATATTTTAAATTTAATATAAATAAAAAACAGACCTTATCTATAGAAAGATAAAATCCGCCATTTTTTCTATATAAAATCAGCAGAACCATTCTGCTGAAAATCGTGAAATATAATGTAAGTTTCCTAGCACTCTGATAAGATTTTAAGAGAAAAGCTAGATACATCCCCTAACTTACAAAAGCGCCTCAAACTCAGCGACGGTCATCCCCAACTGCTTACTGGCAACTTCAGATATTAGAAGACCTTGACGGACCATATCCAGAAAGGCAAAGAGTTTTCCTTCTTCCCTTCCTTCAGCTTTCCCGCGCTCCAGTCCCTGTTCAACTCCCTCAGCTCGTCCACGCTCTAAACCCTCTGCGCGACCACGTTCAAGACCTCTCTCTAAACCCTTTTCTTCAGCTTGTTCCAAGGCATAGTCCTGTGCTAACAAGGCTTGTTCTTCACGCATACGTAGTTGACTAAACATCTTCCTGTCCTCCTCGGACCAGCTCTTGTAGTCCAGCAGTTGGTCTGCCTGGCTGATGGCTCGCTCGGGTTCCTGAGTAAAGGGCTTATTACCAAAAAACTCCAACCACGGCTTGCGAACGCTATCCTTGCTGGTTTCTCTGTATTTTTTAGTTCTTATTTATGATGCTCTTTCAATAGTGCCTCAAACTCAGCCACGGTCATGCCTGATTGCTCACTCGCAACCTCAGGTGTTAGAAGACCTTGACGAACCATATCCAGAAAGGCAAAAAGTTTTCCTTCTTCCCTTCCTTCAACTTTCCCGCGCTCCAATCCCTGTTCAACTCCCTCAGCTCGTCCACGTTCTAAACCCTCTGCACGACCACGTTCCAACCCTTTTTCCTCAGCTTGTTCCAAGGCATAGTCATGCGCTAACAAGGCTTGTTCTTCGCGTCTGCGTTGTTCACTAAACATTCTCCTGTCCTCCTCGGACCAGCTCTTGTAGTCCAGCAGTTGGTCTGCCTGGCTGATGGCTCGCTCGGGGTGCTGGGTAAAGGGTTTATTCCCGAAAAACTCCAACCACGGCTTGCGAATGCTATCTTTGCTGGTTTCTCTGTATTTTTTTAGTTCTTATTTATGATGGTCTTTTAATAATTCTTCAAACTCAGAGACAGTCATTCCCAACTGCTGGCTGGCAACCTCAGGTGTCAGAAGACCTTGACGAACCAGATTTAGTAGCATAGACAAACTTCCTTCAACTTTCCCACGTTCAAGTCCTTGTTCTAAACCTTTTTCGATACCTTGTTCAATCCCCTCAGCTCGACCACGCTCTAAACCCTCTGCCCGACCACGTTCAAGACCACGTTCTAAGCCCTTTTCCTCCGCTTGTTCCAAGGCATAGTCCTGCGCTAACAAGGCTTGTTCTTCACGCATACGTAGTTGGCTAAACATTTTCCTGTCCTCCTCGGACCAGCTTTTGTAGTCCAGCAGTTGATCTGCTTGGCTGATGGCTCGCTCGGGGTGCTGGGTAAAGGGTTTGTTACCGAAAAACTCCAACCACGGTTTGCGAATGCTATCTTTGCTGGTTTCTCTGTATTTTTTTAATTCCAAGAATGCCATCTTAACCAGATGGTTTTCTTGTCCATTATTGGTGATGGTTAAGACCTCACCTGTCGTGTCCTCTCGCATACTGAAACTGTGGAAAGCCAAATCATCTGAGAAATAATTGCTGTCCACAATTGCGATAGCATAAACTGGTGCAATGTGTTTATAACTCTGGTGAGTATTTCCTTCTCGCTGACGAATTTTTTCTAGGTTTTGATTGACCTGACTACACAGGTAAGCCCACAGGCGATTGATAAAAAAATTCTGATGATGAACTTGAATTTCAATGATTACTTGGGTCCCATTATCTAGTTCAGCTAAAACATCTATACTGGTATAAAAATCCTGCGCTGAGTAAGGCAGGGAAGGCAAGACGTGAATATTGCTTCCCTCTAAAATCGTCACATTTTTAGCTGGTAAGTCCAGCATATCGCGAATAAATTGACAAGTGATTTCTGGATTACTAAAGATTTTCTTAGCAACCAAATCGTTGGTTGGGCTGATGCCCGGATGTCTTAGAATCATCCTTTTCCTCCTTCTATTATAGCACATTTTTTAATCTAGGTTTGCTAGATTCACTGCTACTATCTATTTATTCGGAAAAGAAAGGAGAAAGTTAAAAATTTTTAGACTTCACAGGTTGAAATTTACATAAAAAAGCAGCTGATTCTTTTTTTGATTCTACCATATTTCTAGCGATTACTCCTATAAATAGGATACATCCCAGTTTCTAGTAGAAAAGGACTCTGAAAAGCAAACAAAACCCAGTATTAGGAAGAGTTAAATCTTATCTGAAAATGACTAGCTCTCAAGCTATAGTTTTGTGTCTAAATATAAGTATCACTAGGAAAAACTCCATAAGTAAACACACCAAAATTGGATGTTCCTACTATGCGAAAACCTCTTCAAACTACGTCAACTTTGCCTTACCTAGAGCTTCAAAAGGACGTTTTGAGTCATCTGCTGGTAGATTTATTCATTGATTTTCAATCTTCTAATACTAAACAAAAATCAAACAACTATAGTGAAATAACATAAATTTTACATGAATAGATTAGGAAAATCAAAGCAAGTTCTAGGAATATTTTAGCAGTCACAGTGTACTTTCCCAGCATCAATCCACTATAACTCTGCACATAAAAATGGAGAAGATGGCAATCCTCTTCTCCAAATATTAACTTCTTTACAAACCAACTATAGTTGACAAAGAACCTAAAATCAATTGATAACACAAGGTCAGGTCGGTCAACTCTTTCAACTGAAGCCCTGTCAACTCTTCCCATTTATCAATCTTGTATTGGAGAGAATTGCGGTGCAGATAGAGTTTCTGGGCTGTTTTAGTGAGAACAGCACTATTTTCCCAAAGAGAGAGGATGATTTCCTGAATCTGATCTTGATCCAAAATCATCTGGTGTAGACATTCCTTGATTACTCTCAAGTCCACGAGTCTTTCTCCCATACTCCAAAGATAGAGCTGAGAAAAAGTATGAACACCTTGATGACCCTGACGCCACCAAGTCTTAAATAAATCCCGCTCCGCTTTAATCAAGTCTGATAGGGCTTGATGCCCCGTCTGAGACCAAACCTGTCCTAACATGATAGATAGACGCAGTCCAAAGTCATACTCAACCGCTTCAATCGTATCACTTAAAATAGCTCGTACAGAGGTGTATTTGTCTTGTTGAAGCACGAAAACATAATCCTGAGCTCCAACCTGAATCACCGTCTGACAGTTAGGAAAAAGGGTCCGCATCATATCCAGCCAAGAAGCTAGATTTTCCTGTTGAAAATAGGAAAGATGGCAATAAACCAACTGAATCTTTTTAAAAGTTTGTGGTGCCTGTCCCTTCCCCTCAATCAGATAAGAATACCAAGGATTGAGCGAACGAGCCTGCTCCTGCTGGGTCAAAAGAGCAACCAACTGCTTTTCACGCTCACTGAGCCCAGCTTCCTCCAGCAAAATCCACTGTTGAGAAGCTAAAGGAAGAGTGAGATAACCCTCTTTCTCTACTGGTTGGTCTGAAATCTGAGCCTCAGGAAACCAGTCTTGTAGTTCTTTTGCCATCATGTCCTAGCCCTCCACTTTTTGGATGCACCACGAAATCAAGCTCTCAAGACGTTCTAGATTTTCAGTCATATGGAGATAGCCTATCACGGCTTCAAAACCTGTGGACATACGGTAAGTCACTACATCAGCATTTTTAGCCTTTGTGTGACTATTGGTATTGCGACCACGTTTGTAGATTTCTTCTTCTTTTTCCGTCAGGACTTGCTCCTCTAACATGAGGGAAATCAGGCGAGCCTGAGCCTTGGCTGAGACATACTTGGTCGCCTCTTGGTGGAGTTTATTGGGTTTTGTCATACCTTTGAGGATGAGGTGACGACGAATATACATAGAATACACCGCATCTCCTTCAAAGGCTAGCGCAATCCCGTTAATGAGATTGACATCAATCACGTGTCCACCTCACTCCATCCTTGGTGTCAAGGAGCTTAATCCCTTGAGCAGCCAATTGGTCACGGATCTGGTCCGCTGTCGCAAAGTCACGATTGGCACGCGCTTCTTGGCGTTTTTGGATCAAGTCTTCAATCTCTGCATCCAAAACTTCCTCAATAAAGACAATTCCAAAGACCTCTAACATAGCCGCAAGAGCTTCCTTAACACATGCATCATAGTTGCCAGAATTGATCCATTTGGCCATTTCAAAGACTACTGTAATACCGTTGGCAGAGTTGAAATCCTCATCCATAGCAGCTACAAACTTGTCTTTAAAGGCTTGCAAGTCTTGGGCATCCACGTTTCCTGTAAATGGTTGCTCATAAGTATTCTTCAGATACTTGAGATTGGTCTCTGCATCGCGCACCGCCTTTTCCGTAAAGTTGATTGGCTTGCGGTAGTGTTGAGTCGCAAAGAAGAAACGAAGTACTTGCCCATCAAGAGTTTTAAGGGCATCATGCACGGTGATAAAGTTACCCAAGGACTTGGACATCTTGACATTATCGATGTTGACAAAGCCATTATGCATCCAGTAGTTGGCAAAGATCTTGCCTGTTTTGGCTTCAGACTGGGCAATTTCATTGGTGTGGTGTGGAAACTCTAGGTCGGCTCCACCACCGTGAATATCAATGGTATCACCTAAAATCTCTGTCGACATGACCGAACACTCGATATGCCAGCCCGGACGACCAGATCCCCAAGGACTATCCCAAGAAATCTCGCCTGATTTGGCAGCTTTCCATAGGGCAAAGTCTACAGGATTTTCCTTACGAGCTGTTTCTTCATCGGTACGACCTGAAGCACCCAGCTCCAAATCTTCCAAGGTTTTATTAGCCAATTTGGCATAGTTGTGAGATTTTTCCACACGGAAATAGACATCTCCTTGGCTCTCATAAGCAAAACCTTTTTCAATCAAGTCTCCCACAAAGCGGATAATGTCAGCCATAAACTCCACCACACGCGGATGGCGAGTCGCAGGTTTCACGCCCAAGGCCGTCACATCCTCACGAAAGGCAGCAATGTACTTGTCCGCAACCTCCTGAGGCGTGATACCTTCCTCCTTGGCACGGTTGATAATCTTATCATCCACATCCGTAAAATTGGAAATATAGGCAACCTCATAACCACGATACTCAAAATAGCGACGAATGGTATCAAAAGCCACCGTCGAACGGGCATTCCCCACGTGGATATAGTTGTACACGGTTGGCCCACAAACATATATCTTTACTTTGCCGTCCTCAATCGGGACAAATTCTCGCAAATCACGAGACATGGTGTCGTAGATTTTAATCATAAAATAATAGTCAGGAAAGCCAAAATCCGAGAACAGTTAGTTTCATCACTAAGAGTTCAATTGAATTTCAGTCCGAATCTCTCTACACTTCGGAATCCCTTGCTCCTTTCTCATTCAGATAAACCACCTGAGTCTGTTTGACAAAGCCAATTTTTTCATACAAATGTTTGGCACCTACATTGCTATCCTCTACTGCAATTTGGAACTCCTTATCATTTTGCTCAATCAGTTGGTTGACAAGGAATTTTGCTAAGTAGCTTCCATAGCCTTTCCCACGTTCAGGTTCAGATATTGCTAAACCGTAGAAGTAATTCGTATTAGTCGATAAATCTACCGTGCACGTTCCAATAACCTGACCGTCTTTTAATAAAATATATAAGCGACTTTCTGGATCCTTCAGAGCTTCAGCGACATATCTATCCACAATCTCTCTAGACTCATGTTCCTCTGAGAATGCCTGAAATTTTAACTGACTAATTTGATCCTGATACGAACTATCTGCTAACAAAACTTCAAGATTGGAAATATTTGCTAACGGATAAGGTTTTCTATCCTTACCTAACCAAGTTTCTGTCTCTTCATCCTCGACCAATCCCCAGTTGCTGATAAAATCAGGATGGCGGTCTAGAAAAACACGCTCTGTCTGAAAAGTAACTGAATGAATCGGAAAAGAAGCTGTTTCTCTCTCAAAACTAGTAAACAATGCACGCGCAACCCCCTGACGGCGATGAACTGGATGAACCAGTATCGTCACTTCCACATCTTGGTCATCTGCATAGACAGTTAATAAACCAACAAGTTCGCCTTTTTCATAATAAAGGAAAAAGGCGGGCATGTTTGGGGCAAAATTAAGCATGTTAGAGAGATAGGGATCACGATAGGTACCGTCGTAGTTTTGACAACAGTTAATTAGTTTTTTCGCCTCAGATAGCTCCTCTTGGCTTAACTTGTTTCTTACTTGAATCATATAGGTATCCTCTACAACCCAGACGATCTGTGACTAGCTTCTTTAGCCTGCTCGAGTTTATTGACGTAATACTCTCGTTTTTCTTCAACCTCATGAATGACCGGCTCGTCTTTCTTACCATGAAGGCGGACAATCTTGGCAGGAATACCAACAACCGTCACATCACTAGGTACATCTGCCACGACAACTGCTGCTGCACCGACCTTAGCATTTTCACCAATTTCCACTGGTCCGATAACCTGGGCATGAGCTGATATGAGAGCTCCCTTTCGAACGGTCGGATGGCGTTTGCCACAGTCTTTCCCTGTTCCACCAAGAGTTACTCCGTGGTAAAGGAGAACACCCTTTTCAACAATCGCTGTTTCTCCAATCACCAAGCCTGAACCGTGGTCGATAAAGACACCTGAATCAATCTGGGCACCTGGATGAATCTCAATCTGAGTCCAAAAGCGCCAAAACTGACTGTGCATACGAGCCAGGAGTTTGAAGCCATGCTTCCAGAGAAAATGTGAAAGACGGTGGGCCGCCAAGGCCTTGACACCTGGATAAGTCAGCAAAACCTCCAAAGTGGTGCGGGCCGCTGGATCATTTTCTTTTACGATATCAATGGTTTCGCGCCACCATCCCATACATTTCTCCTTTTCTTATTCTGAATCTTTTGGTGTTTCTGTAAATTCTTTCTTAGGTTTGTGGTCCTTGTGATGACGTGGGCGATGAGGACGCTCAGACTTCTCACCTTTTTCGTCACGTTCAGGTTTTGGAGGACGAGGAAGAAGGGCTTTCATAGAAGCATCCACACGTCCTTTTTCATCAATCTTGATAACCTTAACATCAACTTCATCCCCGATTGCTACCAAGTCTTCGACATTATTGGTACGCGTCCAAGCCATCTCAGATATATGAACAAGAGCATCTGTCTTGTCAAAGAGGTTAACAAAGGCACCAAATTTCTCGATACGAACAACCTTAGCACGGTAAACTTCATCCACCTTAGCTTCACGAACCAAACCAGCAATAATCTCTTTAGCACGATTGATAGCACCTTGGTCGCTCGAGTAGATAGATACATTTCCTTCTTCGTCAATATCAATCTTAACGCCTGTTTCAGCGATAATCTTGTCGATGGTTTCTCCACCCTTACCGATGACAATCTTAATCTTGTCCACATCAATCTTGATCGTATCAATTTTCGGAGCAGTTGGAGCCAATTCTGGACGAACTTCTGGAATGGTTGCTTCAATCACATCAAGAATTTCAAAACGGGCTTTCTTGGCTTGGGCAAGAGCCTCAGTCAAGATTTCTGCAGTGATCCCTTGGATCTTGATATCCATTTGAAGGGCTGTAATCCCGTCACGAGTACCTGCAACCTTGAAGTCCATGTCTCCAAAGTGGTCTTCCAAACCTTGGATATCTGTCAAGACTGTGTAGTTATTTCCATCTGAGATAAGTCCCATAGCAATACCAGCTACTGGCGCCTTGATTGGCACCCCACCAGCCATAAGGGCAAGAGTTCCCGCACAGATAGAAGCCTGAGATGAAGAACCGTTTGATTCCAAGACTTCTGCTACCAAACGGATAGCGTATGGGAATTCCTCCAAACTTGGCAAGACTTGAGCAAGGGCACGCTCACCGAGAGCACCGTGACCAATTTCACGACGACCAGGCGCACCATAACGACCTGTTTCCCCTACAGAATATTGAGGGAAGTTATAGTGGTGCATAAAGCGTTTCTTGTACTCTGGATCCAAACCATCAATGATTTGAGTTTCTCCCATCGGAGCCAAGGTCAAGACAGAAAGGGCTTGCGTTTGTCCACGAGTGAAGAGACCTGAACCGTGCACACGAGGAAGGAAGTCAACAACCGCATCCAAAGGACGGATTTCATCGACCTTACGACCATCAGGACGCACCTTGTCTTCTGTGATCAAACGGCGCACTTCAGCGTGTTCCATTTGTTCCAAGATTTCAGCCACATCGCGCATGATACGGTCAAATTCTTCGTGGTCTGCATATTTTTCTTCGTAAACGGCAGTTACTTGGTCCTTAACTGCTTGAGTTGCAGCTTCACGAGCCAATTTTTCTTCTACTTGAACTGCTTTTTGAAGGTCGCTGTTGTAGGCTGCGATGATTTCAGCCTGCAAGTCAGCGTCCACATGAAGCAATTCCACTTCTGCTTTTTCCTTACCGACAGCAGCAACGATTTCTTCTTGGAAGGCAATCAATTCTTTGACCGCTTCGTGCCCTTTAAGGAGCGCTTCCAGCATGATTTCTTCTGATAATTCTTTAGCACCAGACTCTACCATGTTGATAGCGTGTTTAGTCCCAGCTACTGTCAATTCAAGAAGAGATTGCTCTGCCTGTTCTTGACTAGGGTTGATGATGATTTGACCATCTACATAGCCCACCTGTACCCCAGCGATTGGTCCGTCAAATGGAATATCTGAGATAGAAAGCGCCAAGGATGAACCAAACATAGCAGCCATTGGTGCAGATGCATTTTCATCGTAAGAAAGCACAGTGTTAATCACTTGCACTTCGTTACGGAAACCTTCCGCAAACATAGGACGGATTGGACGGTCAATCAAACGCGCTGTCAAAGTCGCATCTGTTGAAGGACGTCCTTCACGTTTCATAAAGCCACCAGGAAACTTCCCAGCCGCATACATTTTTTCTTCGTAGTTGACTTGAAGAGGGAAGAAATCTCCAGTTGCCATTTTCTTAGACATCACGGCAGCAGTCAAGACAGTTGACTCACCGTAACGCACGACAACTGCGCCATTTGCTTGCTTAGCAACCTGACCAGTCTCTACAATTAACTCACGACCCGCAAAAGTCGTTTGAAACACATGTTTTGTCATTTTAATCCCCTTTGGATTGATAAAATTATACGCCTTGCCTACAAAAATCAAGATACTAAGCCGTCAAGCAACTCAAAGGAAAATAGGAAATCGAACGACGGAGCGACTGCTCCTAGGCAGATTTATCTTTTTCCAAAGAGTTGTAGGCGTGTTCAATTCTCAAGATACCAAGGACGTCAAAAGCAAAGTAAAAATAGGAAACTGACGAAGTCTTCGATGAAGACAAGACAGTTTATCTTTTTTACACAGCTTTTCGGCCGGGTTCAATTACTCAAGATACTAAGCCGTTAAGCAACTCAAAGGAAAATAGGAAATCGAACGACGGAGCGAATGCTCCTAGGTAGATTTATCTTTTTCCACAGAGTTGTAGGCGTGTTCAGTTACACAAGATATTTTGGACGGTTCGGCTTGCCGAACATTTCTGTAGAAAAATAGGAAGGTGACGCCGCACTCGATGAGTGCTAGGAAGCTTATCTTTTTTCCTAAGAAATGAGGCCAAAATTCAATTAAGTATCTTTTTGATATTTCCCTGAAATAGTGCGGACGGGAGGTAAAATTATCCAGTGGATGATTTTAGAAATCCAATGGAATTTCAATGGTAATTTTTAATTACTTCGCCTTTTCATTTCTATGCTCAGGCTAAAATAGTTTCCCGAACTATTTTACTCTCAAAAATCCCGTCTTAGATAATAATATTGTTATCATCTAAGATACCACGATAGCGTGAAATATCTTTTAAATACTCACTCTGTTCGTGTTTTTTGAGACACACATTATTAGATTTTGTTTAAAAAATAATCAACTTTAAACAAACTTCTACAACCTAAATACCCTCATCTTTGTATCAAGTACGTACAGAGTCTATTTTATCATATTTTTCTTAAAAAGTGCGGTCTTTACCATGAAAAAGGAACCATTCCCCTCACTTGAGAAGAATGGTTTGCTTTTTATTATCCTAGAGACTGATGATTAAACAAGGCATGAGTTGCTTGGTGGATGTATTTTGCTGTTTCTGCATTGTTCATGGTGTAGAGATGAACACCTGCAACATCCTGAGTTACCAAGTCCACGATTTGGTCCACTGCATAGGCAAGTCCTGCTGCTCTGAGCGACTCAGGGTCATGCTCATACTTGTCTAAAATGGCTTTGAATTTGCGTGGAAGATGGATATTCTCACAAGTCTTCAAGAGGCGGAGAGCCTGACTTCGATTCAGAATTGGCATAATCCCTGCATGAATTGGAACATCAATCCCAGCCAAGATACACTTGTCTTGGAAATCATAGAAGCGCTCATTGTCAAAGAAAAGCTGAGTTACAAGGCTCGAACAACCTGCATCCACTTTCTTCTTAAGATTTTGAATATCTGAAATCTGATTTGGTGAATCTGGATGTCCTTCTGGATAGCAAGCGCCAACAATATCAAAGTGAGGGGCTTGCTCCTTGATGAACTCAATCAAGTCAGTTGCGTAGCGGAAATCCTTTTGTGGTTCCACATCTGGAATAATATCCCCACGAAGAGCCAAGATTTTCTGCACTCCAACCTTGTCCAAGTCTGCAATAGTTTCAGCAACCTTGTCCTTAGTCAAATAGATAGCTGGCAAGTGGGCAATAGTCGGAATCGCCAAGTCATTTTGGATAAAGTCAGCCAAACAAACCGTCGTTTCCTTGATATTAAATTTATTATTGCTGGCAGTTACACTGATAAAGTGAGGAGCCAACTCCTGCATATCTTGAAGAGCAGAAATAATGTTATCATTACCCACGGCTGGGTTGGGAGGGAACACTTCAAATGAGAGTGACGGTGTTTGGCGTGACATAGTCATTATCCTTTTCTAGTTGATTTTTTTCGTTAGCTGGATTCCTAGAATCCAAGTGAAACAGGCAGATTGACCAAACAGCGCTTCTTGAGAAATCCTTATCTTACAATTTCTCACGCGCAGCTTTCGCTGCTTCAACAAGGCGGATCAAGCTTTCTTTTGTTTCTGGAATACCACGTGTTTTCAAACCACAGTCTGGGTTGATCCAAACTTTCTTGCTTGGCACTTTAGCAAGGATGGCTTCGATTGTATTGTCGATTTCGCCTTCATTTGGCACACGAGGAGAGTGGATATCATAAACCCCAGGTCCTACTTCTGTTTGGAAGTTTTTCGCTTTGAGTTCGTCCAAGATTTCAAGGTTTGAACGGCTAGCCTCAAAGGAAATAACGTCTGCATCCATGTTATCGATAGCTGGGATGATATCTGTAAATTCTGAGTAACACATGTGAGTGTGGATTTGTGTGTCTGGCGCTACTGTTGAGTGTACCAAGCGGAAGGCAGGAATAGCCCAGTCAAGATAGTCTTCGTACCAGTCGCTACGGCGAAGTGGCAATTTTTCACGAAGAGCAGCCTCGTCGATTTGGATGATTTTCACACCAGCAGCTTCAAGGTCAAGCACTTCATCCTTGATAGCAAGGGCGATTTGAAGAGTAGAATCCTTGATAGAGATGTCTTCACGTGGGAATGACCAGTTGAGGATGGTAACAGGTCCAGTCAACATACCCTTAACAGGTTTGTTTGTACGGCTTTGTGCATAGCTAGACCATTTAACAGTGATAGGGTTGAGACGAGTGACATCACCCCAGATGATTGGTGGTTTAACCCCACGCATACCGTATGATTGTACCCAACCATTTTTAGAGAAGAGGTAACCTGACAAGTTTTGACCGAAGTACTCAACCATGTCATTACGCTCAAATTCACCATGAACAAGGACATCAAAGTCAATATCTTCTTGCCACTTGATCCATTCGTCAATCGTTTCAGCAAGGAAAGCGTCGTACTCTTCTTGAGACAATTCACCTTTACGGTAAGCCAAACGTTTGGCACGAACTTCCTTGGTTTGAGGGAATGAACCGATAGTTGTTGTTGGAAGAGCTGGAAGCTTAAGAGTTTCTTCTTGGATGGCTTCACGTTCTGCAAAGGCTGGCAAACGAGTGTAGTCTGCGTCTGTCAAATCAGCGATACGCGCACGGAGTTCAGCATTTTCACCCACACGTTCAGTCGCAAAGAGTTCTTTGTTAGCTGCAAGTGCTTCTTCACCTTGACCATTGCGGATAGCATCCAAATCACGGATCTCATCTAATTTTTCAACCGCAAAGGCAAAGTGGTTCAAGATTGCTGATTCAAATTCTTCATTAGCAGTTGTAAATGGCACATGAAGAAGTGAGCATGAACTTGTCAAGACAATGTTTTCAGCTGGAATTTGTTCAAGAACAGCCAAACTCTTTTCGTAGTTGTTACGCCAGATGTTTTTACCATTGACAATACCTGCATAAAGAGTCTTATCAGCTGGGAAACCACCTTTAACGAGTTCAAGAGTTTTCTTACCTTCAACGAAGTCAAGACCGATAGCATCTACTGGCAAGTTTACAAGGTCAGCGTAGACGTCACGAACGTCACCGAAGTAAGTTTGAAGCAAGACTTCAAGACCTTTTTTGTCAGCCAAGAGTTTGTTGTAGAGGTTCAAGAAGAGAGCTTTTTCTTCAGCTGTCAAATCTTTGACAAGAGCAGCTTCATCCAATTGGATACGAGTCGCACCAAGTTCTGCCAATTTAGCAAAAACTTCTTGGTAAGCAGCCACTAAGCTATCTACGAAGTCTTCTGCTTTCACACCTTCTTCAAAGTCTGACAATTGAAGGAAAGTGAATGGACCTACAAGGACAGGACGAGTGTTCAATCCAAGTTCTTTTGCTTCTTGGAATTCATCGAAAATCTTGTGACCTGCCAATTTTACTTGAGTGTCTTTTTCAAATTTAGGAACGATGTAGTGGTAGTTGGTGTTGAACCATTTCTTCATTGGAAGGGCGCGAACATCTCCTTTTTCTCCTTGGTAACCACGTCCCAAAGCGAAGTAGCGCTCAAGGTCAGACAAGTCCAAGTTTTGAACTGAAGCAGGTACCACGTTGAAAAGGAAAGCTGCATCTAGGAAGTTGTCATAGTGAGAAAAGTCATTTGATGGAATTTCAGTGATTCCTTTTTCTTTGACGATGTTCCAGTGTTTAGCACGCAAGTCTTTTGCGGCTGCCAAGAGTTCTTCTTCTGAGATTTCTTTTCTAAAGTATTTTTCAGTTGTAAATTTTAATTCGCGGAATTCGCCCAAACGAGGGAAACCGATGATTGTAGTTGACATGATGTGTCCTCCAAAATTTGTTGTTGAAACTATCTTAACAGAAAAGAAAGCGTCTGTATAATTGTAAAAAATTAGGCTTTGATATAGTTTGAAACTATATCTCCGTTTTAGACAAAAGAAAAAGACTTGAGACAAATGCCTCAAATCCTTTGTGTAGCTTGTTTTATAGCTGTATTTTAGTTAGACTGGTAAAACGTGTTATTAGTAATTCTTATAAGCGACTATGACTTGTTATTAGAAAAGACTATAATACTCTTCGAAAATCAAATTCAAACCGCGTCAACGTCGCCTTGCCGTACTCAAGTACAGCCTGCGGCTAGTTTCCTAGTTTGCTCTTTGATTTTCATTGAGTATGAGTCTACTCTAATCAACTCTTTTCCTGTTCGAGGGGGACGACTGCTAGTGTCTTTCCTAAACTGGCTAAAACTTTCAAGACTGTATCCAACTGAGGACTTGTCTTGCCTGTTTCCATCCTAGCTATGACAGGCTGGCTTACTCCACTGAATTCTTCCAGCTTTTTCTGGCTGATTCCTTGGTCATGCCTAGCCTCAATCAGCTCACTCATGATAGCCACTCGCATATCACTTTCAAGAATTTCCTCCTTTGTAAAGAGTTGAGATCGGACATCCTTCCAGTTACTCCCAATAGCACTATTCTCCATCACTTAGCCCTCTTTCTTTTACGTCTATGTATAATGAGCGAATTATGATTCGATAGATTGACCAGCGGGTTTAAAGTTGGAACTAGCTTGTTTCTTAAGCGCTTTTCCTTTTCTAGGATAGAGCAGATCCTGTTTTGATAATCCTAATTTTCCATGATGAATCCAATAGTAAATGGTTGAAATTCCCACGTTAACGCCCTTAGCCATCACCATCATTTCAGGCGAAAATTTTTGGTTATGATAGTGGAGAATCTTTTCCTTTAGTTCCTTGGTCAAGCTTGATTTCTTGACCGAGCGCTTGCGATTATTTTCATAAAATTGTTGAGCGTAGTCGGCAGAGTAAAGCTCTTTACCCCCCTTTCCCAAGACATTTTCGGACTGTCCCACGCTTGATTTCAGTATGGATGTTTGAGGAGCTTTTCCAAATAGAGAGGCAATTTCTCTATTTGATTTTCCTTCTTTTTTCCATCGTTCGATTAAGCAACGACTATCGATTGTCAAATGTTTGCCTTTTGTAGTATAATTGTCTTGCATTTCTGTGCCTTTTAATCATTTCAATCTTAAATTGGACTTTTTTACTTGGGTTGTACTTAATCTATGAGGAAGACAAGAAAAAGAATATCAATCAAGTAAAGTCACAAAGTCACATTAGCTCCGAGCAACCATTGCAAATTGAGGTACTCATACAATGATTAAAACATTTCTTTCTGCCCTTTCTGTCATTCTCTTCGCTATCCCTATCATAGCTTATTCTTTTTTCCCATCTTCTAATCTTAATATTTGGCTATCTACCAGACCTATCTTGGCACAGATTTATGCCTTCCCCTTAGCTACTGCAACTATGGCTTCCTATTTTAAGTTTCGTATTTTTTTCCCTATCTTTTTACAAGAAAAATAAACAAATACGGTTTTACTCTGGCATTTTGCTCTTATTATCGCTCATATTACTATTATTCGGAACAGATAAAACCCTTTCTTCCACATCAAATAAGACTAAAACCTTAAAATTAGTAACTTGGAACATCGCTAATCAATAGAAGCACAACATATTGAGCGAATTTTTAGCCATTTTGATGCCGATATTGCTATATTCCCTGAACTAGCTACCAATATCAGAGGTGAGCAAGAAAACCAGAGAATCAAACTATTGTTTCATCAAGTTGGACTTTCTATGGCCAACTATGATATTTTTACTTCTCCACCTACTGACAGTGGAATAGCTCCTGTGACTGTGATTGTCAAGAAAAGTTATGGTTTCTATACAGAAGCTAAAACTTTCCATACAACACGGTTTGGGACAATTCTATTACATTCGAGAAAACAAAATATACCAGATATCATTGCTTTGCATACTGCTCCTCCTCTGCCAGGTTTAATGGAAATCTGGAAGCAAGACTTAAATATCATTCATAATCAACTGGCTTCAAAATATCCAAAGGCTATTATTGCAGGTGATTTTAATGCAACTATGCGTCATGGAGCACTTGCAAAAATAAGCTCTCATAGGGACGCATTAAATGCACTTCCACCTTTTGAAAGAGGAACTTGGAATAGCCAAAGTCCAAAACTTTTTAATGCAACAATAGATCATATTTTATTGCCTAAAAACCACTACTATGTTAAAAATTTAGACATTGTAAGTTTTCAAAACTCTGATCATAGATGTATTTTTACAGAAATCACATTTTAATTATTTTATACTCTTCGACAATCTCTTCAAACCATGTCAGCGTCGACTTACCTTAGACATATGGTTACTGACTTCGTCAGTCTTATCTACAACCTCAAAACAGTGTTTTGAGCAACCTACGGCTAGCTTCCTAGTTTGCTTTTTGATTTTCATTGAGTATTATATAAAATCACCCCTCTAGTGTTCATAAACTAGAGGGGGAATTTGTATCATACTATCGTTTAACGCACTTCTGCATTGACTTTTTCTTCGAGAGACGCTTGGATTTTTTCCATGTAGCGTGCGACTTCTTCGTCCGTTAAGCTATCTTCTGGATTTTGGAAAGTCAAGCTATAAGCCATTGACTTCATACCAAGTCCCAATTTTTCGCCTGAGAAGACGTCAAAGAGTTTGATATCTGTCAAACGTTTTACGCCGGCAGCTTGGATTGCATCCACAACTTCTTGGTGAGTCACTTCTGCCTTGAGGAGAAGGGCAACGTCACGGCTGACTGCTGGGAATTTCGTGATTTCTACAAATGGAGCAGCAGGTTGAAGGGCAGCTTCGATGGCTGAAAGGTTGAGCTCAGCTACATACGTTTCTGGAATATCGTAAGCCTTAGCGGTGACTGGATGCACTTGGCCAAGGAAACCAAGAACTTGGTCACCGAGTGAAATGACTGCTGTACGACCTGGATGAAGGCTAGCGATTTCAGATGTTGCTGTATAGGTCACTTCTAGTCCCAAACGAGCAAATAGCGCTTCTAGGATTCCCTTAGCATAGAAGAAATCAACTGGAACTGCTGCTGTTTGGAAATCTTTTTCAGCAACCAAGCCTGTCAAGGCAAAGGCAAAGCTGTTGATTTCATTTGGAAGTTCTTCTTTTGGATTACCTGTTTGTTCAAAGACTTTTCCAATCTCGTAAAGGGCCAAGTTTTTGTTCTTACGAGCTACGTTATAAGCCACCGTATCAAGGATACCAGAAATCATATTTTGACGGAGGACAGAACGGTCCACTGTCATTGGCCACATAAGTTCTGTAAGGTTACTTGGTTGAGCCGTAAACTCAACTGCTTTTTCAGGAGTTGTTAGAGCATAGGTGATAATTTCTGTCAAACCTTCCCCTTCAGCAATGGTACGAACTTGACGTCGAAGTTTTTGTGTCGCTGTCAATTCACCAGCTGTCCCATCGTCTTTTGGAAGACTGGTTGGCAAGCGGTCATAACCATAGATACGAGCGATTTCTTCAAAGAGGTCTGCCTCGATAGTGATATCCCAACGACGACGTGGGACTCTGACTGTAAAGCTATCTGCATTTCCAG
This sequence comes from Streptococcus sp. Marseille-Q5619, assembly GCF_946901205.1. Classification (NCBI taxonomy): domain Bacteria; kingdom Bacillati; phylum Bacillota; class Bacilli; order Lactobacillales; family Streptococcaceae; genus Streptococcus; species Streptococcus sp. Marseille-Q5619. The sequence goes on from NZ_CAMPPO010000002.1 coordinate 381,988, forward strand.
AAAGGCCAAATCCAAGACGACGGAAGACATCTTCTACATCCGCGTAAGAAAGTTCTGTACCAAGGACACGGTTAACATCAGCAAGCGTTGAAGAAACTTCCACATCAGAGGTATCAAGTTCACCTGCTGAAACGATGCCTTTACGCACCGTCGCACCTGCAAGTTCTGCAATCATACTAGCCGCTGCATCAAGGGCTTCATTGACTGTTGCCACATTGATGCCTTTTTCAAAGCGAGAAGATGACTCAGAACGAAGGTTGAGGCGACCACTGGTCTTGCGGATTGATTTTCCGTTGAAGACTGCAGCTTCAAGGACAACACGACTAGATTTTTCAGAGATTTCTGTAGCCTCTCCACCCATAACACCTGCAAGGGCTACTGGCTTGTCTGCGACAGTGATGACTAAGTCATTTGTTTCCAAGTCACGTTCTTCACCATCTAAAGTCACTAATTTTTCACCAGCACGCGCTTCACGCACACGGATGTCACTCCCCTCAAAGGTATCCAAGTCAAAGGCGTGCATTGGTTGACCAAAGTAGAGTAGGATGTAGTTGGTCACGTCCACTACGTTATTGATTGGACGGATTCCTTCATTCATGAGAAGGTTTTGCAACCATTGTGGACTTGGTGCGATAGTCACATTGTCCAAGATACGGGCCGCATAGTATGGCGCCTTATCTGTTTCAATCTCTACAGAAAGAGCATCTGCTGTAGCTTGGTCAGTTTCTGAAAGAGTAAATTCTTTAAAGTTGACTGCCTTGTCATAGATAGCTGCCACTTCGTGAGCCACCCCACGCATAGAAAGAGCATCTGCACGGTTGGGTGTGATAGACAGTTCGATGATTTCATCATCCAAGTCTAGGTAGGAGAAGACTTCATCTCCAGGAACAGCATCTTGAGGCAAGATTTGGATGCCATCTGCAAATTCTTTCGGTACAACAGAGTCAGAAATTCCTAATTCACCAAGTGAACAGATCATCCCAAGTGACTCAAGACCGCGGATTTTCCCTTTTTTGATCTTGTAATTGTCAGCAATGCGAGCTCCCGGAAGTGCCACCATGACCTTGATGCCTGCACGCACATTCGGTGCACCACAGACGATTTGACGGGCTTCTTCTTCACCCACATTAACCTGACAGACATGCAAGTGAGTTTCTGGCACATCTTCGCAAGACAAGACCTCACCGACGACAATTTTTGAGAGACCAGCAGCAGGTGATTCGACACCTTCTACCTCGATCCCTGTAGTTGACATTTTTTCAGCCAACTCTTGTGATGGCACATCAATGTCCACCAATTCTTTTAACCATTTATAAGATACAAGCATAATTTAGTTCTCCAGAATGACAGTTGCCACTCTGGTTCTTTTCCTTTCCTATCATTTCAATAGAAGAATCATCTTCTTACCTTAATTTCTTTCTCAGTAACCAATCCGTATCTACTTTTTGACCAACCATAAAATGATGTTGGCTAAATTTTTCAAAACCATATCGATTATAAAACGCTTGAGCTTTTGTATTATGCTCCCAAACACCTAACCAAGCCCAAGAAAAACTATTTTTTGTAGCAAGTTCAAGAGCGAATTCAAACAGTTGCTTACCTAGTCCAAATCCTTGAAATTTTTGTAGAACATAGAGGCGTTGAATTTCAAAAGCATCCTCTAATTCTCTCTCAGTTTGAGCACTTCCCCAGTTGACTTTAAGAAAACCAGCTATCTCCTCTTCATGCATAATGAAATAGGTTTCGGATTCTGGATTTTCCAACTCAATTGACAAAACTCTCAGACTATAAGCCTCTTCAAAGTATTCCTGTAACTGCTCTTCCGTATTATCATGAGCAAATGTTTCACGAAAGGTTTGTTTAGCAATTTTAGCCAACACCTCAACATCTGCCATTTCTACTTTTCTAATCATTATTTAAACTGCTCTGAGAAGCGGACATCTCCTTGGTAGAATCCACGGATATCATTGATTCCGTAACGGAGCATAGCTACACGTTCTTGACCAAGACCAAAGGCAAATCCAGAGTAAACAGTCGCATCGATACCACTCATTTCAAGGACACGTGGGTGAACCATACCAGCTCCCATAATTTCGATCCAACCAGTTTTCTTACATACGTTACAGCCTTCTCCACCACACTTGAAGCAAGAAACATCCACCTCAACAGATGGCTCTGTGAATGGGAAATAAGATGGACGCAAACGAATTTGACGCTCTTCACCGAACATTTTTTGCACAATCAATTGAAGGGTTCCTTGAAGGTCTGCCATAGAAATGTTCTTCCCAACAACCAAGCCTTCAATTTGGTGGAATTGGTGACTGTGGGTCGCATCGTCCGTATCACGACGGAACACACGCCCTGGTGAGATCATTTTCAAAGGACCTTTAGAGAAATCATGGCCATCCATGGCACGCGCCTGAACAGGAGACGTATGGGTACGGAGTAAGATCTCTTCTGTGATATAGAAAGTGTCCTGCATATCGCGAGCTGGGTGGTCTTTGGGAAGGTTCATACGTTCAAAGTTATAGTAGTCTTGCTCTACTTCAAAACCATCCACGACTTGGTAACCCATCCCAATGAAAATATCTTCGATTTCTTCACTAGTTTGTGTCAAAACATGACGGTGACCAGTAGCAACTGGACGACCTGGAAGCGTCACATCGATACTCTCGCTAGCTAACTGTGCAGCGACTTTCTTTTCTTCCAAGAGCTTAGCTGTTTCTTCAAAGGCTGCTGTCAAGACATCACGAGCCTCATTGACGTGTTTCCCAATGATTGGACGCATCTCAGCAGAAACATCTTTCATCCCTTTGAGGATTTCAGTGAGCGAACCCTTTTTACCAAGGACAGAGACACGCAAATCTTGCATCTCTTTTTCATTTTCAGCAGTAATCTGCTTCAAGCTAGCCAGCGTTTCTTCACGAAGCGCTTTTAATTGTTCTTCAATAGTTGACATAATTCCTCCATCAGTCGCTCGTAGATAAAAAGAAAACCACATGCCAAAAACTCCACTCGGAGCGTTGACACGCGGTACCATCCGTTTTCATCTGACAAGTCAGACCTTCATTTCTAAATCCATGCGCAAGTGAATTCACCCAGCTTTCATATAGAGAGCTTACAGTCACGGCTCTCCTCCCTGATATACTTCCCTTGAGTTACTAGTCTTGCAGATTTCTATTCAATTACTACTTAGTTTATCAGATTTTTACCATTCTTGCAAGACCTATCTCACTTCTGCTTGTTAGCTTATTCTTATCTAAATCAACTATTTATAATTTCTGTAACAAAATTAAATTAATTAATCCCCCTATAAAATAAAGAGGTTTAGAATTTGATGTCTTCCAAACCTCTTTATTTCATATTTAATGAGATGTTGCCTTAACCGTGATAATATCTAATCATCAATAAACAAACTATTTGAATAAGGATTCTCCATTTGATTCAATCACTTCTTTATACCAAGTAAAGGACATTTTCTTATATCGATTGAATGTACCACTTCCATCATCGTTTCGATCAACATAAATGAGACCGTACCTTTTAGAAAGTTGTGCAGTGGACATAGAAACACAGTCAATACATCCCCAAGACGTATAGCCCATAATTTCAACACCATCCTGTAGAGCTTCAGCAACTTGCAATAAATGTTCTTTCATATACTGAATTCTATAATCATCTTGGACGGTTAAGTTATTAAGTTCATCTTTTATTAGTTGATCTTTAGCACCTAATCCGTTTTCCACTATAAATAATGGGATTTGATAACGGTCATAATATCTATTTAAAATTATACGTAGTCCAATTGGATCAATTTGCCATCCCCACTCAGAAGACTCTAAATAAGGATTTACTAAACCACCAATAATATTCCCTTGTCCTGAATTATACTGTGTTGGAAGAGCAGATTGAGTCACACTCATGTAATAGCTAAACGATAAAAAATCTACAGTATAATTTTTTAATAACTCTGCATCTTCAGCTGCAAACTCTATGTTAATGTCATGTTCCTTAAAATATCTTTTTGCATAATTCGGATAATAACCTCTAACATGCACATCTGAAAATAGATAATTTAGATTCTCATACTCATGAGTCGCCCATACATCTTTGGGATTTGGAGTCATTGGATAAGCTGGCATAGCTAATACCATACACCCCACCTTAAACTCTGAATGAATCACACGAGCAATTTTTGTAACCAAACTCGAGGCGACTAATTCATGATGTATAGCTTGATATAATTCTTGTTTCGAAAGATTCTCCTTAGGTATATCTATTCCTCCACTAGTAAACGGTAATTCCAAAACAGAGTTTACTTCGTTAAATGTAAGCCAATATTTAACTTTATCTTTATACCTTTCTAAAACTGTTCGAGCAAATTTTTCATAAAAATGAATCATTCTCCTATCAACCCATCCATGATATTTTCTTGCTAAATATAATGGAGTCTCATAGTGTGAAAGAGTTACAAGTGGTTCTATCCCGTGAGCATGTAGCTCATCAAACAATTCATCATAATATTTCAAACCAGCTTCGTTAGGTTCTTCCTCATCTCCTTTTGGAAAAATTCTACTCCATGCAATAGAAGTACGAAAAACATTAAAGCCCATTTCAGAAAACAAGGATATATCTTCCTTATATTTATGATAAAAATCAATACCTAACAATTTTAAGTTATCTTCTGTAGGATTTTCTGTTGCTTCTCCTAATCCACCTTTGGGTAACACATCCTGAACTGATAATCCCTTACCATCTTCATTATATGCTCCCTCTACTTGATTAGCTGCAACAGCTCCACCCCAAAGAAAATCATCTGGAAAAATGGTCATAACTTTCCTCCATTATAATATTACCAGTAATTCCTTAGAATGCTCGATTGTCTGATTATTAGGTAATACTAATACATCTAGAAAATCGTTGGTATTCGTTACAATTACTGGTGTAACTGTTTCGTAGCCTTTACTCTTGATTAAATTTAAGTCCATTTCAAAAATCAACTGATTTTTGAAAACTCTGTCTCCTTCTTCTACATGACTAATAAAACCTTGACCTTTTAGCTCAACAGTATCTAATCCAATATGAATTAGTAACTCAATACCCTCATCACTCTTCAATCCAATTGCGTGCTTAGTCGGAAAAATATTTGTAATTTTCCCATCGAATGGTGCATAAACCTTACCCTCATTTGGGATAATCGCTACTCCGTCTCCAATAAGTTTATCTGAAAATGTTTTATCCTGGACATCACTTAACGGAATGATTTCTCCTGATATAGGAGAAAATACCATTTTTTTATTTGAAACTCTAGCCTCAACTTCTAAATGGCTAGAACTCTCTTCTTCATCGATTCCAAATATATAAGCCAAGACAAAGGTAATAACAACCGAAATGACCGCCACAATTAAAGCATTTACAATATTTGATGGTACATCAGAATAAATAAATTGAGGCAACGCTATCAAAGATGGGACAGCAAATAGATAGGCTTTAACACTAGTAAGACCTGCAAATAATCCCGCTAATCCACCACCAATCATAGCTGCATAAAGCGGTTTTTTATATTTTAAAGTCACACCATATAATGCAGGTTCGGTAATTCCTGCAAGTAAAGCTGAGAAACCTGCTGCAAAAGCAATTTGTTTTGTATTATTATTTTTACTCTTTAATGCAACAGCCATCGAAGCAGCCCCTTGAGCTAAGTTTGACCCTAACATTGCTGGAAGAATTAATACGTCTGGAGTAGCAATAGATGCCGCCAAAAAAATAGGTGCAAAAGCCCAATGCATTCCAGTCATAACAATAAATGGCATAATAGCACCAAGAATAGCTAATGTAAGCCATCCAGCTACACCATACATTTGCCCAACTAGATTTGATAATCCTTCACCAACAATTACTCCAATAGGTCCGACTACAACTAAGGCAATACAGCTTGATACTAATAATACTAGCGTAGGTTGCAAAAAACTCTTAGTAACAGCTGGTGTTAATTTAGCAATCATTTTTTCAATATATTTCATCAACCAAACCATAATAAGAATTGGAATGACTGATGAACCATAACTAGCTGGTGTCACAGGTGCACCAAATAAACTAAGAGGATTCCCTGATTGCACCATTTGAACAAAATTTGGATGGAGAAGTACACCTGCTACAGACATAGCTAATGTAGATGTTACTTTTAATTTTTGTGATGCAGAATAAGCTAATAACAGCGGTAAGAAATAATATGGAGCATCCCCAAAAAATGTCAAAAAAGCAATAGTCTGAGAATCTGATTGCAATATACCAAGCATTGGTAAAATGATTACCAAGACTTTCAACATACCTCCCCCTAACATTGCTGGAATGATTGGAGTCATGGAACCAGCGATATACTCAATGATTCTTTCTAAAATATTCCCTTTGTGCCCTTGATCAACTGAATCTGTTTCAAAATTGCCAAGTTTAATGAATTCTTTATAATAATTGGCTACATCATTACCAAGTATAATTTGATATTGCCCATTCTTTTTCATAATACCTATTACACCTGGTATCTTCTTCACATCATCATCATTGACTAAATTTTCATCTTTTAATTCTAATCTTAAACGTGTTACACAATGGGTAACTCTATTGACATTTTTTTCGCCTCCAATTACATCGAGGATTTTTTGTACCGTATCTTTATAACTCATGGTATTCTCCTATTCTATTAATCTAAATTTTTTGTTAAGCGACGAATATGAGCCATCAAATAAACTAATTCACTAGAAGTCAGCAAATAATTGTACTCAGTTTGTATAAACATTGCCACCTGTTCACCACATTCATATTCTCTAGGATATTTATTTTTCATTAATGCTAACAAGTCTTCATCATCATCGTCACAATAAGTTGTATTTTCAACCAAGCGATGGGCAAATAATTTTATATGAGTTATGAATCTATAATAATCAATAGAATCTTGGTTAAACTCAGTACAATAGAAATCTTGAATGATTTTCTCAATTCCCATAATTATTTCAGTGATTTTATACGACTCTTGAAAATTATTTTCTAAATTAGCATTAACAAAATGTAGCGCTATGAATGCAGCTTCGTCAATTGGAAGTTCAATACCTAACTCTTTTTTTATTATTTGTAAAGCCCTTTTCCCAAGCTCAAATTCTTCTTTATAATATTTCGAGATTTCCCAACGTAAGGGATTCGAAATAATAACTCCTTCTTTATAACGTTCTATACTCGAAGAAATATGATCCGTTAAATTAATATAGATAATTTCATCAAAATTATTACCCAATGTTATTTTACCTAGATTAATTATTTTTTCGGTGATGTACACCAACTCCAAAGGAACGTTAATAAACATCTCTGTAAAACGGGTCATATTATCTCTATTTTTGAGAAAAAAACTTTTCTCAATATCAATTGGATTTACTTTATCTCCAATTTTTCTTCCAAAAGCTATTCCCCTTCCAAAAAGAAGAATATCGATATCTTTTTTACTTTGCGCAATTACAGCATTGTGGTTTAGTATTCGTTTTATGATCATAAAATTTCCCTTTTAAAATAAAAGGAACCTACTTAAAAACATCAAGAAACTTCTTCCGATGTGATTAAATAGGTTCCTGCTCACTTGTATTAGTGATAACATCCTTTTATTTCAATTTTTAATGGTGACATGAAGCTTAAATAATTAATAACTCTGTAACCATTTTCATTTTAAGATATTTCAATCTATTTGTCAAGTACTTGTAGAAATTTTTTTATTTTGTGTGCTTCGAATGTGATAATAGCAACAGCCTCACTAAAAAATGAAAATCATACATAGGAATTTTTAAAAGTTTTCTCTATCGTAAACCTGCCACTAGTTCAGAAGCTATACTAGCTGATTCCAAACGTAATATGGTCTTTTCATCTACCTTCCCTAATAATGGCATTGCACCATACCAAACAATGGTCTTGTTTACCAAAAGAATAGGCGTTACTATTTTCGATTGAGTAAAAGATACTTTAATTTTCTGGCTCTTCAACTGGTCTAGCCATGCTTTATTTGCAACCGTCTCTGGTATACATATCTCAATTTGACTAATCCTAAATTCTTTTAGAAATTTCATCAGTTTTGTCTGGTGCACATAAGGTAAAATAAGCATACATTCCTGTCTTTCCCCTGCTAAGTCCTCTCTCAACACCTTCTCATATCTACTATCAACATAAACGAATTGTTTCTCCTCACCCTCGATGGCACGATAATCCATCTTTCGATAAGCTACTTGTCGTTTCTGAAACATCTTTTCTAAATAAGGAACATGAATATCCACATAATCGAAAATCCGTACCAAAGACTTATCCTTGTAGTTTCTATGAATCCGACCTGCATACTGAATTAAATTATTTTTCCAAGAAAAAGGTGCTGCCAAGATAAGCGTGTCCAACTGAGGTAAGTCAAAACCTTCGCCAATGTATTTTCCAGTAGACAACAAAACAAACCCTTTATCTAGCTGTTCTAATCTCTTCAGTAAACTTGTTCTCTCTCGGACTTTGGTTTTTCCGCTAATAATGTAACAGTCATCAACCTCTTTCTCTTTCAATAACTTTTCAAAGACATCTATCTGTTGAATTCGATTAACTAAAACCAAGATATTTCGTCCTTCTGCCACTTGGGCTAGAATATCCTTGAGAATCAACTGATTCCTCACTGAGTCAGTAGCAATCCAATCACTAAGCTGTATAAAATTACTTGCTTTGGTCTTTTCAATCTCCAAATGACCAAAAGAAGTGAATCTTAATTGCAATTGCCGTTTAAAATCCGTTTCCCTCTTATCAGCAGTATGGAGTATCTCACCAACTCTCTGAAAAACAATAGGCTCATGACCATTCTTACGCTCAGGCGTAGCCGTTAAACCGTAAAGATACTTCCCTCTAAACTGAGCAACAACTTTTTCAAACATCAAGGCAGAGACATGATGACACTCATCCACAATCATCATCTCATACTCATCCAAAAGACTTTGACTATTTTCCAACTTAAATAGAGATTGAATCATAACAACATCAACCAGTTTACTCAGCCATTTCTTAGTCCCACCGTACTGCCCAACATAGCCGATTACCTTTTCACGACCTGATGGTGTATAACGGGTAGCTTCTGCCTCTTCGAAAGTCAGAAAACGGTTTAAACGATCCAGCCATTGGTCTAAGAGTTGCTTATTATGAACTAGAATAATTGTTTTTGTCTTCCGTTCAGAGATGAGAGCAGCACCTAAAACGGTCTTCCCAAAACCAGTCTCCGCATGGAGTAAACCATTTTCTTTGGAAATCATATCTGACAGGGCTAACTCTTGCTCAAAAGTGAGTTCTCCCTTAAATTCCACTCTAATAGACCTCTGTACCTTTCTCCTATCTTCCACAGATACCTGCTTAAATTTATCTTGCAATGGATACAGTAAACCTCTTGGTAGCCATAAATAATGATCGGATTCTCCAAATAAATACATTCGCTCAGGAATTTGATAGGTTGGTTGTCGCATAGCCTGCTTTAAATAAAATTCGGGATTAGAAAATGAAGCCATATTTTTCAAGAAAAACAGTGTCTTGGGTGTCACAGACGATTTTTCAAGTTGGATCATATTGGATAAGACGACCTTCAACTCCTTATCCAATTCTTCCTTACCTAACTCCTCTTGGATTAACAGTGCCACTTTAGCAGTTGAAACCCTCTGAATTTCTTGTAGATACCTCCATTGGTCTTCATAAGGCTGAAAATGTTCATCCACAAAGACCGTTCGCCCTTGATGATAAGCTTCTCCTTGAAAAGGAAGGGCAATCAAATTACCAAATCCACCTTTAGGAAGAACATCCTGATTTGGAAACATGCGATCAAAAGAATCAAAGGACAGTTGCATACTTTCCTGCATTGCCAGTTCTAACAGTTTCTTTCCAAACAAGCGAGCCTCTCGACTCGGAATCGCTTCCTCAAAGAAGAACCAAATATGGAGTCCGTGACCCGAACGAGAAATCTCTAAATGGGCTTCCATCTGGCGTTCCCTGGCTATTCTTCGAATGGTTAAACCAGCTTCTTTCCAATCTCCTTCATCCAAATCAAGTACCAAAAAATAACAGCTATCATCTAAGTGCATAGGAAAGATACCGATAGCTGTCTCCCCACGAAAATGAGATTTCAAAACGGAATCCGTCAATGTCTGGAAACTCCGTTTTTCAGGTGGCAACTGCTTCCAACCATAATCATAGGATGGAAAATACTGAATTTTCCCTTGATCATTGATAAAACTCTTAGCATAAACATCATAACGGCCAGCAAACACGGAGGTAAACAATTGTAATTTTTCTTGCGTCGTCAAGCGACTACGTTGAAGTTGGAACATCTCCTCGAACTGAGAGCGTTCCATAACAAACTGACTCTTGTCTTTAAGACGTTTACACAAGAAAAACTCACTATCCCCATTAAAAGAAGAAAAGACATCAAGTACTTCTACCACAATTCCATCCAAAGACACAAAAACAGCCATAAGAGTCACCTCCTTGATTCCTATAGGCTGATTATAACAAGAATAGCTGAAATTGTACACGAAAATAAAATCCGAATATACTCATTTTGTATGCAACTAATAGTCCGTCTCGCTCCGGAAGGTACGAGGTAAATAGAGTTTAAACGAGCAGTCTATAAAATTCAAAAAACGCATATTATCAAGCAACACCTAAAACTTTGATAATATACGTTTTCTTGTGAGAATATTTACTTCATTTTTTCCTAAAATTCAATGTTTACTTAGTATTAGGATTATGAAAGATCAAGGTCCAAATCTAAATACATTTTTTCTGAAGACAAATCATTTTGACCACCGAGCAAGAGATTTTCAAAAAAAGCTGTTAAAAACTCAGGACGTCTCTGTAAAATCTTTGCATTATCTAATACCAAGGCATCACGAAAATACTTGGCATGTTGCTGAAATGGTGTATTATCAATATCAAAACCAAACTCACGAAGATACTGAATCAAAAAGACCGTTACTGTCCGAGTGTTTCCTTCGCGAAATGGATGAATCTGCCAGATTCCTGAAATAAAATGCTGGATTTGTTTAACCACATCCGCCTGAGTTAGTGTCGCATATGCAACTTGTTTTTCCTGATTAAAATCATAATCCAAGGTCATTTGAATCATGGAGTAATCAGAGTACACAACACTTTCACCATTCAAAACAGGTTCATTCTTTGTGATATTGGTCTGACGAAATTGCCCCACCGGAATAGAGGGTTCAAATATATCTTGAAACAACTCCTTATGAATAGCAAGTAAGGTCGCAGGACTAAAGCTAAAGCCTCTTCGAGACAATAGTTCTACAATACGTAGAGAAACCAAGTCTGCCTCTTCCGTGCTTGCATCAATAGTATGGTGATAAGCCGTTGCATCTTCATAAACCTGCTCGTAAGTCAGTTCACCCCGGGACTGTTTCTCAGCCAAAGATTCCATATACGCTGATGGCACTAGATTGTCAACTTTCTGCAGACCAAAACCTATCCGCCATAAGTCACGCTTAGCTTCATAAGACAAGTTTGGGTTGTCAATGTTGTAAGTTGGTTGCATAGAAATATCCTTTCAATTGTTTTTCTGTGTCATCGGTAAATGGTGAAATTGGGGTGAACTATAAAAAACATTCATAATAAGTTCTATGAAGAAGTAATAAAAGAGTTATACTCAACATCCCATGCACTCATTTGTAATGCCTTTTGGATGAATGGTTTGATTAAATGAATAATTCTAGCTTGCATACTTATCAAACTCATAGGATACACCACTCTGAACTCGTTGGTTTGTTCAAATCCCCCAACACCTGAGAAGAAACTGCAATGTTGTACTTCTCAGAGCGGTTCGAACATAGATGGTTTGTTGTGTAGTAAGCTGGTTTCTAGAATGTTGACTAACCATTCTAGTGTATCATTTTAATCAAATGCAAATCCATTGAATAGTTCCTTAGAAATTATAAAAAATTCCCTTTACTCTATTGCTAGCTTACAAATTTCGAAATCTAAAAAATCATCAATTATTGTTTGAACTAGCTAATCTTAGGTTAATATTTTATTTACAAAATATGTAAATACTCGTTGATTTTAGCTGATGATAATTCTTCACTAAAAAATATATATTCTATTCCTTTTTTTGAATTACCTGCACTATAGTTTAACATATAAGGGAAATGCTCAAATTTTGAGTACATATTTTGGATTTCCTCGTGAAAATCATATGTAAGAACCCATTTATGTTTACTCATATATTTGTCAATAGTGTCTCGTAATTCTAAATGATCTATGTGTTCATAAAAATTTGTGTACAATTGTTTTCCCTTAACATAATATGGTGGGTCAAAAAAAGTCAGAGAGCGTTTTGTACGATTAATATTATTTTTAATAAATTCAATAGCATCTATATTATACAAATTGATTCTACTCTTATTTTTAGCAATTAATTCAATCTTATTTATCAATACTTCTGTATTATATCTGCAATCCATTTTATAATTTCCCATTTGGGCTCTGCCGCCTATGGGACCAGCTTGAATAATTCCTGATCGATTTGTTCTATTTAGATAGAATGTAGAGAAACCTAATGTAAGTAAGTCGACATTTTCTTTGTTTCTTTGAATAGCTTGCTGCTTATCCCATTCTTCAATCGTAAATACTGCCTCTTTTACTTTTTTTATAAAAGAATCAGTATCGTGTAAAATTGAAAACCACATCGCATAAACAGATCTATCAAAATCATTTAACATTATTTTTTTGACGTCATTATTGAGCAACAATTTTAGTGCTACTGCGGCTCCCCCGCAAAATGGTTCTATATAAGTATCAATATTGTTATTCTCTACCAAATATTTAATATATTGGTAAGTTTTATTTTTTCCTCCAGGATAACGTAATGGGCTAAAATTATCCATTATTTACTCCTTCTACCAATCTATTAAAAATAACAGAAAAATATCTCTTAAATTTCCGACCAATTGACTGAATAGTAGTAATACTAATTTCAGTTTTATAATCGTGAATTAAACCATTCAATGTTTCTATATCAATATCGTGTTTATTAAAAGTTTTTGCTTCCGTTTTTGAAAGCTTTTTATTTGTCACCAAGTGATTTTTAACGACTGAAACAAGAGTAGGTAATTTTTCTGGTGGTTGTTTTATATCGACTAAATCAACATAAGCTTTAGTACTGTATTCTATTAAACTTCTTAAAAGGAATGCAATAATAATGTGATCACCTGTATTCATTGACAAAACATTCGAATTTTGCAATTTTTTAATTACTTCATAAATTTTAAAGTAATTAGTATTAGATGATAATTTTGCCAAAGATTCATCATACCAATTTTGTTCGAATAGCACTTGATAATCCTGTTGTTTATTATCAAAATCTACATTTAAGAAAATTTTAAAATATTTAATAATCCCATTGTATTGAACTTCAATATCATATGTACCATTTTCTGAAATAGAATCAATGATATTATCTTTAATCACAATATTTTGATGAGAACAACTAACTGAGATTCGTGCATAGTCAGAACTTTGTTTTGGAATCCGGTCACCTTTTTCGTCAACTAGAAAAATACACTTGGTCAAATCATAATTCCTTTGTCCAATAGTTATCTGAGTTGTAGGAACAAAAAATTTATATTTTGTTTCCTGATTCGGTGAATCAGATGTTTTTTTATTATCCTTCAGACTGTCTTCAGTATTTTTGATGCCATTATCTAAAGAATTTTCTGATGTATTCTCATTAAACGATTCTGTTGTTTCAAAAGCTTTATATTCTCTAATTTTTTCAGCTAATCCCGGGATTACTTTGTTATCTATAATAATTTTGTTCCATTGTTCCTGTTTACTAAATACCCGTGTATCTAATTTTTTATCAATCCAAACTGCCTTACCAAGTAATCCTAATATTTCATGATATATTTTTTCATTTTTTACTATTGCTTGGAACTCATCATTAAATTCAAGCTTTAAGTCCTTACTCAATGGTCTTAAAACTCTCGATACTAGCACATCTGTATCTAAATGTGTTAGTTTTTCCAAATCAGATTTATAAATTTTAGTTGCATTATGAACTGCAGTTAAATAATTTAATTGTTGTATTGAATTTCTAATTGCTGTTTTTCCTTCCGGAGTAATACTTTTAATTTTTTCTAAAGATTCGTCACTAGATAGTCCTTTTTTTCTGTATTGGGTATAAAGATTATGATAAAATACCCTTTTATCAGTAGCACTCCATGTTTTAATTCCATCTACATGTTTTGCACTAATCTTAAAAAGAGCCTTATCTCTAGTATCTTCTTTTACTACGTCACAACTAACTTCAAAATCTTGAATGTTCAGATTCAATTGTTCAATTTTCTTCCTTTCCGAACTTGTTAATAAGTACGAATATTGAAACAAAAGTTTTAGTGAAGCAATTCTTCGATTACCTTCTAACACAGTATAACTAACTTTTCTAGAGGTTCCACTTTTCAAAACAATAATACGTTCACCTATTGTATTATAACCATTTTCGACAATTTGAAATGCGAGCTCTTTAATTTGTTCAAAATTAATCAAATATCTAATTATTTCTTCCTCAGTATTAAAATCAAACATTGAAAATCTAGGATTATTGAAATCTAGATTAATCTCTAAAGGATTTAAGACAACAGTATCAAACATAAATATTCCTTTCACAACTGTTATAATTATAATTGATATTATACCAAAAACCCCAGCAAATTGCCGAGGCTTATAGTTTATTTAACCAACTTCTTCATTTCATCAATACGTGCGACAGTCGCGTCGTATTTGGCTTGGTAGTCGGCTTGTTTGTCACGTTCTTTTTGGACGACTTCTGGTTTGGCATTAGCTACGAAGCGTTCGTTAGAGAGCTTCTTGCCTACCATGTCCAGTTCTTTTTGCCATTTAGCCAGTTCCTTGTCGAGACGAGCGAGTTCTTCTTCGACATTGAGGAGGTCAGCCAGTGGCAGGTAAATTTCTGCTCCTGTGATGACGCTTGACATAGCCAGTTCAGGTGCAGGAATATTTGTTGCGATTTCCAAGTGTTCTGGATTTGTGAAGCGTTTGATGTAGTTGACATTGCTGTTAAAGAAGGCTTCCAAGTCGCTATCGCTAGTCTTAACAAGAATGGTGATAGGCTTGCTTGGTGCTACGTTCACTTCCGCACGCGCATTACGAACGGCACGGATCAAGTCTTTGAGGCTTTCAACGCCAGTGTGGGCAGCAAGATCTTCAAAGGCTGGGTTGACAGTTGGGTATTCTGCTGTAACGATAGAACCTTCTGAGATTTGTCCAAAGATTTCCTCTGTCACGAATGGCATGATTGGGTGAAGGAGACGAAGGATCTTGTCCAAGGTGTAAAGGAGAACAGAACGTGTGATGACTTTCTCTTCTTCGTTGTCACTATAAAGAACTTCCTTAGTCAACTCAACGTACCAGTCCGCAAACTCATCCCAGATGAAGTTGTAGAGGATGTGACCAGCCACACCAAATTCAAACTTATCAAAGTTGGCAGTAGCTTTTCCGATGGTTTCATTGAGGTTGTGGAGAATCCAGCGGTCTGTAACGTTTCCGGCTTCTTTGTTAACAACTTTTTCCACATTAGCAGTTGCTTGCTCAAGAGTCAAGCCTTCATTGTTCATGAGGATGTAGCGAGAGATGTTCCAGATCTTGTTAATGAAGTTCCAAGAAGCATCCATTTTCTCGTAAGAGAAGCGCACGTCTTGGCCTGGTGCAGAACCGTTTGAAAGGAACCAACGAAGGGCATCAGCACCGTATTTCTCGATCACATCCATTGGGTCAATCCCGTTTCCGAGTGATTTAGACATCTTGCGTCCTTGCTCGTCACGAATGAGACCGTGGATAAGGACGTTTTGGAATGGCTGACGACCTGTGAATTCCAAAGATTGGAAGATCATACGAGATACCCAGAAGAAGATGATGTCGTAACCAGTAACCAAGGTTGAAGTTGGGAAGTAACGTTTGAAGTCTTCTGAGTCGACATCAGGCCAGCCCATAGTTGAGAATGGCCAAAGAGCCGAACTGAACCACGTATCCAAGACGTCTTCGTCCTGAGTCCAACCGTCACCTTCTGGAGCTTCTTCACCGACGTACATTTCACCCTCAGCATTGTACCAAGCAGGGATTTGGTGACCCCACCAGAGCTGACGAGAGATTACCCAGTCGTGGACATTTTCCATCCATTGGAGGAAGGTATCGTTGAAACGAGGTGGGTAAAATTCTACCTTATCGTCTGTGTCTTGGTTGGCAATAGCATTTTTAGCCAATTGGTCCATCTTAACGAACCATTGTGTAGACAAGCGTGGTTCAACTACAACACCGGTACGTTCTGAGTGACCAACACTGTGGACACGTTTTTCGATTTTAACAAGGGCACCGATTTCTTCCAACTTGGCAACGACTGCCTTACGAGCTTCAAAACGGTCCATGCCTGCAAATTCGAAGGCCAAGTCATTCATAGTTCCGTCGTCGTTCATGACGTTGACTTGTGGCAAGTTGTGACGTTGACCAACCAAGAAGTCGTTTGGATCGTGGGCAGGCGTGATTTTCACGACACCTGTACCAAACTCAGGATCAGCATGCTCATCCCCAACGATTGGAATCAATTTATTAGCGATTGGAAGGATGACGTTTTTACCAATCAAGTCCTTGTAGCGTGGGTCTTCTGGATTGACTGCAACGGCAACGTCCCCAAACATGGTCTCAGGACGAGTGGTCGCAACTTCAAGGGCGCGTGAACCGTCTTCCAGCATGTAGTTCATGTGGTAGAATGCACCTTCGACATCCTTGTGGATAACTTCAATATCAGAAAGGGCTGTGCGTGCAGCTGGGTCCCAGTTGATGATAAACTCACCACGGTAGATCCAGCCTTTCTTGTGAAGGTCCACAAAGACCTTGCGAACCGCTTTTGACAAACCTTCGTCAAGAGTGAAACGCTCACGAGAGTAGTCTACAGAGAGCCCCATCTTGCCCCATTGTTCCTTGATGGTAGTGGCATACTCGTCTTTCCATTCCCAGACTTTCGTCAAGAAAGACTCACGACCCAGGTCATAACGGCTAATGCCCTCACCACGCAAGCGCTCCTCAACCTTAGCTTGAGTTGCAATACCAGCGTGGTCCATACCAGGAAGCCAAAGCGTATCAAAACCTTGCATGCGTTTTTGACGGATGATAATATCCTGCAAAGTCGTATCCCAAGCGTGACCAAGGTGAAGTTTACCAGTTACGTTTGGTGGTGGAATCACGATTGAATAAGGCTTAGCCTTTTGATCGCCTGAAGGCTTGAAAACATCCGCATCAAGCCATTTTTGGTAACGACCAGCCTCAACCTCGGCTGGATTGTATTTAGGTGAAAGTTCTTTAGACATGTGTGTTCTCCTTGTTTAAGTAGTTCAATATCTTAAAAATTTGTTCTAACTCTTGTTTTTGCATATAAGAAGTCATATAGTTATAATCTGGCAATCCAGTTTCAGCAACTGGTAACATAATCTTTTGACGTTTCATGCGTTCTCCATTGAATTTATAACCATAGGCATACTTGATTTTTTGCGACAAAATCATTTGTTTCAAGAAAAGGTAGGTATATTTGTTTCCGTATATTCCATCTTTCCATTTCAATCGTTTGACATCATCAGAAAAAATGGCTTCGTAGGGATGATAGAAATTCTCAACGACGCTACCATTGTAATTTACACCAAGCACATTTGCATCAAGACTTTTATTTTTATTAGATACAAAGGCTGTAACCCCATTATCGCTATCGCTAGCACCTACAAATGGTCTCAATCCAATTTCTTGATTTGCTTTTGTCAAACGAACGCCCGATTTAATCTCACAAACATCCTCAATCCAGAAATCTTTCCAAGAAATTTCACAAACTTTTTCTTTAAGAATGTTCATCATTCTGATATATATATATATATATATATATTCTATCACTTCTTGGACTTTGTCAAGTTCTAATTTTTTCACAAAGTCAGACATATATTGGAAATTTGGATTTCCCTTTTCATCGGAAGGAAGTACTAGAGTTTCTCGTTTCAATCTTTCTTGGTTTCGTTTATATCCAAAATTATATTTTCCTCTAACTTGATCAGCTATTGTAGTTATAAACTTAGCATTATATTCATTCAGATATTGATTATATCCCACTGTTATATCTTGTGATGCAATAAAGTCTTCTTTTTTATAGACACTATACCCCATTGAACCTTCGCCGTTACGAATGAAAGCAATAGCATTCCCAGAATATATAAGATTTTCTTTTCGCTTCACAAAATCCAAAACACCATTATTGCGATTAGTTGCTCCAACGTAGCTAATCCCATCAGATGTATTTTTTTCTAAATGATTAAGTCCTTTACTGCTTTTTGTAACTAAATCAAAAATGTCTCCTAGCTTAAATGTTTTCCATTCTACCTTATCTAGTCCTACCACATCTCCAGCTAGTTCAATCAATTTTCGCTCATAATAATCAATGATTTTCTGAGCTTGTTGCTTCTGTTCTTGCTTGATGTAATCTTCCATGAACTGCCAGTTAGGCTGACCTTGGGAATCGATAGGGAGAATAAGTCGTGTTCGATTAAGTCGACCTAGGGTCGCACCATTTCCTCCCCAATTAAACTTTTGCATTTGAATTTTAATAGAGGGAATTATGAACATAGCTGTATATTTGTTTAGATTGTTATTTCTTAAAACTTGAATATTCTGGCCTGTATAAAAAGCAGTTGGCTGATAAAAAACGGTTTGGGTATCCAAGCCTATTGTGATTACATTTCCTTCATCAATATTATATCGATTATTTTGTTTATCAGTAATAAACATATTTATTCCGTTTTGCATATCAGTCCGGGTTATATACGGAATTAAACCTACATCAATATTAAGTTTATTTTTATCAATACCACTTTTTGTTGAAGTGATATCAAACAATCCATTTAAACCACCGATAAAAAACTCTCCCCACTCCACATCCGTCAATTTTAACTTACTCATCTTTGTCACCTGCCATTAGTTTTTTGATTTGCTTGTCAAAATCCGACACGATCTTCTGAGTACGGTTGAATTTCTCATATTCTTGACTGGCTTTCTCATCTGCCTGTTTTTTAGAAATAGATCCTTTTCCTTCTAGAATGTCATATTCATTAAAAGAAAGAAAGCGATCAATACTTTCTGCCAAAGATTGCATGGTAAAGGTATTACGTCGCTCAACCAGACCTTCAATATAGTCGAAGTAAGAGGTTATGGTACGCTCTAGTTGACGGATTTCGGTTTCTTGCAAATAATTCTTAGCAACTGTTACATCCGATTTCAGTACTCGGCCATCTGGTGCATTCTTCCAAGTCGTTAATCCCATTTGATTCTTTTCAGCATCTGCCTTATGATAAATAATCTCAGCAGCTGTATTACCTGTAATAGCAAAATGAAACTTGTTCTGCACCATAGCATAGAAATTCTTAGTGATTTCAGAATTTCTATCGTAGTCAATAGCGCATTCCGCAAAAATATCGGTTATTTGCTGATAAATACGGCGTTCACTGGCACGGATGGAACGGATTCGCTCTAAGAGTTCACGGAAGTAATCTTGACCAAAGACCGTTTGTCCCTGTTTAAGACGCTCATCATCAAGTACGAACCCCTTAATAATAAATTCTTTTAAGGTATTAGTTGCCCAAATTCGAAATTGTGTCGCCTTTGTTGAGTTGACGCGATAACCAACTGATATAATGGCATCAAGATTGTAATACTCCAATTCGCGCTGAACCGCTCTATTACCCTCTTTTTGAACTGTTCGAAATTTTCGAACAGTTGCCAGCTTATCTAACTCGCCATCACTATAAATATTTGCTAAATGGTGACTAACCGTTGATTTAGAAACTCCAAACAACTCAGAAATCCCTTTTTGTGTTAACCAAAGATTTTCATCTTGTAAGAGAATATCTAAATTAACATCACCATTGGGTGTCGTATAAAGGACAAAATTATAAATTTCATTCATATTTGTCACCTTTTTCCGCTACCATCGGAAGTTCCTCGGTATCGGTAATTTCTTGGTAATTCTCTTTCTCTTCTATTCCGAAAAGATAACCTCTTCCATGAGTAATCATATTGACTTCAAAAGTTAGATAATCTGCAATTGTCTTTTGAAAATCTTCCTCAGAAGGGATTTCATCATTAAAGTAATAGAAAGAGTGAAGCCATTCGTCATCAGCTTCAATCGTTGTTTGAACACAGAACTTAGTTTCTGCTTCCGTACGATCAAACCAGACATCAAGCAAGTGTTGTTTTTTATCCTTAGCTGTAGCTGTTTCAACCAGACCGATATGTTTAGAAACTTCAAAACCATCATTTTCAAAGTTGATAAATTTGCATTCTTTTTCCGAACGATGTGGTATACCAGCTGTAAATACTGCAATACAGGGATTTGTTCCTACTCCATAAAAGGTATTCTTATTAAGTGTGATAACCCCCTCTAAAGTATGATGTTTTAAAATGTTTTGTTTAGCTTCTTTTTCAAACTTAGTCTTCCCTGTAAAGGTGGACTGAGGAACAATGACAACAGCCTTAGCCCCTTCAACTAAAGAATTTAACAGATGTTCTGTAAAGTTGATTTCATATAATTCAGTATTAGTTGTTGAACCTCTTGAATACGGCGGATTCATCATACCAACATTGCATTGTTTTAGCTGAAGCTTACTAGAATTTTGGCGCAGAAAGTCTTGGTTTTCTAGGTTGCTTTTCCCATCACCCCGCAATATCATATTCGTCGTAGCAATTGTAAACATATAAGATTTCTCCTCTATTCCGAATAGCTGATGTTTGCGAATTTGCTCACGTTGATAATCACTTTCCGCTTTTGTTAACATATCATGCATGGCAGCGATTAGGAAACCTGCTGTACCACAAGTCGGATCAAAAACCTTATCTGTCGGCTTTAAATCAACTAAATCACAAAAAAGTTCTGTAATATGTTTTGGTGTTAAGACAATACCTAAGTTCTGACCGTCTCCTCCAGAGTAAGACATAAATTCCCCGTAGAAACGACCAAGATAATCTTCGGCAGAACTGTTATATCTTAAACTTTGATAGATACTCTTATAAAGAAATTCTGTAAAGTGTTTGATAGGTGTTTTGCCTAGATTAGCATTTTTTTCATTAATTTTCACATCGTCTCTGATGATAGCAAACTGACTAAGTAATTTATCTTTTTTTACTTCGGGAGATACATTAGCACGCTGAAGGTTAGACTTGATGGCAGTATATATCTTTGAGCCATCTGTTTTTACAGTATCTCCAGTTAAACTTTCCAGAGAGAAGTTTCCATACTCTGTTTCTCTCAATGCTAACAGGATTCCCGAAACAATCAGTGGTTTATTCTTTTCCTCAGTATTACCGTAATTTCTTAGATCATTATGTAAAGTTGCTGCATCTTTTAAAATTTCAGCTGTTTCTTTTTCAAAATTGGTTTCTTCTTGAAGGATCTCTTTTACGTAATACTCATCAATATTATCTATTGAAAAGGAAATCAAAGTCTCAATGTCTGCAAGTTCAAAATACTCACCACGTTCATTTACAAAAACAGGAGTAATGCGGTGTTTTTTTTCATTACCACTAATCCCTACGGCAATAATTTTTTTATAACTAACCTTATCTGCTAAATGCTTAGCATAAAAGACCGCCCCATTAACCGCATAGTCTGTATTTGATTTAATATCATCAGCAATTAAGTCATCATCTGTATAATTGATATGTTTTGATAATCCAGGTTTATCCTCAATAATGATTAAAAAGTCCTTAACAATTCCAACGTATTCTGGAAAACCTGAATTTCCAGTCCCTTTTTTCGAGGCAGTTTTCAGAGCCTCATCAATCTCTTTAACATTACTTCCCTGTGCATCAAAATTTTCACGAATTCCTGCTTCCTTTAAAAGTTCATGAACCCATAAATCAGTATTTACTTCTTTTTTTGCCATAATTAGTTCCTTTTAGTTACTAAACCCTCCCACTCACTCCTCAACAAGCCATATATCAGACTGTCACAGCGGTTTCCTTGAACATCTTTACGGTCTCTTATACGAGCTTCGAGGGTAAATCCAAGCTTCTCAGCGACTCGTTGACTTTGGACATTATGGCCAAAACAAGTCAATTCAATCTTGTGAAGACCCAAATCTTTAAAGGCTAAGTCAATCAAGGCAAGCGCAGCTTCTGGCACATAACCTCGCCCCCAATAGTCTGGGTGTAAGGTATAGCCGATTTCCAGCACATCATCTTCATGGCGATGGTTGAAATCGACAGAGCCAACGATCTTATCCGTTCCTTTGACGACAATCCCGTAGCCTGCTGGGAGATTATCCTTTTCATTGCGCTCAGGAAGGATATGCTCTAGATAATAAATCTCATCTTCCAAGGTCTTGACAGGTGGAAAACCTGCTGGGTAAGAAACTTCTGGACGACTAGCATAATCAAAGATATCCTCAGCATCAGCGACTGTGCGGACTCGTAAAACGAGACGTTCTGTTTCCAAGCGTTCTGGCAGTTCAGTTCTTGCCATCCTTTTTCCTCGCTTTCTTAATGAAGCTCCCCTTAATATCTACACGCTTGTCCAGATAACGATAGACGCGCTGATATCCATCTCCCATGAAATATGTTGGGGCAAACAGTTCATTTCTAAAATGTCCCTTATCATCCAAGAGTTCAGGATTAGCCAGTCGCTCGATAATCTTGGCAAAAATATGACAGATTCCATCTTCCTCGATAATCCGATCTACCTGACAGTCCAAAACAAGAGAACAAGCCTCTAAAATCGGTGCCTGAGTCTGTTCAGAAATATCGTAGTCTAGCCCCAGGTGTTCCAATTTCTCCTGATGACTGATAAAACCAGCCTGCTCCATCTCGAGCATGAGATTTTCATCAGGGATATTCACGGTGAACTGCTGATAATGCTTAATCTGCTCTGCGACATTCTCTCTAGCAACGACTCCAATCACAATCCAATCTCCCAAGCTATAAGAGGAGCTACAGGTCGTAATATTGTGTCCAAAATTCTGATCCTGATACCCCAAAATGAAGATAGGAAAGCCATAGTAGAGTTTACTTGTTTTAAAAGATTGCTTCATAACAACCTCCTTTTACTAAGACGCAAAAGAAAATCCCTGCCATCTACATGACAGGGACGAATGTATTTATCCGCGGTACCACCCAATTTCGGGCAGAGCCCGCAACTCTCGTCTTTAAAACAAAAATACACTTTTATTTCAATTTTTCATCCATTAGCAACCAGTTTTGACACATTTGTGGACTTCTCAGCACCGCCACTTTCTGTAAAATGTGGGACTCAAAACACCTCTAATGGCTCTATTGTAGCAAGATTTTAACGGAAATGCAAGGAACAAGAAAAATTACTTGAACTTGATACCATTTTCTTTCAATTTCTTGATGGTAGCAGGGCCGATTCCTTTCAAGGCAAGAAGTTCTTTTTCAGTCCAATTTTTGAAATCTGACGCAGACTTGATGCCTTCATCATAGAAAGTTTTGGCACGATCAAGTGGAAGTCCACCCAAGTTTGCTGCAAAATCTTCTACAGAATTGGCTACTTTTTGAGCTTGCTCTTTGGTAGCTTCTACTGCTTGTTCAACTTTTTTAGAAACAGCCTTACCAGCTTGGCTTGCTGACTGTTCTGCACGTTTTACGACTTTTTTTGTCTCTTCTACAACCTTAGTCACAGTACTTGAAAAAGCACCTGCACGACGGAGGCTATTTCGTAATTGTTTTTTACGATTGAGTTTCTTTGACATGATAAAATCCTTTCAATAAAAAACCCCTGCTCTGACAAGGATTTAATATAAATATTCTATCAAGATTTTAGTAAAAAATCAAGAATCTATCTCGTTTAATAATTTCGCTCACCAAACAATCCATCTGGCAAATCATGGAATCCCTTGCCTGCCTTGAAGTTTTCAAATTTGCCAAGCAAGAACTGATAAGCATCCAAGCGGCTTTCGTAGCGAATCATGGCATCTTTGGCACGCTTGTCTTGGTCTTCTTCGTAGACTTTTTGGCTTTCCTTGTGCGCCATGTCGTTAATCATAATCTGGGTATTAACCCAAGCTTCAAATTCCTTCATAAATTCTTGTTCGTAACTCATTGATTCTCCTTATTCTAATCCACGGAAATAGTCCGTGTCAATCTCACGGTAGGGCTGAATATCCTGAACATACTCCAACACTCCTTGGAATTCTCCCTCTTCATCACGGACTGCAGCATAGGTGATGTGAACAAACTTACCTCGCGACTCAGACTTGAACCACATTTCATACTTATCTTTGCTTCCCTCACGAAGCCCCTTCATGATGGTCTTGACCTTGTCCAAGTACTTAGGCGGATGACAAAGTTCAACATTGCGCCCGACTTGGGACGGCGTCCGTTTGAAAATCATCTCATCAGATGGCACATTGTCATTGTAATACTGGAAAATATCATCTTTATTGACAAAGGTAATCTCCATAGGAAGGTGATTGAGGATGAGATTAGCCTGCTCGACTGAAAGATAGCCATTCCCAAAAGCCTGTTGACTATGACGGTCCAACACTGCTTCCTTTTCCTTAGGGGTAAAGGTAATGGTAAACTGACCTTCTGGCGTATCAATAACTTGTTGAATTTGACCTTCTACCGTATCTAGCTGTACAGGCTCCCCTGCACTATCTTCCTCAACAAAGCTCTGTCTTTCTGGCACCCATTTTTCTGACGGACGGATGATGGCATAGCCGTAAGCATCGCTCTCCTCCGCAATCTGAAGCCAGTCATCCTGAGTAAAGGACTCAAGAAGAATCATGAGAAGGATGGACTCTTCCTTGAAAATCATACTTTCAAACTCTGTCGCAAAGGCTGCAAAATCTTCTTTTACAGTGCTAATCGACACTTCTGGTAGTGACTTGGCTGTCGCTAAAGCTGTTTGAAAGAGTTCTCTAATCTGGTCATCCACTCCCCACATAACTTTGGGAGGCGAATCGTGGCCATAGCGCTCCATGATAGGAAAAAAGAGTTCTTCTTTACGTTGGTAATGAATATCAAATTGCCCCACAAGTCCCATCTGACGCACCAAGCCCTTGCGCATCTCCGCAAGCATTTCTTCATCTTCCATAGACTCATAGGTATCTAACAATCTCCGAATGCGAATCAAGGCAGCACGGAGAGCCAGATTTTCATCCTTGAAAACGCGAACTGGGTGGCCAGGGTGTTCGGTATCCTCTACTTCGACACCTTTAATAGCATTTTTAAAAAGATTGGCATGGACATCACAGAGTTCCATGACATCTTCAAAAGTGACGCCCGAGTCTGAGTTCATCAGCTCGTGCTCCATGAGGGAAATCTCTATGGCTGAGACACCCGCAAAGGTCGCATCAAAACGCTCCTGAACCGACTCAGGAGAGGCACCATTGTGCAATTCTAACAAAATATCCCGCAGGACATGAATTCGTTCATCTGCCATTAGTCTAACCCAATCACTTCATAGCCGTTTGCTTCCAGTGTGCGGACAATCTTGTCCATAGGAGTTCCTTCCAGCTTAGAACCCTGTTTGAGCGATACTTTACGACCAACTGTGTTGCGCATTAAGGGATTGGCAAGGGGTTTAAAACCAAGCTCGACTAAAATTTCCAAGACTTCTGGATGCTTGTCCACCACTTCTGCAACAGGAATTGACACATCGATGATATTGTCCATGACGACCTCCATTGTATGTTCTAAAATGATTTTACTGCTTATATTATACCATATGGAAAGAGATTAAAAAACTAGCAGTACAAGACTTACTAGTTCTCTGAGACTTGGATTACCATCTAAATAAGTTTAAAGAACCAATCCAATATCTTAAATAATATCTTGTAAAACAGCAATTGGACTGCAAAAGAGATGATCATCCAAAAGAATTTCAAAATCCCAATAATCGGTTTGATAAAAATAATGGCAAGAAGACCCAGAAAAATTTCATTCTCTCTCCTCTGGCTTGATGAGCCATCGAGCCGTATCCATTAGCTTATCTGCAATAAAAAGTTTCCCCAGACCGACAACGGCATTATCATCTTTCTTTATCGTTTTCATTACTTTTACACCTTGCACAGTCAAAAAGTAATTACCATAAATTTTAGCAAAAGCTTTGATAGGCCCCATATTATCTTCCCTCGTTTAACTACACTTTCAAAATATTGACGATACCAGTCTTGCTGGCTATTTCTGTGAAATTTACTCTTTTCATTTCCTATAATATCATACAAGTTAAATTTTATAAAGCTTTTTAATAATGTTTAACTCTGGAAAGATTCCGCCAGCATGTTTTATTGCCTTTTTCTCCACAAAAAAAGAGGGGTACCCCTCCTTCTTAGTTCTTATCCAGATTGCGTAGCATTTCGTCAATCTTGTTTCCATATTCGATTGATTCGTCTTTGACGAAGGTCAAATCTGGGATTTTGTACAATTTCAAATTGCGACCAAGTTCACGTTTGATAGTACCAGTTGCTTTTTCAAGCCCGATTTGAGCTTTTTGATTATCTGAAACAAGGTTACTCAAAATGGTGTAGTAAACCTTGGCAACAGACAAGTCACCTAGCATCTGAACATCTGTGATGGTCACACCTTGGACACGCGGATCACGGACTTTCTTTTGCAAAATCTCATTGACTTCACGCTTGATTTCCATGCCCACACGATCCGTACGGAAATGATTTGCCATGATATTCCTTTCTCTACTTTGAACCAAAAGCTAGGCCAGCAGACCTAGCTATTTTTATTAGATAGAGGAACTAGAGCCATTTGAATCTAGGAAACAAGCCTTAGATAGAACTGAGGGTTCATCAAGGCGCTGTTGACGACGAGTCAAATGAGCTATCGTTTCTCTATTATCTCTTGATTTCTTCCATGACGTACGCCTCAATCACATCATCAGTTTTGATATCATTGTAGCCATCAATCATCAATCCACCTTCACGGCCGTTTGTAACTTCTTTAACGTCGTCTTTGTAGTGTTTCAAACTTGCAAGTTCACCGTCATAGATAACGACACCATCACGAATAACACGGACTTTAGAGTCACGGGTAACCTTACCGTTGATAACCATGAATCCACCGATAGTTCCCACTTTAGATACCTTGAAGGTTTCACGAATAACTGCTTCACCGATAACTTTTTCTTCGAATTCAGGATCAAGCATCCCTTTCATGGCTTCTTCCATCTCTTCGATAACCTTGTAGATAATGCTGTGGAGACGGATTTCCACATCGTCAGCTTCTGCTTGTTGACGAGCTTGTGGTGTAGGACGTACGTTGAAACCAACGATAAAGGCATTTGAAGCTTCAGCAAGGGTCACGTCAGATTCATTGATAGCACCGACCGCTGAGTGAACGATGGTAACTTTAACACCTTCCACATCGATTTTCTGAAGTGAGGCAGAAAGGGCTTCAACAGAACCTTGTACGTCAGCCTTAATGATAACGTTAACTGACTTGAGTTCACCAGCTTTAAGCGTATCAAAGAGGTTTTCAAGGCTGACACGTTGGGTAGCTTGACGTTGTTTCATAAGGGCACGTTTAGCACGTTCTTCACCTGCTGCACGCGCAGATTTTTCATCTTCGTAAACAGCAAAGTGGTCACCCGCCATCGGTGCTTCATTCAAACCTGTGATAGAGACTGGTGTTGATGGTCCAGCAACCTTAACACGACGTCCAAGGTCATTAGTCATAGCACGGACACGACCGAAGGTGTTTCCGACAACGATTGGATCTTGGACATTCAAGGTACCTTGTTGAACAAGGAGGGTTGCGACCGCACCTTTTCCTTTATCCAAGCGCGCTTCGATAACTGTACCGATAGCACGCACTGTTGGGTCTGCCTTGAGTTCTTGGATTTCAGCCACAAGAAGGACTGTTTCCAACAATTCTTCGATATTTTGGTTGAATTTAGCTGAGATTTCAACAAATTCAGAATCTCCACCCCAAGCAGTTGACATAACACCATGCTCTGCCAATTCACCGATAACGCGTTCTGGGTTAGCACCTGGTTTATCAATCTTGTTGATAGCTACGATAATTGGAACGTTGGCCGCTTTTGAGTGGTTAATGGCTTCGATAGTCTGAGGCATAACCCCGTCATCTGCCGCTACGACCAAGATCGTAATATCGGTAACAGAAGCACCACGCGCACGCATAGATGTAAAGGCCGCGTGTCCTGGTGTATCAAGGAAGGTAATCTTCTTGCCATTTTCCACGATTTGGTAGGCACCGATATGCTGAGTGATACCACCTGCTTCACCTGTCGCAACACGAGAGTTACGAAGGGTATCTAGAAGTGTTGTTTTACCGTGGTCAACGTGTCCCATGATAGTTACAACTGGTGGACGCTCAACCAATTCATCTTCATTGAGATAACCATCTTCGACAAAGAAACGTTCGATGTCGGCATTATCCACTTCAACCTTTTGTTTGGCTTCGATACCATAATCCACCATGAGGAGTTCGATTGTTTCACCATCCAAGGATTGGTTTTGTGTGGCCATGATACCCATCATAAAGAGTTTCTTAACAATTTCAGCTGGTTCACGTTTGATACGTTTTGCGATTTCCGCAACGGTCATACCATCTGTATATTCAAATTCTGTTGGCAATTCATGGAATTTACGCTCTGTAACAGGTTTTGGAGCCTGATTACGGTTGTTCTTGTTAGTGCCTTTTTTGTTTTTCTTGTTATTATTCCAGTTACTATTCTTTTGATTTCTCACTTGATTTTGACTACTTCGATTCTTTTGTTGTTTTCTAGGACCATCTTCTTCGTGATCATAATCATCACGATTTTTGTCTGGTCGAGCTTGTTTTTTACGACGTGTATCCACTGCAGGTTCTTTTTTCTCAGGGACGACTTCAACCACTGCTTGAACTTGCTGTGCTTGTTGCGCTTGTTCAGCTAACTTAGCAACTTCTTCAAAGATTTCCTCTGGCTCCTTGCGTTTGTTAGCTTGAGCCAAGGCTTCTTTAGCAGCCTGATACTGCTTGAAGCGTTCCTCACTTGAACGTGCATACTCTGCATTTTGTTCTGCTTTTAGGGCTGCCGCACGGGCTTTAAAGTCAATGCGTGGAGCCGCTTGATTTAAACGTTTGTCCTCTTGTTGACGGCGCTCATTTCCACGATTTTGCTGACCTTGCTGTTTCTTAGCTTGGTCATTAAAGCGACGATTATCGCGGTTGCCTTGACCTTGTTTTCCACCATTACGGTTATCATTCTTTTGATGATTTCCCTTTTGTTGGTCACGGTTATTGCCTTTATTTTGCTTGCGTCGTTCTGCCTGCTCTTTGGCACGGGCTTCACGCTCAGCCTTGAAATTACGGCTTTGCGGTTTAGCCGCTACTTTTTCTGTCTTCGGAGCAACTGGCTCAGCTACTTTTGCCTCTTCCTTGGCTACAGCTGGTTTAGCTGGCTCAGATTTTTCGGCTTTCTTTTCTGCACTTGCTTTTGGTTCTGCAGGTTTTGCTTCTGCTTTCGGAGCAGCTGCAGGCTTAAAGCTGGCAGCGATTTTTGCAGCGACAGCTTCTTCCACACTTGATGAGTGGCTTTTCACATCCAAGCCCAACTCTTTTGCACGCGCTACAACTTCTTTACTTTCTTTTCCAAGTTCTTTTGCGATTTCGTACAATCTTTTCTTAGACAAATCATGTCCTCCTCTTCTATTCCATAAGAGACCTCATTTTCTTTGTAAATCCAGCATCTGTCACAGCCAAAACCTTTCTTGATTTCCCGACTGCTATGCTTAATTCCAGTGTTGAAAACACGGTTACAATTTCTACTTGATAATAATGACTTTTATCTTGAATCTTCTTGGTCAGATTGGGTCCAGCATCATGGGCTAGAAAGACCATCTTGGCCTTGCCGTCTTGAATGGCCTTGACCACCAATTCTTCACCCGATATAATTCGCCCTGCTCGCTGAGCAAGTCCCAAGAGATTGCTTATCTTTTGCTTATTCAAGTCCTAACTCTCTTCTTTTCACTTTGTGATCCACATAAGCGATCAACTCGTCATAAAAGCTTTCATCCACTTCCATGCTAAAGCTGCGGTTAAAGACCTTCTTCTTTTTCGCCTCTAGGGCTTCTGCATTGTCTAGTTTGATATAAGCGCCACGGCCATTGGCCTTGCCTGTCGGATCGATAAAGACTTGCCCTTCTTTGTTTTTGACAATGCGGAGCAAATCACGCTTATCAATCACTTCATTGGACACGACAGACTTGCGCAAAGGGATTTTTCTCGTTTTCATCTTTCCCTCCTCTAGCAGCTTTTATTCTTCTATAGTATCGTTTTCTGCTTCCAATTCTACCGAACCAGCTTCTTCCATGGCTTCAAATTCGCTAGCAGACTTGATGTCGATACGGTAACCAGTCAAGTGAGCTGCCAAGCGAACGTTTTGCCCACGACGACCGATAGCAAGAGAAAGCTTGTTATCTGGAACAACCACCAAGGCACGTTTGCTGTCGTTTTCATCAAAGATAACTTGGTCAACCTCAGCAGGAGCGATAGCGTTGTAGATAAATTCAGCTGGATCTGCTACCCACTCGATAACATCGATATTTTCTTCGATTGGCACCATGCGGTCATTTTTAGCATCGTAGCGAGCTGGGTGGAATTTGCTAGTAATCTTCTTGATATTAGCACCACCGCGTCCAACGATTGTACCGATAGCGTCCACGTTTGGATTGTGGCTACGAACGGCAACCTTCGTACGGTCACCAGCTTCACGAGCTACGCTCATGATTTCAACAGTTCCATCATAAACTTCTGGAATTTCTTGCTCCATCAAGCGTTTAATCATTTCTGGATGGCTACGGCTAACAAAGACGTTGACACCACGAGGGTTGTCTTCAACCTTGTAAACATAGACTTCAATACGATCATGAGAAGCAAAAACTTCTCCAGGAATTTGATCTTGTTTTGACAATTGGGCTTCGATGCTACCAAGGTTGACATAGATAAAGCGGTTGTCAAAACGTTCTACAGTACCAGACATGATTTC
Source organism: Streptococcus sp. Marseille-Q5619 (assembly GCF_946901205.1). NCBI lineage: Bacteria > Bacillati > Bacillota > Bacilli > Lactobacillales > Streptococcaceae > Streptococcus > Streptococcus sp. Marseille-Q5619. The sequence continues at coordinate 413,102 of NZ_CAMPPO010000002.1, forward strand.
TTGCTCATGTTCTTTGTAAGTATTGTAAGTGATGGCACGTGTTTGCTTGCGCATTTTTTCCATGATGGTTTGTTTGGCAGATTGGGCTGCTACACGACCAAACTCAGCAGGTGCTTCTTCAAACTTGATTTTGTCACCAAGTTCATAGGCTGAATTAATGGCAAGAGCATCTTTTAAGCTGATTTCCAAACGGCTATCAAATACTTCATCAACCACTTCACGGACAGTATAAACTGTAAAGTCACCTGTTTTTTCGTTAAAGTCAATGGCTACGCTGTCTGATTGACCATAGCGTCTGCGATAAGCGGAACGAAGCGACTCTACTACTGCGTCGATGATGTCTTCTTTTTTGATTCCCTTGTCTTCTTCCAAAATGCGGAAGGCCTCTAGCATTTCTTTACTCATGTTTTCTTCACTTTTGAATCCTCAAAAGCTATCCTTTCTTTTTCTATAATTTAACTGCTAAACGTGCTTTTGATACTAAACTGTATGGAATTTGGACAGTTTTCTTACGTGTCTTGTCCATATATTCCATGGTCAACTCGTCCTCTTCGAAGGCCAACAGAGTTCCTTCAAAGACCTTTTGCTTATCGATGGCTTGGTAGAGCCCGACATGGATGTATTTCCCAACCGCTCCAGCAACTGCATCCTTGGTTTTCAAAGGACGTTCCAAGCCTGGACTGGTGATTTCTAGGAAATATTGTTCTGGGAAGGGATCTGGCTTGATGGTGTCTAGGACAGGACTGATGATTTCTGTCAAGTCTGCCGTGTCGTTCAAGGTAATTCCTTCAGGTTTATCTACAAAAATACTGAGAATCATGTCACTGCCAATCTTTCCATACTCGATATCCACGAGTTCGAAAGGCGCTTCTATGACAGGTTCTACAACTTCTCTGACTAATTCTACGATTGTTGCGATTGCGTCCACCTCCTCATAAGCAAGAGGCGAAGATATTTCCCCGCCTCACTTTTCATATTCTTACTCTTAGTATAGCACGTTTGCCAACTTATGTAAAGCAAAAGCACTTATACAGCCTGATTTCAGGCTATTTCTTAAAATTCTGCCTCAACTCGATAGATAACTTGCCCCTTGTTGGAGAATTTTTGCTCGTATTCTGTCATGACATTGCCTTCAAAATCACTGGCATGTAAATCAAGCCAAACACCATTGAGCTTCATGCCATACTGAGAAAAGCTCACTAGGCTGTACTCAAACAAGCCACGGTTATCCGTCTTGAAATGAATTTCTCCATTTTCAGGCAAGATACGTTTGAAGGTATCCAAGAAGGTCTTGTAGGTCAAACGACGCTTTTCATGGCGTTTTTTAGGCCAAGGATCTGAAAAGTTCAGATACAAACGATCAATCTCACCGTCTTCAAAGTAGTCAGTCAAGTCAGAACCATCTACCCACAAGAGCTTGATGTTAGGCACTCCAACTTCAAGCACCTTGTCCAAAGCGTAGCTCAAAACAGACTTTTGAATATCAATCCCGATATAGTTGATGTCAGGGTTTTGCTTAGCCATACCTGAAACAAAGGCACCCTTTCCACTTCCAACTTCCACATGAATGGGATTATCATTGCCAAACAAGTCCCGCCATTTCCCCTTGGCTTCCAAGGGATTGAGGACCACATACTGGGGATTTGCCTCTAGTAATTCTGTCGCCCCTTTACGATTTCTAACTCTCATCTTCTCTTTCCATACTTGTCTCGGAAGTGACGCAAGCCATGAATCTCCCGATTGACATTTTCTAAATCTTGGTTCATATAATACTTGGAAATCTGGCTCAAGTAAGACAATTGACCGTACCAATACAATTTATTTAATACCGTTTGATTATACTTATAACCGTAGTAGGTCAACCATTCTTTCCACTGATGTTCTGGAATATAATGGCAGAGCATATGGGCCACATCAAACATGCGGTCGGTCAAACGAACCGAATCCCAATCTACCAAATAAATCAAGCCACTGTCTGTCTCAATCCAATTACTATGTCGTACATCTCCATGGACAATGGTCGCATAGTCCTCTCTAAATCCTGGAATAGTCTGACGTAAATCAGCCATCACTTCACTGATAAAATGATTTTTACGCAAAGCATCTGGAGCCGTTTCCTGCCAAGACTGTAGTAAATCTACAGGTGTTTCCATGGCATAGCCCAAACGACTCAACTGTGTCATCAACGGACGTGAGCGATGAAGGCGGGTTAAAATATTGACGATTTGTTTACGATTCATATCATAGGGGGTCAATATCTTGCCTGTCAACCATTCTTGAGCACACATATCACGCCCATCTGCCAAACGGCGACTCCATAATAATTGTGGAGCAATTTGTTCTCTAGCTAGACCAGGTAGGATTGGAGAGGTGTTCATTTTTACAAAGATACGCTTCCCATCAGGATAGCTACCCATATAAGCTTTGCCACTTTTCCCAGGTATGGGAGTCAGTGTTAGCTCATTATCACCCAAATCCATTTCTTTCCTCCGTATAAAGTTTCCTTACTATTCTACTAGTTTTTGGCCTATTCGTCAACCGCTCCACACCTGATTCTCAAAGAAAAGCCTCTGGATTGGCTTGGGTATCATTATAGAAAGAAAAGGCAAGCACCGCCTTCTGCTTACCTTTCATGATTTTTATAAATAATATAAGAGTGGCCAACTATTGTAAAACATATGGACTAGAGTAGAGACCCATAGGTTTTGGCTCTTTTTATAAGCAAAGCCCAGTAACAAGCCCCCAAGTAGATAAAAAATAAACGAAGAGATATTAGGAGGTCCATGCATGAAAGAAAAAAGAGAGGAAGTTAGCACAAGCCCTAACCAAGAATTGTCAAAAACGGCACCTTGAAGAAGTCCTCTGAAAATGAGTTCCTCCTGGATTGGTCCAAAAACTGAGGTAGTCAAAATCAAAGACAGAGAAATTCCTCTGCTGACTTCCGCCAAGTGTTGAACTCCCACGCCAGAAGAAACAGCGAAAAAATGAATATACACCAGCGTCTCAAGTACACTTAGAAGAAAGATTGCAATAAAAAGCAAAAGTTGTTTCCTGCTTAACATCCCAAAAGAAATCATTTCAAACTTTCTAGCATAAGCAATACTCACCAAAGTTACAAGAAGACTTACAATAATCAATTCAGATTCATTTTGAAAAAAATCCCCATGGTTAATCGTATAAGGAACTGTAATGACGATTAGTAGTACTAAAAATCCAAAGCACAAGGCATGAAATTTATCAAAAAACTCCATAAAACTATCCTCCCCACCAAACTTCCCTACAAGTCATCCTTTAGTTCTAGTCTTTCCAAAACAAACCATTTGAGTAACCAAAATCCGACCACATAACCAGCTCCTAAGAAGATAGCCATTAAAGATAGCATGGGATTTAGGAAATAAAAGGCCACAACAGATACAAAGGTTAGCACAAAAACATTAAGGGCAATGGTGTCAGAAGCCAAGACTAGAATATAAGGTGTCAACCAGTCTAAGGTTTTGGAATCTAGGAAAAATAAGTGTTTATACATGATGACCTCCTCTATGGCTGAAAAGCAAGCCTTTGTTTTTTTACCCCAAGACCCTATGTAGAAAAGTGAGCAAAAATGGTAAGTTTGCGATGATATTATTAACAATATGAATCGAATAAGAAGGATAGATACTCTTCGTATAACGTGTTAGACAGGCAAATAGACAGCCCACTGCCGTATAGACAAAAATATCTGCGAGACTTGGCAAGCTAGAAAAGTGGGGCAAGGCAAATAAGAATGACGGAAAGAGAAGATCCCGTCCCCATCTCGAATTCTTAAAGAAGGCATGTTGAAGCAATCCCCTACATACCAATTCTTCCATCAGAGGTCCTAGTACGATTAAGGTTAGGTAAACACCAAACTCCGCAAAATTTGTCTCACTATAGGCAATAAACAAATTCCACCCTTCATTGGTTCCCTGAACGTGTTTAGCTGTCAGATAGTTAAAGCAGATAAGCACAACAGCTGCTAACACCGTCAGAACAGAATAGCTCAACCACTTTTTCCTAGGGATGCGAAAGAGATAAGCATGGCCCGACCTGACCAAAATCCAAACCATCAAACCGATAAAGAGAAGACTGATGATGTTTCGAATCCAGATAATATTTCCTACCCAAGACGAGAACTCCCAATAATTGCTCCAAAATTGGGTTGTCCAAGACAGTCCGAAAAATAGAAACAAATAAGAAAGAATGGCACTCGTTTTGAAAAGAATAGAGTGTCTTTTCATAGAAATCCTCCTACTATCTACAAGACAGGATGACCCCCTCCTGTCAGGCTTTAGACTAGTCCCAGATTAAGAAGAAAACCCTTCCTCTACTTTTTATAATACTTCAAACCCCAAATGAGCAGAAGCATGATAATCAAGCAGAGAATAGCGCCAATATAGGCAATTAGTTGTTGATAGGATTCTCCTGCTGTGACACCTCTATACAAACAAATAATAGACATAAAACCTGTCAAGCCTATATACATGAGTTGATTGGTTTTAGGGCTAACTAAATCATCATCTTCAAACTCTCTTATTCTCATTTCCCTAGTGAGGTAAACAGTGAGCAAAATGGAAGCTAAGTTAATAACCACTAAGAGAAATTGGAAAACCAAGGAAAAATTTAAAAACTGACGAGATAGAAATAGATAAGTGGAGACAAGTAAGGGCAACTGACCTAGGAACAATCTCGCAAGGAAGATGTTCCGTTTTTTAGCAAGAAAAGTTTTCATTTCTTTGCTCCTTTCTTTTTAGTTAAAGCAAGATAGATTATAACCGCAATCACATAGGCTATGGTATAGAATAGATGATACCAAGCACTATCCCTAAGCGGATATAGAAATATGGACATGATCAGATACAAGATGAAAATGACAAGTATTTTTTTCTTCATAAAATTTCCTCCTAAATATATGCTTTATCTTAGTTTAGCTACAACCTTTACACTGCTAGTATAGCACTCGTTTTATTCTTGGATCACTCAAATCGTAAATGGTCATCAAAACCTCTTGAATTGTTAAAAAATTTAAAAAAGCAAGCATGAAAAACATACTTGCCCTTTACACAATATTGATACCAACTTAATTTGTAGATTTTTTATCCTGCTATCACATATCATTTTGACAGGCGAAACAATATTAAAGAAACTCCACTGTAGATTAAACTAGCGATAAAAAATCTTTTTATCTAATTAGATCTATCTTTATTCTTCTTTGGAGATTTTAAAAATTTTCCCCTAATTAAATAAGTAATAAAAGAAATAAGCATACTGACAACAAAAACAATAAGAAAACTTTTGAAATCCATAATTACCTCCAAGTACACAAGCTCAAGTCTTTAAGCGACCATAATAGCCAATTGTAACATTGTTTTTGCATTCACGAGGAATACCTCTTTTTACTTTCGTCCTATTACAACCTTAATAAGGTTAGTATACTACTATTTTTTAAAATTTTCCATCCAAATCATAAATGGTCATCAAAACATCTTGAATTGTAAAAATTTAAAAAGCAAGCATGAAAAACATACTTGCCCTGGGGGAACTTGACAATGTGAAAATACAAAATAGAAAACTACTCACCCTCACTTCCGTATGTTCTCATATATTCTCATAATCGCAACAAGGATAGCAGCTGTCCCACTTGCCAAAGCGATAAGGGTAATGATAATGTTGAGGATTTCAGGCGTCCTCCCTATTCTGTTGATAAGACGGAGTAGGGATATAACTGTCAACTGAATCAGGAGTATTGATTCTACTCTTACCATTGAAGTAAGTCTGTTTTCAACTGCATATAAAAAGGCTGGCAGCAAAACACAGGCTATAGCAATCACAAACAGGTTGCCCCCTGTTTCTTCTCCCTTGTTCACCACGGAAATCATGAGAAGATTCGAAGCAATAATCAACGTAGAACAGATGATAAAAAAGGATTTCTTATTCATTTAATATACCTCGTATACTATAGTATTTTAATTGATGACTACAGGCAGTACTTCTTTTTCACAAATCTTCTAATTATCAACCTACAGCAAGTGAACCGTTAAAACCTGACGAAAGACTTGATTTTGGCAGGTGGTATTTAGACTGATATTAGGATGGCTTTCCACAATTTTCATGACGGTATAGAGACCAACTCCTCTCTCCTCCCCTTTAGAGCTTGCTCCAAAGGAGAAGATTTCAGAAATATCGATGCCCTCTTCTTTGATGGAATTTTCAATGATAAAGGTCTCCTGTGCTCCATTTTTAAAAAAGGCGATTGAAACGTGAGGTTGACTGGCCTCTGCAGTGGCTTCAATAGCATTGTCACAAAGGATAGACACAATGGTTAGAAAATCAAGCAGTCTCATTCCCTCAACCTGAATCTCCTCAGGAACTTCGACATTAAAGACAATCTTCTTATCTCTGGCTTTTAGAAATTTCCCTGCTAGGAGACTTTTGAGGGCTTTATCACGAATATTCACTAATCTGCCCAGGTCATATTTGTTGTCCTGCAATTTTTCACTGGAATCCTTTAAAACAGAGTCGTAAACCTCTTTTATCTGCTCCATATCCTCCTCTTCAATGCCCAGACGTAAACTAGTCAAGAGGTTGCTATAGTCATGCCGAAAGCTCCGTACTTCCTTGTAAAGTTCCTCTATATGCCGACTATAGCGTTCCATATCTCTATAGCGCAAGGTCTGCTCTTGGTTCAGTTTCTCCTGAAGTTTTTCCTTCAAATAGGTATCTAATTTCTTGATAACCCCCATAAAAAAGAGTAGATAAAATACCAGAATGAAATGGCGAACAGTCGTTGATTGTATACCTTGTACATATTCAAAATAAGACAGACTTTGCATCACTAGATAGTAAGCCCCCATTATCCAGTTAATCTTAGTCAGGGACTTTTGAAAATCTTTATCGGGAATCTCCTTTCTCAAACTAGTAAAATCATAGTCTAACCATTTCAAAAAGGCTAGAGAAATAAAGCAAATGAAAATTTTTATACATAACCAAATAAAAGAGCGGTCATCATACACATGCCCTTGCCCTAAAAATGGAAGCACAAAATAAGAAATACCTCTATAAAAGAGATTCACCAATATCATTGGAAAGAGACCATAAAAGAAAAGGAGTTTTTTAGGAAGTCCTCTTAACAGTAATAAAGACAAGCCTATGCCGTACAAGGGTTCCACAAAATAAGATAGGTAATTATTTCCTACTATATAGCTAATCGTTACAAAAATAACTACTAAAAGTAGCTTAAAAAGAAAAGCTTTAAAGACTCTCTCCAGAGTTAGAACAATTCCATCCACCTTAAAAAATATAAACAATTCCAATCCAGATAGCAAAAACACATATACGATCTTCCAAACTAATTCCATCCCATCACCTCACTCAGTGCAAGTTATTGATAGCCTCAGACACTTCCCTGACCTTATAACGCGCTATCATACAGCTCCCACCATTGGGAAAGAAAAGCAGTTTTTCTTTCTTATCCAAACGCACCACATTGGCAGGATTGATGAGAAAAGAGCGATGGCACTGCAAGAGACGAGGTTCCTGCTTGAGAATCTCCTCCAAACTCGCTGTAAATTCCAACCTATCTGTCTCGCTATAGAGAATGACATGATGGGGTCTGGGAGACGTTTCGAGATAGTAAACCTCTTTAAAAGGATACTGGAATTGAGCAAATTTTGATTTAAAATAAAAGCAATCTTCAGCTAGACTTTTACTGTCTTGACCATTGGCATAGAGGAGGGCTGTCTCGATCCGAGATTCAAACTCCTCTGCCGAAAGAGCCTTATCAATGTAGTCCAAAGCAGACACTTGGTAGCGAAAGGACAGGGGCATAAACTCTGAGTGAGTCGTCACAAAGACTATCAAGGCATAAGGATCCCGATCCCGAATCTTTCTAGCCACTTCCAGCCCCTTCATCTCTTCATTTCGAATCTCAATATCCAAAAAGAATAGTTGATGGATCCCCTTCTCATGTACCTCTGCCAGCAGTTGATCTGGCTTACCAAAGACTTCAAAAGAACTCGGAGTGATATGATGTTCTTTCAAGAGTTTCTCAATCGTCGTTTCAATCCTAGTCTGTTGGGAAAAATCATCTTCTAAAACAAATATTCTCATCTTCTTACTCTCCTTGTTTCGATTTCTTCCTAAAAAGAGAATAGCAAAAATACTTTGATACAAGCCCACCAAATCCTAAACAGGCCTTTAACGCTCCTGAAGGGTATCTTGTTCCTCAAATAAGCATGATAATCTTACCACTATTTTATCATAAAATCTTAACAGTATCATTCAGGAAATTTCAAGGGCAATTAAAGATTTTATGGTGAAAAAGGAGATAAAAGTGATAGACTAACAGTATCAAAACACAGTTGCTAGAATCAAAACTAGCACCTAGATTAAAGGAGGAATTCTCATGACAGATACAGACCCTATCAAAAGAGCTCAGACTTTGATTACTGACTTAAACAAAGCCTATCAAGCATGCAAACAGGCAACCGCTGACGACGTCCGCTTTCAGGAGCAATTAAACTCTATTCTTGGTTTTCTAGCCAAGGCTGAAACAGTGGATAATCGAGTCTTGATTGAACTGGAAAAATTTTACCAGACTTCCAGTCTTCTCATGGGACTCAGCGCTCTTGATCCAGATGCTCCAACTCGCGCCGCTTGGCGGGCCTATGACCGCTTCCACTTTGACCAAGTCAAGACCAAGTTGAGTCTCTACGGACCAACCATTATCCTGTAGAAAATAAAAGAAGTTGAGACAAACTGAACTCAACTTCTTTTTTAGTGTCATATAAGAAATGTTAGTCCTGCATCTGACGTTTTACCTGATAAGGTAGGTACAAAACTAGTAAAACCAAACCAGCTCCCAGTAAGGCTAAAAGGGCTAGTTTTTCTTGGAAGGTAATCAACCCAACAACTAATTCCACTACTAAGACCAAACTGGTCAATCCTCTGACCACTGCCTGCAAGCCTTTTTCCTTTTGCCCCTTGTCCAGCGGAAAGAGTTGGGTCAAATACTGGTAGTCAAAGGCATGATAGAGGGCCAGCAACTGGAAGAGCAAGAGGTAGTTAAAGAGAACTACCACTGCTGTCGCAATCCAAGCTTGCTCAATAAAAACCTGTGCCAGCAAGGAAAGTAAGAGCAAACGGAGACTGAGAGCAAAGAGGTCTCCATTTCGCAGATAAGAACGCAGATAGAGATTTTGCCAAATCTTCCCAGGCACCTTCTGAACAGTATTTAGGATAAAGTCCAGATAGGCACGACGCTTGACACTGTTTGAAATTCCCTTTACCTGCGTAAAGAGGGCAAAGAAACGAAGCAAGACTTGCTTGCGCTTGCTTTCTTGGGAAATGACATAGTCCCAGTCTAGTCCAGTTTCAGTGAAAAATTTGCTGGCCTTTTGACGAAAGAGGAAATATTTTCCTACCCCCAATAAAAGCACATAGACCAGAAAAACTGGCAAGCCATAACCCATGGCTAAAAATAAGGGCGCAAATAAAAGCAAGAAAAGGGTCTGTACAAAGAGCCAAAAGACTAGGGAAATGCCAGTTTGACGCTTGAGATGGAGTTTGATTTCCTCTTCTCCGACCAAGAGAAAGAGCTTGTCTGGAGCCTCCATATAGGTGGCAATTCCTCCCCAAAGCAAAAGTAAAACAGACGTAATTCCTACAAATAAAAGGATAGGCCAATGATTTTCAGGAAAATGTTGTAAGAGTTGACTGTATTGGTAGGCTAGAAAGCCCAGCAGAACAAGCAGGAACAAGACAAAGTGGTCATTGAGAACATAGCGCAAATAACCAAGACACTCCTTACGAAAAGCCTGCTTTCTCTTTAAAAACAAGTCTTTCATAGCTCCTCCTCTTTGGTCAGAGCCAAGTAAATATCATTCAAACTAGCCTCAGGCATATCAAAGGCTTCGCGCAGTTGCGCTAAATTCCCCTTGGCACGCACTTCCCCTTTGTGAAGAATGACAAAAGCATCACACATCTTCTCAGCCGAATCCAGCACGTGGGTACTCATGAGAATGGACTTGCCTTTTTGCTTTTCCACTTCCAAAAGCTGAATCAAGTCCGCAATAGCCAGCGGATCAAGACCAAGGAAAGGCTCATCCACGATGAAGAGACTCGGATCCACCACAAAAGCACAGATAATCATGACCTTTTGCTTCATCCCTTTTGAAAAATGAACAGGGAACCAATCTAATTTCTGGTCCAGACGGAACATTTTTAACAAAGGTTCCACTCGATCAAAAGCCACTTTCTGGTCAATACCATAAGCCATAGCAACCGTTTCGATATGCTCTCTGAGGGTCAATTCCTCATACAGACTAGGTGTCTCAGGAATGTAGCCAATCTGCTTGCGGTAGCTAGTCGCGTCTTCTTGCAAGGTCAAGCCATTGATATTGATGGAACCACTATAAGGTGTCAACAGACCGATAATCTCATTGATAGTCGTCGATTTACCAGCACCATTGAGACCAATCAAACCGACCAACTGCCCACTTTCAACAGTAAAGGACACATCTTTCAAGACAGGGACATGAACATAACCACCTGTCAGGTTTTTAATTTCTAACATATTTTCTCCAAATCTGGTATAATGTAGCTATATTATATCAAAATTCAATACAGTAGAGGTAGATTTTATGTCAGATTGCATTTTTTGTAAAATCATCGCAGGGGAAATTCCTGCTTCAAAAGTATACGAAGATGAGCAGGTTCTTGCCTTTCTTGATATCTCTCAAGTGACACCAGGACATACCTTGGTCGTGCCAAAAGAACACTATCGCAATCTTTTGGAAATGAACGCTACTAGCGCCAGCCAACTCTTTGCCCAAGTACCAAAAGTAGCTCAAAAAGTCATGAAAGCTACCAAGGCTGCTGGTATGAATATCATTGCCAACTGTGAAGAAATCGCAGGACAAACCGTCTTTCATACCCACGTTCACCTCGTGCCTCGCTACAGTGCAGACGATGACCTCAAGATTGATTTTATCGCCCACGAACCAGACTTTGACAAACTTGCTCAAGTTGCTGAAACTATCAAAAACGCCTAAGGAGTTGCCATGAAATTATCCAACCTACTGTTATTTGCAGGAGCTGCAGCTGGAAGTTATCTGATCACAAAAAATCGCCAAACCATCACAGATGAAGTCTTGAATACCACTGACCGCGTTCAAGCTATCAAGGATGATGTGGATATTATCCAAAACAGCCTGCAAATCATCGACCAACAAAAAGAACTCATCAAGGAATACCAAGAAGACCTGACTTACAAGTTTAAGGTCTTGGAAAAAGATATCCAGACTAGACTAGCTGTGATCAAAGAAACACAGGAACTTAAAGATAAGTAAAAAGAGCCAATCGGCTCTTTTTTAAAAGGTAAACAAGTTATATCCCATCAACTATACATCATAATTTAGAAAACTCATACTCAATAAAAATCAAAGGGCAAACTAGAAAGCTAGACGCAGGTAGTACTTGAGTACGACAAGTCGACGCTGACGTGGTTTGAAGAGATTTTTGAAGAGTATCATTCACCGTTTCATAACTAAATCGAAGACTTTCCCAGACTTTCCGCCGTAATGAAAACACCTGAAATAGCTTGGTTTCAGGTGTTCGGAAACTTTGAGACCTAGGCTCAAAGTTTAGGTATGGAACTTCGAAGAAGGGCGCTACCGTCCGTCATTACTTAAGGAAAGTCTTAAAAAATCTATAAACAAAAAGAGCTCATCGGCTCTTTTTACTTTATTCTCCATCAAAGGCATCTTTAATATGGTCAAAGAAGCCTTTTTTCTTTGGATTGACTTTTAAATCACCTGCAGCTGCGAATTCTTTCAAGGCTACTTTTTGACGGTCGTTCAAGCCTGTCGGTGTTACGACATTAACGGTAACGTATTGGTCACCAACAGCACCACCACGAAGACTCGGAGCTCCCTTACCACGTAAACGGAATTTCTTACCAGTCTGAGTTCCCTCTGGGATAACCAATTCAACATCACCGTGAACAGTTGGGATATCAACTGTATCACCAAGAGCGGCTTGGACAAAGTTGAGGTTGAGATTGTAGAAGATAGTCGTGCCTTCACGTTCAAACTTGTCGCTGGCTTCCACAGAAACTACTACATACAAGTCACCGTATGGTCCACCATTAAATCCTGCTTCACCCTGACCGGCTAGGCGAATTTGTTGACCAGTTTCCACACCAGCAGGGATTTTTACATGTACACTATGGGCTTGTTTTTCATGACCTGTTCCGTGACAAGTTGTACATGGATCTTTGATTTCTTTTCCGCGACCATGACAGACATCACAGGTTACTTGGCGACGCATCATACCAAGCGGAGTCTGTGTATCGACGTTAATGACACCAGCACCATGACAGCGTCCACAAGTGACTGGACTTGTTCCTGGCTTAGCACCTGAGCCATTACATGTACGACAGCTAGCTTCACGGTTATATTTGACTTCTTTTTCAGCTCCAAAAATAGCTTCTTCAAAGGTCAAATTCACACGGTATTGGAGGTCATCCCCCTGACGAGGAGCATTTGGATTGCGTGAAGTACCGCCTCCGCCGAAGAAACTTGAGAAGATATCTTCAAAACCACCGAAGCCACCTGCCCCGTTGAAACCGCCAGCTCCACCACCGAAGCCTCCAAATCCACCATTGGCGCCTGCAGCACCATATTGGTCATAGGCAGCCCGTTTTTGGTCGTCACTCAAAGTCTCATATGCTTCTTGAACTTCCTTGTATTTTTCCTCAGCACCAGGCTCCTTGTTGATATCTGGGTGGTATTTTTTAGAAAGCTTACGATAAGCCTTTTTGATCTCGTCTGCCGAAGCGTTTTTTGACACCCCCAGACGATCATAAAATTCAGTATTGTTCATACAAGATACCAAGACCGTAAAATTCGACTGAAAAATAGGAAATCTGACGCTGGAGCGATGCTCCTAGGCAGATTTATCTTTTTTCCGAGAATTTAGGTCGGGTTCAATTCCTTTCTGTTATATTGAGTAAGAAATATGGGAACCCGTGTTCAATTCCCTGAACACCATTGTTCCTTTCTATTGATATTTTGAATCAAACTTCGATTTAGATCGGGTTCAATTTCTGTATGTCATATTGATGAGACAAACCCCAAATAAATCAGGTTTAGGTCCTTTTTATCGAAAAACAGAGGCTGGGTTGCAACCTCTGGATTTCTTCCTATCATTACGACGTTCAAAAATAAAGTCGATTATACTTTGTTTTTGAACTAGTAAGACGTTTAGGCAAGTCACCATAGCGATTGCCGTAGAATGACAATCACTTTAGTGATTAGTCATTCTTACCGAGTTAGGCTTAACTGAGTTTCGGCTAAAAACTTCGGAAAAAAGATAAGCCATCTTTTGTGCATCGCACAAGGCGATGGCTTCCTATTTTTCTTTCGTTTTCTTAACGCCTCAACATCTTATTTTTCCGTAAACTCTCCGTCTACGACGTCATCGCCTGCGTTTCCTGTTGCTTGTGTGCCTTCTGCTCCTGCTTGAGCTTGTTGGGCTGCGGCGGCTTGTTCGTAAAGTTTAACAGCAAGTCCTTGAGCTTTTTCGTTCAATGCTTCAAGTTTTGCTTTCATGTCGTCCAAGTTGTTGTCTTCTTGCGCTTTCTTAAGGTCATCAAGGGCAGCTTGGGCAGCGTCACGTTCTGCGTCGAATCCTTTGCCTTCAGTTTCCTTGATTGTCTTTTCAGTCGCAAAGATAGCTTGATCTACTTCGTTACGAAGGTCAACTTCTTCTTTACGTTTCTTATCTGCTTCAGCGTTAGCTTCTGCATCTTTCATCATGCGGTCAATTTCTTCGTCAGTCAAACCTGAGTTCGATTGGATCACAATTGTTTGTTCTTTTTGAGTTCCAAGGTCTTTAGCTTTAACAGACACGATACCATTCTTATCGATGTCAAATGTTACTTCGATTTGAGGAATTCCACGAGGTGCAGCTGGGATATCAGTCAATTGGAAACGTCCAAGAGTCTTGTTATCTGCTGCCATTGGGCGTTCACCTTGAAGAACGTGGATATCAACGGCTGGTTGGTTGTCTGCCGCAGTTGAGAAGACTTGTGATTTAGATGTTGGAATTGTTGTGTTGCGGTCGATGAGTTTTGTGAAGACACCACCCATTGTTTCAATACCAAGTGACAATGGTGTTACGTCAAGAAGGACAACGTCTTTGACATCACCAGTGATGACACCACCTTGGATAGCCGCACCCATAGCAACTACTTCATCAGGGTTTACTGATTTGTTTGGTTCTTTACCAGTTTCAGCTTTAACAGCTTCAACAACGGCTGGGATACGAGTTGAACCACCAACAAGGATCACTTCGTCGATTTCTGACAAGCTCAAACCTGCATCCGAAAGGGCTTGACGAACTGGAACTTTTGTACGTTCTACAAGGTCACGAGTCAAATCGTCAAATTTCGCACGAGTCAAAGTCATTTCCAAGTGAAGAGGTCCAGCCTCACCTGCAGTGATAAATGGCAAGCTGATTTGAGTTGAAGTCACACCAGAAAGGTCTTTCTTCGCTTTTTCAGCAGCATCTTTCAAACGTTGCATTGCCATCTTGTCAGTAGACAAGTCAATACCGTTTTCTTTCTTGAATTCTGCTACCAAGTGATCGATGATTTTTTGGTCAAAGTCGTCACCACCAAGTTTGTTGTCTCCTGCAGTTGACAATACATCGAAGACACCGTCACCCAATTCAAGGATAGAGACGTCGAATGTACCACCACCAAGGTCAAATACCAAGATTTTTTCTTCTTTGTCAGTCTTGTCCAAACCGTAAGCAAGAGCGGCTGCAGTTGGTTCGTTGACGATACGTTCTACTTCAAGACCAGCGATTTTACCAGCATCTTTTGTTGCTTGACGTTGAGCATCGTTGAAGTAAGCTGGAACTGTGATAACTGCTTTCGTTACTTTTTCACCAAGGTAGTCTTCAGCGTAGCCTTTCAAGTATTGAAGGATCATAGCTGAAATTTCTTGTGGAGTATATTCTTTTCCGTTAGCAGAAACTTTTTCAGAAGTTCCCATTTTAGATTTGATAGAGATGACTGTATCTGGGTTTGTAACTGCTTGGCGTTTTGCAGCATCACCAACGATGATTTCGCCGTTTTTAAATGATACTACAGATGGAGTTGTCCGATTTCCTTCTGGGTTTGCGATGATTTTACTTTCAGTTCCTTCAAGAACTGCAACTGCTGAGTTTGTTGTACCTAAGTCAATACCGATAATTTTAGACATGTGTTTTCTCCTTAAATTTTATATTCTATTTTTCTTTTAGATACTCTTCTTAAGTGGCGGCGCCGTCAGAGCTTGACTCGTCAATCTCTTTGACTAAACTTTGAGCCTAAGGTCTCAAAGTTTTCGCAAATAGCGCCACGGCGAAGAGTATCGTCTTTTGTTCGCTTCGCTCACTATTGCAAAGCTGAACTACTTTTTTATCTTTCTTTCATAGTTTATTGTCGTTTCGGACAAGTTTTCTATTATGTATGTTACAACCGTCAGAATTGCCTAGTTGTAAACAACTACCATGGCTGGGCGTAGGATGCGGTCATGGAGTTTGTAGCCTTTTTGGAAAACTTGGGCGATGGTATCTGCTGGGTGTTCATAGTCTGCTGGGAGAGTTTGGATAGCCATGTGGTAGTTATGGTCAAATTCGCCGTCAGCTGCGATTTCTTCGATTCCTTCTTCTTTCAAAGCGTGAATCAAGCTTTCTTGCACCATTTCCAAGCCCTTCTTCACATCATCTGTCAAACCTTCAACTGCGAGTGCACGCTCAAGGTTATCCAAAGAAGGGAGAATCGCTTTTGCCAAATCCTGGCTACGATAACGTTGCAAGTTTTGACGCTCTTCATTGGCACGGCGTTGGATATTTTGCATTTCCGCATGAGCACGAAGGTATTTGTTTTCGTACTCATCTGCACGTTCATTTGCCAAGTCCAATTCAGACTTCTCAGGAGTTGTTTTTTCTACCGTTTCCACAACTTCCTCTTCTTGGACTTCTTCTACTTCTTCATTTTTTATATCTTGGGCCATTTTCGCCTCCTTTAATGATTTCAATCTTAATGTACTTCGTAATGATTACTGCTGAGGTAGCGGTAAAAATCTGTCAACTTCATGGTCAAAACACGATTGACTACATTGACTTGGTTGATTAGCTGTTGGTAATCCAGATTGACTGGACCGATAATGGCTAGAATTCCAACTCCCCGATAAGGAATGAGGAACTTGCTACTAATCACCGCTAGGTCAGCTAGACAGGACTCTTGACTGTCTGCAACACGGACGTTTTGCATCTGATCTTCACGCAACCCCTCACGAATCTCCAGAGCCACCTTTTGCGGTTGATCAAAGAACTGATAGGCTGCTAGATTGGCAAAATTCAAGAGATTAACCTTACCCGCCACCACAATATTTTCGTTGAACATTTCCTTAAAGATGTGTTCAAAGAGATCAATCACATTATCCGTTGTTGTAAAGTAACGCTGGATAATCTGCGGAATCTCCGTCCGAATCTTGTAGTGAATATCTAGAACGGTGTAGCCGAGGAAACGTTCCTGAATGATGCTCTTCAGTTTCAGCAAATCCTCCTGCAAGAAGTTCCTTGGAATCAGAAACTGACTGGTAACCGTTCGAGACTCGTCTAGGGTAAATACCGCCAAGGCTGTATGTTGCCCCAGAACAACAATATCAAAGGCTGTCAACCGTTGCCTGCTGGGCTCAACATCCAGAGCCACTATCGTACAGCCACTCAAGTCTGTTAGTAGATTAGCAGCCTCTTGCAGAATATCCTCAAGCTTGAAAAATTCCTGATCAAAGGCTTTGACAATCTCATAAACCTCATTTTCAGCCAGTCGGTCAAAATCCAGTGAGTGTTTCACATAGTACTGAAAACCAGCAACACTTGGCATCCGACCGCTTGAAGTATGAGCCTTCTCAAGCAAACCTTGCTTTTCTAGAGCCGCCATGTCATTACGAATGGTTGCACTGCTAGAGTTAATAGACTCTTGCAAGGCTTTGGATCCGACAGGTTCGTGCGTTTTGGTAAAGATGTCAATAATCAGATTTAAAATATCCTGCTGACGCTCTGTAACCACCTCATCACTCCTCTCTGTCTGATCGATTAGCACTCAACATACTCAAGTGCTAACTCATGATTCTATTATACACCCTTAAAAGAGAATGTCAAGATAAAAACTCAAAAAATTAGCACTCTTTTGCCAAGAGTGCTAAAAATCGGTCTGAAGACCGAGAAACTCACCTTCCATCTACTTGATATTTCCTTTTTAGTCTGAAATAACCATAGATTAGATAAGAAATCATAAAGGCATATAGAACAAAAATGACAAAGAAAGGTTGCGACAGTTCTTCTCGAAACAAACTCATACAAACAACAAGACCACCTAAGAAAGCAGCTGCACATGAACGAAGTCTATATCGCATAACTTCCCATCTGAGCCCCTTACTCATATAGACTTGATCCTCTGGAAGTAAATCAGAAGCCGATTTACGAAGAATCGAACAAGAACCTGCTCCTATCAATTCCCAACCTCTATTTCTACAATCTTGCAGTTCATGCTTATATTTTTTAAGAAATCTAGAATCATATATATAGTAGATGACATCGTCTGGTTGACATTGGTCAAAATAGAAAAAACCAAAACGACTCGTTCTATATCTCCAACCTTTCAAGTGCATCTCATGCAAATATTCTTCTTCCTTGTCCAAATCAACAATGGTGAAAATCCGAAATTCTACTCTGCTATTCATTGTCTTACCCCAAAATTAGAAAACATGCCTGGTGTTATTTATTAGATAATTCTTTCCACTTTTGACTCAATCTCCAAAAAATATAAGAAATCTGAATCGCAAAAACTATCAATAAAACCCAATCTATTATGAAAATCAAAAACACTTCCCAACTGAAAGAACTACCTCCAGTGACAAACTTTGAGAAAACCGGTAGTAGAGCTAAAAAGAGAAGCAAAATAGGAAGCATCCGTCTCGTTAAAATCCGTTTGACCATAGCTAACTTCCCGGACGCGTCATTATAAATTTCAAACTCGGCATCCGACTCAATTCCAGAATGCGCTTTTCTAAAGTAGGAAAACCCATTAAAGTCTGCAATATGCTCCCAGCCACAGTCTTTAAATAATTGTAAATAGGAGGCTCTCTCTGATTTTTTCATAGGATAAAAGTCCAACTGATATGATACCTGCTCAGGCTGACACTTTTCAAAAGTATACTTAACTGCAAACAATAAGATAGAATAACTTACTTTTCTAAGTTTCCAGCCCTTAGCATGCATTTTTCTAAGGTATAAAGCCTCCCTCTCATAATCCGCAATTGTAAAAATTCGATAAACAATTTTCTTTTCCATCATCCTTCCTCCCGACTGTTTCTATAGAGCCGTTCAATACGCTTCAATTCAATATCTAAGACTTTTCGTCCCAAGTCTGTGATCTGATAGATTTTCCGTTTTTCTTCTTCTCGGACAAAGGAAATCAAACCATCCTTTTCCATTTTTGACAAGGTTCCATACATAGTTCCAGGACTAATCGAAACTTGCAAATCTGTCATCTCCTTGACCTTTTGCGTAATGCTGTACCCATGACCTTCCTTTTGCAGACAGAACAAGATATAAAAGCCCGTTTCCGTCATGGGAAGATAAACTCGACGAATCTTATCCGTTAATTCCATTTATAAGCATCTCCTATTCAGTTCGATATATCGCACTTCGTTATATAAAATATATCACATCTCGATATAAAACACAAGAAAAAAGACCATCCTCACGGACAATCTTTCTTCTATATTAGTATTAGTAAAGGTCTAAATAATTATCAATTTCCCATTGTGAAACGAAGGTCGCATAACTTGCCCATTCGATTCGTTTGGCTTCAAGGAAACTAGTATAGATATGTTCTCCAAGAGCCGCTCTGATAACCTCATCTTCAGTCAGAGCTTTCAAAGCGTTATGAAGAGTTGATGGAAGGTCTGTAATACCAGCTTCCTTGCGCTCTTCTGCTGTCATGATGTAGATATTTTCTTCGATAGGAGCTGGTGCTTCGATTTTATTTTCAATACCATGCAAACCAACTTCCAAAAGAACTGCCATAGCGATATATGGGTTTGCCATTGGATCAACTGAACGCAACTCAAGACGAGTTCCCATACCACGTGAAGCAGGCACGCGCACAAGTGGCGAACGGTTACGACCAGCCCAAGCAATGTAAACAGGCGCTTCATAACCTGGAACCAAACGTTTGTATGAGTTAACCGTTGGGTTCATGATGGCAGTATAGTTGTAGGCATGTTTGATCAAACCGCCAAGGAAATGGTAGGCAGTTTCTGACAACTGCATTCCTTTTGGATCATTTGGATCAAAGAAGGCATTGTTTCCTTCTGCATCAAACAAGGACATATTACAGTGCATACCTGATCCGGCAATACCAAATTTTGGTTTAGCCATAAAGGTTGCGTAAAGTCCGTGTTTACGAGCAATGGTTTTAACAACAAGTTTAAAGATTTGAATCTTATCACAGGCATGTAGAACTTCATCATACTTGAAGTCAATCTCATGTTGTCCAACCGCAACCTCGTGGTGACTCGCTTCTACTTCAAATCCCATTTTGGTCAAGACATTGACAATCTCACGACGTGTGTTGTCCGCAAGATCCGTAGGTGCCAAATCAAAGTAGCCACCCTTGTCATTCACTTCAAGCGTTGGATCTCCATTTTCATCAAGTTTGAATAGGAAGAATTCTGGTTCTGGACCAAGGTTGAAGGATTTGAATCCCACTTCTTCCATGTGACGAAGAGCACGTTTCAAATTGCCACGAGGGTCACCTGCAAAGGGTTCTCCTTCTGTTGTATAGACATCACAGATCAAACCTGCAACACTTCCATTTTCATCTCCCCACGGGAAGACTGTCCATGTATCCAAGTCAGGGTACAAGTACATATCCGACTCATTGATACGTACAAAACCTTCAATAGAAGATCCATCAAACATAGCCTTATTTGACAAGACCTTATCTAATTGTTCATCTGTAGCAGGAATTTCGACGTTTTTCATGGTTCCCAAAATATCTGAGAACATGAGACGGATAAAGGTAACATTTTTTTCCTTGACTTCACGACGAATATCTGCAGCTGTGATTGGCATGAGTTTTCTCCTTAATGTATGACTACTTGCGGTTGCCTAACCGCGACCAAAAGGTGACTGTAGTGAAGCAAAGCGACCCTGTTGGAGGAGTTCATTGTGAAGTGCACGACGCACCTCAGTCTGACTCACCGCTTTCTTGGATTTCGCTTCACGTTCAGCATATTTTTTCTTAATGGCAGCGATATTATAACCTTCAGAGATATAATCTTTGATTTCAAGTAGACGATCCATGTCATTCAAGGAATACATGCGACGGTTCCCTTCGTTTCGATCAGGCTTAATCAACTCTTGATCTTCATAATAACGAATCTGACGCGCCGATAGATCGGTCAACTTCATAACACTGCCGATAGGAAAAACAGCCATATTTCGGCGAAATTCTTTTTCCTTCATTTACAATTTCCTTCTTTCTGTCTATTATAGTCTAAAAAAAGACAAACGTCAATTGATAATGTTATAAAATGTAACATTATTTTTCTTTTTTCTCTAAAAAGAGCCGAATACGATCAATATCGTAATTTACGAGAATTGCGACAAAAACTCCCATGAAAGTTTCTGATACACGCGCAAATACGTACAAAATTGTCTCTCCGCTCGGGATCGATAGGGTAATGATTAACATAGCCGCTACACCACCAATAACCCCTGCTTTGTTATTCATGGCTACATTTGTCATAATGGTTAACATGGTGCAGATTGGAACAACTACCAAGGTCACCCAAAAGGCTTCGTGGAAAAAACTATTTATTAGGAAGAAAACCAAGGCATAGAGGCCACCGATACTATTTCCTAGAATACGCGAAGTCCCAAAATGAACACTCTTATCAAAACTCTCCCTCAAGCTAAAAACGGCTGTCAAAGCACCGATTTGAAGACCTTTCCAGCCAAAAAAGCCAAAAATCAAGAGAACTAGAAAAACAGCAATACCTGTTTTAAAGGTTCGCATACCAAGTTTGAACTGGGATTTATCGAATTTATATTTTTTAAAATAACTCATAATCTCAACTTTCTATTTCCATTTTATCATAAATTGGCTGATTTTATGAGCAATAGTTGAGAGGAAGCGTTTTTATTTTAAGCAAAAGAAAAGAGGAACTTTCATCCCTCTCTTATTTGATTCATTTAGTTAATCTTATTTTTCTGTAAGTGCAGCCAAACCTGGCAATACTTTACCTTCGAGAAGTTCCATTGAAGCACCTCCGCCCGTACTAATCCATGAGAACTTGTCTGCACGACCAAGGTTGATTGCTGCGGCAGCTGAGTCACCACCACCGATGATTGATTTAACGCCTGGTTGTTTCACGATAGCGTCCATCACACCGATTGTACCAGCTTGGAAGTCTGGGTTTTCAAATACACCCATAGGTCCGTTCCATACAACTGTTTTAGCGCCAGTCAAAGCTTCGTCAAATTTAGCGATAGATTTTGGACCGATGTCAAGACCAAGGAAGCCTTCAGAAACTGCTTCACCTTCAGTGTCACGCACTTCAGTGTAACCAGCAAATGCGTTAGCTTCTTTTGAGTCAACTGGCAAGATCAATTTCCCGTTTGCTTTTTCAAGAAGAGCTTTCGCAACATCCAATTTGTCTTCTTCTACAAGTGAGTTACCGATTTCGATACCTTGTGCTTTGTAGAATGTGTAAGTCATACCACCACCGATAAGGACTTTATCAGCTTTTTCAAGCAAGTTTTCGATAACACCAATCTTGTCTGAAACTTTTGAACCACCAAGGATGGCTACGAATGGACGTTCTGGAGTTTCAACTGCTTCTTGGATGTAGGCAATTTCGTTTTCAAGAAGGAAACCAGCAACTGCTTTTTCAACGTTTGCTGAGATACCAACGTTAGATGCGTGTGCACGGTGAGCTGTACCGAATGCATCGTTTACGAAGATACCATCTCCAAGCGATGCCCAGTATTTACCAAGTTCAGGATCGTTTTTAGATTCTTTTTTGCCGTCAACATCTTCGTAACGAGTGTTTTCAACCAATAGAACTTGTCCATCTTCAAGAGCGTTGATTGCCGCTTCCAATTCAGCACCACGAGTGACACCAGGGAACACAACATCTTGACCAAGTTTTGCTGCCAAGTCTGCTGCTACAGGAGCAAGTGATTTACCAGCTTTATCAGCTTCTTCTTTCACACGTCCAAGGTGAGAGAAAAGAATTGCACGTCCACCTTGTTCGATGATGTACTTAATAGTTGGAAGAGCTGCTGTGATACGGTTGTCGTTAGTGATTACACCATCTTTCAATGGTACGTTGAAGTCAACACGAACGAGGACTTTTTTACCTTTCAAGTCAACGTCTTTAACAGTAAGTTTTGCCATGTTACAAAAACCCCTTTATTTATTTTATTCGAAACTATTATATCACACTTTGGAAATATAAGGAAAGATTTCACAAGATTTTTCGATATTTAATCTTTGTGACATGCTAGAGTCTATTATTTTTGCTTTTTCTACCGAATTTTCTTTCTAAAATCTTAGCTTAACACTTGTTAGATTTACTTTTATCCTTTAAAATAGAATAGGAGAAATTCCGTTATTATTTTTCGGAGGAAAAAGAAATGTCCATTAATTGGCAGGAAATTTTATTTCACTTTTTAGGTGGTCTGGGACTATTCTTATATAGTATCAAGACCATGGGAGACGGTTTGCAACAAGCTGCTGGAGATCGCCTTCGTTTTTACATTGACAAATATACTAGCAATCCTTTCTTTGGAGTTCTGGTTGGTATTGGGATGACTGCTCTCATTCAGTCTAGTTCTGGTGTAACAGTTATCACAGTCGGTCTGGTCAGTGCCGGTCTCCTAACCTTACGTCAGGCTATCGGGATTGTCATGGGGGCTAATATTGGGACAACAGTCACATCCTTTCTTATTGGGTTTAAACTAGGTGACTATGCCCTGCCTATGCTCTTTATCGGTGCTGTCTGCCTCTTCTTTACAAAAAATCGGACAGTCAATAATATCGGACGCATCCTCTTTGGTGTCGGTGGTATCTTTTTTGCCCTCAATCTCATGAGTGGCGCAATGGCTCCACTCAAAGATTTACAGGTCTTTAAAGACTATATGATTGAGCTAAGTAAGAATCCTGTTTTGGGTGTCTTTGTCGGTACCGGCTTGACCTTACTGATTCAAGCTTCCTCGGCTACCATCGGGATTTTACAAAACCTCTACGCCAGCAACCTCATTGACCTGCAAGGAGCTTTGCCAGTTCTATTTGGTGACAATATTGGGACAACCATTACAGCCATCATTGCCTCTTTAGGTGCTAATATTGCAGCTAAACGGGTAGCAGGTGCCCATGTCGCCTTTAACGTGATTGGTACGGTTATCTGTATTGTCTTCCTTGTACCTTTCACTGGCTTGATTCATTGGTTTGAATCTACGCTAAATCTAGCACCGGAAATGACCATCGCCTTTGCTCATGGAACCTTTAATATTACCAATACCATTGTCCAATTTCCATTTATCGGAGCTCTGGCTTACTTTGTAACCAAGATTATTCCTGGAGAGGACGAGATTGTCAAATACGAACCCTTATATCTTGATGAACATTTCATCAAACAAGCCCCATCTATCGCTCTCGGAAATGCTAAGAAAGAGCTCTTGCACTTAGGAAACTACGCTGCTAAAGCCTTTGACCTTTCCTATAAGTATATCATTGACTTGGATGAAAAAGTTGCTGAAAAAGGGCATAAAACCGAAGAAGCAATTAACACCATCGATGAGCAATTAACACGTTATCTCATTGCCCTTTCAAGCGAAGCTCTCAGTCAAAAAGAAAGCGAAGTACTCACCAATATCCTTGATTCCTCCCGTGATTTGGAACGGATTGGAGACCACGCGGAGGCTCTACTCAATCTGACTGACTATCTTCAACGGAAAAATGTTGAATTTTCTGATGCCGCCTTGAAAGAATTAGAGGAAGTTTACCGCCAAACTAGTGACTTTATCAAAGATGCTCTGGATAGTGTGGAAAACAATGATATTGAAAAAGCACGCAGTCTTGTAGAACGTCATGAAGCAATCAATAAGATAGAACGTGTTCTCAGAAAAACCCACATCAAACGCCTCAATAAAGGCGAATGTTCAACACAAGCTGGGGTAAACTTTATCGATATCATCTCACACTACACTCGTGTATCAGACCACGCTATGAACCTTGCTGAAAAGGTTTTTGCAGAACAAATCTAAAAACCAAGAAGCTATCCTGAATGGGATGGCTTTTTGCTTTTCCTAAGCAAGACTAGGCTGAATGAAACTGAGAGAGTATTCTGCAGATATAGTGGATTAAATTAAAAAAGTATAGTGTATTGAATCTATAACAGTACACCTTGACTGCTAAAATATTTCTAGAAATTGATTTGGCTTTCCGAATTAATTTGTTCAGATTTTATTTCACTTCAATATACTGATAAATCCATTCACTAGCACAGGGCAAGAGGGAGTCGCTATTGATTTCAACGGTAGCAGGTACATACAGAGGACTCCTAACTCAGATATACTGCAATATCATTGTATGCAAAAAACCTCTGAGATTCTTCTCAAAGGTTCTGATTTTGCTAATTGCTGTTCTCAACCGCTGCAGTAATAAAGGCAGTGTAGAGTTCTTCTGGACGATTTGGACGACTTGACAGTTCAGGGTGATACTGACACGCTACAAAGAATTTATTTTCAGGAATTTCCACGATTTCTACCAGACGATTGTCTGGAGACACTCCTGAAAAGACAAAGCCTGCTGCCTCAAACTGCTCACGGAAGGCATTGTTAAACTCATAGCGGTGACGGTGACGGCGTTGCACCACTTCTTGATTGTGATAAGCAGCCGCTGCCTTAGAGCCACGTTTCAACTTAGACGGATAAAGCCCCAAACGAAGGGTTCCGCCCATATCCTCAACATCAATCTGATCACGCATGATATCAATGATAGGGTATTTTGTTTCTGGTGCAAGCTCTGCAGAATTGGCACCTTCAAGACCTAAAACGTGACGAGCAAATTCAATACAAGTTAACTGCATTCCCAAGCAGACACCCAACATTGGAACATCATTCTCACGCGCATAGCGAATGGCTTGGATTTTCCCTTCCGTACCCCGTTGACCAAAACCACCTGGTACGATAATTCCGTCTGCATCAGACAAAAGCTCTGCCACATTCTCTGCTGTCACATCATTGGCATTGATCCAATTGATTTTAACTTCTGCACCGTTGGCATAACCAGAGTGTTTCAAGGCTTCAACCACAGAAATGTAGGCATCTTGCAATTCAACATACTTACCGACAAGGGAAATTTTAACTTGTTTCTTGAGGTTCATGACCTTGTCCACCATGGCTGACCATTCTGTCATATCTGCTACTGGTGCGTCTAATTTCAAATGGTCACAGACAATTTGGTCCATACCTTGCGCCTGCAAGTTCAATGGAATTTGGTAAAGGTGTTCGACATCCAACGATTCAATAACGGCTTCTGGTGCCACATCACAGAACTGGGCCAGTTTGTTTTTAATTCCTTGACCAGCTGGCTCTTCTGTACGAATAACCAACATATTTGGTTGGATTCCCAAACCGCGTAATTCCTTGACAGAGTGTTGGGTTGGTTTGGTCTTCATTTCACCAGCAGCCTTGAGGTAAGGAAGCAAGGTTGTATGGATGTACATGACATTATCCGCACCCACATCTGCCTTCATCTGACGAAGGGCCTCTAGAAATGGCAAAGACTCGATATCTCCTACTGTTCCACCAACCTCTGTGATAATGACATCAGAGTCGGTCGTTAGAGCGGCACGCTTGATTTTTTCTTTCAAAGCATCTGTGATATGAGGAATGACCTGAACGGTTGCCCCAAGGTATTCTCCACGGCGTTCTTTACGAAGCACTTCACTGTAAATTTTACCAGTTGTCACGTTGGAATATTTGTTGAGATTGATATCGATGAAACGTTCATAGTGACCCAAGTCCAAATCTGTCTCAGCTCCGTCATCTGTCACAAAAACTTCCCCGTGCTGGTAAGGACTCATAGTTCCCGGATCAATATTGATATAAGGGTCAAACTTTTGAATGGTTACTTTGAGACCACGATTTTTCAAGAGACGACCCAGACTCGCTGCGACAATCCCTTTCCCAATAGACGACACCACACCACCAGTTACAAAAATATATTTCGTAGACATAGATTCCTCTTTCTAAAATGCTCAAGGTCTTGCTAACTACGTGGGGACATAGAAAACAAGACCCTACTAATAAGAATAATCTGGGACAACTGCACCAGATTCACAACTAATACTCTTCGAAAATCTCTTCAAACCGCGTCAACGTCGCCTTGCCGTAGATATGTGTTCCTGACTTTGTCAGTCTTATCTACAACCTCAAAACAGTGTTTTGAGCAACCTGCGGCTAGTTTCCTAGTTTGCTCTTTGATTTTCATTGAGTATAAAATACAAGAAGATAACTTCTTGAAAAAACAAAAATAGCTCCCTAAGAACTAGGGAGCCCCGACCTCTAAAAGAGGTGCCCGAACAATATGATACCTAAAAATAGGATAATTGTCAATACCTAACTTTTATTCCTCGCTGGTTTCAGCATCATCTTCTGAGAACTCGTCATCCTCCTCGTTGAGATCCACGTCTTCACCCAAGTCATCAGGGGCGATTTCGTTGATTTCTGCATCATAAGCTTCCACTTCATTTTTCTCATCATCTGGATTTTCATCATCATATGAAAGAGCTGGATCTGCTTCGTATGCATCTTCGTCTTCTGGATCATCTGCATTGTAGTCAATAGCATCTGAATCGCCGTCCATAAAGGCATTGACGCGTTTTTTCTTAGCTTTTGGTGCCACTTCATCGTCATCATTTTCTTCAAGAGCGATGATTTCTTCGTCAATTTCGTCCACACCATACCATGAACGAAGCCCCCATTTGTTGTCTCCAAGCGAGATGAAGCTACCATCAAAGTTCAACTCTGTGTAGAACAAAGGCAAGGCTTCACGGATATCGCTGTTTGATGTTCCAAGGTAGTTTTGAATTTCGTTTACAAGATCGCTAAAATGCATCTCATGATCACGACCACGAAGTTCCAAGATAGCACGCGCTACCTCAATCATAGATAGTTCACTTTTTTCTTGCCCAGTAAATACTTCTAATTCCAAAGCGTTTCTCCTCATTTATACTACTATCGCCAGAGCGAACAGACTCTGACCTCATTTTATCATTTACTCTTTATTTTACGATAATTTTGCGGAATAGTCAAAGGTTAAGGGGGAGAAAGTGGCAGGATTAGACTAATTTCAGTACAAAACTCCTTCCTTTTTCTGTTGCTCCATTTTCCACAAATCCAAGCGACTTGAAACACCTCCTAGAAGCATGATTGTAGGTGTAGATTTCCTTGACTCTCAATTCTTTCCATCCTTTTACTCGAGCCAATTCAATCAAAGTACTTAGAATCTTTTTTCCAAGTCCTCGATGTTGGTAAGCGGAATTCCCAATCACAATGGGGAGATTATCCTGAGATAGTGTAACATCCCCAATTGGAAACCATTCTCCCTTCTCCTTGACTTCAATCCAAAAAAGTTCACCATGCTGATCCAAATAGGAATACATGGCTTCCAAAGTTTCTTGACTATAAGGAAGCTTCACCCCATCTACGAGGTAAACCAAGTCCACATTCTGATACCAAGCAAAAGCTTCCTCACAATGATTGACCTTACAATAAGGAACAAGACGCAGTGCATTATCTATTTGTAAGATCTCTTTCATCTGCTTTCCTTTTCAATAAGAGAGTTGCTGCTTGATTAAAACCATCACACCAGTTATACCATTTTGCTTCATACTCACCTTGAGGTAAGATATGATTTTTTAAATCCAGAACAGAGTAAATCTTTCTTTCCTCACAAGCTTGCGCATAGAGATGATATAGTTCATCACCGCCGTCTCTATCCCACTCAGCAGAAATCGTATCCCGACCTGCCAATAAAGCCTGATAAGCCCTGTGATGCCCATCTGTAATCAACAAGCAATCTCCGAACGCAAGAATACTGATTGGAGCAACATTGATTATTTCTGCCGACTGATAAAGTGTCTGGATGCCTGCTAGTTTCTTTTCTGATAAGTATAGTTGAGTCGGATGGAGATCTTTTATATTGACTTTCATTTCTTTCTCCTCAAGGGAATTCGATACTCACTTCTGCTTGCCTTTAAATCGCCATTGGAAGCGGAGCTTGTCATAGAAGGGAAACTCTATAAACAGGACTCCCAAGCCCACACAGAGACTGGCAAGAACGTCTGATGGATAATGAACTCCCAGATAGACCCTTGATACCAACACACTGACTAGGTAGAGGCCAAGGACGATTTGTACGATTTTTCTCTCGACCGAATCTTTAATCCGCTGACTAAGAATAACAATCAGAGAACCGACCATCAAGGTTACAGCCAGAGAATGGCCACTTGGGAAGGAAAATCCCTTCTCATCTACCAAGTGTAAAATAGCTGGTCGTGGGCGCTGGTAAATATTTTTAAAGGTCACGATTAAAAGACCTGCCAAAGCCAGATTTCCCAGCATGAAGAAACTTTCTATCTTCCACCGCTTACGATAAAAGACAAAAGCTGTAATAACAACCCAAGTGATAATCACCGGAATATCAATCAAGCGTGTGATGGCTCGGAAAAGAATAGTCAAATAATCTGGTAAGTCTCCTCGAACGGCAGTCTGTATCGGTTGGTCAAAACCGACCAGCGTTTCAGGGTAAAATTTGACCATGTAGCCAAGAATAACGAAAAGTAAAAGGGCAAAACTGCCCTTCATTAAAAATGTTTGTTTATCTTTCATAGTGTTTTAAGGTTGGTTTCAAAAGGACGTACAACAACCAGAATGAAACGGAAAAGATTACACCCTCAATCAAGTTAAAAGGTAATACCATGGTCATTAGGTAGTTGGACAGTCCCAAAATTTTTCCAATATCAAAGTTAGCAAACTTAGCGTACAAAGGAACAGCATAAACATAGTTGAGAACCAACATAGCCACGGTCAAGCCAATAGTTCCAGCTAGAGATCCTAGTAGGAAACGAAGGGTTGTCCGTTCCTTTTTCCAAATCAAAGCAAATACGATGACAAAAATTCCCAAAGCCACGATATTCATCGGCAAGCCAATGTAAGTATTCACTCCCTGACTGTTAAGAAGCAATTTCAAGAGTGAGCGAAGCAAGAGAACTCCTAGAGCAGCAGGCAAATCCATGACCACCAGACCCACAAGGACGGGCAAGATACTAAATTCGATCTTGAGGAAGGATGCCGCTGGTAAGAGCGGAAAGTCAAAGTACATCAGCACAAATGAGATGGCTGATAAGATTGCAATGGTCGAAAGTCGACGTGTGTTTGTCATAACAGGTTCCTCCAATTTTCTATAAAATCAGAAGAAGTTAGAAAGGATTCCTCTATCTATTCTCACTTTTTATATCCCAAAAGTTCCCTCTCACTCTATTAAGGAAATTCAAGTAAGCGGTTACAGTTTAGCTATAAATCTATCAGAACAGACAAAGCTATTCTTTCGTCTTCTCCCATCCAGACTATACTGTCGGTTGTGGAATCTCACCACATCAGCTTGCGCTCGCGGACTTATTTGGCTAAGATATTTTAGATTTATCTAGGCGTCGCAGTCGAAGATAATACTTAAAGTATATCGAGACAAGACAACGACGAGAAAGCTAAAATAGATAGTCAAATTTACCGCCGGTCGGGAATCACACCCTGCCCTGAAGACTCTTTTATCATAACAAAAAACGCTTGCAAGCGCAAGCATTTTGTTCATTTTCATTTTCATTTTTTATTTCAATTTATCCACTTCATAGGTATGAACAAGCTCAAGACCTGCAAAGTTCTGTTGACGGAGGGCTTCGTAGACAATCATGCAGACGGTATTCGACACATTGAGACTGCGGACATGTTCATCATTCATAGGAATACGGAGAGCCTTCTCAGGATGTTCGCGCATAAAGTCCTCAGGCAAGCCCTTGTCTTCACGTCCAAAGAGGAAATAGTGGTCCTCGTCAGTCGATAAATCCACCTCAGAATAGACTTTTTCAGCGAATTTCGAAATTAGATAGAGTTTTCCCTTCATCTGAGACATGAAATCTTCCAAACTCTCGTAAAAATAAATCTCTAGCTTATCCCAATAATCCAACCCAGCCCGCTTCATCTTGCGGTCATCGATAGGAAAGCCCATGGGCTTGATGATGTGGAGGGGAGAATTGGTTGCAGCGCAAGTACGCGCGATATTGCCTGTATTTTGTGGAATTTGTGGCTCAAATAATACAATGTGATTTGTCATGACTTGCTTCCTTTCACCATTGCAAAAAAATAGCCACACTGCCCGGAGTCAAGCTCAGCAAACAGCGTGGTTAAGGCATCGTTAACTTACCTCACAACAGGTTTGAAGTAAATCAGCGAAACTACTTTCTTAGTATAACACTTTCAGAATCATTGTCAATAGAAACGACTTGATTTTTTCAATTTTTTCAAGCTATTTCCAAGGGTTGTAAAATCGTCCCTGATTCTGCAAGATAAGTAGTAAACTAGCTACTAAAAACAAGGCTGCCAAGAACAAGGTAAGATAGTCTCCTTTTTTCAAAGCCTGATAACTATACCAAGTGCGTTTTTTCTCTTTCCCAAAGCGACGAAGCTCCATGGCGGTCGCGATGGTATCAATGCGTTCTAGCGAGCTAAAAATCAAGGGAGTGATAATGCGCAGATTGCCTTTGATTCGTTGCATTAGAGAAGCTTTCTTGGATAATTCCATCCCACGCGCTTCCTGAGACATCTTGATGGTAAAGAATTCTTCCTGCAAATCTGGAATATAGCGCAAGGTCAGGCTGACTGAATAGGCAATCTTATAAGGCACACCGATTTGATTTAAACTGGAAGCAAACTGACTAGGGTGGGTTGTCATCAAAAAGATAATAGCCAGAGGAATGGTGCAAAGGTACTTAATGGCCAGATTTAGCAGATAAAAGAGCTCCTGGCTGGTTAGAGTGTAGGACCCGATTCCCTGCCAAATCACACTTCTCTCTCCGTAAAGTCCAACCCCATACTCAGGAGAAAAGAGATAGACCATCAAGACGTTTAAAACGGCAAATACCGTCGCAAAAACTGCTACAAAGGAAACATCTTTAAAACGGATTTCTGACAAATAGAGGAGAAAGACCGAAAAAATAGCAATCAGAACAAGCAGTCTGGTATCATAGCTAATCATGGCAGCCAATGACACGAGAATGAAAAAGAGGAGTTTACCAGCTCCTGACAAGCGATGAATCACAGTATCTCTATGCTGGTAACCAATTAATTTAGCTTGCATCCTTCTCTCCTTTCTTTGTAAAATGCCGTTAAAGCAAGTGGATCCACGTCTAGTTTCTTGGCCAAGTTGAAGATTGAAGTTTCTTTTAGGTTGGCTTTTACTAACAGCTCAGGATTGCTCAAAAGACTAGCTGGATCGGTATCGGCAATCAATTCTCCATCAACCATGACAAGAGCACGATCAGAATAATCCAGCATCAATTGCATATCATGGGTAATCATGACAATGGTATGACCTTTTTGATGCAGTTCTTCAAGAAATTCCATAATCTCAGTATAGTTCTTCTGGTCTTGGCCTGCAGTCGGTTCATCTAGGAGAATAATTTCAG
Organism: Streptococcus sp. Marseille-Q5619; assembly: GCF_946901205.1. NCBI lineage: Bacteria > Bacillati > Bacillota > Bacilli > Lactobacillales > Streptococcaceae > Streptococcus > Streptococcus sp. Marseille-Q5619. The sequence goes on from NZ_CAMPPO010000002.1 coordinate 444,994, forward strand.
CTCCTAAGACCAAAATTGAAGCAATGGTGACACGTTTTTTCTGACCAAATGACAGGGCAGAAATGGGCCAATTACGGAATTCAAAAAGACCGCAGATTTTCAAGGTTTCATAGACTCTCGTTTCAATTTCCTTCTCATCCACACCTCGCAAACGGAGTCCTAGAGCCACCTCATCAAAAATCATATTAGTTGAAATCATTTGATTGGGATTTTGCAGCACATAGCCTACTCGTTCCGCCCGCTCTGCAACAGAATCTCCTTTTATATCCTGACCTTTCCAAAGATAAGAACCTTCCGTCTGGATAAAGCTACTTAAGGCCTTGGCAAGGGTTGATTTCCCAGCCCCATTTTTCCCGACAATGGCAATCTTTTCACCCTTTTTAATATCCAAATGTAGGGACTTTAAAATCGGTCTATCATCATAAGAAAATGACACGTCCTCTAATCTAAAGAGTGACTGCAATTCTGGGCTTTCTTTTACCAGTTCATTCTGCAACTGAACCTGACCTTTTGAGATAGACAAGTTATCCAGATTTGCTAATTGTTCTTCCTTAGCTAAATCCACACCTAATTGACGGAGAGTAGTTAGATAAAGGGGTTCGCGAATTCCATTTTGGGTCAACAAATCAGTCGCCAATAACTGATCAGGACTCCCATTAAAGAGGATACGGCCATCGTTTATCAAGACAATCCGATCCACAGAGCGATGCAGAACATCCTCTAAACGGTGCTCGATAATAAGGGTCGTCGTCCCCTCTTCCTTATGAATCTGGTCAATCAATTCGATAATATCCTGACCTGACTTGGGATCAAGATTGGCGAGTGGCTCATCAAACAAGAGAATCGGACTCTCATCAATCAAGACACCAGCCAGACTGACTCGCTGCTTTTGTCCACCTGACAAATCCTGAGGACGCTGATCCAGTAAAGAAAGAAGGTCCAGCTTTTCAGCCCATTTATAAACACGATTTTTCATCTCTTCTAGTCCTGTTACATCATTTTCCAGAGCAAAAGCCAAGTCCTCTGCCACGGACAAGCCGATAAACTGCCCATCTGTATCCTGCAAAACCGTGCTGACTAAATGAGATTTATCATAGACACTCATATCAAAAGCGGCTTGACCCTTGATCACAAATTCTCCAGACATCTGACCCTTGTAAATATTGGGAATAATCCCATTCAAACACTGACCCAAGGTAGATTTACCTGACCCAGATGGCCCAACAATTAAGACTTTCTCTCCCTTGTAAATGGTCAAGTCTACCCCTTGCAAGGTCGGTTCTTGTTGTGTTTTATACCGGAAAGAGAAATCCTTCCACTCAATTATAGCTTCTTTCATCTTACTCTCTTCATTCGCTTCTTAGACTTCTATTTTATCATAAATCTACCCCTTCTTGCAGTCTCTTCTCTTAAAATCTTAGCGCCAAAAAGATTCCTATCCTAGCTTACTTGCCTAACTAATCAATAAACAGCAAAAAGACTGGTTGCCCAGCCTTCCCCATCATTTTATACTCAATGAAAATCAAAGAGCAAACCAGAAAGCTAGCCACAAGTTGCTCAAAACACTGTTTTGAGGTTGCAGATAGAGCTGACGTGGTTTGAAGAGATTTTCGAAGAGTATTAGTCCTTTTTCAAACTTCCTGCACGAGTTTGAGTTCCTGCGTAGGCAAGCAAGAGAAGAGTTCCTGCAATAGCTACAGATACACCATTAGCAATTCCCGCAACAATCCCTTGGGCAAATACTTTTTCTGCCGCTTCTTGATAAATCACAACATCTCCAAGCGGTGCCAAGACACCCCAAACAAGGGCATTTGCAAGTAGTTGAATGAGGTTAAAAATAAGAATATCTTTCCAGTCAAAGACACCATTGATCACGCGAACGTACTTTCTAAATAGCCCCACAGCTAGACCAAAGAGCCCACTAGCGATAATCCAAGTCCACCACAGACCGTAACCAGCAAGAGAGTCCTTGATTGCATGACCAATCAACCCGACAAGCAAACCGATAATCGGTCCAAAAATAATAGAAAGTAGCGCTTGTACCGCATACTGAAGCTGGATGCTTGTATTGGGAACAGGGGTCGGAATGTTGATCATCCCGATGACGACAAAGAGGGCAGCGCCAATTCCGACAGCAACAACTTGTTTAATTGTAAATTTGATTTCCATACTATTTATTCTCCTATTTTATCCTTCTATTTTCTTTATTTCAATGGTCCAAGATGAACCGACACCCACATTATAGGCCTTGGCAAAAGAACCTTGGTTGATAGCCAGACCTAAACGATAGAGAGAGTTGATGTAAAGGATGGGTTGCCCAATTCTCACATCCGCAAATGATTTGCCATAAACAACCTGATTTTGATAGACCAGCATATCAGCGTGATAGATAGTCACTTCAAAACGGTCACCAAAGTCTGGTTCCAGTTTGTAAAATTCTTCTCGCGTGATAGAGGTCCAAAGCGAACCAAAACGCACATCCAGAATATCAATAGCTCCCTTCACCAAATGATCTTCAATGATGGTCTCTACGACTGGAAGCTCTACAATATGGTCTACACTGAGCTCTGGCCCCACTTCCTCAAAAGTAATGTGACCGCTGGCCAGTTTAGCACCAGTATAAGCATAAACATCACGACCGTGGAAGGTATAAGAATGCTCTGTGTTTTGACGTCTATTGGCCACTTCAGAAATTTCACGAATAGCTACAATGCCAACGTGTTTCTTGATAAAAGAAAGCGTTCCATTATCTGGCGTGACAATGTATTGATTTTTTGCAGTCTTGGCAACCACACTCTTACGTTTCGAGCCGACACCTGGATCGACAACCGATACAAACGTCGTTCCCTCAGGCCAGTAATCCACTGTCTGAAAGAGACGATAGCTCCCCTCAAAAATATTATAAGGCGTAATATCGTGCGTCAAGTGATGAATTTTTAAGGTTGGAGATTCTTCTAAAGCCACTCCAATCATAGCCGATACCGCACCATCAACCAGACCAAAGTCTGATTGTAATACCAGTAAATTATTATTCATTTTATCTCCTTGTATATCCTTTATCATACCATATTTCAGAGAAAGTCGCTAATAGCTATTTCAATTGGTTAGGGTATAGTTTTATCTTATAGCAAATTTTCACTAAAAGCTCTTGTTATTAGCTAGTAGGTGCATTTTTTCTTGAAAAAAGGTATGATAGTTACATCATGAAAAAGTAGGTTTTAATATGAAAATTATCCTTGTCGGAGGGGGAAAAGTTGGTTTTGCCCTCTGTCGCTCCTTGGTTGCAGAAAAGCATGATGTTTTGCTAATTGAGCAAGACGAAGCTGTCCTCAATCATATTGTTAATCGCTTTGATATCATGGGTATCCTTGGTAACGGGGCCGATTTTACCATCCTTGAGCAAGCCAGTGTCCAGGATTGTGATATCTTTATCGCCCTGACTGAATACGATGAAGTGAACATGATCGCAGCCGTTCTAGCCAAAAAAATGGGAGCTAAAGAGACCATCGTTCGGGTGCGGAACCCTGAATATTCTAACTCTTATTTCAAAGAAAAGAATATTCTCGGTTTTTCTCTTATCGTTAATCCTGAGCTCTTGGCTGCCCGCGCTATCGCGAATATCATTGACTTCCCCAACGCCCTCTCTGTCGAACGTTTCTTTGGTGGACGGGTCAGCTTGATGGAATTCACTGTTAAATCCTCCAGTGGTCTTTGCCAAATGCCCATTTCTGATTTTCGGAAAAAATTTGGCAATGTCATTGTCTGTGCGATAGAAAGAGATCATCAAATTATCATCCCAAGCGGTGACATGACTGTACAGGATAAAGACAGAATCTTTGTCACTGGTAACCGTGTTGATATGATGCTCTTCCATAATTATTTCAAGTCTCGTGCTGTGAAGAGTCTTCTCATCGTCGGTGCAGGTAGAATTGCCTATTATCTACTAGGCATTCTCAAAGACAGTCGTATCGATACCAAGGTCATTGAAATCAATTCTGAAATCGCTAGTTTCTTTAGCGAGAAGTTCCCAAATCTTCATATCGTTCAAGGAGATGGTACCGCAAAAGATATCCTGCTGGAAGAAAGTGCTCAACACTATGATGCCGTTGCGACTCTAACAGGAGTCGATGAGGAAAATCTGATTACCTCTATGTTCCTTGACAGGGTAGGTGTACAGAAAAATATTACCAAGGTCAATCGTACCAGTCTCCTCGAGATTATCAATGCGCCTGATTTTTCAAGTATTATCACACCTAAAAGCATCGCTGTAGATACAATCATGCACTTTATTCGTGGTCGGGTTAATGCCCAGTATTCAGACCTTCAAGCCATGCACCATCTAGCCAATGGCCAAATCGAAACCCTACAATTCCATATCAAGGAAGCCAATAAAATGACTGCCAAACCTCTTTCTCAACTCAAACTGAAAAAAGGGGTTCTTATTGCAGCCATCATTCGAAAGGGCAAGACTATTTTCCCAACTGGGGAGGATATGTTGGAAGTTGGAGATAAGCTCCTAGTAACAACTTTGTTGCCAAACATCACCAAGATTTATGACTTGATCGCGAGGTAAGAAATGAATAAAAGTATGATTCGCTACCTCCTTTCAAAGTTACTTTTGATTGAAGCCGTTCTTCTTTTGGTTCCTGTGTCTGTCGCTGTCTATTACCGTGAATCGAGCCAAGTCTTTACAGCCCTCTTTACAACGATTGGGATTCTCGTATTACTAGGCGGTTCAGGAATTTTACAAAAGCCAAAAAATCAACGTATTTATACCAAGGAGGGAATCTTAATTGTTGCCCTCTGCTGGATCCTTTGGTCTTTCTTTGGCGGTCTCCCCTTTGTTTTTGCTGGACAAATCCCTAGCGTTATCGATGCCTTTTTTGAAATCAGTTCTGGGTTTACAACTACTGGAGCAAGTATCTTGAACGACATTTCGGTTCTCAGCCGTTCCCTCCTCTTCTGGCGAAGTTTTACCCACTTGATTGGAGGAATGGGAGTGCTCGTTTTCGCACTGGCTATTATGGATAATACCAAGAATAGCCACCTAGAAGTGATGAAGGCTGAGGTTCCTGGTCCCGTCTTCGGTAAGGTTGTATCCAAACTCAAAAATACTGCCCAGATTCTCTATCTCCTTTATCTAGCTCTCTTCTCCCTCTTTGTCATCATCTATTATCTAGCTGGTATGCCCCTATTTGATAGTTTTGTCATTGCCATGGGAACAGCAGGTACAGGAGGATTTACCGTCTATAACGACGGAATTGCTCACTATGGTAGCTCACTGATTACCTATCTAGTTAGTATAGGAGTTCTAGTTTTTGGGGTAAATTTCAATCTCTACTACTTCCTTATGCTCCGTCGCATCAAGGCCTTCTTTAGAGATGAAGAGCTTAGGGCTTACTTGGTCATCGTGCTGGTTTCTACAGGCTTGATTAGCCTTAATACCCTCTATCTCTACCCAGGATTTTCAAAGAGCTTTGAAATGGCCTTCTTCCAAGTTTCCAACATCATTACAACAACTGGTTTTGGATATGGAGATATTACCAACTGGCCCCTCTTCTCCCAGTTTATCCTCCTCTTTCTCATGGCAATCGGTGGCTCTGCTGGATCAACCGCAGGTGGACTCAAGGTTATTCGAGGCCTCATCCTTTCAAAAATTGCCAAAAACCAGATTTTGTCAATCCTATCGCCCCACCGTGTTTTGACCCTCCATGTTAATAAAACGGTGATTGATAAAGATACCCAGCATAAGATTCTCAAGTACTTTGTCATCTATGCTATGATTTTGCTAGCACTTATCTTTATTGTCAGCCTAGATAGCAATGATTTCCTAGTCGTTACCAGTGCTGTCTTTAGCTGCTTCAATAATATCGGGCCTATCCTAGGAAACACTTCTAGTTTCTCAATCTTTAGTCCCATCTCAAAAATTCTCCTCTCCTTTGCAATGATTGCAGGTCGTTTGGAGATTTACCCAATCCTCCTTCTCTTTATGAAGAGAACTTGGTCTAAGAGATAAAATACAACCACACCTTGTGTCTTACAAAGTGTGGTGTTTTTATTTTCATACTCTTCGAAAATAAAATTCAAACCACGTCAGCTTCGCCTTGCCGTATATGTGTGACTGACTTTGTCAGTCTTATCTACAACCTCAAAGCGGTGCTTTGAGCAACCTGCGGCTAGTTTGCTCTTTGATTTTCATTGAGTATCAAATACCTCCCGCAACTCAACAAGTATCTTTGAATCCCGGTCAGACATTTCAGTACCTGACTTAAGGAATTTAAGATCCCAAAAAACAACCCTCGGTCGACTGACCGAGGGTTCCTTATTTCATTATTCAAGAACTTGATTAGCTCAATGCATCCAAGGCGTCATCCATTGAAAGAACTTCGTGGAAGACACGTTGTGTCAATTCAGTTTTTTGTTCTGGAGTGAGGTATTTAGTGTTTACACAGTATCCAGAGATACGTACGATAACATCTTCACCTGACATGATCTTTTCGTAAACATCGTTCAAGTCCATAACGTTCAAGTTAACGTGTTGTCCACCGTTTTCAAAGTAACCATCAAGGATTGTTACCAAGTTATCAACTTGTTCGTCACGAGTCTTACCAAGAGCGCGAGGTGATACTTGTGTAGTCAATGAGATACCGTCAGCTGCGTAACTAAAGTCAAGGCTAGAAAGTGAGTTCAAGTTTTGCAACCAGCCACCTTTAGCTTTGTTAGATGGGTTAGCACCTGGTGAGAAGAATTCAAGTTTAGACAAGTTCACAGAACCATCTTCGTTGAGGTATACACCTTTGTGGACTGGTGAGTTACCAGTTTGTTTAGAGTAAGCAACGTTAGATGTGATTGTCAATAGTGATACAGTAGCTTCTGCGTCTTTGTAAAGTTTGTGGCTACGTAGACGAGTAGTATATGCTTCGATCAACCATTCTGCCAATTCGTTTGAACGTGGGTCATCTTCACCCCAACGTGGGTATTCACCGATTGTTTCGTAATCGTAGATATAGCCATTTTCATCACGGATTGGTTTAACTGTAGCATACTTGATAGCTGACAATGTATCAACAGTGTTAGCGAATCCACAGATACCGAATCCCATGTTTGCACGTTGTTTAGTTGGTAAGAAAGCCATTTGAACAGCTTCGTAGTTGTACTTGTCAGTCATGTAGTGGATGATGTTCAAAGCATCTACGTAAGTGTCAGTCAACCAGTCAAGAGATTTTTCAAAGTTTTCTTTAACGGATTCAAATTCAAGAACTTCGTCACGGATTGGTTCGATGTCAAATACTTTGTAGTCTTTGTGAACATCGTCATAACCACCGTTCAAACCAGTAAGAAGGGCTTTCAATACGTTTACACGCGCACCGAAGTACTGAATATTGTGGCGTTGTTCTTCATTTTCTGGGTCAAGTGGAGACACACAGCATGAGATACAGCTCATTTCACCATATCCGTCTTTAGCCATTGTTGTAACACCTTCGTATTGGATAGAAGAGTGTTTGTGGCTCATGTGCATACAGTAGCGACGGAAGTTGTATGGCAATTTATCAGTCCAAAGAACTGTCAAGTTTGGTTCTGGAGAGTTACCGATGTTGTCAAGAGTGTTCAAGAAACGGTAGTCCATCTTAGTAACACGGTGACGACCGTCGTTACCCATACCTGCCATAGAAGTTGTGATGAAAGTTGGGTCACCTGAGTACAATTGGTCGTAAGCTTTTGTACGAGCAAATTTAACTGTACGAAGTTTCATAACGAAATCATCAACGAATTCTTGGATTTCTGATTCAGTAAATGTACCACGAGCAAGGTCACGTTCTGCAAAGATGTCAAGTACAATTGGCACACGTCCTAGAGATGTAGCAGCACCGTTGATAACACGGCAGACAGACATGAAGGCGATGTTAACCCATTGGATTGCTTCTTTAACGTTCATCGCTGGTTTGCGAACGTCAACTCCGTAAAGGTCACCCAAGCGAACAACTTGTTGCAATGCTTGGTATTGAAGGTTGATTTCTTCACGAAGACGGATTGTTTCTTCATCGATTTCTTCGATTGCATTCCAGTCGTTTACTTTTTCTTGCATCAAGTAGTCTGCACCGTAAAGAGCAAGACGTGCGTAAACACCGATGATACGTCCGCGTGAGTATGCATCTGGAAGACCAGTTACAGTGTGTGCGTGACGAGCGCGACGAATGTTTGAAGTGTAAGCGCGGAAGATACCGTCGTTAACTGTTGTTACGTATTTAGTAAAGATTTCGTGAACAGCTGGGTCTGGTTCGTATCCATTTTCTTTCAAAGTAGTTTCAGCCATACGGATACCACCTTTTGGCATGAAGTTCAATTTGAAGAGTTCATCGTTTTGGATACCGAAGATAACTTCGTTTTCTTTGTCGATAAATCCTGCTGGAATATCAGCGATAGATGTTGGACGAGTGTCCATTGGGAAACGAGTTTCTTCGTAGTGAGCCTTAGTTTCCTCTACAATTTTTTTGATGTGAAGTGAACGTTCTGTTGGTCCAGCAAGGAAGCTTTCGTCTCCATCGTAAGGTGTGTAGTTAGCTTGTACAAAGCGTGATACACTTGCTTTTTCTTTCCAATCTACGCCTTTGAAGCCTTCCCAAGCTTTATCAAAAATATCTTGTGCTTCAACAACTGTCTTAACAACCATGTTAATGTCCTCTTTTTTCTTTCTAGTAACAGTCATCTGTTACATTCATGATACAAGTATACCATACAGTAATCGTTTTCAACAAGTGATAAATCCCTATTTTTACACTTTCTTTTCTAAAACAGTCTGCGTTTTATCCCAAACTGTATTATATTTTTGAAAAAATAAAGTCCTTTTTTCCTTTTTTCAGAAAAAAGGGTATAATAAAAGAAAATAAGCGGTAAAAAGGGGGGATAGGCATGTTGATTTTTCCTTTGTTAAATGATTTGTCAAGAAAAATCATCCATATTGACATGGACGCCTTTTTTGCTGCGGTAGAAATCAGGGATAATCCTAAACTCAGAGGAAAACCTGTCATTATCGGAAGCAACCCTCGGCAAACAGGTGGGCGTGGTGTCGTTTCCACTTGTAGCTATGAGGCGCGAGCTTTTGGTGTCCATTCAGCTATGAGCTCTAAGGAAGCCTATGAACGTTGTCCCCAGGCCGTCTTCATCTCAGGAAATTATGAGAAATACAAATCTGTAGGACTCCAGATCCGAGCTATTTTTAAGCGCTATACAGATTTAATAGAACCTATGAGCATTGACGAAGCCTATTTGGATGTAACAGAAAATAAACTCGGTATCAAGTCAGCGGTCAAAATCGCTCGCCTCATTCAAGAGGATATCTGGCAAGAACTCCATCTAACTGCTTCTGCTGGCGTTTCTTACAACAAATTCTTAGCTAAAATGGCCAGTGATTATCAAAAGCCACATGGTCTGACAGTGATTCTACCTGACCAGGCTGAGGACTTTCTAAAACAAATGGATATTTCCAAGTTTCATGGAGTAGGAAAAAAGACAGTGGAAAGACTTCATCAAATGGGTGTTTTTACCGGCGCTGATTTGCTTGAAGTCCCTGAAGTAACCCTAATAGACCGCTTTGGCAGACTGGGCTATGACCTTTATCGAAAGGCTCGTGGTATTCACAATTCCCCCGTCAAATCCAATCGCATCCGTAAATCAATCGGGAAGGAGAAAACCTACGGGAAGATTCTCCGTGCCGAGGAAGACATCAAAAAAGAGCTGACTCTCCTATCAGAACGAGTCGCTCTCAATCTCAATCAACAAGAAAAATCTGGAAAAATTGTCATTCTGAAAATCCGCTACGAGGACTTTTCAACTCTTACTAAACGAAAAAGTCTTTCTCAAAAAACACAGGATGCTAGCCAGATAAGCCAAATAGCCCTACAACTCTATGAAGAATTAAGCGAGAAAGAAAGAGGTGTCCGCCTGCTAGGGATTACCGTGACTGGATTTTAATACTCAATGAAAATCAAAGAGCAAACTAGAAAGCTAGCCGCAGGCTGTACTTGAGTACGGCAAGGCGAAGCTGACGTGGTTTGAAGAGATTTTCGAAGAGTATAAAACCTTGAAGAGTTGCCCCTTCAAGGTTTTTCTTATACAAATAAACGGACAAAACTGTAAAGTAGCAAAACACTACCAAGCACGATGCGGTATTTACCAAAAAGGGTAAAATCGTGTTTTTTCACATAGCTGGTCAAAAAGCGAATAGCCACCATACTAACTGCAAAAGCGACTCCCATCGCAACCAAGAGCAAGAACAATTGCCCAAAGCTCAGGAGCTGTCCTGCTTTTACAAATTTGAAAATCTTTAAGGCGCTAGCTCCAAACATAACAGGAATCCCTAGATAGAAGGTAAATTCTGTCACAACAGAACGACTGGTTCCATTTAACAAACCACCGACAATCGTTGCCCCAGAACGGCTAGTCCCTGGTAAAAGAGCAAGAACTTGGAAGAGTCCGATATAGAAGGCTGTCGTATAAGGAAGCTTGTCCAACTCTGTTACACTTGGTTCGATAGCACGCGCCTTATTGCGCTTTTCCAAATAAATAAAGGCAATCCCGTAGATAATCAACATGAGAGCAACAGAAACCATATTATGGAAGTGGGTATCAAACCAATCATCAAACTTAAAGACACCAAGTAAAGGTAAAGTAGCAATCAAGACCTTCAACCATAGTCTCCAAGTCTTACGAACTTCCTGCTTATCCTTAGTCGGTTTGAAAGGATTGAGCTTGTTAAAATAAATGACCATGACTGCTAAAATAGCGCCAAGCTGAATCACGACATTAAACATAGACATAAAGGCCTCATTCTGATTTTGGTATTGGATAAATTCCTCTGCTAAAATCAAGTGACCTGTACTGGAAATCGGCAACCATTCCGTAATTCCTTCAACAATACCGAAGAAGATAGATTTTAAAATTTCAATAAGATACATAGATTACTCCTTTTTCTATCTTCCATTATAGCATATTTTTTCAGCCAGTGATAGCTCTCTTTAAAAGGCGCCGATACTGCCGCCACCTCCGCCTCCAGAGAAGCCACCGCCAGAACTTCCACTTCCAGAAGATACGGAGTAGGTACTTGCTGTATTTGCGACACTAGCATAATGGCTCATTTGCGCGCTTGAATGATAAAACATACTGTGCCAGCCATAAGCTACATAGAGATTGATATCTGGATTTTCCACTTGAATCTGATGAACCTTCATCAAATGACTAACCTTGTCCGCATAGCCAAATAGGGTAGCATAGACCAAGAGGCGATTCCAGACCACAATACTTTCCAACTCAGCCTGATCCAATCGTGCAATCTCACGCAACATATTTTCAAAACTGGTCCAGAGATAGTATACTTCTGCTCCTGCTTCATTTAGGACACCATCACGATTATCTAATCGAAGCTTCCAATAATAGAAAACAGCCAAAACCAAACCTAGAAAACCAAGTATTGGCAAGAGGAGGTAAAGATAGCCATAAACATCCAAACTGTACAAGAACAAACCAAATCCGATAAATAGGGGCAGGATAGTCAAGGCACCCATACTCACTTGCAAGGCCTTTTCCCCACCAGTTAAAGGACGATAGTAATCCGGAAGCCCCCAGAAGGAAACTCGACTTCTCACTCCTTCTTGCATCTGGTTCAATACTTCTTCAAAAGAAGATTTGAGTTGAAGCCCTCTTGCTTGAATCCTTTTTTCATCAGAGACTTTTGCTCTACGATAAAGACTATCAGATACCTTGTAATCCGCAAACAAATTGGAAAGAGTTTCTTCTTTTTTGCCTGAAAAAGCCAAATTTAGACAGTCTTTCTCAAAGCTTGACAAACCATCTTCTTTTACTAGCCTCAATCCAACTGCATCTCCTTCTGAAATGATAGAGACATTCCCACGGTCTATCACATCTAGCAAGGTAGCTTGAATAAGTTGGTCAAAGGTGAATTTTCCAGCTCCTTTGGTTAGAGGGCTCACTTCCTCCAAGGAGGTCGAGTAGACAGCTTCTGATAAAACCATAGGCTCTAATTCCATTGGTGGTTCATAGAGACGATGATTTTTGGCATATTTGACTGAAGGAGTGGTCTTTCTTCTATAAATGACATAGAAGCAGACGCTCAATAACAAGGAAATGGAAAGTATCAAAGGAAACACCCAAGTGACGAGCTGCATACTCTGATCTTTTTCTCTAACAATCGAGTCTTCTATCTTATTAAACTCTTCTAAACGACTCCCTTTCAAGCCCTGATCCCTAGCGCTAGCAAAATCAGTTCGAGGCCAATAGGCATGCAATTCAACTCCACGCTTAGACGGAAGATTGTCTAAACGAATAGTATAATTAAGGTTACTATTTTCAACCGTTCCCTCTCTAAAGAGTTTCCCTGTATGGAAAAAGAGTTTTTCAGACCCCTTATCTCCCCTTACATGAAATTCAAACTTTCCAATAGTCCCTGAACTATCTGTTAAAGGTTGCCAATTTAATTCAGCAATGTCATCATATAGAAAAAGCAAATTTTTTAAGTTCCAGGTGAGGTCAACTTCAACTATGTCGCCTTCTTGACCTGGATTATAAATTTTAACAGTATAACCATCTGCTCCTTCTATCACTTCGCTCGTAACATCTATCAGTTCTGCACCGTTTTTCGCGGCCTGAACCTTTGGATGAGGATCAATGTCAAATCCACTAGGCATCTTGCCAGCACGTCCAAGTCCCACGATTTGGCCCTTAAAGTCCTCCTCAAACTGATAAACTATCTTTTGTCTAAATTCTGCCGTATTGTCTGCATGAATATACAAATCTCCTTGATAAGAGTTTATCTTGAAATCAATGGCAAAAACAGAGAGTGGCAGAAGGCAAAACAAGCCTAAAACAAATAAGAAAAAAGTTTTTTTCATCAACTAAGCCCCCTTTTTATCTTTGCTATCATTATATCATTTTTTCTCAAGTAAGGGCTTACCTGTATTGAAAAATAGAGTTTTTTTCGATAAAATAGGAGACAGTTATTTTTTAATAGATTAGAAATAGGAGAAATCATGAGAAAAATATACTTATCTATTTTCACAAGTCTCTTACTGATGCTGGGACTTGTCAATGTTGCCCAAGCCGATGAATATTTACGCATCGGGATGGAAGCAGCATATGCTCCCTTTAACTGGACTCAGGATGATGATAGCAATGGGGCTGTCAAAATCGATGGGACTAACCAGTATGCTAACGGATACGATGTTCAAATCGCCAAGAAAATCGCTAAGGATTTAGGGAAAGAACCTTTGGTTGTTAAAACAAAGTGGGAAGGTCTAGTTCCTGCCCTTACTTCTGGTAAGATTGACATGATTATCGCAGGTATGAGTCCAACTGCCGAACGCAAACAAGAAATTGCCTTTTCAAGCAGTTACTACACTAGCGAACCAGTTTTGCTTATCAAAAAAGATTCTGCCTACGCAAGTGCTAAATCTTTGGATGACTTTAATGGTGCGAAAATCACTTCTCAACAAGGTGTCTATCTTTATGACTTGATTGCACAAATCCCAGGTGCTAAAAAAGAAACTGCCATGGGAGACTTCGCTCAAATGCGCCAAGCACTTGAGGCTGGTGTTATCGATGCTTATGTTTCTGAACGCCCAGAAGCACTGACTGCTGAAGCTGCTAACTCTAAGTTCAAGATGGTTCAAGTAGAACCAGGTTTCAAAACTGGGGAAGAAGATACAGCTATCGCCATTGGACTTCGTAAAGATGACAATCGTATTAGCCAAATCAATGCCAGCATTGAAACCATTTCAAAAGACGACCAAGTTGCCTTGATGGATCGTATGATCAAGGAACAACCTGCCGAAGCTACAACAACTGAAGAGACTAGCAGTAGTTTCTTTAGCCAAGTCACTAAAATTCTTTCTGAAAACTGGCAACAACTCTTGCGTGGTGCTGGTATCACTCTTTTAATCTCTATCGTCGGAACCATCATAGGTCTCATTATCGGCCTTGCCATTGGTGTTTTCCGTACTGCTCCCCTCTCTGAAAATAAAGCTATCTACGGCCTACAAAAACTAGTCGGTTGGATCCTCAATGTCTATATCGAAATTTTCCGTGGTACACCAATGATTGTTCAATCGATGGTTATCTACTATGGAACTGCCCAAGCTTTCGGTATCAACCTTGACCGTACACTAGCTGCTATCTTCATCGTTTCAATCAACACCGGTGCCTACATGACTGAAATCGTCCGTGGTGGTATCCTGGCAGTTGACAAGGGACAATTTGAAGCTGCGACTGCTCTTGGTATGACTCATAACCAAACCATGCGTAAGATTGTCCTACCTCAGGTTGTCCGCAATATCCTACCAGCAACTGGTAATGAATTTGTCATCAATATCAAAGATACATCTGTATTGAACGTTATCTCTGTTGTCGAACTTTATTTCTCAGGAAATACCGTGGCAACACAAACCTATCAATACTTCCAGACATTTACAATCATCGCCGTGATTTACTTTGTCCTCACCTTCACCGTAACACGTATCCTACGCTTCATCGAATGCCGCATGGACATGGATACCTATACTACAGGTGCTAACCAAATGCAAACGGAGGATTTGAAATAATGACCCAAGCAATCCTTGAAATTAAACACCTCAAAAAATCCTATGGACAAAACGAAGTGCTAAAAGACATTTCTCTCACCGTCCATAAGGGAGAGGTAATCTCTATCATCGGAAGCTCTGGAAGCGGAAAATCAACCTTCCTACGCTCTATTAACCTACTTGAAACACCAACTGATGGACAAATCCTTTACCATGGACAAAACGTCCTCGAAAAAGGCTATGACCTCACGCAATACCGTGAAAAGTTGGGGATGGTTTTCCAATCCTTTAACCTCTTTGAAAATCTCAACGTGCTTGAAAACACAATTGTCGCTCAGACAACTGTTCTTAAACGCGAACGTACAGAAGCTGAAAAGATTGCCAAAGAAAACCTTGAAAAGGTCGGCATGGGAGAACGCTACTGGCAAGCGAAACCAAAACAACTCTCAGGTGGTCAAAAACAACGTGTAGCCATCGCTCGTGCCCTTTCCATGAATCCTGACGCCATTCTCTTTGATGAACCAACATCAGCTCTCGATCCAGAAATGGTTGGAGAGGTCCTCAAAATCATGCAGGATCTGGCTCAGGAAGGCTTGACTATGATTGTCGTAACCCACGAAATGGAATTCGCCCGTGATGTCTCTCACCGTGTTATCTTTATGGATAAAGGTGTGATTGCTGAAGAAGGTAA
Source organism: Streptococcus sp. Marseille-Q5619 (assembly GCF_946901205.1). Classification (NCBI taxonomy): domain Bacteria; kingdom Bacillati; phylum Bacillota; class Bacilli; order Lactobacillales; family Streptococcaceae; genus Streptococcus; species Streptococcus sp. Marseille-Q5619. The sequence continues at coordinate 460,273 of NZ_CAMPPO010000002.1, forward strand.
ACCAGAAGACCTCTTCACCAATCCTAAAGAAGACCGTACAAAAGAGTTCCTTCAACGCTATCTCAAATAAAAAGAAAAGGCTGCATCAACTGTGCAGTCTTTTTGCTGTTCAAAATGAAAAGGCAGATTCTCTATCTCTACTACTTGAGGGTCAAGAATCCGCCGTTATCCAAAGATTAATCTTCAAATTTTTCATGATTTTTTTCATAGAAATCAATTAGGCCTAGGGCTGTTTCAAATGAAATATTTTTTACTTTTGCACGACCCTGCGCCAGAGCAATGATAGACATTTCACGCGCATTCGTTTCTTTAGAGATACGGTAGCCTGTGATTTTCTTATCACGAACCCAGCCAACAACTGATTCTACTTTTTCAAAGTTTGACTTAGCCATGTTTTTCTCCTATTTTCTTCTTTACAATATTTAATTGTATACGTTTTTACTACTTTTGTCAATAAAAAAACATATATTCAACGAAAATAATTAGTTCAGAATTTTCTTACTTCCTTTTTAAAACCGATAATATATAGGTTTTGCTAGCCTCTACACCATAAATATTTGCTAATAAAAATATTGTATTATTACCCTCTTGAGGTGCAAAATTATTCAAGCTTTTAAAAAATGCTTCCCTATTTCCGTAAGATAGCTTATTTCTTCGATTTAAGAACTGAAGATGACAGCCCTAACCTTTAGAAATCAAAGCCTTCACTAGCTCAAAAACTCCTATCTTTCTTCCTCAATAAATCATCTGATAGATAGTTATTCCTTATATTATTCAAACTCATCACGCATTTGGATATTGAGGTGCTAGCCTAAAACCAAACACCCGATTCTCTAAACCATCCTTAATAAAGATGACAAGACAGATAAGCTCAGTCAGTTGCTCATATATCCTTTTAATATGATATATTTGTCAGCAAAAAGAAAGCAAATCACATCTTAAAGACCGTGTGAGTTTACTTTTCAAAATAGATGGGAAATCAAAATGAAGGATGGAAATCTGAGCCAAACATCATAAGTGCTATAATGAACAGAAGTAAGAATTGCACGATAAGTTTCCTAAAACCATAGGAATCGCCCCCTTTCTTCATCTTCATTATAGCACCTATACATCAGTTGTGCAAATAATATGATATTTTTTTATTAGTCCTCAGACAAGCATATTATAAAGCGTTTCATTACCATTTAAGTTAATATAAGCCGGATCAAAACCTTCCATTCTACGGATTAAACCTGCATAATCATGCTTATCCGCTAAGGCGATTCCGATCAATACTGGACCTGTTCCCTTACTAGCTCGTTTGATGTACTCAAAACGTGTGATATCATCATTTGGCCCCAGGATATCATTTACAAATTCACGCAAAGCTCCTGGACGCTGTGGGAAGTTGACCACAAAATAATGCTTGATCCCATCATAAATCAAGGCACGCTCTTCCATTTCTGGCATACGGTTGATGTCATTATTCCCTCCAGAAATGATACAACAAATGGTTTTCCCCTTGATATATTCAGCTAAAACCTCTAGAGAGGCGATACTAGCTGCTCCAGCAGGTTCTGCAACAATCCCTTGTTTAGAGTAAAGGTCAATCAAGGTTTCAGAAATCAATCCCTCATCGACACCTACCAAAGTTTGAACATGTTGACGAGTTGCCTCATAGGTCAACTGTCCTACCTTTTGCACAGCAATCCCATCCGCAAATTTGTCAATTTCTTTGAGTTTGACTGGACCACCAGCTTCAAAAGCAGCCTTCATAGAACGCGCTCCATTAGCCTCTACCCCAATGACTTCAATCTCTGGACTTGTTTCCTTAATATAAGTAGAAACCCCAGCAATGAGACCACCACCTCCAACAGGAACTAAGACAGCATCAAAATCAATCGATTCTTTTCGAGCTTCTTCTAAAATCTCATAAGCAACAGTCCCTTGACCTGCTTGGACATGAGCATCATCAAAGGGATCAATAAAGGTACGATTTTCAGAGACTGTAAATTCTTGAGCTGCTTTAGCTGAGGCATCAAAGGTATCTCCAACTAGTTTAATAGTTACAAAATCCCCACCAAAAAAGCGAACTTGACCAATCTTTTGTTGCGGAGTAGTAATGGGCATAAAAATAGTAGCAGGAATTTTCATTTCATTACAGGTATAAGCTACTCCCTGCGCATGATTTCCCGCAGAGGCACAGACTACCCCACGCTCACGCTCTTCCTTGCTGAGCTGAGAAATAGCATAATAGGCACCACGAATTTTAAAAGAGCGAACACGCTGGGCATTTTCCTTTTTCAAATAAATCTTAGCACCATACTTCTCCGATAAATAATGGTCATAATCAAGCGGTGTATTCACAACCACACCGTTCAAGACCTTGTGAGCCTTGATAATATCTTTTGAACTTAACATATAAAACCTCTTTTTCTATAAAAAACAGTCACTAATGACTGTTTTTTTAGTTATTCATCTCCAAAAACTTCAGCAACACTTTCATGATATTTATGAGCCATACGAATTGAAAACTCTTTAGGAAGTTCATAACGATTTGTAGAAATCCAATCATATAACCATTCTGCCAAACTTTCTTCACTCTCATTACGATGGAAGATAAAATAGTTTAAAATTTCTTTATATTCTACATCATTCAAATCCAACGTGTCTACAAATTGACTACGAGGAACAAAATTAGAATCTAATTTTCTTAGTTGATCTGTCAATTCTCCCAATTGTAAATCCAACTGAAAAAATAATTTTTGCAGTTGCCTATCAGTTTCATCACATCCTGTCTTGATAGAAAACAAATTGGTAATATTCATATGATTTCAACTCCTAAATAAGTACATCTAATATCCCACGAATAGTTGAAGCTACTATTTTAGCAAAATTCTTTGCTTTCTAATTAGTTATAGATTTTAAATGCATCATCGTCGTTTTTACCAACGAATGGCATTGCTTTACGCAATTCTGCACCAACTTTTTCAATTTCAAGGTTAGCTGCTTGTTCACGGTAAGCAGTCAATTTTGGACGTCCAGCTTTATAGTCATTTACAAAGTCATTTGCAAATTTACCATTTTGGATGTCTGCCAAGACAGCCTTCATATTTTCTTTAACTTGTTCAGTGATTACACGTGGACCTGATACATAGTCACCGTATTCAGCAGTGTTTGAAATAGATTGACGCATTTTCTTGAATCCACCTTCGTAGATCAAATCAACGATCAATTTCATTTCGTGAAGAACTTCAAAGTAAGCCAATTCTGGAGCGTAACCTGCTTCTGTCAAGACTTCGAAACCTGCTTCGATAAGGGCAGTCAAACCACCACAAAGTACAGCTTGTTCACCAAACAAATCTTCTTCAGTTTCTTCTTTATATGTTGTTTCAAGAAGACCTACACGAGCTGCTCCAACACCTTTACACCAGTCCATAGCAATGTTTTTTGCATTTCCTGTTGCATCTTGGTATACTGCGTAAAGAGCTGGTACACCAAATCCTTCTTCGTAAGTACGGCGTACCAAGTGTCCTGGTCCTTTAGGAGCACACATAAAGACATCTACATCCGCAGGAACTTTGATAAACTCAAAGTGGATATTGAAACCATGAGCAAATCCAACTGCGTTTCCAGCTTCCAAGTTTGGAGCGATTTCTGCTTCGTACAATTCTTGTTGGATTTCGTCTGGTGCCAAAATCATGATAACGTCAGCCAATTTAGTAGCTTCTGCTACTGTGTAAGTGTCAAATCCATCTTCTTTTGCTTTATCAAAAGATTTACCTGGACGTACACCGATAATAACGTCACGACCTGAATCACGCAAGTTTTGAGCATGCGCATGTCCTTGTGAACCATAACCGATAACGGCAATTTTTTTACCGTCAAGTGCTGCTACTTTAACATCTTTTTCGTATTCCATTTGAACTGCCATAGTTTTTCTCTCTTTTCTATTATTTATTGCCTTTTAGGCTGGTTTAACAAATTTAAGTTGGATTTTTAATCGCGGGTAAATCCAGTTGCACCCGTACGAGCGATATTGCGAATACCGTATGGTCGAATGACTCGCAATAGAGCTTCACTCTTTTCAGCATTTCCTGTCATCTGAATGGTAATCGAGCTTGGCGCTACGTCTACCACTGTTGCACGGAAAGGTTGAATAATTGCTAGAATCTCAGCTCGCTTCTCAGCTGGTGCTGACATCTTAACCAAAATCACCTCACGCTCCAAATGAGGCTTGTCTGTAATATCTCGAATGCGAATCACATCAATCTGACGATTGAGTTGCTTGATGATTTGCTCCACTTCATCATGTGAAGCTACATCAATAATAATGGTGATGCGCGATACATTCGGATCTTCTGTTGCTCCAACAGAGATACTTTCGATATTGACCTGACGACGAGACAGAACGCCAGTAAAGCGATTGAGGACTCCTGATCGATTTTGTAGTTTTGCTGTTAACATTCTACGCATGGAACTTCACCCCCAACATCTCATGATTACTCTTACCAGCTGGCACCATTGGCAACACCTGCTCCTTACGAGAAATATCTACCTCGATTAGCATAGGAACATCCTCAGTGATGACTTCAAGGTCTTGAGCCAAGGTCTCAGGATTGTCAAACTTATAGTTTTTAATGCCATAAGCCTGTGCCATCAATTGGAAATCAGGAAGGGTATCAAAGACTGACTCTGACGTTCTACCTTCATAGAAGGATTCCTGCCATTGGCGAACCATTCCAAGCGAGTGGTTGTTCAGCATAACCACCTTGATTGGCACCTTGTAAATGTTCAAAATAGCCAATTCCTGGTTAGTCATTTGGAAACCACCATCCCCAACAAACAAGACAACTTCCTTATCTGGGTTGGCAATTTTAGCACCGATTGCTGCTGGAATTCCGAATCCCATGGTTCCTAAACCACCTGAAGTCACTAACTGACGTTCATTTTGGTAGGGATAATACTGAGCTGTCCACATTTGGTGTTGACCAACGTCTGTTACTACAATGGCATCTCCATTCGTCAATTCACCAATTCGTTCAATAACAGCTTGCGGCTGAACCACACGCTCTTTCTTATCATAAGAACGAACGCGGTTCTTATCTTTAGTGACTTTTTCAATCCATTTTTCAGTATTGTTATGAACTGTAGGTTCTGCCAGCAACATTTGCAAGGCTTTCTTAGCATCTCCAACTACTGGAATATCTGCACTGATAATCTTGCCAATCTCGGCTGGGTCAATATCAATGTGGGCAACCTTAGCATTCTTAGCAAAAGTCTTAGGATTTCCTGTCAAACGGTCATCAAAACGAGAGCCAATACTAATCATAAAGTCCGTCTCTGTCATGGCAATATTAGCTGCGAATGACCCGTGCATGCCTCCCATTCCAAGGAAGAGTGGATGACTCGTTGCAATCGTTCCTTGTCCCAAAAGACTGGTTACCACTGGAATTTGATATCGCTCTGCAAATTCATTTAGTTCCGCAGCAGCTTCAGCATAACTAATCCCACCACCAGCTAGCAAGACTGGCTTTTTAGCCTTGGATAATTGCTTCAAAATTTTCTTAATTTGCATATCATTTGGCTCAAGAGTTGGCTGATAGCTTGGCAAATTCACTTCTGGTGAATAGATGAAGTCTGTTTCCAAAGCAGATACGTCTTTAGGTAGATCAATTACAACTGGCCCTGGTCGACCTGTAGTTGCGATATGGACAGCTTCCGTAATGATTCGAGGGATATCAGCTGTCTCACGAACTTGGTAATTGTACTTAGTGATTGGCATGGTAATTCCCACAATGTCTGCCTCCTGAAAGGCATCCTTCCCAATCCCTGCTCGCGCCACCTGACCTGTAAAGACCAAAAGGGGAACGCTATCGCTCATGGCATCTGCAATCCCTGTAATGGCATTTGTTGCTCCCGGTCCGCTAGTGACGACGGCAACACCCAACTTTCCAGTTGATTTGGCATAACCTTCAGCTTCATGCAGACAACCTTGCTCATGGCGTCCTAGAATGTGGCGAATGCCTTTAAAATTATATATCGCATCATAAAAAGGCAAGACCGCACCACCAGGATAGCCAAAGATGGTATCAATTCCTAAATCACGAAGTGTTTCCAAAACTAGGTCAGACCCCGTCTTAGGAGATTCTAAACTGATTTTCTCCATTGTTCCCCTTTCTTTCCTCTTAAAAATAACTTGTTACTATCATACCATTTTTTCAAAATTTTTCAAGAGAAAAGAAGAAATTTTCTGAATTTTCTATTTTAACGTTTATTTATGAATGTTATTTTTGTTTTTATTAAAAAGATACCGATTTCATTTACTAAAAAAGAAAAAAGAACTGATTTCTCAGTCCTTTATTAATCTTATTCTACACTAAATAGGTATGGGTAAACAGGTTGTTGGCCTTGGTGAATCTCGACTTCAAGGTCTTCGAATTCTTCTGCGATTTCTTGAGCAATTTCATTGGCAAGTTCTTCGCTTCCGTCTTCACCGACATAGAAGGTTACGATTTCACTATCTTCATCCAACATATGTTTCAAGGTTTCTGTCAAGGTTTGGTGCATGTCAGGGTTTGACACGAGAATTTTCCCATCCACCATACCAAGATTATCGTTTTCATGGATTTCCAAACCATCAATGGTTGTATCACGTACAGCTGTTGTGACGCTTCCGCTAACGACATCGCTAAGAGCAGCTGTCATACGCTCTTGGTTTTCTTCGATGGACTTGCTTGGATCAAAAGCAAGAAGACTTGTCAAACCTTGAGGAAGAGTACGAGCTTCTACCACTACTGCTGGTTGCTCCAAAACTTCTGCTGCAGATTGAGCTGCCATGAAGATATTTTTGTTGTTTGGCAGGAAGATGATGTTACGAGCGTTGACCTGTTCAACAGCCTTGATAAAGTCTTCAGTTGAAGGGTTCATAGTTTGACCACCTTCGATAACATAATCCACACCTTGAGAACGGAAGATATCTGCTAGACCTTTACCAGCCACTACAGCAATCAAAGCATACTCTTTTTCTTCAGCAGGCTTGCTAACTTGAGTAGCTTCTTTCTCAACCTGTGCTTCGTGTTGGTTGCGCATATTGTCAACTTTTACCTTGACCAAGCTACCATATTTGAGTCCTTCTTGCATAACAAGTCCCGGATCTTCTGTATGAACATGGACTTTGACGATTTCATCATCATTGACAACGAGGAGAGAGTCTCCAAGCTCATTCAAGTAGTTACGGAATTCGTCGTAGTCAAAATCTTTAGCATAGGTTGGACCTTGTTTAAGAGCTACCATGATTTCAGTACAATAACCAAATGTGATGTCCTCAGTCGCTACATGACCAGCCACAGACTTATGATGCTCTGCATTGATCATCTCACTCATGTTGGCAGGAGTCGCTACAAAGTCCTCAGATGCAATATATTCGCCAGTAAGGGCTGAAAGGAAACCTTCGTAGATGAAGACCAACCCTTGACCACCTGAGTCCACAACGCCAACTTCCTTCAAGACTGGAAGCATGTCTGGCGTTTTAGCTAGAGCTGTTTTAGCACCTTCTAAAGCTGCACGCATGACTTCAACAGCGTCATCTGTTTGCTCAGCTTTTTTCTTAGCACCGATAGCAGCCCCACGAGAAACTGTCAAAATCGTTCCTTCAACTGGCTTCATCACTGCCTTATAGGCAACTTCCACACCTGATTGGAAGGCAAGGGCCAAGTCTTGACCTGTTAACTCGTCTTTATCCTTGATAGCTTGTGAAAATCCACGGAAAAGCTGAGATGTAATAACTCCTGAGTTCCCACGCGCACCCATCAAAAGACCTTTGGCAAGAATGCTCGCTACCTCGCCAACTGTAGAAGCTGGCTTGTCTGCAACTTCTTTGGCTCCATTTTCAATGGTCATCCCCATATTTGTCCCAGTATCTCCATCTGGAACTGGAAAGACGTTTAATGAATTGACATATTCAGCTTGCTTATTCAAGCGAGTTGATGCAGCCTGCACCATTTCTTGAAATAAGCTAGTAGTAATTTTTGACACGGTTATTCTCCTACAACTTTGATATTTTGAATGTAGACATTTACAGTCTGAGCAGTAATTCCAAGCTGGTTTTCCAAGCTAAAGGCAACACGCTCTTGAATGTTTTTTGACACTTCACTAATCTTTGTTCCGTAGCTCAACACGGTATACACATCAACTGCAATGCTGCCATCTTCGGCTGCCTTTACGACGACACCTTTGGAATAATTTTCCTTACCTAGAAGGGCTTGAAAATTATCTTTGAGGGCATTTTTACTAGCCATACCGACCACACCAAAAATCTCAGTTGTTGCACCGCCTACGACAGTTGCAATCACTTCATCTGTTAGTTCGATTTGACCATCTTTTGTATTGATTTTTACAGTCATCCTTTTTACCTCAACTAGTTGATACTCTATTTTATCATATTTCAGCCCGAGTGTAAAAGCAGAATAGTGTATCAGCGGATATTTACTCTGCTTTTAAAATGATTTTTTCACTCTGACAAAAGAAAAAGACCCTGAGGTCTCCTTACTTTTATTATTAAACGCGTTCAACTTTACCTGATTTCAAAGCACGAGCTGAAGCCCAAACTTTTTTAGGTTTACCATCGATAAGAACAGTAACTTTTTGAAGGTTTGGTTTTACGGCACGTTTTGTTTGGTTCATCGCGTGTGAACGGTTGTTTCCTGATACAGTCTTACGACCTGTAAAGTAACATACTTTAGCCATTTGTGTTTTCCTCCTATTAGATCTAATATAGCGGATGTGCTAGCACCACATACCGTACTATGTTATCACACTTTCTTCATTTTTGCAAGGGAATTGGAAGATTTTTTTATTTATTGTGATTCGAATGTGATAATGTCTTTAGTAAATCGAACGTGAAAATGTCTCATTTGATAGAATAGTCATATGAAAAGGATCCAACTAAATATGAATGAAACGAAAAAATATCTTGTGATAACAGCTATTGCCCAATGAAAAAAAACAAAGAAACGAGCCTGTGTCGAACTCAATCTTTCTGAAAGACAAATCAATCGTCTGCTACTGGCCTATCAACCGAAAGGAAAAGAATCCTTCAGACACGGAAACAGAGAATTGGAAGATTTTTTATTTGTGTCTTAAATCAGATCTTACGTGACATTTTCTGCTCTCCACATGTCATTGTTAATTAACAAAAAACCAGCATTGAAAATAGGTGTATAAAAATCATCTCTAACTGCTACTAAGGAGATGCCTGTCAAGTCCAAGTCCCACAGCTCATCTATCTGTTTTCTTACGATAATATCCGAGTCTAAATACAGTACACGAACCTCACTTACATACTTAGGGATAAAATACCTAAATAAGGGAGCGTAAGAAAGTCCCTCAAAAGGGAGACGATAACCTTTCAGAATCCTACTGTTAATCTGAACGTTCACAATCTCACTGTTCAAAGTTTCTAGTCTTTTCTCCATCACTTGGAACCATTCTCGTGGAAGATCATCATTAAAAATATAAAACTTCCGATTATCATGATGAACACAAAGAGATTTTATCGTAGTCTCAACTTTATTCATACTGAGCATTACCTGCGCCTAAGATAATCGCTTTTTTCTCTTCTTTCACTCTTTATCTCATTTCTTTTTATTCCCATCATATGTTTCTACGTAACCATTATTTTCGCCCATTCGTTCGTAAAACCATACCAGTGGAAATTTTAATTGAAGTCCCATTACGGTTTACGATTTTCACATTACGACACGAAGAGATGAAAACAATCTTTTTTCGCCGATGAGTTAGTAAGGCAATTAGCTAGGCAGCTTCCTTCCCATTATGACGGCAAAGCGTTTTGGTAAGGCTATCTTTTACACTACGACACTGAGTTTTACAAATCGATTCCATTTGTAAAACTCAGTTAGTGAGGCAGTTAGCTAGTTCGCCAAATAGCGACTAGCGTCCAACAATTTGGAACTTTAGTTCCAATTGTTGGTACTGAGTCACATTTTCTCTTCCAACTCTACATCTGGATACTTGTCTGCAAACCAACGGAGGGCAAAGTCATTTTCAAAGAGAAAGACTGGTTGGTCGAAACGGTCTTTGGCCAAGATATTTCGGCTTGACGACATGCGTTCATCCAAGTCCTCAGGCTTGATCCAACGAACGGTCTTTTTACCCATTGGGCTCATGACAACTTCTGCATTGTACTCGCCTTCCATGCGGTGTTTAAAGACTTCAAACTGGAGCTGACCAACAGCTCCCAGCATATACTCACCTGTTTGGTAATTCTTATAAAGCTGAATGGCACCTTCTTGCACCAATTGCTCGATTCCCTTGTGGAAAGATTTTTGCTTCATGACATTCTTAGCAGATACTTTCATGAAAATTTCAGGTGTAAAGGTTGGTAGGGGTTCAAATTCAAATTTGTTTTTGCCAACTGTCAAGGTATCTCCAACTTGATAAGTACCTGTATCGTAAACACCGATAATATCACCTGCTACAGCGTTGGTTACATTCTCACGACTTTCAGCCATGAACTGAGTGACATTCGAAAGTTTAGCCCCCTTACCAGTACGAGGCAGGTTGACACTCATGCCACGCTCAAATTCACCTGATACGATACGGACAAAGGCAATACGGTCACGGTGACGAGGGTCCATGTTGGCTTGGATTTTAAAGACAAATCCTGAGAAATCCTTGTCGTACGGATCCACAACTTCACCGTCTGTTTTCTTGTGTCCATGTGGTTCTGGAGCAAACTTAAGGAAAGTCTCAAGGAAGGTCTGAACACCAAAGTTTGTCAAAGCTGAACCGAAGAAGACAGGTGTCAATTCTCCAGCAAGGATAGCTTCCTCTGAAAACTCATTTCCAGCTTCATTTAAAAGCTCAATATCATCCTTGACTTGCTCGTAGAAAGGATTGCTACCAAAAAGCTTGTCCCCATCTTCAAGACTAGCAAAACGTTCATCCCCTTTATAGAGCTCCAAGCGTTGGTTATAGAGGTCATACAAGCCTTCAAAAGCTTTCCCCATCCCGATCGGCCAATTCATAGGGTAGCTAGCAATGCCCAAGACTTCTTCCAACTCTTGCAAGAGGTCTAGTGGCTCACGACCGTCACGGTCTAGCTTGTTCATAAAGGTAAAGACTGGAATACCACGGTGTTTGACAACCTCAAACAACTTCTTAGTTTGGGCCTCGATACCCTTGGCAGAGTCCACGACCATGACCGCAGCATCCACCGCCATCAAGGTACGATAAGTATCTTCTGAAAAGTCCTCATGCCCTGGCGTGTCGAGGATATTCACACGCTTGCCATCGTAGTCAAATTGCATCACAGATGAAGTAACCGAAATCCCACGTTGTTTCTCGATATCCATCCAGTCAGACTTGGCAAAAGTCCCTGTTTTCTTTCCTTTTACGGTACCAGCTTCACGAATCTCACCCCCAAAGTAAAGCAACTGCTCAGTGATGGTTGTTTTCCCTGCGTCTGGGTGGGAGATGATGGCAAAGGTACGACGTTTCTTAATTTCTTCTTGAATATTCATAATTTCTCTTTCTTTGATTCTCTATTTTTCTTGTTTCGATAGCTAAGAATGATTTTTACATTGGATTTTACCATTCCTTTCAACACTCCATTATATCGGATTTTAGCATTTTTTTCAATTTCTATTTCTTTTCACTTCCCCCTCCCTTATTTATAGGAAAATATGGTAAAATAGAACAGACTAAAAATCATCATTTCACGAAAGGATGCAAGATGAAAATTACGCAAGAAGAGGTAACACACGTTGCCAATCTTTCAAAATTAAGATTCTCCGAAGAAGAAACTGCTGCCTTTGCGACTACCTTGTCTAAAATTGTTGACATGGTTGAGTTACTGGCCGAAGTTGACACAACTGGTGTTGCACCTACTACAACCATGGCTAACCGCAAGACTGTACTCCGCCCTGATGTGGCCGAAGAAGGAACAGACCGCGATCGCTTGTTTAAAAACGTACCTGAAAAAGACAACTACTATATCAAGGTACCAGCTATCCTAGACGATGGAGGAGATGCCTAATGACTTTCAACAATAAAACCATTGAAGACTTGCACAATCTCCTTGTCTCTAAGGAAATTTCTGCAACAGAATTAACCCAAGCAACGCTTGAAGATATCAAGTCTCGAGAGACAGCTATCAACGCTTTTGTCACCATCGCTGAGGAGCAAGCCCTTGCGCAAGCTAAGGCTATTGATGAAGCTGGAATTGATGCTGATAATGTCCTCTCAGGGATTCCATTGGCTGTTAAGGATAACATCTCTACAGACGGTATTCTCACAACTGCAGCCTCAAAAATGCTCTACAACTATGAGCCAATCTTTGACGCAACAGCCGTTGCCAATGCAAAAGCTAAAGGCATGATTGTTGTTGGGAAAACCAACATGGACGAATTTGCCATGGGTGGTTCAGGCGAAACTTCTCACTATGGTGCCACTAAAAATGCTTGGGACCAGACCAAGGTTCCTGGTGGTTCATCAAGTGGTTCTGCTTCAGCCGTAGCCTCAGGACAAGTCCGCTTGTCACTAGGTTCTGATACTGGTGGTTCTATCCGCCAACCTGCTGCCTTCAACGGAATCGTTGGTCTCAAACCAACCTACGGAACAGTTTCACGTTTCGGTCTCATTGCCTTTGGTAGCTCATTAGACCAAATCGGACCTTTCGCACCAACTGTTAAGGAAAATGCCCTCTTGCTCAACGCTATTGCCAGCGAAGACGCTAAAGACTCTACTTCTGCTCCTGTCCGAATCGCCGACTTTACTTCAAAAATCGGTCAAGACATCAAGGGCATGAAAATTGCTTTACCTAAGGAATATCTAGGCGAAGGGATTGACCCAGAGGTTAAGGAAACCATTCTGAATGCAGCCAAACACTTTGAAAAATTGGGTGCTATCGTCGAAGAAGTCAGCCTTCCTCACTCTAAATACGGAGTTGCCGTATACTACATCATCGCTTCATCAGAAGCTTCATCAAACTTGCAACGTTTTGATGGTATCCGTTACGGCTACCGCGCAGAAGATGCGACTAATCTTGATGAAATCTATGTAAACAGCCGTAGCCAAGGTTTCGGTGAAGAAGTGAAACGCCGTATCATGCTAGGTACTTTCAGCCTTTCATCAGGTTACTACGATGCCTACTATAAGAAGGCTGGACAGGTCCGTACCCTCATCATTCAAGATTTCGAAAAAGTCTTCGCGGATTACGACTTGATTTTGGGTCCAACTGCTCCAAGTGTTGCCTATGACTTGGATTCACTCAACCACGACCCAGTTGCCATGTACTTGGCTGACCTCTTGACCATCCCAGTCAACTTGGCAGGACTTCCAGGGATTTCGATTCCTGCTGGATTCTCTCAAGGTCTACCTGTCGGTCTGCAATTGATTGGTCCTAAGTATTCTGAGGAAACTATTTACCAAGCTGCTGCTGCTTTTGAGGCGACAACAGACTACCACAAACAACAACCCGTGATTTTTGGAGGTGACAACTAATGAACTTTGAAACAGTCATTGGACTTGAAGTCCACGTAGAGCTCAACACCAATTCAAAAATCTTCTCACCTACTTCTGCCCACTTTGGAAATGACCAAAATGCCAACACTAACGTGATTGACTGGTCCTTCCCAGGAGTTCTGCCAGTTCTCAATAAAGGTGTTGTCGATGCCGGTATCAAGGCTGCTCTTGCCCTCAACATGGACATCCATAAAAAGATGCACTTTGACCGCAAGAACTACTTCTACCCTGATAATCCTAAAGCCTACCAAATTTCTCAGTTTGATGAGCCAATCGGTTATAACGGCTGGATTGAAGTCAAGCTAGAAGACGGTACGACTAAGAAAATCGGTATCGAACGTGCCCACCTAGAAGAAGACGCTGGTAAAAACACCCACGGTACAGACGGCTACTCTTACGTTGACCTCAACCGCCAAGGGGTGCCATTGATTGAGATTGTATCTGAAGCTGACATGCGTTCTCCTGAAGAAGCCTATGCTTATCTAACAGCCCTCAAGGAAGTTATCCAGTACGCTGGTATTTCTGATGTTAAGATGGAAGAAGGTTCGATGCGTGTGGATGCCAATATCTCTCTTCGCCCTTATGGTCAAGAGAAATTCGGTACCAAGACAGAGTTGAAAAACCTCAACTCCTTCTCAAACGTTCGTAAAGGTCTTGAATACGAAGTTCAACGCCAGGCTGAAATTCTTCGCTCAGGTGGTCAAATTCGCCAAGAAACACGCCGTTACGATGAAGCTAACAAAGCAACCATCCTCATGCGTGTCAAGGAAGGGGCTGCAGACTACCGCTACTTCCCAGAACCAGACCTACCTCTCTTTGAAATTTCAGACGAGTGGATCGAGGAAATGCGGACAGAGTTGCCAGAGTTTCCAAAAGAACGCCGTGCGCGTTATGTATCTGACCTTGGTTTATCAGACTACGATGCTAGCCAGTTGACTGCAAACAAAGTCACTTCTGATTTCTTTGAAAAAGCTGTGGCTCTCGGTGGCGATGCTAAACAAGTTTCTAACTGGCTTCAAGGAGAAGTCGCTCAATTCTTGAATGCTGAAGGCAAGACACTGGAACAAATCGAGTTGACACCAGAAAACTTGGTTGAAATGATTGCCATCATCGAAGACGGAACTATCTCATCTAAGATTGCCAAAAAAGTCTTTGTCCACCTAGCTAAAAATGGCGGTGGCGCGCGTGAATACGTGGAAAAAGCAGGCATGGTTCAAATCTCAGATTCTGAAATCCTGATCCCAATCATCCACCAAGTCTTTGCCGATAACGAAGCTGCTGTTGCCGACTTCAAGTCAGGCAAACGTAACGCAGACAAGGCCTTCACAGGATTCCTTATGAAAGCAACCAAAGGCCAAGCCAACCCACAAGTTGCCCTTAAACTACTTGCACAGGAATTAGCGAAGTTGAAAGAAGATTAATATGTAAAAGAAACCAGCCCTGAGGTTGGTTTTTTTCTCCCCTACCATCTCCCAATAACTATTTTGGCTTTATTTCCAGAAGATTTTATGGTAAAATGAAGAGTAATAATATTTATTAAAGAGGTAAAAACATGATTGAAGCAAGCAAATTGAAAGCTGGTATGACATTTGAAACTGCAGACGGAAAATTGATCCGCGTTTTGGAAGCTAGCCACCACAAACCAGGTAAAGGAAACACGATCATGCGTATGAAATTGCGTGATGTCCGTACTGGTTCTACATTTGATACAAGCTACCGTCCAGAAGAAAAATTCGAACAAGCTATTATCGAAACTGTTCCAGCTCAATACTTGTATAAAATGGATGAAACTGCCTACTTCATGAACACTGAAACTTACGACCAATACGAAATCCCAGTCGTAAACGTTGAAAATGAATTGCTTTACATCCTTGAAAACTCTGATGTGAAAATCCAATTCTACGGAACTGAAGTAATCGGTGTAACTGTACCAACTACTGTTGAATTGACAGTCGCTGAAACACAACCATCTATCAAAGGTGCTACTGTTACAGGTTCTGGTAAACCAGCAACTATGGAAACTGGACTTGTTGTCAACGTTCCTGACTTCATCGAAGCTGGACAAAAATTGATCATCAACACTGCAGAAGGAACTTACGTTTCTCGTGCCTAATCTCTAGAAAGAGGTCATTCTATGGGAATTGAAGAACAATTTGGCGAAATCGTTATCGCTCCACGTGTACTTGAAAAAATCATTGCCATCGCAACTGCTAAAGTTGATGGTGTCCACTCATTTTCAAATAAATCCGTATCTGATACCCTATCAAAACTCTCTCTTGGTCGCGGCGTCTACTTAAAAGAAAGCAATGAAGAGCTAACTGCTGACATCTACCTCTACCTTGAGTACGGTGTGAAAGTACCAAAAGTGGCTCTTGCTATTCAAAAAGCAGTCAAAGATGCTGTCCGAGATATGGCTGATGTGGAACTTGCTGCTGTCAACATCCATGTTGCAGGAATCGTTCCAGATAAAACACCAAAACCTGAGTTGAAAGATTTATTTAACGAGGACTTCCTCAATGACTAGTCCATTATTAGAATCTAGACGTGAACTTCGTAAATGTGCTTTTCAAGCTCTTATGAGCCTTGAATTCGGTACAGATATGGAAACAGCTTGTCTCTTTGCCTACACGCATGACCGTGAAGATGCAGATGTGCAAATCCCTGCCTTTCTTCTAAACTTGGTTTCTGGTGTTCAAGCTCAGAAAGACGAGTTGGATAAACAAATCAACCAGCACCTCAAGTCAGGCTGGACAGTTGAACGCTTGACCTTGGTCGAAAAAAACTTACTACGCTTAGGTATCTTTGAAATCACATCATTTGATACACCTCAGCTAGTAGCAGTCAATGAAGCCATTGAACTCGCTAAGAATTTTTCAGATCAAAAATCAGCCCGCTTTATCAACGGACTGCTCAGTCAATTCGTAACTGAAGAAAATGAATAATCGAAAAGGTGTTTGGTCTTCCAAGCACTTTTTTACTTTCCCCTCTGCACAGAGTAAGAACCACATAAAAACTAGAACTGGCAGTCAGTTCTAGTTTTTGCGTATTCTAAAGAATTATACTCAATGAAAATCAAAGAGCAAACTAGGAAGCTAGCCGTAGGCAGTACTTGAGTACGGCAAGGCGAAGCTGACGTGGTTTGAATTTGATTTTCGAAGAGTATTAGTATTTTCTAAACCGTTGATAGCGCTCTTCCAACAACTCTTCTAGCGGTTTTTGTGAAAGTAGAGCTAGCTCAGCTTGGAGTTCTTTTTTAACATTCTTAATCAGTTCTTTACTAGAAAGTCCTGCTTCAGAAATCACCTTGTCCACCACGTCCATTTCTAACAGTTCATGCGAAGTGATTTTCATCAGTTCTGCCGCTTCCATGGCACGACTGCCGTCCTTCCATAGAATGGAAGCAAAGCCTTCTGGACTGAGAATGGCATAGATAGAATTTTCCAGCATCCAGACACGGTCTGCGACTGCCAAAGCCAGAGCACCACCTGAACCACCTTCACCGATAATGATAGCAATAATAGGAACTTTCAGGTCACTCATTTCCATGAGATTGCGAGCAATAGCTTCTCCCTGTCCACGTTCTTCCGCGCCGACACCAGGATAGGCACCTGCTGTATTGATAAAGGTCACAACTGGACGACCAAACTTTTCAGCCTGTTTCATCAAACGTAGTGCCTTGCGGTAGCCTTCTGGATGCGGTTGACCAAAATTCCGCTTGAGGTTATCTTGTAAACTCTTGCCTTTTTGGATACCAACCACTGTTACAGCTTGATCACCAAGCCAGCCAATACCACCAACAACTGCACCATCATCACGAAAAGAACGGTCACCGTGTAATTGGATAAAGTCATCAAAAATGCCTGTCGCAAAGTCCAAGGTTGTCAAGCGACTCTGCTCACGCGCTTCTCTGACTATTTTTGCAATATTCATCTAGGACCCCCTCCGTGCAATCTGACTAGGCTAGCAATGGTATCTGGCAAGTCTCTTCTTTTGACAATAGCATCCACAAAGCCATGTTCCAATAGGAATTCTGCCTTTTGGAAATCCTCAGGCAAGCTTTCACGAACCGTATTTTCAATGACACGACGCCCAGCAAAACCGACCAAGCTCTGTGGTTCAGCCAGAATAATATCGCCTTCCATAGCGAAAGAAGCTGTCACACCACCTGTCGTTGGATCTGTCAAAATGGTCAGGTAAAAGAGACCTGCATTTGAATGGCGTTTAACTGCTGCAGAAATCTTAGCCATCTGCATGAGACTCATGATTCCTTCCTGCATACGGGCTCCACCAGAGGCTGTGAAGAGGATAACTGGCAATTTTTCAACAGTCGCATACTCAAACAAGCGAGTGATTTTTTCCCCTACAACCGTACCCATAGAAGCCATGATAAAGTTGGAATCCATAATCCCAAGAGCCACAGTCTGACCCTTAATAAGAGCAGTTCCTGTCACAACGGCTTCATCCAGCCCTGTTTTTTCACGCATAGTTGCTAGTTTCTTTTGATAACCAGGGAAATGCAAGGGATCCTTGCTTTCAATCCCTGTAAACAATTCCTTGAAGGTTCCCATATCAATCGTCAAAGCCAAGCGTTCTTGAGCAGAAATACGAAAAGTGTAGCTACAGTGCGGACAGATACGCTCACTTCCCAGATCCTTCTGATAAATGGTATACTTACAGCCTGGACACTGGGAGAATAATTCATCTGGAACCTCTGGCTTAGCTTGAGGTTTTTCCCTAACCGAACGATTGGGATTGATTCGAATATACTTATCTTTTTTACTAAATAGAGCCATTAATTCCCCTTTTCGGTTTAAACTCTTGAAGTCATTTTATTCTTTTTCTTGATATTTGGGTAAGAAGGTTTCCATCAAGAAGGAAGTATCGTAATCTCCAGCAATGACATTGCGATCTGAAATGAGGTCAAGCTGGAAATCTGCATTGGTCTGCACCCCTTCAATCTCTAATTCATAGAGGGCACGTTGCATTTTCATCAAGGCATCAAAACGATTTTCACCGTGAACGATGATTTTGGCAATCATACTATCATAATAAGGCGGAATGGTATAACCTGGATAAACTGCTGAATCCACGCGCAAGCCAACTCCACCACTTGGTAGATAGAGATTAGTAATCTTACCTGGACTTGGAGCAAAGTTAAAGGCTGGATTTTCTGCATTGATACGACACTCGATGGCATGACCGCGTAGGACAATATCTTCTTGCTTAACAGACAGAGGCTGACCTGCCGCAATGCGAATCTGTTCCTTAACGATATCCACACCTGAAACAAACTCTGTTACTGGATGCTCTACCTGAACACGTGTATTCATTTCCATGAAATAGAAATTGCCACTGGCTTCATCAAGCAGAAACTCAATGGTCCCTGCATTCTCATAGCCAACAGACTCTGCAGCTCGAACAGCCGCAGCACCGATTTCATGGCGCAACGTTTTTCCGATTGCAATCGAAGGACTTTCTTCTAAAACCTTTTGGTTATTCCGTTGAAGAGAACAATCCCGTTCCCCCAAGTGAATTACATTTCCGTGTTCATCTCCTAGGATTTGAACCTCTATGTGACGTGCTGGATAGATAACCCGTTCTATATACATGGCACCATTGCCATAATTAGCCTTGGCTTCACTAGAGGCAGTTTCAAAGGCGGAAACGAGGTCTTCTGGTTTTTCAACCTTACGAATCCCTTTACCACCTCCACCTGCTGAAGCCTTGAGCATAACAGGATAGCCAATTTTTTCAGCAACAATCAAAGCTTCCTCAGAGTTATGCACTTCTCCATCTGAACCTGGAATGACTGGAACACCAGCTTTGATCATCTGAGCACGCGCATTGATTTTATCTCCCATCATATCCATAACATGACCAGATGGGCCAATAAATTTAATCCCCACTTCTTCACACATGGTTGCAAATTTGGAATTTTCACTGAGAAATCCAAAACCTGGGTGAATGGCTTCTGCCTCAGTCAAGACTGCAGCTGATAGAACCGCATTGATATTGAGATAAGACTCTGTTGCCTTGCCAGGGCCGATACAAACTGCTTCATCTGCTAAAAGCGTATGAAGGGCTTCCTTATCAGCAGTTGAATAAACCGCCACCGTCGCAACCCCCAGTTCACGCGCCGCACGGATAATCCGAACCGCAATTTCACCACGATTGGCAATTAAAATTTTTCGAAACATGGAGAACCTCCTTAGTTCCCTATTGCAAAGGTAAGAGTACCACTAGCTGCAAGCTTGCCATCCACTTCAGCCTTTGCTTCAACCACAGCTATGGTGCCACGACGTTTTACAAAAGTCGCTGTCATAACCAATTGGTCGCCTGGTACAACTTGCTTCTTGAACTTAACCTTGTCCATACCAGCGTAAAAGACCAGCTTTCCTTTATTTTCAGGTTTTGATAACTCCAACACACCGGCAGTTTGCGCCAAGGCTTCCATAATCAGAACACCTGGCATAACTGGGTATTGAGGAAAGTGGCCGTTAAAGAAGGGCTCATTGATGGTCACATTTTTGATGGCAACAATGGTATCCTCGCTCACTTCCAAGACACGGTCCACTAGAAGCATAGGATAACGGTGGGGAAGGGCTTCTTTGATTCCTTGAATATCGATCATTTGATACGTACCAATCCTTTACCAAACTCAACCATTTCTTCGTTAGAGACGAGAATTTCCGTTACCACACCATCCTTAGGAGCTGGGATTTCATTCATGACTTTCATGGCTTCGATAATTACCAATGTTTGACCTTTTTTGACACTATCACCAACTGTTACAAAGGCAGGTTTATCTGGACCAGCAGCCAAGTAAGCCACCCCAACAAGTGGGCTCTCTACAAGATTTCCCTCAGCAGCCACACTTGTTTCAGCTGGAGCTGGAACTTCTTCTGCTACAGTCTCTGCTGGAGCATATGTAGGAGCTACTGGACTTGGTGTTGCTAGAACGGGCGCTGGAGCGACTTGAGGTGCAACTTCAGGCACAGGTCTCGCTTCATTCTTGCTAAACTGTAACTCATCCGTCCCATTTTTATAAGAAAATTCTCTCAAACTTGATTGGTCAAATTGGGCCATCAAGTCTTTAATATCGTTTAAATTCATACTTATTTATTCTCCCAACGTTTGAAAGCAAGAACTGCATTGTGGCCACCAAAACCAAAAGTGTTTGAAATAGCGTATGGAATTTCTTGCTCCAAGCCTTGTCCATAAATGACATTGGCTTCGATATAATCTGATACTTCACTTGTTCCAGCTGTCATTGGTACAAAGTTATGACGCATGGCTTCGATTGTGACGATAGCTTCTACTGCACCTGCAGCACCCAGCAAATGTCCTGTGAATGATTTGGTTGATGATACAGGTACTTCCTTACCAAGAACAGCTACGATAGCACCACTTTCTCCTTTTTCATTGGCAGGAGTTGACGTTCCGTGAGCATTGACATAGGCTACTTGCTCTGGAGAAATCTCAGCTTCTTCCAAGGCTAGTTTGATGGCCTTGATAGCTCCCTGACCTTCTGGATGTGGTGAAGTCATATGGTAGGCATCACAAGTATTTCCGTAACCAACCACTTCAGCCAGGATAGTAGCGCCACGTTTTTCGGCGTGTTCAAGACTTTCAAGAACCAACATCCCTGAACCTTCACCCATAACAAACCCATTGCGATCCTTATCAAATGGGATCGAAGCACGAGTAGGATCCTCTGTAGTAGAGAGAGCTGTTAGGGCTTGGAAACCAGCAATAGCAAAAGGTGTGATAGAGGCCTCTGAACCACCTACCAACATAACATCTTGGAAACCAAACTTAATTGAGCGGAAGGCATCCCCAATCGCATCATTTGATGAAGCGCAGGCAGTATTGATGGATTTACAAACACCGCTTGCTCCAAAACGCATGGCAACATTTCCTGAAGCCATATTTGGCAAGGCTTTTGGAAGGGTCAATGGTTTCACACGTTTTGGCCCTTTGTCATTTAGGCGAAGCACTTGATCTTCAATTTCTTTGATTCCACCAATACCTGAGGCCACAATAACACCAAAACGATCCTTGTCAATAGCCTCTACATCCAGATTAGCGTGGTTGACAGCCTCTTGGGCTGCATACAAGGCATACAAAGAATAGTTATCAAAACGATTGGTATCCTTCTTAACAAAGTATTTATCAAAAGGAAAATCTTGGATTTCTGCCGCATTATGCACATCAAAGTCACTATGATCAAATTTTGTAATTGGACCAATTCCGATTTTTCCAGTTGTCAAACTATTCCAAAATTCTTCTGGTGTATTTCCAATTGGAGATGTCACTCCATAACCTGTTACTACTACGCGATTTAGTTTCATCTTTTTTACCTCTAGCTTCTGCTACATACTTAAGCCACCATCAATGGCAACCACTTGACCAGTTAGATAATCTTGGCCTGCTAAAAATACTGTCAAATCTGCAACCTGCTCTGCCTGCCCAAATGCTTTCATAGGAATTTGCGCCAGCATGGCATCTTTGACCTTGTCTGATAGGACAGCTGTCATATCGGACTCAATCATTCCAGGTGCAATAGCATTAACTCTGATATTGCGATTGGCCACTTCACGCGCCACAGACTTGGTAAAACCAATCAAACCAGCCTTAGAAGCTGCATAGTTAGCTTGACCGATATTTCCCATCAAACCAACAACACTAGACATATTAATGATAGCACCTTCTCTGGCTTTTATCATCGGTTTCAAGACTGATTGTGTCATGTTAAAGGCACCAGTCAAGTTAACCTTGAGCACTTTTTCAAAATCTGCTTCTGTCATCTTGAGCATAAGGGTATCTTGGGTAATTCCTGCATTGTTGACCAAAACATCTACTGAACCCAGCTCTGCAATAGCTTGATCAACCATACGCTTAGCGTCTGCAAAATCTGACACGTCTCCTGATATAGGAACCACCTTGACACCATAGTTTGCAAACTCAGCGAGCAATTCTTCTGAAATTGCACCACGACTGTTTAAGACAATGTTGGCTCCTGCTTGAGCAAACTTGTGGGCGATGGCAAGACCAATTCCACGACTCGAACCTGTAATAAAGATATTTTTATTTTTTAGTTGCATTCTTTTCTCCTGTTTCCTCTTGTATTTATGGGAGAAGGGATTACTCGTTTTCTAGCAAGGCTTCCAAACTCGCCTGATCTTCAACATTGGCTAGTTTAGCCGTCTTATCAATTTTTTTGACAAAGCCTGACAAGACTTTCCCCGGTCCAATCTCGATAAAGTTGGTTACACCTTCTTCTTGCATGGCCCCAATGCTTTCATAGAAACGAACTGGTTCCTTGACCTGACGCGTCAAGAGTTGAGCAATGTCTTCTTTTTGCATAATTGCAGCTTCTGTATTACCAACTAGGGGACAAGTAAAATCTGAAAAACTTACCTGAGCCAGAGTTTCAGCTAGTTTCTGGCTAGCAGACTCAAGGAGAGCGGTATGAAAAGGTCCTGAAACCTTGAGAGGAATCAAGCGTTTGGCACCTGCTTCTTGCAAGAGTTCAACAGCTCGATCAACTGCAACCACTTCTCCTCCAATCACAATTTGTGCAGGTGTATTATAGTTGGCTGGAGTAACCACTCCAAGTTCAGAAGCTTTTTGACAGACTTCTTCAATGACCTCTACTGGCGTATTGAGAACTGCTACCATCTTGCCAGAGCCAGCAGGAGCTGCTTCTTCCATATAGGCGCTACGCTTAGCAACCAAGGCTACCGCATCTTCAAAATCCAAGGCACCGCTAGCCACCAAGGCAGAGTATTCTCCAAGAGACAAACCAGCAACCATATCAGGTTGATAGCCCTTTTCTTGCAATAAACGATAGATAGCAACTGAAGTTGCTAAAATAGCTGGTTGCGTATAGCGGGTCTGATTGAGTTTTTCTTCTTCCCTATCAATAAGATAACGCAAATCATAACCGAGTACCTGACTGGCTTGATCAATCGTTTCTTTGACAATCGGATACTGATTATAGAGTTCCCGTCCCATACCTAGATACTGGGCACCTTGACCAGCAAATAAAAAGGCTGTTTTAGTCATTTCTTACAACTCCTGCCCAACGAGAGGCTTCTTCTTGTATTTTCTTAGCTGCTCCATAGTACAAATCTTTTAGGATTTCTTCAACGGTTTCTTCTTTGGAAACAAGGCCTGCGATTTGACCTGCCATAACAGAGCCACCATCCACATCACCGTGAACAACTGCTTTGGCTAGGGCACCTGCTCCCATTTGTTCAAAAATTTCCAAATCAGGATTTTCTTGTTTAAAGGCATCTTTTTCAGCTTTTTCAAAATCACGAGTCAACTGATTTTTAATTGCACGAACAGCATGTCCAAAGTGTTGAGCTGAAATCGTAGTATCAATATCTCTAGCTTTTAAAATCTTGGCCTTGTAATTTGGATGGGCATTAGACTCTTTTGCAACGACAAAACGAGTTCCAACCTGAACAGCCTCTGCACCTAGCATAAAGCCAGCCGCAGCACCTTCACCATCCGCAATCCCTCCTGCCGCAATAACAGGGATAGATACAGCTGCCGCCACTTGACGCACCAAGGTCATGGTTGTTAATTTACCGATATGCCCCCCAGCTTCCATTCCTTCTGCGATAACAGCGTCCGCACCAATTTTTTCCATGCGTTTAGCTAGGGCAACGCTTGGTACAACAGGAATAACTGTAATCCCTGCTTCGTGAAAGCGTTCCATGTATTTACCAGGATTTCCTGCCCCTGTTGTAACCACTTTGACGCCTTCCTCGATAACGAGATCTACAATATCTTCCACAAAGGGAGACAAGAGCATGATGTTGACACCAAAGGGTTTATCCGTCAATGATTTAATCTTATCAATATTAGCCTTGACAACTTCTTTCGGGGCATTTCCCCCACCGATAATGCCTAGTCCCCCAGCCTTGGAAACAGCCCCTGCCAGATCACCATCAGCAACCCAAGCCATTCCTCCTTGGAAAATAGGATACTCAATATTCAATAATTCTGTAATACGCGTTTTCATAGTGCCTCCATCGTTTCTTGCTTACGTAATAGTTCGATACTGTCATAATTTGAAAATCAAACTATTGCCTAAACAAGAGGGAGCGGGTTTCCCTACTCCTTCTATCTTATATTCTTCTTATTTTGTTTGCTCTTCAACATAGGCAACCAAGTCACCAACTGTTTTCAAGTCATCTTCTGCTTCGATTTGGATATCAAAAGCATCTTCGATTTCTGAGATTACTTGGAACAAGTCCAATGAATCTGCGTCCAAATCATCAAAAGTTGATTCAAGTGTTACTTCTGATGCGTCTTTTCCAAGTTCTTCAACGATAATTTCTTGTACTTTTTCAAATACTGCCATGATAGGACTCCTTTAAAATAAATAGTTTTTTATAACAATGTGTTCACCACATGATTACCTAAATTGTAAGAATGAGCGTGCCCCAGGTCAAGCCTCCACCGAAGCCTGATAGCAGAACAGTCTGGCTACCATCTAAATGGATAAGACCATGTTCTACACACTCTGAAAGTAAAATCGGGATACTGGCTGCACTGGTATTGCCATATTCCATCATATTGGCTGGAAGTTTAGCTCGGTCGACACCGATTTTTCTAGCCATCTTATCCAAAATACGGTCATTGGCTTGATGCAGTAGCAGATAATCCAAGTTTGTCGCCTCTATAGGAGATTCATCAATAGTCTGCTTGATAGACTTGGCTACATCCCGAATGGCAAAATCAAAAACTGCGCGTCCATCCATCTTCAAAAATGAATCTGCATTTTCTTGATCTGAAAATGGAGAATGCAGACCTGAATGTCCGTAAGTCAGACACTCGCTACGACTTCCATCGCTATTGAGACTCTCCGCTAGGAAATGTTGCTTATCGCTAGCTTCTAACAAGACGCCACCAGCACCATCTCCAAACAACACAGCTGTTGATCGGTCTGACCAATCGACTGCCTTAGAGAGGGTTTCACTACCAATCACCAAGCCTTTTTGAAAGCGACCGGAAGCGATAAACTTTTCAGCAGTTGAAAGAGCAAATACAAATCCACTGCAGGCCGCGGTTAGGTCAAAAGCAAAGGCTTTTTTTGCACTAATATTAGCTTGAACACGAGCAGCTGTAGAGGGCATCATCGAATCTGGAGTAATGGTAGCTAGGATGATAAAATCCAGTTCCTCTCCTATTATTCCAGCTTTTGCCATCAGTTTCTTAGCAACTTCCGTAGCCAAATCACTGGTAGATTCTGTTCTTGAAATATGCCTTTGTCGTATTCCCGTCCGACTTGAAATCCACTCATCATTGGTATCCATAATCTGAGCCAAGTCGTGATTTGTAACCACTTGCTCTGGCACATAATGAGCAACCTGGCTTATTTTTGCAAAAGCCATTATTTCAAATCCTCCAAAAATTGATAAAGATTGGTCAAACCTTTGCTCATAACATCAATTTCTTCCTTACTCATACCATCAATGATTTTTTCAACCATGGCCTTGTGGAAGCGTCTATGCAGCCTATGAACCAAGCGACCCTTCTTTGTCAAATGTAGATGAACCACACGACGATCCTGCTCTGAGCGAATGCGTTCAATGTAACCCTTGCGTTCGAGATTATTCAAACTAGTCGTAACGGTCCCAAGAGTCACCATCAACTCTTTTGACACTTGACTTGGTGTCACGTCTGGGAATTTCCCAATCACATCAATCGTATGCATTTCTTTGATGGAGATATCCTTGAAACGACTACCTCTCAAGCTCACTTCCTCAATGACAAGGACATTGTTAAATATAGATGTTAAATATTCATTAATTCGTTGGTAGTCCATTTTTCATATCCCTCCTTCTCAAAAAAACTTTTACAATCAAAACATTTGACAAGAGAATTATATCAAAGTTCAAAGAATGATGCAAGTATTTTTTTATTTTCCTGTAAATTTAGGCCGTCTTCTCTCCGAATGAGCCCGAACTCCCTCTTTGAAATCCTCTGTTTGAGCTAAGGATTCCTGTAGATTCAGTTCTAAAGTAGCGTAATCCTGCCAGTCTTTAAATTGGCTCTCCCAAACCAACTTCTTAATGGCAGCATAGGAATTACTTGAACCACGTCTTAATTTTTTAAGAAGCTGTTCTCTCGTCTTTTCAAGTTTATCAGCTTCAGAAACGCGGTAAACTAGCCCCCATTCTAGGGCTTTTTCTGCGGTCAAAGCCTCACCTGTCATAGCTAATTGAGTTGCACGCGTCACACCGATACTGTGGCTCAAGAGATGAATTCCCCCTGCATCTGGAGCCAAGCCAACGCCAACAAAGGCTTGGATAAACTTAGCCTTATCCGTTGCAAGACAGAAATCTGCCGCAACAGCCATATTCGCTGCGGCACCTGCAACAGCACCGTCAACTTCCATTAAAACAGGTTTGGCTATTTGTTTGATTTTATACGAAATCGTATTGACCAGTTCTGCGATTCTCGTCAATGATGGAATATCATCCTCATCCACTGCCCGCTTCATCTCTACCAAATCTCCTCCAACTGAAAAGACTTTGCCATTGGCATTGATTAAGATAAAATGCACAGCTGGATTTTCTTCTGCCAGAGTCAAGGCTTCTAAAATTTCTTCACACATAGGAATATGAAAGCCATTTGCAACCTCAGGACGGTTCAAGGTAAGGATTGCCAAATCCTCTTCAAGCTGATAAACAATGTGTTCCATCAGGGCTCCTTTTTATTTTTATAAGCAGTTTATACTCTTCGAAAATCTCTTCAAACCACGTCAGCTTCGCCTTGCCGTAGGTATGGTTACTGACTTCGTCAGTTCTATCCACAACCTCAAAACAGTGTTTTGAGCTGACTTCGTCAGTCTTATTTACAACCTCAAAGCAGTGCTTTGAGCAGTCTGCGGCTAGCTTCCTAGTTTGCTCTTTGATTTTCATTGAACATTAAATTATTTTATTTTCAAAGTATATCTTTTTTAGGAACAAAAAGCAAGAAAAAATCGACTGAAAGTGTCTCAGCCGATTGGAAAGGCTCGCTTTAGGCTAGAAAACATCTTATTTTCTTCATTGAAAAAAGGCTTTCTTTCTGCTATAATCGTATAAAATACTTACTTTAGGAGTTCTTATGAAAGTTGTTAAATTTGGAGGTAGTTCTCTTGCCTCTGCTGGTCAATTAGAAAAAGTTTTAAACATCGTTAAAAGCGATTCAGAGCGTCGTTTTGTCGTCGTTTCTGCACCAGGAAAACGCAATGCTGAAGATACTAAGGTTACGGATGCCTTGATTAAATACTACCGTGATTATGTTGCTGGTAACGATATTAGCAAGAGCCAAAACTGGATTATCGACCGCTATGCTACTATGGTTAGTGAATTGGGACTAAAACCTGCTGTTTTAGAAAAAATTTCAAAAAGTATTCGTGCCTTGGCCACTCTTCCTATTGAAGAAAATGAATTTCTCTACGACACTTTCCTAGCAGCCGGTGAAAATAACAATGCTAAATTGATTGCTGCCTACTTTAATCAAAACGGGATCGATGCACGCTATGTGCACCCTAGAGAAGCTGGTATTGTGGTCACAAGTGAACCTGGTCACGCTCGCATCATTCCATCAAGTTATGACAAGATTGAAGAATTGACAAATGCAAATGAAGTCCTTGTCATTCCTGGTTTCTTTGGAGTTACCAAGGAAAATCAAATCTGTACCTTCTCACGTGGAGGATCAGACATTACAGGTTCTATCATTGCTGCTGGTGTCAAAGCTGACCTCTATGAAAACTTTACGGACGTTGATGGTATCTTTGCAGCCCACCCTGGTATTATCCACCAACCACACTCGATCCCTGAGTTGACCTACCGTGAAATGCGTGAATTGGCCTATGCAGGATTCTCAGTCCTTCATGACGAAGCCCTTCTTCCTGCCTACCGTGGAAAAATCCCTCTGGTTATCAAGAATACCAACAACCCTGACCACCCAGGTACTCGTATCGTTCTAAAACATAGTAATGATGAATTTCCAGTTGTGGGAATTGCTGGTGACTCAGGCTTTGTCAGCATCAACATGTCTAAATACCTCATGAACCGTGAGGTGGGATTTGGACGCAAGGTTCTGCAAATCCTTGAAGATCTTAACATCGGTTGGGAACATATGCCAACCGGTATCGACGATCTTTCAATCATCCTCCGTTCTCGCGAACTAACTCCTATCAAGGAAGAAGAAATCCTGCGTCAGTTGGTTCAGAAGGCTGAAGTAGACCATGCAGAAATCGAACACGACCTTTCTATCATTATGATTGTTGGAGAAAAAATGAAGAGTCATATTGGTGTCACTGCTACTGCAACTCGCGCTTTATCTGAAAATAAGATCAACATCCAGATGATGTCTCAAGGTTCTAGTGAAGTTTCTATCATGTTTGTTGTCAATAAAGACCAAGAGAAAGCAGCTATTAAAGCCCTC
Source organism: Streptococcus sp. Marseille-Q5619 (assembly GCF_946901205.1). Lineage (NCBI taxonomy): Bacteria > Bacillati > Bacillota > Bacilli > Lactobacillales > Streptococcaceae > Streptococcus > Streptococcus sp. Marseille-Q5619. Next base: position 489,256 of record NZ_CAMPPO010000002.1, read on the forward strand.
TACAATGCCTTTTTCGGTGAAAGTAAGGAAGACTAACCATGGCCCAATCACTTAATAAAACAGTGCTTCTCAGCACGACAGGTACTTCCTACCTCTCTATCGCTGGAAAAGTTGGGAAATTCCTTGTCGGAGATCAGGCCTTAGAATTTTACCCAGACGTCAATGTCGAACAATTTATCCAGATTCCTTGGAGCCATATCAATCAGATTGGAGCTAACGTTTCTGGTCGCAAAATCAGTCGCCACTTCGAAGTCTTTACAGACAAAGGAAAATTCCTCTTTGCTTCAAAAGACTCAGGTGCCATTCTCAAAATTGCTCGCGAAAAACTGGGCAATGACAAGGTCGTCAAACTTCCTACCCTGATTCAGACAATTAGCCAAAAATTTAAAAATCTATTTGCAAAAAAGTAGAAACTTTAGTATAATCATAGGAACGGATAAGTAGGTTATCTTCTTCTTTCAGAAAGTCTGCGGGTGCTGCGAGCAGATAGGAGGGATAGGTGAAATTCTACCGTTAGTAACAATTACATACACAATCAAGTGCACACCTGTGAAGTTGGATGGAACCGTGGCCCTACCACTCCAACGCTTTGTCAGGTGTGCTTTTTTCACAAAGGAGTTCTTATGTTAGATATCAAACGTATTCGTACAGACTTTGATGCTGTCGCAGAAAAATTGGCTACACGTGGTGTAGATGCTGCTGTCTTGAATGAAATGAAAGAAATCGATGCTAAACGTCGTGACATCTTGGTCAAGGTTGAAATTTTAAAAGCAGAACGTAACACAGTTTCTGCTGAGATTGCCCAAGCGAAACGCAACAAAGAAAATGCAGATGACAAGATTGCTGCCATGCAAACCCTATCTGCTGAAGTAAAATCCTTGGATGCTGAATTGGCAGAAATCGATGCTAAATTGACAGAATTTACCACTACTCTTCCAAATATTCCAGCTGATAGCGTTCCTATTGGGGCTGACGAAGACGACAATGTGGAAGTTCGCCGTTGGGGGACTCCACGCGAGTTTGACTTCGAACCTAAAGCCCACTGGGATCTGGGTGAAGACCTTGGTATCCTTGACTGGGAACGCGGTGGTAAAGTTACGGGCGCTCGCTTCCTCTTCTATAAAGGCCTCGGTGCTCGTTTGGAACGTGCTATCTACAACTTTATGTTGGATGAACATGGAAAAGAAGGCTACACTGAAGTCATCACACCTTACATGGTTAACCATGATTCTATGTTTGGTACGGGTCAATATCCAAAATTCAAGGAAGATACTTTTGAACTCAGCGACAGCAATTATGTCCTTATTCCTACAGCTGAAGTTCCTCTAACAAACTACTACCGTGATGAAATCTTGGACGGTAAAGACCTCCCAATCTACTTCACTGCTATGAGCCCTTCATTCCGTTCTGAGGCTGGTTCTGCTGGTCGTGATACACGTGGCTTGATCCGTTTGCACCAATTCCACAAGGTTGAAATGGTTAAATTTGCCAAACCAGAAGAATCTTACGAAGAATTGGAAAAAATGACAGCCAACGCTGAAAACATTCTTCAAAAACTCAACCTTCCATACCGTGTCGTTGCTCTCTCTACTGGAGATATGGGCTTCTCAGCTGCGAAAACTTACGACTTGGAAGTGTGGATTCCAGCCCAAAATACTTACCGTGAAATCTCAAGCTGTTCAAACACAGAAGATTTCCAAGCCCGTCGTGCCCAAATCCGTTACCGTGATGAAGCAGATGGCAAGGTGAAATTGCTCCATACCTTGAATGGTTCTGGACTTGCAGTTGGACGTACAGTGGCTGCTATTCTTGAAAACTACCAAAATGCAGATGGTTCTGTGACCATCCCAGAAGTTCTTCGTCCATACATGGGTGGAGCTGAAGTCATCAAACCATAAAAAATAAGGTTTAGCTATTTCTAGCTAGACCTTTTTTCGTAACCAAATCAGATAAGCGCCTAATACAAAGAGCAAAATGATTAGGCAAATAACAGTTTCAGCCAGTACCAGATAATCCAGAAATGGAAGTTTCAAGATTCCCTGAGCCATCTTGAGCGAGGTAGCTGTGATAATGGTTGGGAAGGTGAGGGCTGAAAAGGCTGGTTGAAAGCCTTGTTTTAAAATATTGGGCAGGCGAGTTAAAACAAAGAAAAAGAAGGATTGGGAAGCCAAAATCATGACAATCAAGACCCAATTCGGTAGGCTAGTTCCTCCAACTCGAACTAGGGAAGCCAAGAGTAGAGAGAAAGGAGCACAGTAGATTCCTTCTTGTCCAAGCATGGCTAGTGGAAGTGGATGTTTCTTTAAATCGCTATAAATAAGCGGGTAGAGATAGAAGGTCAAGAGAAAACCAAAACTCAAGGTCGCATAGGCAATTTCGATGATACCTACCAGAGGATAAGTCAAGGCTGCCACTGCTATCCCCACATAGAGAACCGTCCAGCTTGGAGTAGCATGAACCCTCCGACCAGGACAAGCAAACTTGATGGTAAAACCAGCAATCAAGGCCAAATCCAAGAGAAATGAAAACCACCAGAGCCCTTGCGCTACTAAAGGAAGATGAGGAAACACACGAAAGACATAGGTCGATAAAATCATCCCAGCCATAGGAAAAGTGGCCATCCCTGACAAAAGAGGAGGCTTGGTCAATTCTTGCTTGGTTTCCTTCCAATTAAAGAGATGCAGAATCAGAAAGTAAATCCACAAAATCAAACCTGTCAGACTCAACAGATGGGACAGAACCGGCAACGTATCTAAAATAAGATTTCCAGCTCCTGCCAAACCTAGCAAACAACCTGAAAATACTAAGGGGAGTTTTTTCATCCTAACCTCCAATAATCATGTTAGTTTCAGTATATCATAAAAGCGCTTAAATGAGGGGATAAAAAACGAAGTCCGATTATTTCAGACTTCATTTTTTGCTCAGATATGAATTAAGCATAAGGTTGCAATTCTGGATTAATTGGGGTATTGGCTAGGTTGTTGGCATAGTTACAGAGGCTTGCTAGGCTGACACCCAGAACCACATCCAAGGCATTTTGTTGCGTGTAGCCAGCTTCTAAAAACTCAGCTAAGGCTTCATCTCCTACACGACCCTTGGTATTGATAACTGCCAAGGTAAACTTAGCTAGAGTGTCTAATTTAGGATCTGTTTCAATTGGAGTACGATTGCGAAGAGCTTGAATCAAGTCATCATTCATCTGGATTTGTTTGATGGAAAAGGCTGTGTGACCTGCGACACAGAAGGCACAACCATTGGTCACGGCTGCCGTGATTTGCACCACTTCACGCTCAACAGGTGTCAGACTGTTGCGACGGTTGATAGATGCGACAGTTCGGTAGGCTTCTAAAGCAGTCGGTGCATTGGCCAAGAGACCGATTAGGTTGGGAATATAGCCATTGTTGTCTTTTTCTACTGTTTCAAGAACCTCTTTCACTTCTGCTGGTGCTGATTCTACTGTATGGATTGTAAATGTTGTCATAAGATACCTCTTTTCTTGTTATTAACACTAATATTATTGGAAAATCTTATAAAATCCTGATTCCTAAGTTTATTTAGGATAAAGCTTTATTCTCTCATAAGATTTTCGTTGTATATTATACTCTTCGAAAATCAAATTCAAACCGCGTCAGCGTCGCCTTACCGTACTCAAGTACAGCTTGCGGCTAGCTTCCTAGTTTGCTCTTTGATTTTCATTGAGTATTAGTTTATCACACTTCCAATCATTTGCATAATATATATTATATATCAGCTTGATAAAAATCATTTATAGGCAAAAAAATCACACGAACTGTGTGATTTCATTATTTATCAAAATACTTTTTAGTCTCAGAAATGACGACTGGTGATAAAACCAAGAGGGCAATCAAGTTTGGCAGAGCCATCAAGGCATTGACAATATCTGCAATAATCCAGACCATATCCAACTCGATAAATCCTCCCAATAAGACCATGAGTACAAAGACCACACGGTAGAGCCAGATCAAACGAACACCAAAGAGAAACTCAAAACAGCGTTCTCCATAGTAGTTCCAACCTAGAATCGTTGTAAAGGCAAAGAGAACAAGGAAGATGGTTAAGAGGGCAGGTCCAAAGTGTGAAAAGACTGTTGAGAAGGCTGACTGAGTCAAGGCAACCCCATTCAAATCACCACTCCAAACACCAGTTACCAAGATGGTCAAACCAGTCAGAGTACAGATAATGAGGGTGTCAATAAAGGTTCCTGTCATGGAAATCAAACCTTGCTCTACCGGTTCATTTGTCTTAGCCGCAGCAGCTGCAATGGGAGCAGAACCCAGACCAGATTCGTTTGAGAACACACCACGCGCCACACCATTTTGAATAGCCATTCGAATGCTAGCACCAGCAAAACCACCTACCGCAGCAAGGGGACTAAAAGCTGAGGTAAAGACTAAAGCGATTGTGGCAGGGATTTTCCCAATATTAAAGAAAATAACTGTAAGGGTTCCCACAATATAAATGATCGCCATAAAAGGAACTACGGTAGTAGAGACCTTAGAAATAGACTTGAGTCCACCAAAGACTGCAATCGCTACAAAGACAGACAAGACGAGAGCTGTGATGGCTGGCGAAATAGCCGTTGTATTTTGGATGGATTCTGTAATCGAGTTGACTTGGGTGAAGGTTCCGATTCCCAAGAGAGCAACCAATACTCCTGCTACTGCAAACAAAACAGCAAGTGGTCGCCACTTTTCTCCCATTCCTAGAAGAATATAGTGCATGGGACCTCCCGCTACTTCACCATGGTCGTCCTTGGTGCGGTATTTGATGGCCAAGAGTCCTTCCGCATACTTGGTAGCCATTCCAAAGAAAGCCGCCATCCACATCCAAAAGAGGGCTCCTGGTCCACCAACCTTGATAGCCGTCGCAACTCCTATAATATTCCCTGTTCCAACGGTTGATGCCAAGGCTGTACACAGAGCTGCAAAACTGGATACATCACCATGTCCCTTATCCTGGATAAAAATAAGCTGAAAGGCCTTGGGCAGACGCAAAACCTGCAAGAGCCCTAGCCGAATAGTTAGGTAAATCCCTGTTCCGACCAATAAAATCAAGAGGGGCGGTCCCCAAGCAAAAGCATCGATTGATTTAAGCAATTCTAACATTTCCTTCTCCTATCTTTTCAACCCCAAAAGAAAGAGCACATGCAAGATACATGTACTCTGGAATGCTTAGATAAATGCTAAAAAGCGGTCTATCCTAGCTCTGTCCTTTTACCTGAGAGTTTGAGCAGTTACCTGCCTTGCCCCTTCGGTGCCTTTACGGTCTCTCCAGAGTTCCGTCCATTTACAGTCATGGAAAATCAAACGATTCTCCACTTCTATTAAACTTCATTCGGTGTTGGTATTTAATTGATTCTTATTTTACAAAAAATGTTGGCTTTTGTCAATGTGTTTATTAGTAAAAATTAGTTCAACAGTTTTTACTTTATAAAGTCCAGAATACTGTTATCCTTTAAAAGTCACAATAGTTGCACCGCTGCCTCCAGCATTTTGTGGGGCATAGCCGAAACTCTTGACATGTTTGTTTCTTTTTAGGTATTTGGTAACTCCTTCACGGATGACACCTGTTCCGATACCATGGATGATATCGACTTGCGCCATATTGTTAAGCAGGGCTTGATCGATAAAGGCATCTAGCTCATTCATAGCCTCTTCATAGCGCTTGCCTCGAAGGTCCAGTCTGGCTTGTGGACCACGACCAGAAGTTCGTTTCACAACATTGACTTGTTTCTTCTTGACTTGCTTTTCTTGCTGGGCTTGAACAAGGTCAAATTCTTTCTCTTCCAAGGTCATCTTAATCAAGCCAACTTGGGCTTCCCAGCGGCCGTCCTTGAGTTGACTGGTCAAGGTACCACGCTGGCCATAACTGAGAACCACGATATCATCTCCCACCTTTGGAGCTCGTTTTTTCTTGGCCTTTTGAAGAACCTTGTTTTTAGACAAATCTACTTTTTCAGGAGCCAATTTTTTCAACTTGGCCTTGGCTTCAATGATTTCATGAGGTTTGAGCTGGGACTTACTATGGAGATTTTTGAGAATCTGGTCACTTTCACTGAGGGCCATGTCCACAATCTCAGCAGCCTGTTCACGCGCCTTGTTAAGCTCGGTTTCCTTTTCACGATTGAGCTCATTGTAGAGCTTTTTGAGAGCGCGGTTCATCTTGAGATTTTCTTGCTCCACCTCACGGATATTGTCCAAGCGTTTGCGGCTTTCCAGCGTCTGCTCTTCCAGTTGTTCAATGATACGATTGACATCATTGTCCTGATCGACCTGCTGACTAGCATCCCCTACGATAACTTCAGATAGACCTAGACGTTTGGCAATCTCAAAGGCATTGCTTCGACCAGGAACGCCCTGCATAAAGCGATAGGTCGGACGAAGAGTCGCAGTATCAAACTCCATGCTGGCATTTTGCACAAAGGCTGTCTCGATACCATAGGCCTTGAGTTCCGGATAGTGGGTGGTCGCCATGGTCTTGACTTGACGCAGGCGAAGGTCTTCCAGAATAGCCATGGCAAGAGCAGCTCCTTCTTGAGGGTCTGTTCCAGCCCCCAACTCATCCAAGAGCAAGAGCGAATGCTGGTTGACCTTGCCAAGAATATCCACAATATTGGTCATGTGGCTAGAGAAGGTAGACAAGCTCTGCTCAATAGACTGCTCATCGCCAATATCAGCAAAGATTTCTTCAAAAATACCAACACGACTTCCCTTATCTGCTAAAATCGGCAAACCAGACTGGGCCATAACCTGCGTCAAGCCCAGAGTTTTAAGCATGATGGTCTTCCCGCCTGTATTAGGACCTGTAATGACAATAGCTGTTAAATCTTGTCCAAAATGGACATCATTTGCAACGGCATTTTTGACCAAAGGATGGCAGACATGGAGCAGTTGAATTTCTTGATTTTCTGATAGCTGAGGAACGACTGCTTGCCTTTCTTGGATAAAGCGAACCTTAGCACGAATCAAGTCCAGATGACCGATAATCCAAGCGTCATTAGCAATCTCAGCCGCATGAGGGCGGACACGCTCAGAAATTTCTTGGAGAATACGAAGCATTTCATAGCGCTCATCTGCTCGCAGACTAGCAATTTCTTCGCTCAGTTTGACCACCTCACGAGGTTCGATGTAGACAGTATTTCCGCTGGCAGAAATATCATGCACGACACCTGCAATCTTATTGCGGTAGGTGTTTTTGACTGGTAAAACCTGACGACCATTTCTACTAGCAACGATTCCTTCCGTCAACATCTGCGCTTTTTGCTTGAGCAAATCTTGCAAGACATCGCGTACCTGACTCTCGCTATCATAGATTTTTCGACGGATTCGCGCTAATTCTTCACTGGCAAAATTTTCAATGAAACCTGCATCATTAAAGGCTTGGAGATTTCCTTGCAATTGCGGAAAATCATGTAATTTCTCAAACCAAAGGGCTAATTCTTCCAAGCTGACATTTTCCAGATTGGCATAAAAACTTTGCAGTTCTCGGCTAGCAAGAAGTACGCGCTTCAAGAGGAGGAACTCCTCGATATTGAGATCCGCCCCCATCTCCAATCGCTTGCAGACTCCTGCGATTTCCTTGGTTGTGAGAATGGTAAAATGCGGTTGCTCGACAAAGAGAGCCTGCATTTCCTTCATCTCAGCAAAAGCCTGTTTGATTTTATCTGCTTTGGCAGTCGGAGCTAGCTGTCTCAATTGCTCCAAGCCCTGCTCGGTCAACAAATGGGGTTCAAACAAAGCCTTAACCTTATTGAACTCTAATGTCTCTAATATTTTCTTGTTCATCTTTATTTCCTTGTCTTTGAATGTTTAGGTGTGGTAGCTTTTTACATTCTGATAGATTCGAGTCAAATCTGTAAACAAAGGGCTAGGAAAATTCCTGCCCTTTTTATCCGATTAAATTTGTCACCCAGATTTGTTTGAGCCAACTGGTTGTTACTGGTATGCTCTGGATGATGTGTTTTGCGACAATACTCTTTTCAAGAGGATTTTGTATAGCTGCCATGGGAATGGTTGCTAGTATGGTCAAGGTCATTTGCAAGACAAATAAGGTCACCAACATGGACAAGATTCCTGCTGAAACTTGGAACAACTTGCCACCCAGTTTTTTACTAGGAATCAAGTGTAACAAGAGACCAAGTAAACGACCGATGCTATAGACAATCCCAAATACAAGCAAGTAGCCGATACCTGCATAAAAGACCTTATCTAACTGAAAGAGTTGATCCGATGGGAAAAAGAAAGTTCCCTGACCTTCCTGCGGATTTGCATAAGGGAGCAATAAATGGAACTGCTCTCCAAGCCCCTTATAAAACTGGCCAGCCATAAAAGCCGATGCCATGGCTGAAATCAGGTAATAAACCTGTAAGAGCAGGCCTCTCCGATAGCCGATATAAAATCCCCAAGCCAAGACCAATAGAAGAAGGAGTGAAATCATAAGGAGTCCTCAATCTTGCTCTGTTCTTGCTTACAAGTCACGAGCTTGTGACGGAGTTCTTCTAATTCTTGCTCCTTATCGTCAAATTCAATCTCACGGCTGAGTTGAGTTGATAAACAGTTGACTGCCAACAAAAGAGCGATTGTTTCATCGTCTGCACTAGGCATTTGTTCTTTAATTGCTTGGTATTTTTCTGTCGCAACCTTAGCGATTTCCTCCATAAAGAGGTTATCATGTTCGCTTGTCAAGGTTAATGATTTTTTCCCGAATGTAAATTTGAATCGATTTAGATTTGCCATAAAATTCACCTCACGATATTATACCAAAATTCGCTAATTTTGTCAGTTTTTACAAATTTGCCTGCTTTTATGGTACAATAGAAACTATGGCAAGTATAACACTCACACCAAGCGAAAAGGAGATTCAGGCTTTTCTTGAACACTATCAGACCAGTCTGGCTCCCAGCAAGAATCCCTATATTCGCTACTTTTTGCGACTACCTCAAGCAACGGTTTCTATCTATACTTCTGGAAAGATCTTACTTCAGGGTGAAGGGGCTGAGAAATATGCTCGTTTCTTTGGCTATCAGGTTTTAGAGGAAACCAGCGGACAAAATCTCCCTTTGATTGGGACAGATGAGGTGGGAAATGGTTCCTACTTTGGTGGACTTGCAGTTGTGGCTTCTTTTGTCACACCTGACCAGCATGACTTCTTGCGAAAACTCGGTGTGGGGGATTCCAAGACTCTGACCGACCAAAAGATTCGGCTTATTGCTCCTATTCTCAAGGAAAAAATCCAGCATCAGGCACTGCTTCTCTCACCAAGCAAGTACAACGAAGTCATCGGAGACCGCTACAATGCTGTTTCGGTTAAGGTAGCCCTCCATAACCAGGCTATCTATCTCCTTCTTCAAAAAGGCATTCAGCCTGAGAAAATTGTGATTGATGCCTTTACCAGTGCTAAAAATTATGACAAGTACTTGGCACAAGAGGCCAATCGTTTCAGCAATCCTATCAGCTTAGAAGAAAAGGCTGAGGGCAAATACTTGGCTGTCGCAGTTTCTTCTATCATTGCGCGTGATCTCTTTCTGGAAAATCTTGAAAATTTGGGACGAGAACTGGGCTATCAACTTCCAAGTGGAGCTGGAACGGCTTCTGATAAGGTAGCTAGTCAGATTTTGCAAGCCTACGGTATGCAGGGACTCAATTTCTGCGCCAAACTGCACTTTAAAAATACTGAAAAAGCGAAAAAACGCTTAGAAAGGTAAATTATGAATTCATTTAAAAATTTCTTAAAAGAGTGGGGATTGTTCCTCCTGATTCTGTCATTATTAGCTTTAAGCCGTATCTTTTTTTGGAGTAATGTCCGCGTAGAAGGACACTCCATGGATCCTACCCTAGCGGATGGCGAAATTCTCTTTGTTGTCAAACACCTCCCTATTGACCGTTTTGATATCGTGGTAGCCCATGAGGAAGACGGTAATAAGGACATTGTCAAGCGCGTGATTGGAATGCCTGGCGACACTATCCGTTACGAAAACGATAAACTTTACATCAATGACAAAGAGACGGATGAGCCTTACCTAGCTGACTACATCAAACGCTTCAAGGATGACAAACTCCAAAGCACTTACTCCGGCAAGGGATTTGAAGGAAATAAAGGCACTTTCTTTAGAAGTATCGCTCAAAAAGCCCAAGCCTTCACAGTTGATGTCAACTATAACACCAACTTTAGCTTTACTGTCCCAGAAGGAGAATACCTTCTCCTCGGAGACGACCGCCTGGTTTCGAGCGACAGCCGCCACGTAGGTACCTTTAAAGCAAAAGATATCACAGGGGAAGCTAAATTCCGCTTCTGGCCAATCACCCGTATCGGAACATTTTAAGAGACCTAAGAGGCCGAGAATCAGTAATCTCAGCCTCTTCTTCTATCGTGAGACGATGATTATTCACTACCCAGTCTAACTAGGATAGAAACAAAGTTATACTCAATGAAAATCAAAGAGCAAACTAGGAAGCTAGCCGCAGGTTGCTCAAAACAGTGTTTTGAGGTTGCAGATGGAAGCTGACGTGGTTTGAAGAGATTTTCGAAGAGTATTAACTCTCACCTATTTATGCAAAGGAAGCTTATGGAAGTTTATTTTTCAGGAACCATTGAACGGATTATTTTTGAAAATCCCAGCAATTTTTATCGTATCCTCCTCCTAGAAATCGAAGATACGGACGCAGAAGATTTTGATGATTTTGAAATTATTGTCACTGGTACCATGGCTGACGTGATTGAGGGAGAAGACTATACATTTTGGGGACAAATTGTCCAGCACTCCAAGTATGGGGAACAACTGCAAATCAGCCGTTATGAACGCGCAAAACCAACTAGCAAAGGGCTTGTCAAATACTTTTCAAGTAGCCATTTCAAGGGAATTGGTCTCAAGACAGCTCAGAAAATCGTGGATACCTATGGCGATAATACCATTGACGAAATTTTGCAACACCCAGAAAAGTTAGAAGGCATCGCAGGACTATCTGCCAAAAATCGCGAGGCTTTCGTCTCCACTCTCCGTCTCAACTACGGAACGGAGATGGTTTTGGCCAAACTAGCCAACTACGGCATTCCCAACAAACTAGCCTTTCAGATTCAAGACTTTTACAAGGAAGAAACCCTTGATGTGGTTGAAAATTATCCCTACCAGCTGGTTGAGGATATCAAGGGTTTGGGCTTTACCATTGCTGACCAATTAGCGGAGGAACTAGGCATCGAAAGTCAGGCTCCTGAACGCTTCCGCGCCGGGCTAGTTCATAGTCTTTTTCAGGCCTGTATGGAAACAGGGGACACCTATGTTGAAGCACAGGATTTGCTGGAACAAACACTTACTCTCCTTGAGTCTTCCCGCCCCGTAGAACTGGATCCCAGTCAAGTTGCCCAAGAACTCTCCTACCTGATTGAAGAAGACAAGGTTCAGCAAATTGATACCAAAATCTTTGATAATAGTCTCTTTTTCGCGGAGGAAGGCATCCGCAGTCACTTGGTTCGTATCCTTGAAAAAGGAAAACAGAAGAGCCAAGATTTAGAAACCATTCAAAAACATATCGCTACTGTCGAAGAAGATCTGGGGATTGAGTATGATAACATTCAAAAACAGGCGATCTGCGACGCTATCCAAAACAAGGTCTTTATCCTGACAGGTGGGCCTGGTACTGGTAAGACCACTGTTATCAATGGGATCATCGCTGTTTATGCCCTTTTAGAAGGACTTGACCTCAGGAAAAAAAGCAACTTACCGATTCTTCTTGCTGCTCCAACTGGACGAGCCGCTCGACGCATGAATGAATTGACAGGCTTGCCTAGCGCTACCATACATCGCCACTTAGGAATGACAGGTGACGATGATACCATCCATCTGGAAGATTATCTGGATGCTGACTTTATCATCGTGGATGAATTTTCTATGGTGGATACTTGGCTGGCCAACCAACTCTTCTCCAACATCTCTTCTAACAGTAAAATCCTCATCGTGGGAGACAGCGACCAGTTACCTTCTGTCAGTCCTGGACAGGTTCTAGCGGATCTGCTTCATATTCCTTTGATTCCTCAGACTCGCTTGGAAAAAATTTACCGGCAAAGCGAAGAATCAACCATCGTCACCCTAGCTAGTCAGATTCGACAGGGTATCTTGCCAGCTGATTTCACCCAGAAAAAAGCAGACCGTTCCTACTTTGAAATTGCTAGTGGCCATATTCCAGCTACGATTGAAAAAATCTTAGGCGCTGCCCTCAGAAGTGGTATTCCTGCCCGTGATATCCAAGTTCTGGCTCCCATGTACAGAGGGACGGCAGGGATTGATGCCATCAACCAGCTCATGCAAGACCTCCTTAACCCACCACAAAAAGACCAACTTAGTTTTGAAGCTCCCCAGTGCCATTATCGTAAGGGCGACAAGGTCATTCATTTGGTCAACGATGCTGAAATTAATGTCTTTAATGGAGATTTGGGAGCTATTACAGACCTGATCCCTGGTAAATACACAGAGTCGAAGCAAGATGAGATTGTCATTGATTTTGATGGCAACGAGGTCTCTTACCCACGTAACGAATGGTACAAGATTCGTTTGGCCTATGCCATGAGTATCCATAAGTCTCAGGGAAGTGAGTTCCCTGTTGTCATCCTACCGATTACCAGTGCTAGCCGACGTATGTTGGAGCGCAATCTCATCTATACAGCCATTACACGCGCCAAAAGCAAGCTTATCTTACTAGGCGAATTACAGGCCTTTGACTATGCTACCCAACACATCGGAACTGCCCGAAAAACCTATCTGATTGAACGCTTCAGTGATTTATTGGAGAATGTTGAAGAAAAGCAACCAGCTATCTCTGAAACTGCCACATCAAGTGCAACTGAACAATCCTACATCCTGACCGAAGAAAATTGGGACAGCATCCCGGCTATGATTGGGATTACAGACGCAGACCTCAAAGAGATTTTTGGAAAATAGTGCATAAGAAAACCCACCTAATCAGGTGGGATTTTTGTTTATTAATATTATTTAACTGTTGCTGTGCTTGTAATCAATTCAACAGCTTTTTTGATTGTGATATCGTGTTTCAACATATCAGCTGAAAGCAAGCTTTGTACTTGAGCAACTTCCATGTTGTAGTCTGCTGCCAATTGCTCAACTTCTTTTTGGATTTCTTCTTCTGAAGCATCAAATCCTTCAGCTTTGGCAACTGCTTCGATAACAAGGTTAGTCTTAGTACGTGACTCAGCTTCTGCTTGGTATTGGTTGTGAAGGTCTTCTTGAGTAGTTCCAGTGATTTGGAAGTACATATCAGGGTTGATACCTTGACGTTGCAAGTTTCCAAGGAATTCGTTTACTGAACGGTGAACTTCTTCGTGAATCATTTCTTCTGGAAGTTCTACGATTTCAGCGTTTTCTACAGCTTTATCAATTGCTGCACCTTCAACTGCATCTTTGTAAGCTTCTTCTTTAGCAGCAGCCAATTCATTACGGTATTTTTCTTTCAATTCAGCAAGTGTTTCAACTTCTTCGTCGATGTCTTTTGCAAGCTCATCGTCAAGAGCTGGAACTTCTTTAGCTTTTACTTCGTGGATAGTTGTCACGAATTTAGCTTCTTTACCTGCAAGGTCTTCTGCTTGGTAGTCTTCTGGGAATGTTACGATAACATCAACAGTTTCACCAGCTGAGTGACCTACCAATTGGTCTTCGAAACCAGGGATGAATTGACCTGAACCAAGTCCAAGTGAGAAGTTTTCACCTTTTCCACCATCAAATTCAACACCGTCGATAGAACCAACAAAGTCAATCACAACAGTATCACCGTTTTCAGCAGCAGCTTCCTTGATAACCAATTCAGCCAAGTTATTGCGTTCGCGTTCGATACGCTCTTCAACATCAGCGTCAGTTACTTCTTTTTCTACATCAATTGATACTTCAAGGTTTTTGTAGTCACCCAATTTTACTTCAGGTTTTGTAACGACTTCAGCAGTGATAACCCAGTCTTGACCTTTTTCCATTGAAGTTACATCAATTTTTGGTTGAGCAACCACTTCAAGACCAGCTTCTTTTACAGCTGCTTCATAAGCATTTGCCAAAAGAGCGTTCATAACATCTTGGTAAAGTGACTCTTCACCAAATTTTTTGTCGAAGATAGGACGTGGAAGGTGGCCTTTACGGAAACCTGGAACATTAAGAGATTTCTTCACTGAGTTGAAGACACGATCCAATTCTGGTTTGATTTGGTCTTGAGAGATAGTGAAAGTCAAGACACCACGGTTTGTTTCTTTGTTTTCAAATGATACAGACATTCTGTCATTTCTCCTTAAAATTTTTTAAATACAGTCTATTATAACATAAATGAGCGACTTTTTTCAAGTAACGAATGCGCTTTTCAATCATGCTAGAGGTACTTGCTCGCTTCTTTGATACTAAGTTCAGTCATTCTTTCCTTGTTTTTCTCAATGAAGCATGCTACCCAAGCTGGATTCGTTTTGGAGTAGTCTCTCAGAGCCCAGCCAATGGCTTTATTGATAAAGAATTCTGTTTGATTTAAATTATGAAGCAGAATCTTTTCCAGTAATTGAACATTGGTCTTCTCTTTTCTTAACAGCTGGTGGTCAATAGCGACGCGTCTCAACCAGATATTGTCTGACAGGCTCCATTGGAGGATTATTTTTTCCAGTTCCTGCTTCTCATACACCAAACTCCCTACTACTCGATCTAGGATATCCACCGTATCCCACCAAGACTTTGTAACAACCAACTGCTCTAGCTTAGGCAAATCGCTGTCCTTTAGATAAGACTGCATTGCTTTCAAATAATTGGCGGCCACATACTGGTATTCTCTAGACTCTTTTTCCCAGCAAGTATCTACAAAATCCCAATCGATAATCTTTGTTTTTTTCGCTTCTGGAAAGTATTTTTTATAGAGTTTATTTCTTTCTGGCGCCGCAACACCTAGAAAGGAAAATTGATGGCGCATATAGGCCTCCATAGGCCCTGCTTTTTTAGGATCTTTTGCTGCTTCTAGCTCCTCAAGTAAATCTGTTAGGCTCATCTAAAACTCCTCACGCCCTACCAAACGATGCTGAAAGGCATAGACTGCCGCCTGGGTACGATCACTGACTTCAAGTTTGGCAAGGATATTGGACACATGGGTCTTGACCGTCTTGAGAGAGATAAAAAGTTCGTCTGCGATACGCTGATTTTCGTAGCCCTTGGCAATCAGTTGGAGAACATCTCGCTCACGCGCAGTCAAATCCTCATGTAGTTCCATGTGATTGCGGTGGTATTCAACCTTCTTGCTGACCTCTTGCTCAATGGCCAGCTCACCAGCAGCCACCTTACGGACGGCATGGAGTAGTTCGTCTGCACTAGAAGTCTTGAGCATATAGCCCCTAGCACCTGCATTTAAGACAGGCATGATTTTTTCATTGTCCAAGTAAGAAGTCACAATCAAAATCTTGGCTTCAGGCCATTCTTTGAGGATAGCCAAGGTCGCGTCAATTCCATTCATCTCAGGCATGACAATATCCATGACAATGACATCTGGACGCAGTTCCAAGGCCAAGTCAATTCCTTGAGACCCGTTGGACGCCTCGCCCACAACTTCTACATCATCTTGGAGGTCAAAGTAGCTTTTCAAGCCCAAGCGGACCATTTCATGGTCATCTACTAGTAAAATTTTCATCTTTACTCCTTTATCATTCCTTATCTAGCAGGGGAATACGAATATCAATTGCCATCCCTTGCTTGGGAGCTGTTAATAACTGAACCGTCCCTGCCATATCTTCAACCCGCTCCTTGATATTTCGCAGTCCATAACTCAAGTCGTCTAAACTCCCTAACTGAAAACCAATTCCATTGTCCACCACCTTCAGTTGCAATTCAACATCTGTCTGATAGAGATAGACATCTAAACAAGAGGCCTGGGCATGGCGAAGGGTATTGCTGATCAACTCTTGCAGGATACGGAAAATATGCTCCTCAATTTTCTTGGGCAATTTCGTTACATTATGCTTGAAACCAACCTTGAGATCACTCTTGTCCTCAAGCTCTTTTAAGAGGATTTGGATTCCCTCAACCAGATTCTTCTGCTCCAGCTCAACTGGTCGCAAATGCAAGAGCAAGACCCGCAAATCCTTCTGGGCTGTTTCTAAAATAGCTGTGACACTCTGCAACTGGGGCTGCATCTTTTCTCTATCCAATTTCAAAGCCTGCTGACTGATACCCGATAAAATCATGTGGGCCGCAAACAACTCCTGACTGACTGTATCGTGCAAATCCCGAGCAATTCGCTTCCGTTCCTTCTCGATGATTTCCTCTTCCTGAGCAAGGCTATGATTTTCAGCTTTTTGAAGAGCCTCTGTCAAAAGGTTAAGTTTACCTGACAAGGACTTGAAACTGGCATCCAAATCTGGATCTGCAACCTGAACCACTTCTTGCCCTGCCAATAAACGCTTGAGATTAGTCTGCATTTTTCTTAGAGAAAGCTCTTCGATACCTCTCCAAAACAGGGCTAAGAGACAGGTCATGGACATGCTGAATACCAACAACAAAAAGATAAATTTTTCTGTTTTTTCGACATCGTGCAGAAAGATAGACCAGTCAAAGTCAAGGATTTCCAGCAAGCTGTGGGAGAAAAACAAGACAAACAGGAAGGAGGTGAGGACAATGATTACATAAGCTTGTTTTTTCATCCTCTGACCACCTCCACATCCCCAATCATAGTAGTCAAGAAAATCTTGACACTCTTGTTACTCTTGAGATAGTCTCTTGTTTCTTGATGATAGTGTTCATTGCGGAGGGCTCGCTTGGGCTGGTTGAAAAAAGTCAAATCACCATAGAGACAGTTAACGCTAAGGCTGACTTCCACATCTACAGGTACAATGATTTTGGTCGTTCCTACCATCTTTCTGAGGATAATGACATTGTCATGATTGGTTAGGATGACCCTCTCCAGATGAATAGTGTCCTTGCCCATGAGGCGAAAGAGATTGATATCATCAAACTGGCAAGTCTGGTAGCTTGAAAAATGATGGAGATTTCCAAACCAACGATTTTTCTCCTTCTTAACCGTTACCACCTCTTCAAAAACCAAATTGGTCTGCTCTTTTTCCTGGTTCATCATCGGATAAAGAAGAAAGAGGCTGTAGATGACCGCAACAAAAATAGCTAAAATCACAAAAGGATTGAGCATGACGATGAAAAAGAAAAGAATGGTTGCCACCACTAAAAGAAGATTATTGCCCTCTTTACCAGTGTAATAACGAATCAAAAGCAAAAAGAGGAATAAAATCAGCAGAAAACGCGAAAAATGCTCTGAAACCATCAAAATCAGAGCTCCTGTCAAAAGACAGGTTTCGATAAATAAAAAGATTTTAAATTTTCTCATAAGTTCATCCTCTGCTTTCTATTTTATCACAATTCAAAAAAGTCACCTCAGTCTAAAGATGGAAAAAAGGCGGTGGTTACGCCTTTTTCATCTGATCCTTTGCTTCTTTTAATTTTCCATAAAGAAGATAGTCTACTTTTTGCAGATCTGCTATGGTGGCACAATTAAGAGCACACATAATCAAGCGTAGATCTGCTTTCCAGCCTTGGACAATGCCAATCACTTCTTCGACTGTGTAGCTTTCAACCAATTCTAGAACTGTTCGAGACAGTCCTACAGCCTTAGCACCAAAGACCAAGCACTTAATCATATCCAGCGGATTCCGAACCCCTCCACTAACTAAGAGTTCGACCTTGTCTTTCCATTCTTGGGCATTGAGAAGGGCCTGCATGGTGGACTGGCCCCATTGATTAAGATAATCACGCTGACCACTGCGACGGTTTTCGATATAAGCAAAGCTGGTGCCACCACGACCTGATAGATCAACAGTTCGAACGCCTAGTTCATAGGCTCTTTCGATGGTCTTGGCATCCATTCCAAAGCCCACTTCCTTGAGGGCAATCGGAACAGGGATTTGCTTGCTATAGTCTGCTAGATTCGATTGCCAGCTTCTGAACTTCCTTTCTCCCTCAGGCATGAGTAATTCCTGCATGACATTGACATGCACTTGTAGGAGAAGAGGATTCATTTCTTCTACCGTCTGAAGTCCTAACTCGACAGGCTTGTCTAATCCAATATTGGTTCCAAGAAGGAGATTTGGATGACTAGACTTGACAGAAAAAGAGGCATCTGATGGATCTTTGAGAGCCGCACTATAAGAGCCTGTCACAAATAAAATACCACAGGCTTCCGCCACCTGAGCTAGTTTTTGATTGATTTCTTTACCTTTTTCACTCCCACCTGTCATGGCATTGATATAAAAAGGAAAAGCCCACTTTCGACCAGCAAACTCTGTGGACAGATCGATTTCATCCAGGTCATAAAGAGGTAAGGAAGAATGAATCAACTCCACCTCATCAAAGCTATTATAGGAATTTTTCTGCTCAAGGGCATAGCGGATATGCTCGTCCTTACGATTTGTCGTCATGTCCTATCCTTTCTTGGTATAAGAGCTCAATCCCCAGATCGGCCCAGCGAGTTTTTAAGGTTTCAGTTGACTGCACATCAAAACTCAAGGCAATACCACAGTCGCCACCACCCGCACCGCTACTCTTGGCAACAGCCTGCAAATCTTGACTGGCTTCTTTCAGCTGTCTCAGCGATGGCGTGTAAATATCTGCGCTCAAACCTTCTAAAAGCTGACTTGCTGTTTCCACCTGCTCGATGATTTTTTCTGATTTCTCCTGCTCCAAGGCTTCTACCAAAGCAGCCACTGTTGCTTTTGAGGAAGTTAAAAAATTCTGATTGATATTTTGCTTGATTTGCTGGACCATGTTACTAGACACAGCTACTTCCTTGGTCCATCCCACTAGGAAATCACATTCTAGATTTGGTTTCACTTGTGAGATGGAAAATCCCCACTCACGCTCCAAAACTGTCGTCAAGTTTTCTTCTTCCAACCAAGCAGCCACCTTCTGGCGATTAAATGACTGGTAGAGAACCAAATCCTCTGCTACAATACAGGCAAGGTCGCCCATGGAACCATTGTCTCCTCGCTTGAGCAAGACAGCACTAGCCAGCTTAAACAAGAGATCTTGATTAACCGAAAGATCATATAGAGCAAGCAGAGCCTTGATAACCAAGACAACGATGCTACCGCTAGAACCTAGACCAAACTTTTTCCCTTCTCGTTCCATTTTCCCACGAATTTCTAGAGAAAAAGGTCGCAAGGTTTGCTCACGATAAACGAGGAAATCTTGCACTAAAGCAATTGTTTCTTGAATCAAGCTATAGTCAGGATTTGGCGTCAAATCCACTGCGAAATCAAACATATCTGAGTAGATACGGTAACTATCAGAAAAAGTAATCTCGCCCTTCATATAGATGGGAATGGCCTTTATCAAGGCCAACTGCCCTGGCTCTAAAATAGCATATTCACCTGCCCAATAGAGTTTTCCGCAAGTTTTAACAGCAATCATCTTGACTCAAATCCTTTGTTTTTGACACAATCAAGCGATAACGTTGACCGAAGATTTCTGATAAATGCTCCAAGTCTTTCTTCTGACAGAGGACCTTGACATTGGGACCAGCATCCATGGTAAAGTAGCAGGATTCTCCTTGCTCACGAAGCTGGCGGACAAAGTCCATGGCTTCATAGCTTGCATCCGTCAGATAAGAAAAGGCTGGTGACGCAGTTTTGGTCGTAGCGTGCATAGCAAGGGCATTTTTCTCCGTTAATTCCCCAACCTTGGCAAAGTCATTTTCCTTAAGGTAAACCAGCATATCCTGATAATCCTTCTCAGACTGACGCACCCAGTCATCAAAGGTCGTCGAAGTTTCCACACAAAGTTTCATCCCATCACGACTAGAGATTGGTTTTTTCTTGTCCTCTAGCACCAACATAATCATAGCTAGCTTCAAGTCTGTCTCTACAGGGTAAATTTCCCCGCTATCCTTATCCCAAGCACCGAGTGGTCCATAAAAACTCCGAGAGGAAGATCCTGAGGCAAACTTAGCCTCCTGTGCCAACTGGCTCCGAGTCAATCCAAGCTGAAAATAAGCATTACAAGCCTTGACCAAGGCAGACAAACCACTAGAACTTGAGGACAGACCCGCTGCCGTAGGCATATTGTTTTGAGTATCGATACGGACAAATCCTTCTCCAACTGGACGGTAGCGGTCAATAATCTTGCTCATCTTGGCATGCTCCACCTCATTTTGTAGCTGACCGTTGATATAAAAAGCATCAGCTGTCGTATGGGCTGGTAGAGGTGACAAAGTCGTCTCTGTATACATATTTTCCAAAGTCAAAGAAATACTGCTAGTAGCAGGCACCATCTCTTTTTCTTTTTTCTTTCCCCAATATTTGATAATAGCAATATTTGCATAGGAACGTACTGTTACAGGCTCTCTATCCATGTCTGAACAGCTCCTTTCTCTTCTAATCTTTCTGCTAGTTCTTGAGCTTGAGTCAAATTGGTTGCCAAGGCTATGATACAGCCTCCAAGCCCACCACCGCTCATCTTGGCACCCAGAGCACCGTGGCTAAGAGCCGTTTCAACCAAAGAATCTGACTCAGGACTACTGACCCCAATTTCTTTTAAATGTAAATGCGCTTGACTGAGGATTTGCCCCAGCCCCTCAGCATCTTTTCGTGAAATCTCTTCTTCTGCCTGCTGGGTCAATTCTCCCAAAGCATGCAAAAACGGTAGGGCATCCTTGCCCTTGTTTTGAACCACTTGGATGGCTTCACGAGTATGACCATAAACGCCCGTATCGGCAATTACCAAATAGGCAGATAAATCCATCTCAAGCTCTGTAAATCCTACATTCTTAATAAAGCGAATAGGCTGGTCACTGAGACAGGTCTTAGCATCCAAACCACTCGGATTCATATGGGCAATCATCTCAGCCCGATTGACCAAAACTTCTAGTACATCATGAGGCAGTTCTGCCTGATAGTAGTCAAATACCGCACGAATGGCCGCTATGCTGATAGCTGCTGATGAACCCATTCCTCGTTTTTCAGGAATAGCCGAGTCAATCTCACAGCGAATACAAGCATCCTTGATATTTAGATGTTCAAGTGAAGCATACACCGCCATGGATAAGGTATCCTCCTCATAAAGGCGCCAAGGACTCGCTGCAGGAACTACCTTACAAGTCACCTCTACCTCCAAAAGAGGCAGGGAAATGGCAGGATAACCGTAAACGACCGCATGCTCCCCTATTAAAATAATCTTACTATGTGCCTGACCGACACCAACTTTTTTTGTCATTTTTTCCTTTTGCTAGACGAAAAAGCCGTCTCATCTTCTCATACAAGTATTTATTCTCTCCTATCTATTTTATTATATTTTCACAAAAAAAGCGATTGTTTCCTTTACAATCGCCTCTTTCATTATTGAACCCATTCGCCATTATAATTGACAGAATAGCCTTCTACAGTGGTATTCACTGCCAAAGTACCTGAGCTATAAGCGTAGTACCATTTACTACCGACCTGGAACCAACCAGTTGCCATAGCTCCTGATGAACGAAGATAGTACCACTTGTTACCAAGATATTGCCAGCCAGTTTGCATATCACCATTTTCAGCATCAAGATAATACCAAGTTGAGCCTTCTTGATACCAGCCAGTTGCCATTGCACCTGATGAACGGAGGTAGTACCACTTGTTACCAAGATATTGCCAACCAGTTTGCATAATACCAGTTGTTGGATCTAGATAATACCATGGAGCAGCTTTTAGCTTATCTTCATCATATGTAAGAGGAAAATCCTTAACCCAACCACGTGCTAGCTCCCCAACAGTCAATCTGTTGATGCGAGAATCAAAGCCACCATCCTTCAGTAAATAATACCAGTGCCCCTCATCATAAATCCAACCAGTTTTTAAGGTGTGATAACTACGTTGATCTTCAAAATAATAGACTCGTTTCTCTGCTGGACTATTATATTGTTCCCCATGATGCTTGTTGACATTTGTAGCTGTTTTTGCTTCTAAAACTTGCTTACCAACAAATTCTTGTAGTACCCCATCTTGACCAAAGTAAAACCAATCTGGTCTAAAAGCAATATCTTGCCTTATAGAAGAACCAATCGTAACCCCTTCGTGTGGAGCAGGTATATATTGCCAGCCGACAACCATCTCTCCAGATAAAGGATCAAAATAATAGTACTTACCATCAATCACTCGCCAGTAGGTTTCTTTGAGTTCCCCCTTCTTGTAGTAGGTTCTACCATTTTCTTTGACAAATTGCCAACCTTCTGAATCAGCATCATCCGCCAATACTGCACTTGTCGCTAGCAAACCAAAGAAAAAGACTGCTAATGCGATTTGCATCAATTTTTTTATTATTTTCATTAGACCTATCCTCCATAACTGATTATAGCAAAGGCCAAACTGCATGTCAATATATAGAACACCCCTCAAAAAAGCAGTTACATAACTGCAACTGCTTTCTATTCTTGCATGGTGTAACCGACACCACGCACGGTTTTAATGTAGCTTTTTTGACCTTTTACATCAAGCTTGCTACGTAGATAACGGATATAGACATCCACGATATTCGTTTCGGTTGCACTTTCATACTTCCAGACACTTTCCAACAACTGCTCACGAGTCAGAACTTTCTTGCTTCCCATAAGAGTAGCCAAAAGGTCATACTCACGACGGGTCAGAGCAATCATCTCTTCGCCACGATAAACGGTATGATGTTCTACATCCATACGCAGATTGCGATAAGACGTTGGAACCTTCATCTGACTACAGTGTTGATCGATGAAGTCCCGACCTCGGAAAATCGCTGAAATACGAGCTACCAGATTCTCAATAATAACTGGCTTATAGATGTAAGAAACGGCAAAGCGTTGGATTGTCTCAATCTGATCTTGCAATTCTTCACGATGGTCCAAGACCATGATGACCGAAGCTGGCTTAGTCCGACTCAGCTTGTCTGCAAAATCCTGGGCTGTCATATCCCCCAGACGAGCATTCAATAAAATCAAGTCATAGTCTGTCTGAAGAGCCATGGAGAGGGCTTTTTGCCCCTCCTCAACCTGATCAACTCGGTATTGCTCTTTTTGGAGTTCCAAACTTAAAAAATGAGCTAGATTTCGTTCTTTCTCAAGTAATAAAATCCGTTTCCCCATGGCAGACCTACTTATTTTTCGTCATACCAAGAGTAGTGGAATGTTCCTTCTTTGTCTTTACGTTGGTAAGTGTGGGCACCAAAGTAATCACGTTGCGCTTGAATCAAGTTAGCTGGAAGGTCAGCTGAACGGTAGCTATCAAAGTAAGTAATAGCTGCTGAGAAAGTTGGCACTGGTACACCAGCTTGAACAGCAAGAGCTACAATGTCACGCACTGCTTGTTGATACTTAGCAGTAACATCCAAGAAGTACTCATCCAAAAGAAGGTTAGCGAGGTCTGCATCACGGTTGTAAGCATCTGTAATCTTTTGCAAGAAACGAGAACGGATGATACAGCCATCACGCCAGATAGATGCGATGTCTGCAAATGGCAAGTTCCAGTTGTTTTCTTTAGAAGCTACACGCAATTGAGCAAAACCTTGTGCATATGAAATGATTTTTGAGAAGTAAAGGGCTTGACGGATCTTTTCAATCAACTCAGCCTTGTCTCCTTCAAATTTGAAGGCAGCTGGTTTTGGAAGAACCTTGCTAGCATGTACACGTTCTTCTTTGTAAGTTGAAATGTAACGGGCAAATACTGACTCAGTGATGAGTGACAATGGCACACCAAGGTCAAGTGATGATTGGCTAGTCCATTTACCAGTTCCCTTATTACCTGCGGCATCAAGGATGTAGTCTACGATTGGTCCATCTTGGCCTTCATCGTCTTTACGGCTCAAGATATCAGCTGTGATCTCAATCAAGTAGCTGTCCAATTCCCCCTTGTTCCACTCAGTAAAGATTTCAGCCATGTCTTCTGCAGAAAGGCCTAACAAGTGTTGCATCAAATCATAGCTTTCTGCGATCAATTGCATGTCACCATACTCAATACCGTTATGAACCATTTTCACATAGTGACCAGCTCCATCAGGACCGATGTAAGTCACACATGGTTTGCCATCTTCTGGTGCTTTAGCTGAGATTTCTTCAAGAACATCCGCAACCAATTCATAGGCTTCTTTTTGTCCACCAGGCATGATAGAAGGACCTTCAAGGGCACCTTTTTCACCACCAGAAACCCCAGTACCGATAAAGTTGATACCTGAGTTTGCCAATTCTTCATTACGACGGATTGTATCTTTGTAGAAAGTATTTCCACCGTCGATCAAGATATCACCTTTGTCAAGGTGTGGAAGAAGGGCTTGGATAGTAGCATCTGTACCAGGTCCAGCTTGAACCATCAGCATGATACGACGAGGTTTTTCGATTGAGTTTACAAAACTTTCAACATCATAGCTTGGCACAAAGTTCTTTTCAGGATGGCAAGCAATTACATCTTCAGTTTTTTCTTTACTACGGTTGTAGATAGCAACTGTGTAACCACGAGATTCAATATTAAGGGCAAGGTTACGACCCATTACGGCCATACCTACGACACCAAAGTTAGCTTTTGTCATTTGACACTCCTCTTGTTTGATTTGTTTTATTTTATCATTTTTACTTTTGAAAAGAAAGAATTTTGTAACGACTGCTTAGTAGTCCAAGTCATCCGCATGACCAGCGCCATTTCCGACAAAGTAGCCTGTCTTACAGTTAAGGGTAAAGAGATAGGTTCCATCTGGCTTGTAGAGGTTGTAATAACCATTGCCGTTAACGATATTGACGCGTTCAAGGATATATTGGTCTCCAGTGATATAGCCACGCGAACGTGAAGTCGCTAGAATTTGTTCCAAGACACCATCCGCAAAATCCCAAGCAGAGTTGTTACTATCATCAATAGCAGACTGATTATAGGCAACACGACTAGCACTTCTTTGAACAGCAACACCCGCACTTGATACGCCCATATTGACTTCGCTACGAGAACTTCTAGTCTCATTGGAGGCAGCATTTGAACTACTTGGGCTTGTCTCACTGGTCGTATTTGAGCTTGTTTGACTTGAGCTTGAGCTACTAGTTTGACTTGAACTTGAGCTGGAAGCATTTGTTTGCTGGCTCTTACCAAGGCTGATAGCCTTATCTAGCACTTTATCAAGCTCCGTATTCCCAGTTTTAATATCTGTAAATTTAGCGTCCGATTTGGCTTTGGCATTGGTATCCAAGACACCATCCACAATAGCTGGCTTCTCAAATTGTGCATTGACATCTTGAATGGCCTTGATTTGCGTTGCTAGACTATCATACTTCGATTTGGCAAGCGTATGTTCACGACTACCTTCCAGCTTATCAAGTAAGGTCTTGAGTTGACTTAGTTTATCAAACTGGCTATTTTTCAAAGCCGTTTTATTGCTGTCTGTGTAAAAGGCGTCATAAAGTGTATTAAAATCATCCACATCTGATTGATTGGCTGTAGTTGATTGAGAAGTTTCAATTTCCTTGGTCGAGCGATTCACTTGACGATAGACATAATAAGCACTGACACAGATAATTATTGATACAAGCGCCAAAGCGGTTAAAACAAAGCCTTTTTTGCTTTTCTTTTCTGAGTCTTCTTGTTCCAGACGAGAAAGGTTTTGCTCCTCTTCCACTTCTTCAGTCATTTCTGTTGGATTTTCATCCTCTAGCAATAGAGGATCCAAGCCTTGCTCCTCATCGTCCAGAGGCAAGGATGGTAAGATGTCTTCAGAAGATGGAACTTCCTCCGAAGAAGCTTCTGACTCTTCTACAGCCTCACGCATCTCTTGAATTAAATCATCCAGACTCTGCGTTTCAACTAACTCCTCTTTTTTGTATTGACGAGTCGCAAACTTATCTGCTTCGATTTCATCTTTGTGTTGTTTAACATACTTGTCCAAAATGGAATCCTCAGGCAAGACTCCTGCTTCCACTTCTTCATTTTTACGAATAGCTTGACCAACTGTTAGCTCTTTTGCCTCATCAAAATCAAATTGCGGTTCTTGACCTTCTTTTTTATGACGATTTCGTCTTTTTTTACTCATGAGTATCCCTTTCTATTTTACCTCTTGCCGTTTGACACGCTGACCAAAATATTGATACAGATCCACTTTCAAGGTTCCGTTGTATAACTTACGCTTCTTATCTGCTTGACTACCATACTTGCTTTCAAAGGCTTCATCACTAGTCAGGATAAATTTGCTCCAAGTTTTCAGTGGTGCAAATACTTGACCCATTTCAGCATAGAGCTTGGTCACCCCTGCATCATCTGATAAACGCTCCCCGTAAGGCGGATTGGAGATAATCACACCATTGATTTTATCAGAACGTAAATCCTGCACGCGCATCTGCTTAAAGGTAATATCTCCTGCAACACCAGCTGCCTGAGCATTGGCTTTAGCAATTTCTACCATGCGAGCATCAATATCACAGCCCATGATATCCAGTTCCAGCTCACGATCCACTTTTTGAGCCGCCTCTGTGCGAACATCTTGAATCAAGCGATCGCTAACCCAGTTCCATTCCTCAAATGCAAAAGAGCGACGCAGACCTGGAGCCATCTTTCTAGCAATCATGACCGCCTCGATACAGAAAGTTCCTGAACCACAGGTCGGATCAATCAAAGGCTTATCTGGGTACCAGTTAGAAAGTTGCAAAATAGCTGCTGCCATATTTTCCTTGATAGGAGCCCCACCCTTTTCCGTACGATAGCCACGTTTAAAGAGACTGGATCCTGTCGTATCAATCATGACAGTTGCCACATCTTTGAGAATAGAGACCTCAATCTTAAACTCTGGGCCATTCTCCATCAAAGGAACCCCTTCTGGACGGGCGTAGTGTTTCTGCAATTTCTTGACAACAGCTTTCTTAGAAATAGCCTGAACACTGGGTTCATTGTGAAGTTTAGATTTAACACATTTGGCCTTGGAAATCGGGAACCGAGCTCCGAGTGGTAAATAATTTTCCCAATCTAAAGCGAAAACTCCCTGAAACAGCTCTTCAAAAGTCTTAGCTGGGAAGGTTCCTACGATAATTTTGATACGATCTGCTGCCCGAAGCCAAAGGTTGGTTTCGATAATAGCTCTCACGTCTCCTTGAAAACGAACACGTCCATTTTCAACCTGACAATCGTAGCCCAGCTCTCGTACTTCTCGTCCTACAACAGCTTCAAGACCTGCTGCCACAGTTGCAATTAAATTAAATTCTTTTTTCATGTTACAGTCTTGCAAGACCTTTCTATATGTCCACTTTAAAAAATGAGGTTGAGAAAATTTCTCAGCCCCAACCTATATGCAATTTTCTATAAGCCATGTTTTGTTCCAGAAGTGACTAGGACCACTTCCTTCGATAATCATCTGTCTACCACTAACAGCTCTAGCTGATAGCAGTCAGAATACTACGTTCGTTTCCGCGTACTCCATGCCCCGACCAAAATTTGGGTTGCTAGCTTGAGGGGTTTACCGCGTTCCACTCTCTCCGTTTCCAGAAAGACTCCGTCACTGTGGCACTTTCAAGCCTACTCTGGCCTATCCAAGGACTTAGCCATTTCAACTGCCGTAACGATTTCTCGTCCCTAGGCTTATGGTTTCGCCTAGCACAAACACTACAGGCATCACAGCCTGTGCTAGCATGGACTTTCCTCATGAGAAGCAATTCTCCTCACGCGATTATCCAAAAATTGCATGTAACAAGACCTGAATTACAAATCAGTATTGTCTAAAATTTGTTTACCAAAAACTTCTTTTTCAAGACGATTCAAGCGTTTCAAAATATCAAAATTCGTCATAGAAGATGAAGCAGACACATCAATTGGATCTGGGTGACTAGGACTTGGAGCCGAACTCACTTGCGGTTTACGAGCTAATTCTTCCTTCAAATCCGCAATTTCCTGACGAAGTGACTTGACCAAGGCAGCATAGGTTTCATAATCCTTAATGACATCGTCTAAAAACTCATCAACTTCTACCTTGCTATACCCACGGACTTCACGCCCAAACTCTTGTTCAAAAATATCTTTCGCTGAAAAAATAATACTTGCCATGTCTCTCTCCATTCTCGCTTGCTAGTATTATTATATAAAAAAAGCCAAACAAAAATCAAGGTCAAAGCTTCAATTTTCGGAAAAATTTTCAGCAAGTTCATTTAGCTGATCAAATGTTAATCTCTTTATAAAATAGTCCTCTTGATTTTTCATCTTTTGGTAAAAATAAGCTAGTTTCGTTTGATTTTCTTCATCATAAAAAAGATAAGAACTATTCGTATTTTCCAGTAAAAACTGCTGGTAATCTCTTAACTGACCTTTGTGTTCATAGCGAGGATAGGCATATTTGACAAAGTCTACCTGCTTAAAACGACTCAGTTTCATCTGATTGCCTTCATTCCAATTTTCCCCATGGGTTTCAAAAGCAAAAATGGTGGCCAACTGGAAACCGTATTCGGTCTTCATTTCCTGAGCAACCTCTAAAACCCAATATTCAAAACCCAAAGTCCCTGTAAATACAAGCCAAGTCACCCCATCTGCTGCCATAGCCTCTAAATCTTTACGTATCGCTTTTTTAATCAATTTCAGACGAGGATCCTTGTCTGAAAATAAACCCAAATCAAAAGCAGAATAGCCCAAAACCAAAGCTGTAGTCATTTTTAACCCTTTCTGTGCAAATTTATGATATAATAGAGTGATGTTATTGTACCAATAAGGAGAATTATGGTCAACTATCCTCATAAAATTTCATCACAAAAAAGACAAACATCTCTTTCTCAACCCAAAAATTTCGCAAATCGAGGAATGTCTTTTGAAAAGATGATCAATGCTACCAACGACTACTATTTGTCTCAGGGCTTGGCTGTTATACATAAGAAACCAACCCCTATTCAAATCGTACGAGTGGACTATCCACAACGAAGTCGTGCCAAGATTGTTGAAGCCTATTTTCGACAAGCTTCAACGACGGACTATTCTGGCGTTTATAATGGATATTACATCGACTTTGAAGCCAAGGAAACAAAACAAAAACGTGCGATTCCGATGAAAAATTTTCATCCACATCAGATTCAGCATATGGAACAAGTCCTTGCCCAACAAGGAATCTGCTTTGTCCTTCTTCACTTTTCTTCCCAGCAAGAAACCTACTTATTGCCGGCATTCGATTTGATTCGCTTCTATCATCAAGATAAGGGACAAAAATCAATGCCACTTGGATATATTCGAGAATATGGATATGAAATCAAGGCTGGTGCCTTCCCTCAAATTCCCTATCTCAATGTTATCAAAGAACATTTATTAGGTGGTAAAACAAGATGAACAAACCAACGATTCTGCGCCTAATCAAGTATCTGAGCATTAGCTTCTTAAGCTTGGTTATCGCAGCCATTGTCTTAGGCGGAGGAGTTTTTTTCTACTACGTTAGCAAGGCTCCTAGCCTATCCGAGAGTAAACTAGTTGCAACAACCTCTAGTAAAATCTACGACAATAAAAATCAACTCATTGCTGACTTGGGTTCTGAACGCCGCGTCAATGCCCAAGCTAATGATATTCCCACAGATTTGGTTAAGGCAATCGTTTCTATCGAAGACCATCGCTTCTTCGACCACAGGGGGATTGATACCATCCGTATCATGGGGGCGGCATTGAGAAACCTCCAAGGGAAAGGAGGGCTCCAAGGGGCTTCAACCTTGACTCAGCAATTGATTAAATTAACTTATTTCTCTACTTCAACTGCCGATCAAACCTTGTCACGTAAAGCCCAAGAAGCTTGGCTAGCCGTTCAATTAGAGCAAAAAGCAACCAAGCAAGAAATCCTGACCTACTACATCAACAAAGTCTACATGTCTAACGGTAACTATGGAATGCAAACCGCAGCCGAAAATTACTATGGAAAAGACTTGAAGGATTTAAGCTTGCCACAGTTAGCACTCCTAGCCGGAATGCCTCAAGCACCAAACCAATATGATCCATATTCCCATCCAGAAGCTGCTCTAGAGCGTCGTAACTTGGTACTTTCAGAAATGAAGGGACAGAAGTATATCAGTGCAGAACAGTATGAAAAAGCAATTAATACTCCTATCACTGATGGTCTCCAGAGCTTGAAATCAGCCAATAGTTATCCAGCCTATATGGACAACTACCTCAAAGAAGTAATCGACCAAGTCGAACAAGAAACTGGCTATAACCTTCTAACTACTGGGATGGATGTCTACACAAATGTAGACCAAGAGGCTCAAAAACGTCTGTGGGATATCTACAACTCCGATCAATACGTCTCTTACCCTGACGATGATTTGCAAGTCGCATCTACGGTCGTGGATGTAACAAATGGTAAAGTCATTGCTCAGTTAGGTGCCCGTCACCAATCAAGTAATGTATCTTTCGGAATCAACCAAGCCGTTGAAACCAATCGTGACTGGGGTTCTAGTATGAAACCAATCACTGACTATGCTCCCGCTTTAGAATATGGAGTCTATGACTCTACTGCGTCTATTGTACATGATGTTCCTTATAACTATCCTGGCACTGATACTCCACTCTACAACTGGGATCATGGCTACTTTGGAAACATTACAATCCAGTATGCTCTTCAACAATCACGAAATGTCACAGCCGTTGAGACTTTGAATAAGGTCGGTCTAGATAGAGCTAAAACCTTCCTTAATGGTCTTGGTATCGACTATCCAAGCATGTATTATGCAAACGCCATTTCAAGTAACACAACTGAATCCAACAAACAGTACGGTGCAAGTAGTGAAAAAATGGCAGTTGCCTACGCAGCCTTTGCTAATGGTGGTATTTACCATAAACCAATGTATATCAATAAAATAGTCTTCAGTGATGGTAGTGAAAAAGAATTTTCTGATGCCGGTACACGAGCTATGAAAGAGACTACAGCCTATATGATGACCGAAATGATGAAAACAGTCTTAGTTTATGGTATCGGACGTGGTGCCTACCTACCATGGCTTCCACAAGCTGGTAAGACTGGTACTTCTAACTATACTGATGAAGAAATCGAAAAATATGTCAAAAACACTGGTTACGTAGCTCCAGATGAATCGTTTGTAGGATATACTCCTAAGTATTCTATGGCTGTATGGACTGGATACTCAAACCGTTTTACTCCAATAGTTGGAGATGGTTTCCTAGTTGCTGCCAAGGTTTATCGCTCAATGATATCGTATTTATCAGAAGATGAGCAACCTGAAGATTGGACGATGCCAGATGGCCTGTTCCGAAATGGCGAATTTATCTTCAAAAATAGTACAAAAAATACTTGGAATAATCAAACTACACAACAAAGTTCACAACAAACGCAAATAGTAGAGAATTCCTCTACAACAGCTGAAAGTACAACTACACAGGCAAGTTCGACGGTTGGACAACAACCCAATAATGCTCCAGCAACTGATCCTAACCAAGGACAAGCTGGTCAAGCTGGTCAACCGACACAACCAGTACAACCAACGCCACAAAATCCACAAGTTCAACAACCACAACAGTGAGATGAAAGAAAATCCTGAGAATAAAAACTCAGGATTTTTTCTACAAAAAAATTAGCTTCATAATCTTTGAAAGTGAAGAGAGGTTTCAACTCATTTTCAATAAACCAAAAGAAGTTAGCTTACAACTAACTTCTTTTTATCTTATTTCACATGTTTTGCGAGTTCTTCTTGCGCTTTTTTATTGGATTCTGCTTTTTCTTTCATCCATTTTTCT
Source organism: Streptococcus sp. Marseille-Q5619 (assembly GCF_946901205.1). Taxonomy (NCBI): domain Bacteria; kingdom Bacillati; phylum Bacillota; class Bacilli; order Lactobacillales; family Streptococcaceae; genus Streptococcus; species Streptococcus sp. Marseille-Q5619. The sequence continues at coordinate 520,960 of NZ_CAMPPO010000002.1, forward strand.
TGAGCTTTTTGATATTCATCTGCAGTAACTGCCTTGTCTTGAAGTTCAAGGTATTTATACAAGACTGGGTCACTTGTACCTTTATTTCCTGACAATGCAAATGGTATTGTAAATGGTACCATCTTAGACAAGATTGGACGACCAGTTTTAGAAGTTGTTGGGATGATCAAGGCACTATCTGTCAACCAAGCTTGGGCTGCTGCGTATTTATCATATCGTTTAGCAACATCTGTAGTCTCATCACCAGCTTCAGTAACCAATTTTTCGTAGTCATATAGACCTACTTTTTTAGCAGCTACATTATCTTCCCCTGAGTCAAATCCTAAATATGTTTTAGTACTTTCTCCTACAGAAGGTTTGATAATATCAAGGTAGGTTGATGGATCGGCAAAGTCTGGACCCCAACCGACATTATCTGATAAATCCCAGTCTTCGCCAGCAGCATTTTCGGCAAATAGAGTTACATTAAGCAATTCATCTTTTTGCAATTGTTGGATATCAATAACGACATTATCAGTTCCTAAAGTTGCTTCCAAGGATTGTTTCATAGATTGGACACGTTGAACTTTTGTAGTTGCTGTCTGGTCAACAGGCATATCTAGGTGAATTGGGAATTGTACTCCCTCAGCTTGTAGGGCTGATTTGGCTTTGGCAAATTCTGCTTTAGCTTTTTCTGGATTGTAAAGACCATCTTGTGAATCTGCAAGATTGACATCCTTCCATTCATCCCCATAAGTCACTAATTTTTCTTTGACTATATCGCCAAAGTTCTTCCCATCTGCTTGAACAAATGTTGGTGGAACAAAGAGATTACGCAAGATTTTGCTTGCTCCAGTTTCTCCATTCAACTGAGAGGCATAGGCTGTACGGTCAAAACCAAAGGCAATAGCCTGACGGAAATCCTTGTTTAAGAGAGCCTTTTTAGTTGAAGTCTTTTGTTCTTCGCTAGTCTTAGATGTGTGTTTATAAGATTGACGGTCAATATTTGTCCCTACTAGATAAGTCGTAGAGTCTTGTTGCGTATAGACGATATTGTCTTTCATACTCTTCTCAAGCTCTGCGAAACTTGCACTTGTTGGATAAAGACGAGCTGCTGTAAGGCTACCATCTTTAAAGTTTTCTGCTGGTTTGCTGGTATCTTGCCCATCCCAGAATGACAATTTGACCTTGTCAATATGCACATTGTCCTTATCCCAGTAGTTCGGATTTTTCGCAAATTCAACAGAGGATTTAGTCACAATGGATTTCAACAAATAAGGGCCGTTATACAAGAGACTACTTGGATCCGTAGCTTTGGCAAAATCATCCCCTTTTGAGTTCAAAAACTCTTCATTGACTGGCGCAAGCACACCCATGGTTGTTTTTGAGTTCCAAAAAGTTTCAGGTTTGTTCAAGGTGTATTGGATTGTTTGGTCGTCAAGGGCTTTAATCCCGACTTGAGCGAAGTCTGTGATTTCACCTTTGGCATAGGCATCCAGACCTTTGATTGAATCCTGTACCAAGTAAAGGGCTTCTGCTTTCTTATCTGTTGCATATTTAAGTCCTGTTACAAAGTCCTGAGCCTTAACAGGAGCGTACTCTTCTCCCTCAGATGTATACCACTTGGCATCCTGACGAATCTTATAAGTATAAGTCAAGCCATCCTTAGAGACTGACCAGTCTTCTGCCAATGAAGGAACAAGGTTCCCGTATTTATCATTTTCAAGTAGTCCATCGATCACATTACTAGTAATCTCAGAAGTTGCTGCCTTACCAGTTGTCAAATAGTTGAGATTATCTGGATGTGTCTCGTAGGTAAATGCAAAGGTCTTTTCACCTTGAGCGCCTGAACCCCCAGAACAAGCAGCTAAAACACCAGCTGCTAATAAGGTTACTCCCGCAAGAGCCAATACTTTTCTTGTTTTCATAGTATTCTCCTTTGTTTTTTTATTCATTATAGACTCTTTTTCAAGTCCTGTCAATAGAATTTTCTGAATTTTAAGAGTTATTTGTTATATTTGATATATTCTGAAAAATAAAATTGTTCATTTATGCTAAAAAAGCCAACATAGGTTCTCTTCTGATAAGCAGAAAAGAATCTTGTTGACCTTACTTCTAAAAATCTTAAGTAGCAAAGATTCTAAAATAACGGAATCCTTGCATTATTGTCCCAACTCTTCCTCGACCACTTCCAAAGCTCGTTCAATGACCACATGCATGTCGTAGTATTTATAATCAGCCAAACGTCCACAGAAAATCACCTTATCATTCTGTGCTGCTTCTTCTTGATATTTAGCAAACAGGACATTGTTTCTCCCATCATTGATTGGGTAATATGGTTCATCTCCTCGTTTCCAATCAGCTGGGTATTCACGAGTAATGACCGTTTTAGCTTGTGCTCCGTACTCAAAATGTTTATGCTCAATAATACGAGTATAAGGAATTTCTCGCTCTGTATAGTTTACAACTGCATTTCCTTGATAGTTCTCTTCATCAAGAACTTCATGCTCAAAACGAAGACTACGGTATTCTAACTCACCATATTTATAATCAAAGTATTGGTCAATCATCCCCGTAAAGACAACTTTTTCAGCAGAAGCTTCTAATTCCTCACGATTGGCAAAAAAGTCAACTCCAAGTTCTACTTCCACATCCTTGAGCATATTTTCGATAATGACATTATAGCCACCGATTGGAATTCCTTGGTAACGGTCATTAAAGTAGTTATTATCAAAAGTCAAACGAACTGGTAGACGTTTGATGATAAAGGGTGGAAGGTCAGTCGCAGAACGCCCCCATTGCTTTTCAGTGTATCCTTTAATCAACTTTTCATAAATATCTGGACCGATCAACTTGATAGCCTGTTCTTCCAAGTTTTTAGGTTCAACGTCCTTCATGTGAGCCGTTTGCTCAGCAATCTTATCTTTGACCTCTTGAGGAGTTTTTGTCCCCCATATAGCATAGAAAGTATTCATATTGAAAGGTAGATTATAAAGGCTACCCTTGTAATTAGCTAGAGGCGAGTTGATATAATTGTTAAACTCAGCAAATTGATTCACATAATCCCAAACTTTTTTACTAGAAGTATGGAAGATATGAGCACCGTATTTATGAACATTAACTCCTTCTACATTCTCACAGTAGATATTTCCACCAATGTGGTCACGTTTATCAATAACTTTTACTTTTTTTCCACGCTTAGTCGCCTCATAAGCAAAAATTGCTCCCGACAAACCAGCACCAACGATTAGATAGTCGTACATAGTCTCTTCCTTATCATTTACCTCTCATCTCCTTAACTATAGCAAAAGAGAGGATCTTTATACTCTTCGAAAATCTCTTCAAAGCACGTCAGCGTCCATCTGCAACCTCAAAACAGTATTTTGAACTGACTTCGTCAGTTCTATCTACCACCTCAAAGCTGTACTTTGAGCTAACTTCCCAGTTACTCTTTGATTTTTATTGAGTATTCGTTTCAATCTATTTTAGCACAAAACAAATCATTTCTCAGTTTTCAATAGCCGAGTGATTTAAAAAGACAAGCACCAAAACTGATGTTTGTCTTTAGGATTTTGCTTGAAAAGGCTATTTCTAACTATTTAACATGTTTTTCTGCTTCTTTTTGGGCTTTTTCGATTGCTTTTTTGCTTTCTTGCTCCCATTTGGCCTTGGCTTCTTCATACTGTTTGGTTGTCACAGTATCTTTTTGCAGTTTCATGTACTTGTAGTTATTGCCATCACCCTTGATGCCGACCAGTGAATACCCTCTTGTAAATGGCGTTACTTTGGTTACAGATGCTGTACCACCACTTGACATGGCTGACATAATCAGAGAATTGTCAATCATCCAAGCCTGTGCTTCAGCATATTTTTCATAGCGTTTGGCTACATCTTTATTTTCACGATCTGCATCTTTGAGCATCTTGGTGTAGGTATCCAGACCTAGGCTAGTGATTTTTTCCTTGTCTTCCTTGGCATCTAGTCCAAAAATCTTGAGGTAGAATCCATCCTCTGCATTGAAAGGATTGAGATAAGTTGATGGATCTTGGTAGTCACCTACCCAACCATCAAAGTTCAAATCATAGTCACGATCAGCTGCTGTCGGTGCTAAGAAGGCTACATTATTAAAATCATCTGTTGAAAGTTGCTGAACATCAATGACAATGTTATCAGCACCCAAAACTGACTCAAGGGTCTGCTTAACTGAGTTCATACCTGTCACGGCATTCTTACTTGTCTGATCAACTGCAACATCCAAGTGTATTGGGAAGGTCACACCTTGACTTGCCAATTCTTTTTTAGCTTCCACAAATTTTGCTTGGGCTTTTTCTTTGTTAAAATAGGCATCCTGAGCATCTGCCAGGTTAATACCTGACCATTCTGTGCCATAGTTGACCAATTTAGAAGCGACTACTTCTCCAAAGGTCTTGTCTCCAACTTGGACAAATGTAGGAGGTACTAGGGTGTTACGAAGGGTCTTGCTAGCTGCTTCTTCCCCATTTGACTGGGCAGAATAGGCTGTGCGGTCCAAGGCAAAGTTCACCGCTTGGCGGAAGTTCTTATTCAAGACAGCAGTCTCAGTTGATTTTTTCTGCTCATCTGTCGTTTTAGACGTATGGTTGTAAGCCTTACGGTTGACGTTGAAATTGAAGTACCAAGAAGTCTTGTCCTGCAAGCTATAAACGATATTATCCTTATATTTTTCCTTGGTCTTGGCGAAGTTAGAACTATTTGGATAAACCCCAGCGATTGAATAGGCTCCACTTTCAAAGTTACGGATGGTCAATTCTTGGTCTGAGCCATCAAAGTAAGCCAATTTCACATGTTCAATTGATACTTTGTCATGATCATAGTAATGCGGATTTTTCACATACTCGATTGATGATTTTGATGTAAAATCTTTTAACAAATAAGGTCCGCTGTAGAGAATACTATCTGGAGATAGGGTTCCAAAATCTTTCCCTTTTGAATTTAGAAACTCTTCATTTACTGGGAAAAGAATACTATTGGTTGTTTTTGAATTCCAGTAAGGTTCTGGGCGTGTCAAAGTATACTCGACAGTCTGGTCGTCAATGGCCTTCACCCCAACCTTAGAAAAGTCAGAATCCGCTCCTGTAATATAATCATTCAAGCCCTTGATCGAGTTTTGAACCAAGTCAATGGCCTGTGATTTATTATCCACTGCATACTTAATACCTGTCACAAAATCTTGTGCCTTGACTGGGGCATACTCTTCACCGTCAGCTGTGAACCATTTGGCATCTTTTCTCAATTTGTAGGTATAAGTCAGACCGTCGCTCGAAACAGACCAGTCTTCTGCCAAAGATGGAACTAGGTTTCCATGGTTGTCATTTTCAAGCAAACCATCAACTAGGTTGGTAATGATAGCCGTATTATCAGCGTAGTAGTCTAATAGATAGTTAAATGTAGTTGGATTTCCACTAAAGGTTGATGAGTAAGTTTTTGTATCTGAACCTGATTGTCCGCAAGCAGCTAAAAGCAAAGCAGCCGCAAAAGTCAGGCCTGCACTAAGGATACGCTTTTTTGTAGTCATCTTCTTTCTCCTTTATGTTAGTTTTTGTAACATAGATTTATTTTACCAAAATAGTGGGAATTTGTAAAGTTAATTAAATTTTGAGAATGAAAGTTTATAAACTTTAGTCATAAAAAAACAAAGGATTTCTGTCTTTCATACAGTCCTCCCTTGTTTTTATACGATTTCAATTTTAAATTTTTCTGTAAAAAATATTTATAGTAATTCCACACAGAAAGCATCCCATGGAGCTAAGATCTGTTTTTCAAATGCTTCTTGAGCCATGGTGTTTTCAATCAAGACAGATTTGACTTTTCCTTCTACTGCCAGGTCTTGCTCTTCATTGGACAAGTTAGCCACAACTAAGAAACGACGGTCTCCATCTTTACGAATATAGGCAAAGACCTTGTCAGCCGTTTCAAGCAATTCAAAATCAGCTCGAATCAGCCAGCTGTTCGCCTTACGGATTTGAACCAACTTCTGATAGGTATAGAAAATAGAATCTGGATTTGCCAGCGCTTCTTGAACGTTGATTACCTGATAGTTTGGATTAACTGCCAACCAAGGTTGACCTGTTGAGAAACCAGCGTTTTGGCTTTCATCCCATTGCATTGGAGTACGAGCATTGTCGCGACCAATGACACGGATGCTGTCCATGATTTCTTCCATCGGAACGCCTTTTTCAAGAGCCTCACGCGCATAGTTGAGGGATTCAATATCTTCTACTTGGTCCAGTGTTTCAAACGGATAGTTGGTCATCCCAATCTCCTCACCTTGGTAGATATAAGGAGTTCCTCTCATGAGATGAAGCAAGATTGCAAAGGTTTTGGCAGATTTTTCGCGGTATTCCTGGTCATTTCCCCAGATTGAGACGATACGAGGAAGGTCATGATTGTTCCAGAAGAGCGAATTCCAGCCTTCCTCAACTCCTAATTCTGTCTGCCATTTGTTGAAAATCTCTTTTAACTTAGCAATATTCAGCTCTTTTTGATAGTGCCATTTAGGCTGACCTTCCTGATACTGAAGACCGATGTGTTCGAACTGGAAAACCATAGACAATTCTTGCCCCTTTGGATCAGAGTAGAGCTTGGCAATCTCTGGCGTTGCTCCCCATGTTTCCCCTACTGTTAAGAGATTCTTATCTCCAAAGGTCGCTTGATTCATCTCCTTAAGATAGGGATGGAGCATCGGACCATTATTGACTACTTTCTCGTCAGGAATTTTCCCAATCATGTCAATAACATCCATACGGAAACCGCCAATGCCTTTATCAATCCAGAAGTTCATCATCTCATAAATTTTCTGGCGAAGTTTTTCATTTTCCCAATTGAGATCAGGCTGTTTCTTACTGAAAAAGTGGAGATAGTATTGACCTGACTTTTCATCGTATTCCCAAGCAGATCCGCTAAAGATAGAATCTAGGTCGTTGGGTTCATCCCGCCAGACATAGTAGTCTCGCTCAGGGCTGTCAGGATTTTCACAGGCCTCGACAAACCATGCATGTTCATCTGAGGTATGATTAACCACCAAGTCCATGATGATACGAATATCACGCTTCTTAGCTTCCTCGATTAGTTGGTCCATATCCTCCATGGTTCCGAAAATAGCTGCAATCGCTTGATAATCAGCAATATCGTAGCCATTATCATCCATAGGGCTGTCATAAACGGGAGAAAGCCAGATCGCTGTGATTCCTAACTTGGCTAGATAGTCTAACTTACTGGTAATTCCTGGCAAATCGCCAATTCCATCTCCGTTGCTATCCATAAAGCTCTTAGGATAAACTTGATAGACTACGGCATTGTGCCACCATTTTTCTTGCATCTTCTTACCTCATTATTTTAATAATCTATAGTCTATGATAGCGCTTTTTAGAATTTTGTGCAAGCGTTTGCCTAATCTTTTTAATTTCTTTTTTGACTCCATAGTTTCCTAACTTCCAATTTTTTATTATAATAGAGGTCAGAGGTAAAAAAATGAAAAAACAAGCTTTTAGTTCTGAACAATATTTGAATCTACAACGCGACCACATTTTGGAGCGCATTAACCAATTTGACGGAAAACTCTACTTGGAGTTTGGTGGCAAAATGTTAGAAGATTTCCACGCTGCTCGTGTTCTTCCTGGTTATGAGCCTGACAACAAAATCAAGCTCTTGCAAGAATTGAAAGAGCAGGTTGAGGTTGTGATTGCCATTAATGCTAGCAATATCGAACATTCTAAAGCACGTGGTGACTTAGGCATTTCTTATGACCAAGAAGTTCTTCGTTTGATTGATAAATTCAATGAATTGAGAATTTTTGTTGGCTCAGTGGTCATTACACAGTACGCTGGCCAACCCGCTGCAGATGCCTTCCGCAACCAACTTGAGAAAAACGGAATTGATTCTTATCTTCATTATCCAATCAAGGGATATCCGACAGATATGGATCACATCATTTCTCCAGAAGGTATGGGGAAGAACGACTACATCAAAACCAGTCGAAACTTGATTGTTGTAACTGCTCCTGGACCTGGTTCTGGAAAATTGGCAACCTGTATGTCCAATATGTACCACGACCAAATCAATGGCATCAAGTCTGGCTACGCTAAATTTGAAACCTTCCCAGTCTGGAACCTGCCCCTTCATCACCCAGTCAACTTGGCCTACGAGGCTGCCACAGCAGACCTTGATGATGTCAACATGATTGACCCCTTCCATCTCCAAACCTACGGAGAAACCACTGTCAACTACAACCGTGATATTGAAATTTTCCCAGTGCTCAAACGCATGTTGGAACGTATCCTTGGTGAATCTCCATATGCTTCTCCAACAGATATGGGTGTCAACATGGTTGGTTTTGCTATTACAGACAATGAGGCTGCTGTCGAAGCTTCTAAACAAGAAATCATTCGTCGCTACTATCAGACTGTTCTTGATTTCAAAGCCGAAAAAGTTGGCGAATCTGCTGTCAAGAAAATTGAGTTGCTTATGAACGACCTTAGTATCACACCTGCAGACCGTAAGGTTGCTGTTGCTGCACGCCAAAAAGCAGAAGAAACTGGCGGACCAGCCCTAGCCCTTGAATTGCCAACTGGGGAAATCGTCACAGGTAAGAACTCAGAACTCTTTGGCCCTACAGCAGCTGCCTTGATCAACGCTATCAAGAAATCAGCTGACATCGCTAAAGAAGTAAAACTAATCGAACCTGAAGTTGTCAAACCGATCCAAGGTCTTAAAATCGATCATCTCGGTAGTCGCAATCCACGCCTGCATTCAAATGAAATTTTGATTGCACTTGCTATCACAGCTACAGAAAATCCTGATGCTGCTCGTGCTATGGAAGAACTTGGCAACCTCAAAGGAAGCGAAGCCCACTCAACTATCATCTTGACTGATGAAGACAAGAATGTCCTTCGTAAACTGGGTATCAACGTAACCTTTGACCCTTACTACCAATACGACCGCTTGTATCGTAAATAAATATTTCAACCTCTCCACTCTCGGAGAGGTTTTCTCTCTGCCTCAGGAGCCAGCTTTGTGTTATAATGAAATTAGAAAACTGAAAGGATTTACCATGTCAAAAGAAGTTATTGTTGAAAGTTTTGAACTTGACCACACTATTGTTAAAGCACCTTATGTCCGCTTGATTGGGGAAGAAACAGGACCAAAAGGAGACATCATCTCCAATTATGATATTCGCTTGGTGCAACCAAACGAAGACTCAATCCCTACCGCTGGCCTTCACACTATCGAGCACCTCTTAGCAAAACTCATCCGTACCCGCATTGACGGTATGATTGACTGTTCACCATTTGGTTGTCGCACAGGCTTCCACATGATTATGTGGGGGCGTCATACCAGCGCTGAAATTGCGGCTGTTATCAAGGATTCGCTCAAGGAAATCGCTGAGACTACTACTTGGGAAGATGTCCCTGGAACAACCATCGAATCTTGCGGAAACTACAAGGATCACAGCCTCTTTTCTGCTAAAGAATGGGCAAAACTCATCCTTGAACAAGGGATTTCAGATGATGCCTTTGAACGCCATGTGATTTAAACGTAAAAAAGATGCTGGAAAAAAGGCTTTAAAACCAGAAAAACGCATAGTATCAAGTGTTAAAAAATCTTGATATTATGCGTTTTATTATAGGAAGATTTTCTAAATAGGAACTAAACAAATCTAAACCACTTCATCTAATCCTCTTTTATGCCATTATTTTCAATCAAAGTTAATTTTGATTTAATCTATTTTGTAAAATACCTGTTCGGAGCTATTCGGAGCACTTTGTCCAGCTATGATTCTATTTTTGATTAAATCAGAATCAACCCATTTTATAGTAATGCCAATTGGATAAACACTCATACCATATCCTGTAGGTCCTGATCTCACACTAAAATCTATATGTCCATCGCTTCTCATTTTTGCCTTAGATATTTGTACTTACTTACAAATAATTCAATCCCTTCAACATTAGCTTGACTTGCATTCGGTAATCTGTCATATACTGTACCATTTGTGAAGTAAGTGAGATTGGGTATTGTTTTGAATCCTACGGTTGTTTTAAAGTTATTCCAACTTGTCTTATCTATATGCTCACTATCCAAGTAATACACAGTTATCTTGGTTTCATCTACTGCTTTTGCTAGCTTTGGAGCAAATTCTTGACAGTATGGACAACTTTCTCTCCCTGTGTATAGGTAAAAGCTTTCTTGATGTTGTATTTTCTGTTCTACAGCCTCTAAACTTATCTTTTGAAGTCTATTTACAGCTATCTGGTAGTCTGTTTGTGGCTGAGTGGTTAAGCATGCTGTGAATGTGACAATTATAATAAGTAGTAGTGACAGTAGAATAAGAACTTTTTTACTATTCATCACATCCGTATCCGTCTTTGTCTCTATCTAACCATGGACCGTATTGTGGGTCACTAGCAGGTATGTTTACACGTCCTGCTTTGCGTGCTTCCTTACAGTTTTTGAACGGTCTTAAATTTGATTGTGTAGCAGGCGTAGACGATTGTGTAGGAGTAGTTGTAGTGTGAGATGAAGCTTGTTCTTGCTCTTTTTCTCGTGAAGATGCTTTCTTTTCCTCCTCTTTTGATTTGGAGGCTTCGATACTTGCTTTTTCCTCTTCTTGTGCTTTCTCTGTTTTTCTTACTTCACTGATTGCTAACGAGCCTTTACCAATTGAATCATATTTCTCTATAGATACTGTGTTTCCTGTATAGACCATAAGTTCATTTATTTTCACAGCTAGTGATTCAGGTGTACGGATCAGAAGCTTCTTACCTGTTATGTTGTACTCACGGTATTCATCTTTTTCTTCAATCCCAATTACCTCAGCTTCAACTTCGTAGAGTTTATCTGTGTTAGAGAGTTTGTGTGCTATCTCTCTCACTGCTTTGGCTCGTAGTATGATTTTAATTTGTGGTGTATTTAGATAAGCGTCTACAGCTATATGTCCAGTTGGAGACCATTTCTCTATTTTAGAGCTAGTTTCACTACTGGATGATGAAGTAGAGGAAGAAGAACTAGACTGTTTAACTTGTGAAGACTGTTTGACGGAATCATTAGCCTTAGTTTGAACTTGTGAGTGTTTAGTGCTACCGCTAGTTAATAGTGTGAAGAACAAAATGAGGATAAGCAATAGTACAATACTACCTATAATCTTTTGTTCTTTGCTTAATTCCTTAAGCTTTTTAAGCATATATATCCTCCTGATGTTTAACTTTATTTAATGAAATAAAAGAAATATTTCCTAACAGTTATAATTATATCACACAAACTTTAACAATAGAATATATTTTTGACAAATATTAAATCATAGAGAATGTAAACCTGATTGTTTAATCTATAAGATAGATAGTAGATTTAACATAGAGGGTGAAGGAATGGATGATATATTAGAAACTATAAGTAATCAGATACGAGACTTACGAGTTTCAAAGAAGATTACACAGCAAGAACTAGCAGAAAGAACAAATCTAAGTGTTCCTTATATCAGTCAGATAGAGAATAACCACAGAAATATCTCTTTGGAAACTTTTGTGAAGATTGTTGATGCCTTGGAAGTTCCGTTGAGTGATTTTTTCTTACCTTATTCTGTGGTGCAAGATACAGAGATGATGGAACTGTTATTGAAGATTCAGAAACATCCACAGCATAAGATGATTGTTCATAAGGTAATAGAAATACTTGAATTAAGCCAAGATAGCTAGTGATAAATTAAAAAGCACCTAAAGTGTAATTTATACTAAATCTATCTAATCGTAGACGGTTACGTTATTCAGATAAGGAATGAGGTATAGGTTGTAATTTTAGAATGTTTTTCTTTGTTGAAGAAGTCGATTAAAAAACAAAAAGAAAAAAGAAAGCACTGAATCTGAGTATCCAGTGCTTATCTATTACCTTAAAAAACGTGTTACCTATTATCAGAGCGTTAGAAGTACTCTAACGATTATTGCTAAGATTGTCGCAAATATTGTTGCTCCTAATATCAAAGTAGCACTATCTTTCTCTCCTTTTTCTTTTAGAAGTCGATACATTACTGAGGGGATAACAGCAAAAACAGGGTGCCATATCAATATAGCAAAAACTCCAAGCCATGCATAAATCTTAATATTGCTAACTGTCAGAAATCCTTTTTCTTCTTCTTTCTTTTCTGTGTGAACTTCACTAGACTTTTTAGTTATAATATAGGTTCCTTCAGATTGATATACCTCTACTATATCCCCTAGTTGTGGTACAAAATTAAAAGAAGTGTGTTCAACTTTTAGCAAAGTTCCATCATCTTTACCTAAATAGATTAGAGTTTCTTCGATTTTAATAACTTTATAAGTATTCATAACTTCTCCTAATTGTCATACATGTAAGCCACCATATAAGGCAGTGTTTTTGTAGCTTTAAAGACCGTTTCATAACTTTGTCTTCCTTGTGCTAGTCCGTACAATGTTATATGGTCATCTTCAGCTATAACTCTATTATTGTACTCCGAAGGAATAGAAACTAAGATAATTTTATCATAGTCATCATTTATAGCTACACGAAGAGTATAGGCTTTCCTATCTTCCATAGCTTGTAAAACTTTCCCATATACTCTTACTTTAGTATTTACGGCTACTTCATCATGATTCCAACTATTATAATCCACTTCACCATAATTTGCTTTATCATTGTCTACAGTAATCTTAGGTTTTGATGGTACTGAGGAAGATGAACTAGAGCTACTCTCTTTAGATGAGGAAGGTGTAGTAGAGCTACTTGCCTTTGAAGATGATGAAGAGCTAGAACTATTCTTAGATGACGACGTGGAGGACTTAGAAGTGCTCTGTGATGTAGTCTTCTTTGAATTTGAAGGGGTATTATTTACATACTGAGCAAAAGCAATGGATAAAATAACAGTTAAAATACCTACAATAAAATACTTGATAGAACTTTCTTTATTAACTTCACTCTTCTTAATAGATGAAATAATAATAAATATAAGATTTAATACTATCATCAATACCGAAACTACAAAAAACAATATTGCTGTAGCTTTCAACATGCTTTCTCCCACATAGAAAGCAGCACTTAGGATTATCATAGCCAAAACTACAAATAAAATCAGGTTTATCTTGCTAACTAATGATATTTCTTTAGCCTCTGATTTTTTAACTGGGGTACTTTCATTACTTACTTCAACCTTTATAGCAATATCACCATAAACCTCTACATAATCACCCATTTTAGGCTCAAAGTCACAAGATTCAATAGGAATTTCCTTTAAACTTCCATCTTCATAACCTATGTACACTGTGTTCTCAGTTATCTTTAAAATTTTTCCTTTATTCATACTTTACCTTTTATCAGTGAAATTTGTCTTTATCTATCTGGTAAGGTCTTATATCTCCTTGTAGTCTCACTATATAATAATCTTCATATTCAACTACCTGTGAGACTATCCCTGTAACCTTAACAGATTCAAATTCTTCAGTATCTAAATTCTGTTCTACAGTCCAAAAATAGATTTCATCTCCAATTTCAATACGGTTTAGAGAACTTCTACATCCTGACAGCAAAATAAGAAATGTGATTACTAAAAGAAATTTTAATAACCTCTTAGCTTTTCCTAACTGTACTAACATTATTTATTTTGTATTCTAACTCCTGAATACTCTTTATATAGTGATTTTCTATGACTCTTGTTTAATGTATAAGTCATAGTAATAGTTATAGAGTCAACTTTTTTAGTTTTATCACTAGCTGTCCATTGTATCTTGTAAATAGATTTATCTTCAATACCAATAGCAACAATAGCTTCATTTTCTTTTAATTCATTTTTATCAGCATTGTTTACGAAATAATACTCCAGCTTACTTTTATCAAATTTGTCAGCGTCTTCTTTGAAATATATATAACCAAACCCCTCAAAACCAACTAGTTTTTTATCTTTATCTATGGTTATAAGTCCTAAATCTGTATTATAGCTTCCCTCAATCATTTCGATTTTACTTAATTCTTTCTTGCTACAACCAGCCAACACAAAAAGAATAGACAATAATATAACTCCCAATATTTTCTTTTTATTCATAAAAAGCCTCCTGTTTTATATTTATGTTTAAAATATTGTTAAACACTACCCTAATTATACCACAAATAAATATACTTTTGTTAATCTTTTTTAAATTATTTTTAACTAAAGTAAATAAAAATATATCCCCTTAACCCATAAGATAAATAGCGAGACTTATCACAGAGGTTAAAGCTATGGGAGTTATTCTACATTCTGTCCCACAAGATACAGAGATGATGGAACTGTTATTGAAGATTCAGAAACACCCACAGCATAAGATGATTGTTCATAAGGTGATGGAAATACTCGAATTAAGCCAAGATAGATAATAGTAAATAAAAAAACGAATAAACTAGTTTTCTGAAAATCAGAGTTCTGTTTTATTCGCTTTTTTGTTTCATCTATTTATTCTCAGAATTCATAACAAAGAATTCCAAATACTCTTCTAAATTCAAATATCAATCTACATAGACAATATCTCACCTCAGATTTGTTACTGGATTTATCAATATTATCGAAAGTTGAAATTTCTATAATGGAGTCACTCTCTAGTTCTTATTTTGTTTTTATTGAGTATAAAATCCAAAATCTTTTATCCAGTCTCTTCTTTTTATTCTCAAAATTTTGTCTTAGGCTTTTTCACGAATGACCAAAACACCATCTTCCATGTCAGCTTCTAGGTGTTTAGCATCTAGGTGATCCAAGTGGAAGTCTGTGACTTTGTCACGGATTTGTTGTTCAACCACACGACGGAGTGGACGAACACCCATGACTTCATCGTAGCCTTCCTCAGTCATGTATTCTTTAGCAGCTTCGCTCACTGCCAAGTCAATGTCTTTCTTAGAAAGCGTCTTGTTAACTTCAACCAACATACGGTCTACAATCTTAGAAAGATCTTCTTTGCTCAAGTGTGAGAATTCGATGACAGCATTGAAACGGTTAAGGAATTCTGGACGGAAGTAAGGTTTCAAACGATCCATCAATTCTGGTTTATCAGCATCTTCTGTCAAGTTAGCTTCGTAACCAAAGCCTGCGTTTGAAGTTGCGATAATCACCGTATTCTTGAAGTTCACTGTATTTCCTTGACCATCTGTCAAACGACCATCATCCAAGACTTGGAGGAGAAGAGTGATCACTTGAGGATCAGCCTTTTCAATTTCGTCCAAGAGAATGATAGAGTATGGATTACGACGAACACGTTCTGTCAAGGTATTGCTATTGTCATCATATCCTACATATCCGGCTGTTGTACCGATTAGCTTAGATACGGCTGTGCGGTCACTGTATTCAGACATATCCAAACGGATGATTGCATCCTTGGTCCCAAACATATCCAGCGCCAATTGCTTAGCAAGCTCTGTCTTACCGACCCCAGTTGGTCCTACAAAGAGGAAACTACCGATTGGGCGATTGCCTTCATCGAAACCAGCACGGTTACGACGGATAGCACGAGCCACTGCTTCAACTGCCTTGTCTTGACCGATCACCTTGTGTTCCAAGCGATGAGCCATATCTTTCAAACGTTCGATGTCTGATGCTCCCATTTGTGAAACTGGGATACCCGTCATTCGTTCTACAGATTCAGCCACATCGTTGACACTTGCAGTCACTTTCATATCTTCTGTGTGGTTTTCGATTTTCTTTTCCAATTCTGCGATACGTGTTTTATAGTTTAGGGCTGCTTCAAAATCTTCTGCCTCAACTGCTTTTTCTTGCTTGTCTTTTTCTGCCTCAATTTCACGTTCAACAGCATGCACATCTGTTACTGGATGTTGAGCCGCCAAGTGAGCAGCCGTTACATCGACAAGGTCAATAGCCTTATCTGGCAAGCTACGTTGTGGAATGTATTGGACAGAATAATCCACTGCTGCTTTCAAAACTTCGTCTGGCAAGATGACATTATGGTGTTGTTGATAGAGGTCACGAATTCCTTGAAGAATTTTATATGTATCCTCTGCTGAAGGAGCATTTACCTTGACTTCGTTGAAACGACGAGCAAGAGCGGCATTCTTCAAAATGGTGTTACGGTATTCGTCTTGAGTTGTTGCCCCAATCACTGTCAATTCACCACGAGAAAGAGCTGGCTTGAGAATATCCGCAAGTCCTTTAGAACCACTGTCTCCACCAGTGCTACCAGCACCGAGAATTTGGTGAATTTCATCAAAGAAGAGGATAATATTCCCTGCTTCTTTCACTTCATTGACTAAGTTTTGAACGTTTTCTTCAAAACTACCACGATATTGAGTACCAGCCTCAAGACCTGAGATGTCAATGGAAATAATTTCCTTGTTCTTGATAGCAGCTGGAACATCGCCATTCACAATGGCTTGCGCTAGGCCTTCGACAACAGCTGTCTTACCAACACCTGCATCTCCAACAAGTACAGGATTATTTTTGGTACGGCGTGAAAGGATTTCAGATGTTTCTTGAATTTCCTTATTTCGTCCGATAACAGGATCCAACTTGCCCTCACGAGCTTCCGCTGTCAAGTTTCGACCTAGTTTAGCAAGAACACCGTCTTGTTTCATACCTGAAGCCTGTTGTTGCATTTCTCCATCGATTTCTACATTTCCTGGCAATTGACCAGTTGCACGATAGTGAGCGAATTCCTCAGGTGTCACTTCACGTCCATTAATCAAGTAACGACGATTTTCAGAACTATATCCTCGCATGCCACCCATCAATTGGTTAAATAAATCATCCATGTTGTTAAATTTATTAAAGTTGTTGTTCATATTCTTTACCTCTTTTTGTTTACTTAGTTATGATTACCGATATTGACTATCTTTGACCTTTGTTTTAAAAAATTTAGACTAGCTAAATGGCTACTCTAGGTACTATTTCTGGTTTTTCTTTTTCAAGCAGGAGTAGACTATCTTTACTTCTGAAGATTTCTAGATTAAACATAGACACACCTCTTTCTATTTTACTTTAAAGAATACTCTTCGAAAATCTCTTCAAACCACGTCAACTCTATCTGCAACCTCAAAACAGTATTTTGAGCAACCTGCAGCTAGCTTCCTAGTTTGCTCTTTGATTTTTATTGAGTATAAGCGTTCGAGTAAGGCTTTCATTTACCTTACGTTCATAATATACTACATTAGTCAGAAAAGGTCAAGGTATTTGACTTTAATTGACCAATATTTTTTAGAATGCAAAAACACCCTGAAACATCAGGGTGCCATTCTTACATCAAATACAAAATTGCTAGCGTCAGGAGACTTGCTAGAAGTCCCACTCCCCAAAAGAAGAAGTCAACCTTCCACTCGCTCCAAGGATTTCCTTTACCAGACAATCCTCCAAGCTCAAAATGGTGATGCACAGGCGTCATACGAAAAATACGTTTGCCACCAGTCATTTTGAAATAACTTACTTGCATCATAACCGAAGTTGTTTCAAAAACATAAACAATTCCGATAATCAAGAGAGTCCATTCTTGGTGGAGGGCCATAGAGATAGCTGCCAACATTCCACCGAGAGCCAAACTTCCCACATCCCCCATAAAGACCTTGGCAGGCTTATGGTTAAAGACAAAGAAACCGAGTAAACCACCAATCATGGCCAGAATCACCATAAGAATATCCATCTGACCTTGCACATAGGCAATAACTCCATAAGCTGACAAGCTAATCACAACGGAAATACTAGCTAGACCGTCAATACCATCTGTCAAGTTGACTGCGTTTGAAAAACCAACTAGCCAGAAAAGAGCGAAGATAATATAGAAAATCCCTAAATGCACTTGGTAGCCAAAGACAGAGAGCATATCGCCCCCACGCTCATAAAAAAGGTAGAAAATGACGCCACCTAGCAGCTGAAGAGCCAATTTCTGTTTGGGGTTTAGCCCCTCATTGATCTTTCGGAAGACCTTGAGAAAGTCATCTAAAAAACCAACCAAGCCATACAAGACCAAAATAAACAAAATCATACCAACATTATTGGTCAATTGTTTCGAAAAAAGAGCGACGAGGAAACTCACCACAACTGCAGCAATGAGGAAAACAAGTCCCCCCATTGTAGGAGTCCCAGCTTTTGCCTGGTGCTGTTTAACATCCTCATGCATCTGCTGGCCTGTAATTTGCGCCTTTCTATAAAATTGGATAAAGGCCGGAATTCCTACTAAAGTTAGTAAAAATGTCACAATTCCAGCACTAATAGAAATAAACATATTAGTCTCCTAAAGTTAATTTAATTTTTTTAATGTTTTTGATAGCTGTATTAGTCCGAACATCTTGCTTCTGAACAACGGAACCTGAACCTTCAAATTCCAGTTCAATATCCAACCATTTAGCAAAGGTCTCGGCAGTCTCTTTTTTCCAGCCATACATGTCTGGAATTTCTTCTACCTTATCCGATAAAAGGAGAACTTGTTGGTTTGGTGCAAGATTGGTCCCTTCTTCTACAGAAGTCTCTTTAATCTTTGTTCCAGTACCTACAACGATTGGTTGCACAATATTTCGGCGTAAGGCTTCCGCCAACTCACCAGGTGAAATATCCTTGATGCTAGGCATTGCATAAGAAGATTCTGTCGTAACTTTATCTAAATTTTTGGCTGGAGATTGAAGATTGAGAGATTCTTTCATAGCTGAAGCCCGCTCCAAGATTGGGGTGGCAAATTCTCCCAACTGGATACCTGAATAATGCTCAGGCTGTTGAACCGTTACATACAAGATAAAATCAGGATTTTCAGCAGGATTCATAGTCACAGCTGAGAAAATATAATTGGTAGAACCAACCAAGTATCCTCCATTTTTCTCATCAGCGATTTGAGCCGTACCGGATTTAACTGCTACATTTTGTCCAGGAACTGTTATAATTGGCTTTCCTGTGTAGTGATTATACATAGTTCCATATAGAGGGTCCGTCCCAACTAAGATCATGTGATTTCGAGTTGTGCTTGCTGCCTCTTTGGAAACAGGATTTCCTACTATTTCTTTTTGTGACTTACGTACAGACTGATTGTTAGTATCATAAATAGCACTTATAAATTTTGGCTCCAGCATAACTCCATCATTAGCAATAGCTGTAAAGGCACGAAGCATTTGTGTTTGTGTCACTGAAATTCCTTGCCCAAATGAGCTTTGAGCAATACTAACAATATTATCAGCTGGAAGTTGACCAGCGTATTCATCTGTCAAGCCAAAGCGAGTTGGAACCCCAAATTTAAAGCGTTTTAGATAATCCAACCAAGTAGCATCTCCCATTTTTTGTTCAAGTAGACTCATTCCAACATTACTGGAGTGAGCGAAACCTTGTAAGAAAGTCATCATCCCACCAGTAGTCAAACCTTCATTAACATCCCAATCTCGAGTCGTCGCATCCGCTATTTTGAATTCACTGCTATTGAAGTATTCTCCACTTGGGAAGGTATTATTATCAATAGAAGAAGCTAACGTCATAACCTTCATGGCTGATCCTGGTTCATAGTTACTTTGATAAAGAATATCACGCCAAACAAAGTCCTCAGTGATTCCTTCTTTAGTATCTGCATTAAAGGTAGGTCGTTGGGTGGTAGCGAGGATTTCACCGGTCTTTGCACTGACCAAGGTCGCGGTCATATACTTACCTTTTACTTTTTCTAGAAAGGCATCCATCTGAGTTTCCATGAAAGATTGTAGCGGACTAGACAATGTTGTATAAACATCCTTGCCATCTACCGTTTGTTGGGAAACTTGTTCTGTTCCAGGGACAATATTACCCAGACGATCTTTTTCATAGGTAATAATACCGTCTTTCCCTGCAAGAATACTGTTCAAGGAACTCTCCATCCCAGAAGTTCCCAGCAAACTCTTGCTACCATCCTCATTTTCATGGAGTTGGGCCAAACCAATAAAACTAGAAGCGAATTGTCCATTTGGATAGCTTCTGTTAGGGCTAGTTGTAAAGTCAATCCCTTCCACACTAGCATCTTTCAAATCTTTTTTAATAGCCATCATATTGGCATATGTAATCCCATTGCCCTTCGAACCAAAGGAAACTTGCTTGAGATTAGGTTGCGAGAGTTGCTCTCTTACATAGGATTCTTCCATGTCCAGATACTTATGGAAAACCTCTGCTACCTTATTAAACTGGGCATCTTCTACATAAAGAATTTTACCAGTTGCTGATTTGTATTTTTTATCAATAACAGCATAGACATTATAGGAGGTTGCGTCCTCAGCAATCGGGACTCCATTTCGGTCATAAATAGTCCCACGTTTGGCAGGGACTGTACGGGTTATTTGGTGAACTTTCTTGGCCTCTTTGACTAGATCCGTTCCAAATTTACTACCACTCCCGATAATAACAGCAAAATTGGCCAAAAAGAGGCCGAAAAGGGCAACAGCTAAAAAGCTGAGATACTTGCCAACTATCCTACGGTTTTTTGCTGGAGATTTACGATTTTTTATCGCAAATCGGGTTATTTTTTCTGTCCATTTCATATCTTACTCCGCTGTTCGGATATTTTCATTATTCAATTTCAAATCTTTTTTATCTGCAATTTCTTTCAAGCGCTCGGAACGAATCAATTCATTCACTTCCTGCTTAGCATCATCCAGCTCTGTCTTCTTTTCCTCTATCTGCGCATTGATTTTTGTTAAATCACTTTGCACTTGCAAGAGTCGTGTCTGCATAAAGATGATACTCACTGCTAAAACGAGAGCCGTAAAAGCGATGGAAAGATAAAAAGCCTTCTCCACACGTGAGAATTTTTTTATACGATTCTGCAAGAATTGACTGGTTGTTTCTTTCTTATCTACCATTTTTTCCTCTTACTTGTGAATTTTTCTGGCCACGCGCAACTTAGCTGAGTGCGAGCGGTTATTGGCTTCTAACTCCTCTGCACTTGGCAAGATTGGCTTACGGGATACCAATTCCATCTTGGGCTTAAGATCATCTGGGATGAAAGGCAAACCTTTTGGAACTTCCACTGTTGAAGCTTCCTTGAACAATTGCTTGGTCAAGCGGTCTTCCAAGGAATGGAAAGTAATCACTGAGATTCTACCATCTAGAGCCAACATCTCCATAGCCTGCTGGATGGACTCATCTGCCGCTCCCAGTTCATCATTGACTTCAATTCGAATAGCCTGGAAAATCTGCTTAGCAGGATGGCCCTTCTTCTTGAGTTCCTTGGCAGGTTTGGCCGACTTGATAATCTCTGCTAACTCAGTCGTTGTCTCAATCGGCTTGACTTCCCGAGCTTGTTCAATCTTACGAGCGATCTGTTTAGAGAATTTATCCTCGCCATACTTGAAGAAAATACGAACCAAGTCATGATAGTCATAGTGGTTCACCACTTCATAGGCTGTCAGACTAGCATCCTGATTCATGCGCATGTCTAGTGGCGCATCCTTTTTATAAGAAAAACCACGCTCACGCTGATCCAATTGAGGACTAGACACTCCTAAGTCATAACAAATTCCATCAATTTCCTGAACACCAGCTTCGCGCAAACGTGCCTGTAAATGACGGAAGTTGTCCTTGATAAAGGTCACCATCCCCTTTTCAATGTAGGGTGCCAAGCGTTTTTGCGCATTGTCAATGGCATTCTGGTCCTGGTCAAAGGCATAGAGATGTCCTTTTTCACTTAATTTACTTAATAAATATTCGCTATGGCCTGCTCCACCCAAAGTCGCATCAACGTAGATACCGTCGGGCTTTACGTCAAGCATATCAATCGTTTCGTGGAGTAAGACCGTTACATGATGAAATTCTTTTGTCATATCTTATCTATTTTACCACAAATCCGACCAGCTTGCACTAGTCAGACAAATAGGCCAAAAACAAGTAAGATTTCTTTAAGAAATATGTCAAATATGCTTGACATTCGTTCTATAGAAGAATATAATATAGTCAAATATATACGACACACTTCAGAAAGGAGACCAGATGAATCGTGTGAAAGAATTTCGCAAGGAATTGGGTATTTCCCAGCTCGAACTCGCCAAGGATATCGGTGTCTCGAGACAGACCATCAATATGATTGAAAACGACAAGTACAATCCAACGCTGGAACTCTGTCTCAATCTCGCCCGCAGCCTCCAAACTGACCTCAACAGTCTCTTTTGGGAGGAAGATTTTTAAAAAAGGAGCCAACTCATGAAAAAAGAAACCTTTACTGAAAAACTGATCAAACGCACATACGGCATTTCTGATCCCCTTGACGAATACAAACGGCGCGAGGCCGATCGTATCGGTAACCAAGTCTTTATCATCCTCTTTTATCTGATGATTTTCGGAAATCTTATTCCACTCCTTCTGGCCTATAAATATCCTCAACTAGTGGCTCTAATCTATCCTCCTCTGATTTTAGTGATTGCCCTCATCGTTGCTGGATATCTCACCTACCAAATGCAAAAAACAGGGATTACAACTATTGAACCAGATATGCTAAGTGAGAAAGAAAGTAAGCAACTACATTACCCAGGTCTGAAAGCTGGGATAGTCTATGGATTAATGAGTTTTTTTACAACCCCTCTTCTCCATATACTGCTAGGTGAGAGTCAGGACTATCTTCAGTCACTTCTCGCTTTTAAAAATATTTTTTCAAGTATCCTCCAGTCTGTCTTCTTTGGAGTGGTTATACAGATTCTCATCTCCCGTCGCATTGCAAAAACTAAGAAAGATCCGGATGAGGATTAGGAGGAAACTATGAAAAAAGAAAAGAAACAGTTACGTTATCCTGGTCTGAAAGCAGGTTCGATTTATGGAACAGTGATATTTTTTATAATTCCACTCATTGATACCCTAACAAGTGAAAATCCAAATTTTATCACTTCTCTTCTAAATACAAAACATATTTTTAAAACTATACTGGGAGCTTTCTTTTTCGGAGTGATGATACATATTGTCGACTCACTTCGTATTACAAGAGCTAAAAAAGACCAGGATTAAGAGGTGCCCTATGAAATCATTACTAACTTTACTTACCTATCATCTTTTGTTCAGTTCTCTGCTCATCTTCATCATCGTTTCAGGGGACTTGCCAATCAGAGAGATATTCCTCGTGCTAGTCTTTTTTCCAGGACTTAATAAAGGACTGACTTATCTAAAGATTAACTCCCCAAAAACGCGCACACTCAACTTAGCACTATACTTTATAATTCTATCTTTTCCACAACTGATGCTCGTCTCAGGCAATTGGAACTATTATTTACTGCTGACTATCGCTATCCTTTCTTCTATCACTTATCTTTATTATCTCTATCAATTCGTAAAAGAAAGTCAGTAAAACCACTCATTTAGGAGGTTATCAGCATGAAAAAAGAAGACTTCACCACTCGCCTACTTCGAAATCTCTTTCACATCCAAGGTCCTTTTGATGAATGCCGACAAGAGATTATCTACAAGGCTTGTGCCCGTTCTATGGTCCAAATCGTTTATTCTTCCTTCTTTCTCTTCTTGTTTTATCTGTTCTTTGGACGCTTCATAGATGTGGTTCGCTATGCCATGCCCTACATTTACTCTGGACTCATTTTTTTCATTACTTTAAAAACCCAAAGAGCCGTCAAAGAACTCCATCTGGAAAAAGATGACAAGTCAGAAATCATCCTCAAAACCTACAGCAAAGCCCAAATCAAATTCCGAAGCTGGATTGTGTTTATCGGTCTTCAGATTGGCCTCTTTACCTTACTCATCTTTCATAAAGTCTTCGTTCAGCAGATGTCTCTTTCAGATTTTGGGAAGTTGCTCATGCAATTCGATAAAAGTGTTCCTTTCCTGATGTATGGCCTGATTATCGGAAGCATTTTTGGAACCCTGACCTACGGATTTCTATCACTACAAGAGGAGAAGACTCCTAAAAATACCAAACAGAAGGAGAAAAGCAATCAATGACTTCACTATACGATTTTTCAGTCTTGAACCAAGACCATCAAGAAATCTCACTAGATGCCTATCGTGGTAAGGTACTCTTGATTGTCAACACTGCTACTGGATGTGGTTTAACGCCCCAGTACCAAGGACTCCAAGAACTCTATGATCGCTATCAAGAACAAGGTTTTGAGATTTTAGACTTCCCTTGCAATCAGTTTATGGGACAAGCACCAGGCAGCGCAGAGGAAATCAACGCCTTCTGTAGCCTACATTATCAAACCACTTTCCCACGTTTTGCCAAGATCAAGGTCAACGGTAAGGAGGCAGATCCCCTCTATGTTTGGTTGAAAGACCAGAAATCTGGACCACTAGGAAAACGAATCGAATGGAATTTCGCTAAGTTCCTCATCGGTCGTGATGGGCAGGTCTTTGAACGCTTCTCTTCAAAAACAGACCCAAAACAAATTGAAGAGGCAATACAAAATCTACTATAATTTTACAATCTCACTTTGATTAGGTCTCCTTTAACCTAATGAATAGTGAGATTTTTTGATTAGCTTTGACTTATACTCTTCGAAAATCTCTTCAAACCGCGTCAACGTCGCCTTGCCATATGTATGGTTACTGACTTCGTCAGTTTCATCTACAAACTCAAAACAGTGTTTTGAGAAGCCTGTGGCTAGTTTCCTAGTTTGCTCTTTGATTTTCATTGAGTATTAAATAGAAAAAATGAATAAATGTCTACTAGGAATATCATAAACATCATGAATTTTCATCAAACAAAAAGACTTAGCTCTATGCAATACAGAACTAAATCCTTTGAATAAATAATTGATCTAACTTTTAGAATCCCTACAGAAATTCCAGTTTTTCTCTATTTGATACCAGACATTAGTTTTTCAATACGTGGAACGTAGAAGAGTAAGATAATACCGAATACAATCGTAATTCCTCCAACAATTCCATAGTAAGCCACTTCAGTTTCACTTGTATAAAATTTTACAATTTGAGCATTGATAGCTTGGGCAGCTGCATTACTCAAGAACCAGATAGACATCATTTGTGCTTGGAAGGATTTTGGTGCTAGCTTATTAGTGACTGATAGACCAATAGGCGAAATCAACATTTCCCCCACAATCACAATAGCCCAACTCATAATCAACCAGAAAGGACTGACCTTAACATCTGTCCCAAAGAGCATCCCTGGTAACATCATCCACAAGAAGGATAAACCTGCAGCAAATAAACCGTAAGCAAATTTCTTAGAAGAGGACGGTTGCTTTTTACCCATTTTCCCCCACAGCCAAGCAAAAATTGGCACATAAATCATAATGAAAAGTGGGTTGATACTTTGGAAAAAGCTAGATGGAAAATGAAGCTGATTTCCAAATACATTAAAGTAAAGTCGAGTTTGATCATCCGCAAATAGAGCGAGAACAACAGACCCCTGCTCCTCAATAGACCAGAAGAGTACTCCAGCGATAAATAAAGGAATGTAGGCAAATACTTGGGATCTCTCAGTAGCAGTTATTTTCTGACTAGATAAAATTTTAAAGAAATAGTAGATTGGAATGATTACCGCAATTACTGTAAAGATATTAACAATCATATCCACGTTAAACTGGTGAGTAAAGACTAAACCTATAACCACAAGAATAACCATGACAAGTGTAATCAGCAAGCGTTTAATCAAGGTCTGCCGGTCCTTCTGTGAAAGTGGATCAGTAGGGTAAAGACTTGATTCAGGCAGGTATTTCTTCCCATCTAAAACATACTTCACCAGACCAAAGAACATCCCAATGGCAGCTAATGAGAAACCTAGATGGAAATTGACTTCCTGACCTAGATAACCTACTAAATAAGGGGCAACGAAGGCACCTAAGTTAATACCAAAGACAAAGATACTAAAACCTGCATCCCGTCTATCATCCTCTTTCTCATAAATTCCCCCCACCATATCTGAGATATTGGGTTTTAAAAATCCAGTTCCAAAGATAATCAAGGCAATAGAAAGATAGAGAGCCACTTGTCCAAAAGGTGTTGCCAAAGCAATATGCCCTAGCATAATCAGAATCCCACCGTAAAAGACAGTCTTACGGCTTCCTAAAATACGGTCACTGACAAAACCACCGACAACCGAGGACAAAAATACCAGTGAGCCATAAATCGCCATAACCGATGCAGCCGTGGTCTTATCCATCCCCAACCCACCATCTTGCACACTATAGTACATATAGTAAAGTAGGATAGCTCGCATCCCATAGTAAGAAAAGCGTTCCCACATCTCTGTAAAGAAGAGGGTGGACAAGCCCATAGGATGTCCAAAAAATGTTTTCTGTTTTTCCATATATATTCTCCTTTAGCGATGTAATAATTCATTTTACAGAATTTTCAAACAAATGTCAAACAAATCCTGTTTTTTTAGAAAATTTTCTGAAAAAATCACACGTCTCATACTTAATTTCACCATAAAAATCCATTTCAGACTAACTTTTACTTCGGTCAGGCAAGTGGAAGTTACTTTGAGAAATCACCTTTAAAAATTTGCTCTTGTTTAGTTTAAAAAATATTTCAAAACTTGAAACTTACTTATCTTATCCTTTCCTCTTCAGTAAACAAAAAAATCCCTATGCAAAACTTGTAATTACTAAAATACAAGTCAATAAGCATAGAGATGTAAAACTATTACACATTAAATAATAGAAATTGTGTACGAAATTTCTCAATTAGTTTTGGCTAGTAAATATCATTTCCAACAAACGTCCTCTCAATTCCTTATTCTGATGATGCAAGATATTCATTAAGTCATGAGAATTTTTGGCATTGATGAATTGATTTAACAATCTATCTTTTAATTCATATGGAAGAGAAGCCGTCTTTAGTAGTCTAAAAACTTCATCATTTAGAGATGGCATTTTATTTTCTTTGCATTCAAATCTAGCTGTATCATTCTTATTTGGCCATTCAATTATAGACACATTCGTTCCTTTAAAATGAATTCTATGTCTTCTATTACTTGGAACGATACTAGGATCTCCTTGTAATGCTAACTCTACCATTCCCTTTTCCCAATCAATCGATAATCTTGTTTTATATCTTTGACCATTTTGATCTTCAATCATTTCAAAAGAATGTTGTTTGCCTGGGAATACATACCAATCTACAACTTCAGGTAAATCAACACCCATATCTATCTCAGAACCAACCAAGGGAATGATTGCACCACTTTTAGCAAACACAGGTATAGTCGAAATGTCCCTATAAACACTTAATTTCACACCACCTGTATATTTTTTCTCTGAAAAGAAGTCATACCATTCACCTTCAGGGAACCATACATCCACTTTTGCAGATTGGAATGCCAAATCCATCTTTTCTACAATGGGAGCCACCATCAGTTCTGTTCCAAAAAAGTATTGATTTGGAACATTATAGCTCTCATCATTCTCTGGGTAGAAATAATAGATTGGGCTGATTAAAGGGGCACCTTCCTCATGTGTCTTTACATTCATGGTATATAGATATGGAATCATCTGATGTCTCAAACGAAGGTATTTCTTCATAATCTTAGATGTTGTTTCTGAAAAAAACCAAGGTTCTTTACTATTGAAGGGACTTCTAGAACTATGTAATCGAGTAATCGGACTAAAAACACCAAACTGTAGCCATCTAGTTTGTAACTCTTCGTCATAATCCCCCAACATGTGTCCACCGATATCATGACTCCACCAACTATAACCGATATTTGATGCTGTCGCTGTAAAATAAGGTTGAAATCTTAAGGAATTCCAACTAATAATGGTGTCCCCTGAAAAACCAACAGGGTATCGGTGACTTCCAGGACCTGCATACCTTGATAAAATCAAGCCACCTTCTTCATTTTTACAACTATCCTGATAGTGATAATGGTTTAAAAGCCACAGTGGATCCAACATGCCTTGAGTCCCTTGTTGCCAGTCAATCCACCAAAAATCTACTCCCTGCTTTTCTAGCTTATAATGAACATCTTTAAAGTAGGCTTCCCTAAAAGAGGGATTAAAAAAATCAAAAATAGCAGGTTCTTCTAGTTCTACATTTAACCCCAATCGTTTGGCAACTCGAGGATAAGCTTCTTCATAAGCCCGTATACCATCAGCAGGATGGACATTTAAGGAGAGTTTTAACTTTCTATCATGAAGTTGTTGCAATAACTGTTCTGGATTAGGTATTAAGTTTCTATTCCAACTATATCCTGTCCACCCACTTCCAAAACGGGCTGGAATTTCAGTTATATGCCAATCCATATCTAAAACACCGATAGATAATGGAATTTTCTCTGTTTCAAATCTGTCTATTAAATCCAAGTATTCATCCGACGTATAAGGCCAATACCTACTCCACCAATTTCCTAAAGCATATCTTGGCAACAAGGGTGTTGAACCAGTCAAATGGTAAAAGTCTCTGATTGCTCCTCTATAATCATGCCCATAGGCAAAGAAATACAGGTCAATTTGATTTTCTCTCTCAATATAACCAGACTGTTCATCCCAAATCAATCCTTGAGAATCATCCAATAAGGCTATACCATTTCGGCTAATAATTCCATCTTCTAATGGGATGGCTCCATCTGCCTCATCCAGAGTCCGAGCTGTTCCTTTTAACGTTTCAATAGATTCACCAAAATACCAGCGACTACCATATACAGCAAAATTTCCTTTTAATTCTATAAATAAATTTTCGGCGTTAAATTCTCCTTTATTAAAATGCAAATGAAAATATTCCGTCATAATATCTAGTACGTTTGGTGTCTCGATATAATCTAACGAAACTTGGCCAAAATCTCTATTATAGATAAGTTGTGTAGTCCTACCCTCAAAACTTCCAGTTTGAGAGTATTCTAGCCTTACTAGCTTGTCTGTTAATACAGAAATTCGATAAAACTCTCCCTTAAAAATTTTCAATTTGTTGTCCTCCTTTTAGTAAATTTCTTTACCTTATCAAACATTTTATTTGTTATCGTTACATTCATCAATCCGCAAAAAGCAAATCCCCCAAATGTAAATACGTAAATAGCTGTTAAAACTCGTTCTGGACTACTAAAACTCATATACAGTACAGAAATATTAAATAAAACCAACATGATAGCTTGTATTGGATTTAACATACAAATTAATACGCTATTTACAATACTATTTTTTAGATTATCTTTAAATAAACCAATATAGGGAAAAATAACACTCATCAAAAGTATTATAACAAATAAAAAGGGCAACACTAACAATAAACTATACTCTGAAAATAAACTTGAATAGCCCCAAAGACAATAGTTCACATATAAAAGTAATTCTATTAGGAGGATAAACAACCAAATAAAAGTTGACTGTTTAAAATTTCGTCTAAAGATCCGAAAATAATGATAAGCAATATCGGTATCTTTACCTTTTAAAATACGATACCACATTGTCGTAAGAGAAGTTAATGATGCCCCAATTGTAACTATTGGAATACAACTAACAATAAATAGAGTATTTAAAATAATTAAATCTGTCAAAAAAGTTAAAATTCTAACCACTTTTCCATCTAATGAAAATAATTTTTGCATAATATATTCTCCATAAAATCAATCGTCTTAACTCTATATTTTAGAATGTCAGTTGCACAAAAATATTACCTAAATTATTTAAAAAACATTTCCAAATTTCTTTAAAAATTAGAATAAAGGAAGCGAGATAATTTGATGTTATCAGTCTCGCTTCCTGTAATTAGCTAGTCCCTTGTTTATACAACCAAGAGTTCATATAAAGTATTACTCTTTTACTTCTTTTTGGTAACGATTATATGCTTCCTGTTGAATCTTCATAAATTCGTCCAATCCCATATTCTTAAGAGTTTCTTTGTATGAGTCCCATTCTTTTTCTATGCCACCTTCAACTACCCATTTAGATGCTTGTTGTTTGACATAAGATTCAATACTCACATAGATTGATGATAATTTGTTAAGCTCTTCTTGTGAATAAATCACATTAGGGTAAGCTGGCAACGCAAATTGTTTCAAATCTTGGTCCATCTTCAATTTCAATCCATCACCTTGTGTTTGATCGATTTCTACGCGACTATTGATATCATCGCTTACGTATTTAGGACCAAAATCTCGAAGTGAATTAATCCATGCCCATTCATCAGCTGATTTACCATCTTTAGGAGGTAACACTTTAAGCTTATCACCATTCTTTTCAGTAGCTATTCCAAATGATCCATAGAAATTCTGAATACTTGCTTCATCTGTATATAATTTATCCAACCATTTCAATAATTTAGCAGGGTTTTTGCTCTTATTTGTAATCAAAATTTCATTTCGACCATAGTTGTAATGATCTGGATCAGAAAAGACATATTGTTTACCATCCATACCTTTTAAAGCAGGTAGAGCAATATATTCACTTGAATGTAAGCCAAACGTTGCATCTGCTGTCCAACCACTAGAAACACCTACTCTAGATACTCCCTTATCCATACGTTTCGCTACACTCATAGAGGTATCTTCTGTAAAGATTTCCGGATCAATCAAACCTTTTTTATAAGATTCGTGCATTGCTGCAATCCCTTGTTTATAACTTTCTTCTGTGCGAAGGTAGACTGGTTTTCCATCTTTTACAGACATTTCATACGTATTATCTGCACCTAAACGATTATTGAACGGTAGAATATATGAGAATGTTGGATCAAAGTTTCCTGCTCCGAATGGAATTTCATCAGAAGCGTCTCCATTTCCGTTCGCATCTTTATCCTTAAATTCTTGTAGTACTTTTACTAAATCATCATAAGTTTCTGGAACCTTTAACCCTAAATTATCTAGCCACTTTTTATTAATAAATAGCTGATTAGCTACTGTAGGACGCATTGGTAATTTTTTAGGCAGGCTGTAGATATGACCATCTGGTGAAGTAATCATAGCTTTAATCTTAGGTTCTTTCTCCATAGCCTTAGTTAAATTAGGCATGTTTTCCTTGATTAAATCTTCCAATGGAATAAACAAAGATTGGTTCTGAGCAATTTCTGAATCTGTAAAAGCATTTGAACCTAAAAATGCATCTGGTAAATCTCCGCTAGCAACCAAAACAGATTTCTTATCTGCCCAATCTGCAGCTACAAGTGTGTCCCATTTAACATCAATACCTGCTTCCTTGGCAGAATCTGTTAGAAAACCTTTATGATAATCTTCTCCCCAGTCAGACCAACGAACAGTTGTGATTTTATAAGAATCTTCTCCAGACTTATCGTCCTTATTCGCATTATTGGAATTTGCACAGGCTGTTAAGCCAGCAAGTGTAACTGTTCCTAAGAACAAATATGTAAATGATTTATTTTTCATGTTTTTCTCCTATTCTTTCAAGGCGCCAATCATTACGCCTTGATTAAAATATTTTTGAACAAAGGGATACAACAACATAATCGGAGCGGTTGAAATAACAATTGCTGCATATTTCATCATATCTGCCTTGATACGAAGATCTGATGCCACTTCTCCTGTTGCTTGCGATTGTAACATTTGGTTACTAATTAGTAAACGTCGTAAAATTAATTGCAATGGTTGTAAATTTTCATTCGTTAAATAAATTAAAGCATTAAACCACGAATTCCAAATACCAACTGCAGTCCAAAGTCCAATAACTGCTATAATAGCTTTTGATAAAGGAACGACTATCTTAATAAAATAACGAATTGTACCACATCCATCAATTTGTGCAGCCTCCCACATTCCGTCTGGAATACTATTATTAAAGAAAGTTCTAGCAACAATAATATTGTATGATGAAACTGCAAAAGGTATTACCATTACCCAAAATGTATCAATCAAGCCTACATTCTTTACTGTTAAGTAGGTAGGAATCAAGCCACCTGATACAAACATAGGGATTATGTATAGAATACTCATCCACTTTCTACCAACTAATTCTTTTCTAGATAAAGCATAACCAGCTGGAATATTGACTACTAAAGCAACTAAGGTACCAACAACAGTATATAAAATTGTATTTAAATAGCTACGCAAAAATAAAGGTTGTTGAATAAGACGTAAATATCCATCTAATTTCCATTCTCTTGGAATAAACCATACCTTCCCGTTTGCAACATCTGAAGGATTACTAAAAGATGCAATCACTACAAACCATAACGGATAAACAATTAACAGGATAAGGAAAATTGCTAAACCATAGGTAACTATATCAAATAATAATTCAGAGTTTGTTTTTCTTGATTTATGAAACCATTTCACCTTGAGCACTCCTTCCTTTAAAAAAGACCCGTTCTAGTATATCTTTTTGAGAACCAGTTAACAGATAACAAAATTATTAGATTGACTACGGTGTTAAATAACCCTATAGCTGTCGAATAACTATACTGAAAATTCACCATACCAACTTTATAAACATAGGTCGAAATTATCTCACTTCCTGCTAAATTAAGTGGATTCTGTAGTAGTAACACTTTCTCAAAACCTACACTTAATAAACTACCTGCTCTTAATATTAATAAAATCATAGCAGTCGGCAAAAGCAATGGTAATTCTATATGCCGAATTTTTTGTAACCTAGAAGCACCATCCATAGTTGCAGCCTCATAATATGTAGGATCAATTGCAGAAAGCGCTGCTAGATAAATAATACTATCCCAACCAATATGTTGCCATACATCACTCCAAACATAAACACCTGCAAAATGACTAGGTTTTGATAAAAAATCTGGAATAGTGATTCCAATAGACTTAAATACATTCGCTAACAAACCACTAGTAGGAGATAAAAATAAGATGATCATCCCACACATAACCATTGTAGAGATAAAATGAGGTAAGTAAGTTGTCACTTGAAATATTTTTCTAAATTTCCCAACTCTTAACTGATTACTAATGATAGCTAGTATAATAGGTAAGGGGAATCCTACTACAATACTATAAAGTGAAATTTTTAATGTATTGAACATAGTTGTCCCGAATTGGAATGATGAGAAAAATTGAGTAAAGTACTTAAATCCTACCCACTGACTAGCAAAGATACCATTGGCTGGTGAATAGTCTTTAAATGCAATAATTAGTCCCAACATGGGAATATAGGAAAATAAAATTAATAGCAATATTGAAGGAAAAAGTAATATATATAACGGAATACTATGCTTTAATTTTATTTTATGAAGTTGAGATGCTACTTTCATGTTTTTCCTCCCATCTGATTTTCTACGATTATTTTACACCATATAGAATTCCCTTAATAGAACTTTTTGGACTAGGTTTATCAATTTTTCAGTTTTTTAATTTTAAAAACTATTACTTTTCCGACATCTTAATAAAACATATCTGTTTTGTTACATGATATCATATTTTCAAAGTGCTATAATTTTAATAGGAGACTAGTATATGAAATTAAATCACGACTTATCAAAAAAACATTCTATTCATTTTTTCTTTAAACTCCTACTTGTACTACTATTGATAAATATTTTAATCAATATTGCTATGAGTGACATAACCAGAAATTTTATTAAAAACCAAAATATAGTACACCTACGTAGTTCAATTGAAATTTATGCTGACTCTGTTAATGAGAAATTGCATTCTGTAGAACGCTTTATGTACTCAACAATAACGCATAATGAATCTTTAGAGAAATTAAATCATGTACAAACGTTTCTTGACTATCAAGAAGATCTCAAAAAAGTTCAAACTAGCTTTGCAGAGTTTGAATATCAAAATGAAACTCATATGACATTCTTATTAGAAACCGATAGTACTGATTATTTTATAAATGTCTCCAATCTTTATATTCCATATGAAGATTATCTACTGTTAAAATCAAATCTAAAATCATTGCGTAGTGATATAAGTGACCGTAAATGGAAAAATGTAACTACTAAAAACAGCGAATACTTAGTTAAATCTGTTCATTACGAAGGAAAAATCATTTATGCCGTCATATCTTCAGAAGATATCCTAAAACCTCTCAGAAAACTCAATATTGGAAATAATGGTAAACTTTCCCTAAAAGAGCCTAACAATATACCCTCCGAAAACTACCTGATTCATGCTCAAAATGAAAAAACGCATTTACCTTTCGATATTTATGTTTTAGTCGATTATGCCGAAGTCTTTAGAAATATCACACTCTTAGAAGTATTTTTGTCAGCCGTTCCTATCATTATCACCATTTTATCAATCATCATTATCCTGTATATTCGTCAGTGGATGATTAAACCGATAACAAGACTCACTGAACGACTCTCTCAACTTGGGGACTCCATCCCCCCTTCTGAATTTTTTATATCTGAAGGTATACTAGAAATTGATAAGGCAAATGATAAACTTAATAAAGTAATATTTGACATGCAAGAATTAAAAATACGGGAATACCATTCACAACTAGAACTTAAGAAGATCGAACTTAATTATCTTAAGAACCAAATCCGTCCACATTTCTACTTAAACATGTTATCAATGATTCATAGTATGCTCCAAACAAAAAACTATAAGGAAATTGAAGAGTTAACTATCTTAACTTCAAATTATCTCCGTCATTTATTTATGGCTAATCAAGATTTTTCAGAACTTAAAGATGAAGTTCAGCATATTAAAGATTATTTAGAAATACAACGAATTCGATATGGAAATAGCATCTACTTTTCACTAAACTACACTGATGACCTACAAAATACTCTTGTCCCATCATTACTTTTACAAACATTTATTGAAAATACAATCAAACACGGTTTTTCATTTCAGGATTTATTTACAATTTTGCTATCAATAAAAAAAGTAAAAACTGAGAACTCAGATTATATTCAGATTTGTATCGAAGATAATGGTCCAGGTTTCTCTGAAGAAATTTTATCAAAACTAAATCAGAAACAGTCTCTAATAACAGAAGATGGGCATCATATTGGGATAACGAACACCATAGAACGTTTAAATCTTCTATATCCCAACGACTATACTATTACATTTGAAAATAATGAAGAAGGTGGGGCTAAAATTCTTTTACTTATTCCATACAAAATTATAGACGGAGGTTATAATGAACATCTTATTAGTTGATGACGATCGTTTTATCATTGAAGCTTTACGAGAGAAAATAAATTGGGCTAAACTACACATTGACACTGTTTATGTTGCCTATAGCCTCACTCAAGCTCAAAATATTATTAGCGAACATCCTATTGATCTCATGATAAGCGATATAGAAATGCCTCAAGGCAGCGGTCTCGAACTCTTATCGTGGATTAGAAATGAAAAATATGATATAAAAACAATTTTCTTAACCAATTACGCCGACTTCAACTATGCTCAAAAAGCAATTGAATTGCAAAGTTTCGAATACTATCTAAAACCTATTAATTTTGAAAGATTAGAATTTATTATTCAAAAAGCCATTAGTAAAATTGAGAATCATAACTCAAACGGGAAAAATGATGCACTTTTACAAATAGAAGATAATTTCTGGTATGATTACCTTAGAAAACCTCAAATTTCTCGCATTGATGAGCTAGAAAACATAGCAAGCAAACAAGCTTTTATTCTTCAAAAACACAAATATTTTTTCCTTGCAGTTTTAACAATCAATCTTAATGAAGAAGATTATTCTGCAGAAACTCCATCATGGACTTCTCAACTAAAAAGAGAACTTCAAAGAATTTCACAACCTTCTTATAATCTGATAAGTCTATTCAAAATGGAAAGCCAGGTTGATCAATATGTTTGTCTCTTTAGAGTAGACTCGTCCAAACGTAGTGACAAATTGGCATATGAGATTCATTCTCAAATTTCTAATAATTTTAGTAAATACTCAAATATTATATATAAGAGTTGCCATAAAATATCAGATATTTTATTTCATACCAAAGAACTCTACACTTATAATGAACAGTATGTTTCTTATTGGAATACTATTACATGTGTTCCACATAGTTTCCCAACTTCTTTCAAAACAGAAACTCTTTCAATTACGTTTTTAGATAGCTTAAGCGAATATGAATTAAGAGAAAAAATTAATTCACTTGCCTATAATTCTCAAATTCCTACTTTCACGCTACAACAAATTTTACTAGATTGGACTCAACAAATAGGAATATATCTAGATCAAAATGGAATTTCGGCACATAAACTGTTCCAAAATAGCACTCATGATTTCCTATTCCAACGACGCTTTCATTCAATTGAATCTTTTCAGGATTACTTTGATTATTACTGGTCACATGCTAAGAAATTTGCAACAAACATTGAAAACCAGAAAAATAGTATTCAACGCATCGTCGAATACATAGATCATCACTACTATGAAGATATAAATCGTTCTATATTAGCAGATATGGTTTATCTCAGTGCAGATCATTTAGCTAGAATTTTTAAAAAAGAAACTGGAGAAACTCTTGTTAAATATATAACGGATAAGCGCATTAATGCTGCTAAATCTCTTCTATCTCAAACAAATATCTCGATATCACAGGTATCTTGTCAAGTGGGGTATGATAATTATTCTTACTTTACTAAAATTTTTAAACAAAGGACTGGACTTTCTCCTGGAGATTACCGTAAAACTTATCAAAATAAAATGTAAGCAATCTGAATCATTGAAATGATAAGTAAAATTCAAGGTCTGTAGTAATTTTTGAAATTCTACAGTTTTTCCAAAGATAGCTCCATAAACTTATTTGAAATTGTTGATAAGGCAACTTCTTAAAAAGTCAGTTTGAGAAGAAAATCCAGTAAATATTTCATAGGATAAAACGTATACTATCAAGCTTTTTACACTCCTGATAGTATGCGCTTTTTTATTTGAATACTTGCTACAAAACCTCACAAGATTTACTATCATGCCATACCAAAATGGACTGCAACCTAAAAGTTAAATAGAAAAAATCTAACTTTTAAGGTGCAGATTACATAAAATATTCTAGTACAATAGAGCATTCTTATCCAGGGTAGTCGAATGTATAAACTCATAACTTGAAAAGAATTTTTTCAAATAACTTCGTTAATTTAGTTTTGTCTCCATAAACTGTACCATCCATATATAAATGATAAATCTCATCATCATCACCAATTGATATTTCACATTCAAAACCTTTCATCAAAGCTAAAGAACGAATAACCTCCCTCTGCGTTCTACCGTTTCCTTCACGGAATGGATGAAAATAATTGAGATTATCTAAAATTTCGACCAATAAGTGAACGACTTCTTTTCTACTATTGGCATTGTCATGAAATCTATCTATCAAATTATTAAGGTAAGTAAGTGCTGTATCGAAAGACTGAATCGGCATAAAAGCATTACCACTTTTTGAAATATTGACTTTTCTAAATTCACCTGCCCAATGATACATATCTTCAAACAAAAATTGATGAATTTTCAATATATCTTCTACACTATAAACTGGGATAGGATTGATAAATAATTTCAAACTCTTACTAGCAACCATACGATATTCAAGCTCACGTGCTTTTTGTTCATCTCGTTCTTCCTGCTTATTTCTTAGAACTGAAGAATCTGGATAGGTATATAAATTATTCGGATCAATATAGTCATAAGAATCATAACATTTACGCTTCATTAAGCCATCCCCAGAGCAAGAGCTTCATCTCGTAATTTTTCAACATCACTAACCGTAGGTCGCCATCCTTCAATCATATTTGTACTTAAAGCATACCAAACACTCTTAAAAACGGACCGATTTTCAAAAGCGACTCCCATGATTGTCATCTTTTCTTTATCTATATCTAAGGACATATACTACCTCCTTTAGTTACATTATACCATGTTTCTATGTAATTTCTTTTTCATTTTTAACTAATGTACTGTAATCATTTTAGTCATTTTAAAAACGTTTTAAAATTTTTTAGGTTAATCATAATTTTATTTTAAGCTATAAAAAACATCAGGAATGATCAGCTTTAATCACCTAACTTATTTACAAATTCTCTATACTTTCTTGCCAAAATCATTAATACAATATATAAGCAAGACATAGAGCGACTATCAAGGTCTGGATTTTCGTCTATTCTACTAATTTCATAAAACAATTGATACGTTGAATTATTCTTTAGAAAATTATCGCTAAACTCCGTTACACCAATAATAGTAACTCCCTTTGCATTTAATTTATTTATAGTTGTTTGTATCCCTTTAGTATTTCCACTCAATGATGTAATTATCACTAAATCATCTTTATTCAAATTATCAGCTAGCATGGAAAAATTCGTTTCCCCTGAAACAAGATAATTTGGACGATGACTTAAGAATAATTCATTTGACAACTCTTTCGTAAAATTGTTTTGAGTGAAACCAGTGGCATACAATATTACTTGGGAAGCTTCATAAATTTTTTTTAAAATGGGCAAAAAATCTAATTCTGTAGCAAATCGAAATGTTTTCTGTATATCCATTTGTAATTGAGATAACAAGTCTATTTTATCCACTGATTTTGTTTTAGAGATTGAATCTTGAATCGAATATCTCATATCTGTAAAACCTCTAAAACCAATCTTCTTCGCTAATCTCAAAACAGTGCTTTTTGAAGTTAATAAAAGTTCTCCTACTTCTACTATCGTTTTTGATACAATTAATTCTTTATGTTGAACAATGAACTGCAACATCTCTTTTTCACTCATTGTTAAACTATCATAGTTAACTTCAACATGCTGTTCAAAATTCATTTTTTCATCCTTTTTATTTACATCATTATTTTCAAAATCGGTGTTGTTATTAAAAGTGCATATCCATTTGAAAATCCTATAAAACAATTTAATTCTATCATAAACAAACATGGAATTAAAGATAAAACATTCTCACTTTAGATTATGTACAACAGAACTCATGATTGATTGAATTAGTCTTCAATAAATAGATTAATAGAAGAGACAAATCAAAAAAACGCACAATATCAAGTTTAGAAAAATTTGATATCATACGTTCCTCGTGAATAGATTCTATAAATTCCCTATTAAAATTAGGGTTTAATCTAGTATCTAATCTTAATACTATTAACTCTCACTACAACTGTCAAATAGATTCTATTCATCGTTTTACAAAAGCAACCTTATTGTTCTATTAAGAAAACTTGACCTTCAAAAGGTTTCAATTCAAAAAATTTTGGAAGCTGTTTAAGTTCTGATTCATAATTTCCAATTAAATGTTTTACTTGACGACCAATCAGTTTCGATGGCACTTGCGAGGTAGTAGGTTTTTTAGAGAATGAACACACAATTAATAAAATTTGTTTATTATATTCCCGTACATAACTAAAAACATCACTATCTTCTTCGTTTATCAATTCATACTTCCCATGAATTATAATTGGGTAATCGCGCCTCAAGCTGATTAATTTTTGATAATAATAAAAAATTGAGTTTGAATCTTCAAGACAGGCTTCTGCATTTATAGAAGAATTGTCTGGAGAATACTGTATCCAAGGGTTTCCACTTGAAAAACCATATCCTTCTTCTTTATTTCCATTCCATGGGAACGGTGTTCTCGCATTATCTCTAGATTTTAAATAAATTGAATTATTTATATAAGATGAAGATTCACCATTTTCCTTCATAAGTTCATAAAAATATTTAGTCTCGATATCTTTGTAATTCTCTACAGAATCAAAATGAACATTCTTCATCCCCAACTCTTCACCTTGAAAAACATACGGAGTTCCCTTCATCATATGCAATAAGGTAGCTAACATCTTTGCTGACTGTACCCTAAATTCACCATCATCACCAAATCGAGTGACAGCTCTTGGTTGATCGTGATTACTCCAGTATAATGAATTCCACCCTTTTTCTAACTTCAATTGCCACTCTGTTAAAACTGATTTTAAATCACTTACTTTAAAGCGTATATCTGAGAACTTACCATATCTACCATAATCCAAGTGCATGTGATCAAAATGAAACACCATATTCAATTCTTCATTTTCGGGCAGAGTATACTGCAAAGCTTGATCACTGTTTGTATTTGGAGCTTCACCAACTGTCATTACATTATATCGGCTTAGAACTTCCTGATTTAGTTCATGTAAAAACTCATGAACTCGTGGGCCATTTGAAGCTCCTACATAATAAGATTTAGTGTATGGAACTCCATCCGGTGCGTCAGGATAGTCCTGCCTTTTACTTATCAATGTAATGACATCCATCCTGAAACCATCAATTCCTAAATCAAACCATTTGGTCATCATTTTTTGAATTTCTTGACGTACCGTTGGATTTTCCCAATTTAAATCTGGTTGTTCCTTGGCAAAACAATGTAAATAATATTGATTTCGTTCTGGAACATACTCCCA
Organism: Streptococcus sp. Marseille-Q5619; assembly: GCF_946901205.1. Lineage (NCBI taxonomy): Bacteria > Bacillati > Bacillota > Bacilli > Lactobacillales > Streptococcaceae > Streptococcus > Streptococcus sp. Marseille-Q5619. The sequence continues at coordinate 561,101 of NZ_CAMPPO010000002.1, forward strand.
TGCAGATCCACCAAAAGTGGAACCCCAATTATTAGGTTCGCTACCATCTGGCTTAGGATCTTTCCAAATATAGTAATCAGAATATGGATTATTTTTATTTTTTCTAGATTCAATAAACCATGAATGCTTATCACTGGTATGATTCACAACCAAGTCAAGAATAATCTTTATTTCTAATTTATGAGCTTCTGCTAATAATTCTTGAAAATCTTCCATTGTCCCATAAATTGATAGGATTCTTTCATAATCACTGATATCGTATCCATTATCCACCAATGGTGATTCATAGATAGGATTAAGCCAAATAACATCAATTCCTAACTTATGGAGATACGGTAATTTTTCTTTTATTCCATTCAAGTCACCTACACCATCTCCATTTGAATCCTTAAAACTTTGAGGATAAATTTGATAAACAACACTATTTTTCCACCAAGCATCTGCCATCACTCATCATCCTCGTCAGTCACTTGATTATATATATCATTCACAAAAAGTAATTGATTCTTTGCTTCATCAATAGACTTTCTAATTAAATCTTCAGATAAATCTTCGCTCTCAATAGATAACAAAAGCGTCATAATAATTGGTAAATTCATCCCTGTTACAAGAAACAAATTTCTTTTGCTCATATACCTAATAAAAGTTTGGTTCACCGATCCACCAAGCAAATCTGTAAAAATCAGAACTTTTTCGTCAACGGGATAACTTTCTAAAAGTTTTGAAATTTCGTCTTCAATTGGCTCATTATTAATATAAGCTGCAATTACATCAATTTTTCCAATGGATGGGATTAAGTACTCTATAGTATCCTTCATCCCAGTTGCAAGATGATGATGACTTGCAATAATAACTTTTGTCATATTTTCTCCTTTTAATTAACTGATAAAATGCCAAAGTAAGACAGAATTAAAGATAGAATAATAATTCCAAAAATAATTTGAATTACGGATAACTTCTTATTCGCTAACAATTTGTAAACTAAATAAGTCATCACTGCAGGTAATAGCGCTGGCATGATTTTATCAAGAATATCGTCTTGAATTACTAGTTTAACATCTCCTGTAGTAAATACTGTCGAAATCTTCATTTTAACTACAGATGGGATTAAAGCTCCAACAACCGTTAAACCCATGATTGAAGCAGATTCAGTAAAAATATTTAATTTTTCACCTAATCCGGTTATCAACTTCAAACCAGAATCATATCCGATATCAAATAATTTAAATCGGAAAAATAGGAAGAAAACATTCAAAACTAACCAAATTATTGCACCAATTGGATTCCCTTCTAATCCCATATATGCTGCAATTGAGCCCATGATTGTTGGATATAATACCCAAATTAAGGTATCACCTACACCAGCAAGTGGTCCCATCATACCAGTTTTAAAATTTTGTACCGTATCTAAAGATTCAATACCATCTTTTTCTTCCATTGCTATACTTGCACCTAATAAGATATTAGCCATCCAAGTAGTAGTATTAAAATACTTAAAATGATTATTCAATGATGCAACATATTCATCATCATTTGGATAGATTTTTCTTAAAACTTTATTTAATCCATAAACAACTGCTGGTCCCTGTTGATTCTCATAATTAAAAGTATTACATGCCATAAACATATATCTGAACGCGGCATTACGAATATCTTTTTTTGTTATTTTTTGTTGTACATCATTCATCAAAGTCATCTCCAAATTCTTCAGCTCCGGCAACTGTTGAAGAGACAACAGTTGATACATTTTTATTCATAGTGAAATAGTAATATGCAATGGCAAAACCAGCAAGAGAAATTCCTAAAATTGGTAAATTCAAATATGCTGCAAGGATAAAGCCAACAATAAGCATGCTTAAATATTTTTTAGTAGGCATCACCTGTAATAGAATCGCGATTCCGACAACAGGTAGGATACTACCTGCAATAGATAAACCATTAGTGAACCATTCTGGTACACTATTCAAAATTACATTTACAATTTTATCTCCAAAAATGACACAAAGAGCTGTCGGAATTGCTGTTGATAAACCAAAAATAACCGGTCCAATCCAAAAAATTCGATTCATCTTAGTAAACTTTTTCTCATTAGCTGCCTTCTGAGCTGCGTGGGTTACATATGTATTAAGTATTTTTGCTAAAACATCCAACTGAATCCCAAGCATTCCAACAGGAACTCCTACTGCTAAAGCTACAGCTTTTGCAGACTCTACATTACTTGTTGTTTTAATCGCAATAAAACCACCTACTAATGCTGCTAGTCCCCAGTTTGGTACTGATGAACCACCAATGTTTGCAACACCTAATGCCATCAATTGGAATGTTCCACCAATAATCATTGCTGTTTTCATATCTCCCATAATAATTCCAACAAATAATGAAACCATTATAGGAAACCAAGTACTTAGTACCAATCCTTGTTGATCTAGTACTACCCAAAACGACAATAAAATAATAAGTAAACCTTGAATCACTTCCATAGTATCATCTCCTATTTAATATACTTTTCTAAATTTTCCTCTGGATCAGAAGGAACAAAATGGAATGTTACCTCAACACCAAGTGTTTTTAATCTTTTCAAATCAGCAATTTCTTTTTCATTGACAGATACCATCTTCTTGACTGTTTTTTTTCCTTCACCATCAAACATTATTCCAACGTTAACTTTTGGTATCTTTACTCCACCTTCAACCAATGCCACCAATGTTTCAGGTTCTCGAACAATTAGTAAAACATTATGATTATCATACTTGCCATCTGCAAAATTTGTAATCGCAGTATCTGTATCAATAATTGACATTCCAGTTCCTGCAGGTTTACTCATCCTCATAGCAGCCTTTTGGACTTCGTCCTTACTTACTTCATTATCTACTACCATCAACCTTTTGGCATTTGTAGCCCCCGCCCATTGTGTTACCACAATACCATGAATCATGCGTTGATCAATTCTCGCTAATACTACTGACATATAGCTTCTCCTTTTTTTTAGTTATGATAGAATTATAAAACACGAAAACGCTTAACACAAGATGTTATAAGCATTTCGGGAGATGTATTGAAAAGTTGGGATAAGTAGCAAATTAGTGAGAAGTTTCCCGACATAAGGAATTTATGTATCTCTTATCTTTTTCTTTCATTTGATTATTAGTATTCAAGATAAAACTATCTAACAAACTATTTTATAAAATAATTTTAGTCAATCAAAAAAATTTAGGACGTTTTTAAATCATAACACCCATCTAACGGGTGGTTTGCACCGAGGCTAGAAGCCCAAATTGCCAAAGGATGGAATAAAAGCCTTAGAGTTTTATTAAGGATAATTATAATCTTGATTTGGCTGATAGAACTAACTTTCAGGGGCATTTCCCCGAAATGAGAACATAATCATTTCTAATTTATATCCAATGGCTGTTGGTGGTTCACTTATCATAATCATAAAAAGTAGGCGAAAAATACGAACTACTGTATCACAAAGATGATGTAATAGTTTAACAACAAACGCACAGCTACTTCATGTCAGTTCAAATGATTTTATTATCGTCATTTTCTATTCTAAAGATATTATTTCTAAATATTTAAAAATAATAAAATAAATATCAGATTATTTCTAAATATTTGAAAATAATTTCTATTTGTATTATACTATCTTTGAGGTATCTATTATGAACTATATCAAAAGACCACATTATTTATACTTTCTAAGAAGACATCGTGACCGACAAATCATTAAGGTTGTGAGTGGAGTTAGACGAGCTGGTAAATCTGTTCTCTTTCAACTCTATAAAGAAGAGTTACTAGCAACTGGGGTAGACGAAGATCAAATCATATCCATCAATTTCGAAGATTTGAGTTACTATGACCTGCGACATTTTCAAACATTATTCGCTTATATAAAAAAGCAGTTAGTTGGGGAGAAAACATACTATATCTTTTTAGATGAAATTCAACATGTTGAAAAATTTGAACTGGTAGCAGATAGTCTATTCATCTTAGCAAATGTAGACCTCTATTTGACTGGATCTAACGCCTACTTTATGAGTAGCCAATTAACAACAAACTTGACTGGTCGGTATGTTGAGATAGAGGTTCTTCCTTTGTCATTTGAAGAATATCTATCAGGCCAATCTCTCTCAGAGAATCGGAATACAACAGAAATTTTTAACAATTATCTCTTTAGTGCTTTCCCTTACTTATTGCAAACATCATCTTATGCTGAAAACATTGACTATCTCAGAGGAATATATAACTCAATACTGTTAAATGATATTGTAACTAGATTGGGAAATCCAAATCCTACTATTATTGAGCGTATTGTCCGAACCCTTCTCAGTAGTACAGGTAGCTTAATATCAACAAATAAGATTCGCAATACCCTAGTCAGCCAAAATGTTTCAATATCCCATAATACTTTGGAAAATTATTTGACAACTTTGACAGATAGTTTACTTTTTTATTCCGTTCCACGTTTTGATTTAAAAGGTAGAGCATTATTACAACGCTTAGAAAAATATTATCCCGTTGATTTAGGTTTACGACATCTCTTATTACCAGACCACAAAGAAGACATTGGTCATATCTTGGAAAATATTGTATATTTGGAATTGAGACGTAGATATTCACAAGTATATGTTGGTAATTTAGATAAATATGAGGTTGATTTTGTTGTTGTAACAGATCTTGGTCACTACGCTTATTATCAGGTCAGTGAAACAACCCTTGCTCCAGAAACACTAGAAAGAGAACTCAGACCACTAGAAGCCATTAAAGATCAATTCCCAAAATATCTATTAACAATGGATATGATTCAGCCAACAGCAAATTACAATGGAATTGAGAAGAAAAATATCATAGATTGGTTGCTAGAAAAGTAGATAATCATAAATCATACAGCTAACTAGATTTGTAACAGTCTCTTATCAATGATTCTACCCAAATCCTAACAGGATATGAGGAATTTAGACCACACTATATAATACAGACACTTGAAGATAGAAATTGGGAATGTAATGGGATCTATAACTTCTGGAAGCACTATTATTACTCAAAATGATGAATCTCCATAGAATTAATGAAACTATAAATCAAACGGAACTATAATGAAAAAGAGACTGAGCAATCAGGCTTTAAAATCCTAAAAACGCATACTATCAGGTATTGAAATGAACAACCTTGATAATATGCGTTTTATTATGGAAATATTTGCTTCATTTTCTCCTGAATAGAGCTTTTGCTATCCTATTTTTCTCTATTTCTAATGATTTACTTCAACTTCTTATCTCTTGGGAAAAACAACAAAGATATGAACTAGCAAAGTTTGGCATCATCAGTAATCCATAACAATTTGTTTTTACATATATCGACACAAAAGGAAACACCAACAAGCCTTTACATGCTGACTATCTGAACAATAAAATGAAAAGCATTAGAAAGCGACATAAAGAGCTGACACACGCTACACCTCACAAATTACGCCATACAGGCGCAACTCTAGCTAAACAAGCAGGAACTTCACTTGAAGCTATTTCTGAAGCTCTAACCCATAGTGATACTATTACAACTAAGACTTATGTCAACACTTCAAATGTCATTCCAATGGCTGTTGGAGAGATTGCCTATCGTAATCTTAAAAAGTAATGGTGTGAAAAGTGGTGTGAATTTTGCTAAAAATCATCAAAAAAACACCCCATGGTGTGAACCATGAAGCGTTGTAAATGCTGTATTGTAGCTGGTTCTTAACGTTTTGAGAACTGGCTAGCTTTACGAGCTTTCTTAAGACCTGGTTTCTTACGTTCAACTTTACGTGAGTCACGTGTAAGAAGTCCTGCGCGTTTCAATGAATCGCGGAAGTCTGGGTCTACTTGAAGAAGGGCACGAGCGATACCGTGACGGATAGCTCCTGATTGACCAGCGTATCCACCACCTACAACGTTAACGAAAACGTCGTATGAACCTGCAGTTGAAGTAACTGCGAATGGTTGGTTGATGACAAGACGAAGGTCAGCGTGTGGGATGTACTCTTCAACATCTTTTTTGTTAACAGTGATTTTACCAGTTCCTGGAACAAGGCGAACGCGTGCAACAGCGTTTTTACGACGTCCAGTACCTGCATATTGTGCTTGTGACATACTTTATTGTTCCTTTCCTTAGATAAGTCCTGAAATGTCAAGAACTTCTGGTTGTTGTGCAGCGTGAGTGTGTTCAGCTCCAACAAATACTTTCAACTTCATACCTTGAGCGCGTCCAAGAGTATTGTGTGGAAGCATACCTTTAACTGATTTCTCGATCAAACGTACTGCATTTTTAGAACGAAGTTCACCTGCAGAGATTTGTTTCAATCCACCTGGGTGGTTTGAGTGAGTGTAGTAGATTTTATCAGTTGCTTTTTTACCAGTCAATTTAACTTTTTCAGCATTGATAACAATCACAAAGTCACCTGTATCAGTGTGTGGTGTAAATGTTGGTTTGTTTTTTCCGCGAAGTACGCTAGCAACTACTGCAGAAAGACGTCCAAGTGGTACATCAGTTGCGTCAACTACGTACCATTTACGTTCAACTTGGCCTGGTTTAGCCATAAATGTTGTTTTGTTCATGATTTCTCCTATATATAGTTCGATTTTTGTTTACGGTGATGGGTGTTCCTTCCCATCGAAAAGTATTTGGAAGGTTCCGGGGCCTTTCAAATGGGGTAAACAATACCGCCTACTATAATACCAAATTTCACCCCTAAAAGTCAATAGATATGAAAAATATTTTTCTAAACCGTAACTTCTCAAAGTAACTGAAAGTCATATAATCAAGTTAATTTGGGAATTTACCTATTAATTTCGGGATATTTTTGGGATTTTTTCCCTGTAGCTAAAATCCTTTTCAAAAAATCATCTTTTCTTGATTTTTAATCCTATTTGCTGTATGATAAGGGAAAAGAAAGGGAGCAGAGATATGGCTTTTACCAATACCCACATGCGGTCTGCTAGTTTTGGCATTGTTACCAGTTTGCCTGATGACGTTATTGACTCTTTTTGGTATATCATCGACCATTTCTTAAAAAATGTCTTTGAATTGGAAGAAGAACTTGAGTTTCAATTGCTTAATAACCAAGGAAAAATTACCTTCCATTTCTCAAGTCAACACCTCCCTACAGCTATTGATTTTGACTTCAACCACCCTTTCGACCCTCTTTATCCCCCCAGAGTCCTAGTTTTAGACATGGACGGTAGAGAGACTATCCTCCTCCCAGAAGAAAATGACCTATTTTAAAAACTCTAGCCTTCAGTTATAAACTACTGAAAACTAGAGTTTTTTCTATTTTTTCAAAGCATTATACAAGTTGCGGATCGGTTGCTTTAATGTAGGATGGATAAAATGAGGCGCAATTTCTTGTAGAGATTCAAGGACAAAAAGGCGTTCCGCTATGTAAGGATGAGGCAATATGAGGTCGGCTGTATAAAGGATCTGGTCCTCCACAAAGAGCAAGTCCAAATCAATCAAACGAGGTCCCCAATGCACTTCTCTCACCCGTCCCATCTCTGACTCAATGGCTAACAAGGTCTCTAATAGCACTGGAGCAGGCAACCATGTTTCTACTTCAACCACTTGATTAGCAAAGCTATCTTGCTCCACACCACCCCAAGGCTCCGTCGTCAAGACACTGGACTCTTTGAGAATTTGGATACCTCGATTTCGCATTTTCTCAATGGCTTGTTTCAAGGTTGCTTGTTTATCTCCCATATTGCTTCCTAGGGCGATAAAGGCTCGTTGCTTGCGACGATGAATGGTTACCGAGCAAGTATCTAATGGCAAATGAACCGGCGCCCAAGGTTTTTTCAGTTCCAACTTAATTTCTTGGACAAGAGGATAGGCCTCAAAAGTACGTTCCACCAGTTTGTAGGCTACCGTTTCAATCAAGTCCTCACTCGTTTCCTGAAACCAAGTCGTCCACTGCTGACATAGTTCTCCATAATGGACAGAAGCCGTTAAATCCAAGTCTGTAGCCGCCTTGGTCATATCATAAGATAAGGTCGCTGAAATGACAAACTTTTGCCCCAATTCTTTCTCACTTGGAAAGAGGCCATGATAGGCAAAAATTTCCAAATCCTTAATCTGCAGTTGATCCATAATGATTCCTTTCTAGAAAAATCTGCCCAAAGCGGATTCTTTTTATACTCAATGAAAATCAAAGTGTAAACTAAGGAGCTAGCCGCAGGCTGCTCAAAACACTGTTTTGAGGTTGCAGATGGAAGCTGACGTGGTTTGAATTTGATTTTCGAAGAGTATTATAGTCCCATTAAACGATAAGCCTGATCTCGAAGGTCCTTATCTGTTTCAAATAGACCACGAGCTACTGTCGTCAAGGTTGCAGTGCCTGGTTTTCTGACACCACGCATGCTCATACACATATGTTCCGCCTCAATGACAACAAAGGCTCCTTTAGCACCTAGATAGTCCATCAAGGCATCAGCCACCTCGATATTCAAACGTTCTTGAATTTGTGGTTTTTTCGAATAAACTTCAACCGTACGGGCTAGCTTAGACAAACCTGCCACACGACCATCTGGAATGTAGGCAATATGCGCTCTCCCATAAAATGGTAGAAAGTGGTGTTCACACATAGTATGGAAAAAGATATCCTTTTCTACCACCATATTATCGTCAATAATCTCAAAGGATTTTGACAAATGTTCCTCCGCTGTTTGACCAAGACCTGAAAAAATCTCTTGGTACATACGAGCAACACGAGCAGGTGTTTCCTGCAAGCCCTCGCGATTAACGTCTTCTCCTACAGCCTCGATAATCATTTTTACAGCTGCTTCAATCTTTTGTGTATCCATTTTCGTTCTTCCTCTCCATCAGATAGGCTCTCACTTGGCTCAAGAAATACAAGGAACCCGTGACAATCCTAACTGTTTGTTTCTCTTCTTTTTTATCTGTCAATTTCTGCTCTAGAAAATCCTGCCAACCTTGGTAGCTGAGATTTCTAGACTTAGCTGCCTCTTCAAGCACTTTTTCATCAGTCGCCCGACTATCGTCAAAATGTGTCAGAGTAAGCTCGGTATCTGGCATGGCCCCCAGCAAGTCCAACATATCCTCCAAGGCCTTGGTTTTGATACAAGTAAAGAGGATTTCCTTACGATAATCCGCAAAGCGTTCTTGCAAGGTTGCTAATAAAGCTTTGATAGCATGGGGATTGTGGGCCCCATCCAAAATCATCAGGGGGTCTCTCGACACAACTTCCAAACGCCCTGGCCAACTTGCTTCTTCCAAAGCTTGAGCAAGCAGGTCATTGCTTGCTAGCTCTCGACCATCTTCTTGACAAAAAGTATCAAGTAAAGCTATGGCCATCCCAGCATTCTCTATCTGGTGCAAACCAAGCAAACCAGTCTGGAAGCGACCTTGTCTGACAACACTTGTATAGTCAAAGACTTCGCCTGTAACCACACTCTTTTGATGACTAACTTGATAATCTTTCCCATAGGCAAGTCTCGGCGCATCTTTCCCTTCCGCAATGCGGTCAATCACAGCCAAAGCTTCTGGAGCGATACGACCTGTCACCAAGGGAATAGCTTGTTTGATAATACCAGCCTTCTGCTCTGCTATGGCCTCCAAGGTGTCACCAAGTAGGACCACATGATCCAAGCCAATAGTTGTAATTCCTGTCAAAATAGGCTGGCAGACATTGGTACTATCCAAAAGTCCTCCCATGCCCACTTCCATAATGGTCACATCTACTTGCTCTGCGGCAAAGTAATCATAGGCTATGGCTGTGATAATCTCAAACTCGGTTGTGCCCTGTAAATTAGCGGCCGCTTCTCCCTCCAGCAAAGACTGATAGTCTGCCATGAGAGTTTCTAGCTTCGCTTCTGGGATAGATTCCCCATTGATGCTAATCTGGTCTGTGTAATGAATGAGATAGGGGGAGTTGAAAACACCAACTCTCATCCCTAGCTTTTCTAGCATCTTTTTCAAAAAAGCAATGGTCGAACCCTTGCCATTGGTCCCTCCGATATGGATGACCTTGAGTTTGAGATGGGGATTGCCACGCAAAGCTAACAGTTCCACCATTCGTTCCAAGCCAAAATGCGGCTGATCCGCCCCGTAGTTAGCAATCCACTGATTATTTTCAATTTCTTTCATCTTATTTATATTGTTTTAAATCTAGATTTTCCGCTTCATCAGCCAGACGAATGGCGGAGGCAATTTCAACTGCCATTTTGTGACTAGCTACGTCATGCACGCGCACCACTTCCACACCCTGTCTCGCAGCGATACTAGTTACATGAGCCGAAGCTGTGTCTCGATTGCGGAAACCAAGTTCTGTCTCAGGATTGACTTCAAAACCATTTTCTTCAAGGATATTGATGACAAACCGCTTGCGCGACACTCCAAGAAAGATTGGATAGCCCTTCTGATGTAGTTTATCCAGGTCCCGTAAAAGAAGCAGATTTTCTTTCTTGGTCAGACCAAAGCCGATTCCTGGATCCAACAGGATATTTTCTTGTGCAATCCCAGCTTCCTCTGCTCTCGCTAGTGCTCGTTCAAAGAAAGTCTCCATCAACTCTTCGATTGGCATTTTTTCAAAGTCAGCTAACTCTTCCTCTGTAAAAGCTTGACCAAAGCCAAAATGAGGAAATATGAGCGAGCTAGGATGCTGAGGTCGAACCATAACGGGATTAAACATGATGATCACCTTCGCTCCAGCCTTAGCAACCACATAGGCCATTTTTTCATCACCCATGAGACCAGTGATATCATTGACTAGATTGGCACCAGCAGCCAAAGCAGCCTCTGCCACCTGACTCTTCCAAGTATCAATAGAGATGAGGACATCACTTTCCTTGCGAATAGCCTTAATCACTGGAACAACACGCTGGATTTCCTCTTCTATCTCAACATAGCTACTTCTTCCCGGCCGAGTTGATTCTCCACCGATATCTAGTATGCTGGCTCCTTCTGCTATCAATTTACGAGCCTGCTGGAGCGCCTGCTCAAGCGCAAAAAATTGACCACCATCCGAAAAGGAATCTGGGGTTACATTGATAATTCCGCAAATAGCTGTCTTTGCATGATTGGCTTTACTTGACATATCGGTCACTCCCTCAAGGCTTTTCACCATATTATTTCTCTATTTTACCATAAAAAGAAAAAGATGGACACGATTGCATTCATCTTTTTCCCAGTAGAAACAAGTAAGCAATTGTCAATAATCTTATACTCTTCGAAAATCTCTTCAAACCGCGTCAACGTCGCCTTGCCGTATATATGTGACTGACTTCGTCAGTCTTATCTACAACCTCAAAACAGTGTTTTGAGCAGCCTGCGGCTAGTTTCCTAGTTTGCTCTTTGATTTTCATTGAGTATTAAACAGAAATCCCTAATGTCCGACTCATGATCACCACAAGAGCCAACAAACAGAAAAAAACTCCATTCACAATCATGTGAAGTAAGATAGACATTTCCAAACGTTGGGTCTTGTAGGCTGTCCAAGACAGAACGATCGACATACCTCCATAGATAAGAAGAGAAGGTAGATTTGTCGGTAAATGAAGCAAGGCAAAGATAATAGCACCGACTATATAACCCACATTTTCTTTACCACGAAAGAGTTTTTTAGGAATCACTCCTCGACATAAAATCTCCTCACAAATAGGAGCTATTAGAACCAGTAAGAAAAAACTGGAAATTAAGGAACTATTCTGGACCAAATCATTAATATTTGATTGATTGCTGGTTGTTGTTTCATTCATCAAACGCAGCAAGACCACACCAAGAATATTAAAGGCAAGAATCACTAGATAGCTTAAGGCCAATCTAGCCAAATCCTTAGCCTTGAAAAACGATAAACCAAAACTAGCCAACTGTGTTTTCCTAGCACCTATTATAAATACAGTTAAAACCACAAGAGATAAGGCCCCTACTAATAGTCCCGTTTGAAGCAGTGGAAATTTTCTGCTAGTTAAAAAAGTTGCTAGGGCTAAAGGAAACTGAGAAAACAAAAGCCCTACTAGAAAGATTATTAACCACTTCCCCCTGTTTAATACTTCATCCCAAATATTCTTTTTTATCATCAATCATACTCCTACCATTCAATCAAAATCACCTACCTAGTTTGAAGCAATTTTCAAGTAACTATAATATAAAAAGGGGAGAACCCCTTTTTATATTATAGCATTTATAGTGCCATACTGATGTAGTTAAGGATAAACAAGGCATCCAAAATCCAAATCATGACGTGAACATCTTTAGCTTGACCTTTGACAAGCTTAGTCAAAGTGTAAGTCAAGAAACCAACTGCAATCCCTTGAGTGATAGAGTAGCTGAATCCCATAAAGATAGATGTGAAGAAAGCAGGAACCGCTTCAGACATATCGTCCCAATGGATATTTTTCAAGCTAGCCAACATCATAATCCCAACGATAATCAAGATTGGAGCTGTAGCGGCTGTTGGTACAATCGCTAGAAGTGGGCTAAAGAAGCTTGAGATCGCAAAACAGATAGCTACAACCAAAGCTGTCAAACCAGTACGTCCACCTGCACCGATACCAGCAGCAGACTCAACATAAGTCGTTACGTTCGAAGTACCAGCGATGGCACCAATTGAAGTACCAATCAAGTCAGAGTAAAGAGCCTTGTCCAACTTAGCTGATTGGTGATTTTCACCATTTGTCGCTACGATACCAACTTTTTCACCTGTACCAATCAAGGTACCAATTGTATCAAAAATATCTGTCAATGAGAAGGCAAGAATGGCCATCAGAGTTTCAGGCAAGCGAGCTGTATCTGAAACCAAAGCTCCCAAACCTTCTGAACCAAGAGCTGCACCAAAGACTGTCTTCAAGTCTTCAAAGGCTGCACCAACATGGTTATTAGCAAAATCGATGCTAGACAAATCTACCAAACCAACTGCAATAGCAAGAACAGTTGTTGTCAAGATAGAGAGAATAATTCCCCCTTTAATTCCTTTGATAACAAAGAAGATAGTAATGGCAAGTCCTGCAAGAGCCACCAAAACAGCTGGATTATTAAAGCTGACCAATCCTGGAACCGCTGAAGAGTTTGCTGCAATCGTTGCTTGGGCTTTGTCAGCCCCTTCTCCTACAACAATATAGTTTCCTGGATCAATCGTGAATTTCAAAAGTCCAGCATTCTTAATCCCTACATAGGCAAGGAAGACACCGATACCAGCTGAAATAGCTGAGCGAAGAGCATTGGGAATCGATTCAATGATCATTTTACGAACATTTGTCAAGGTAATAATCAATGAGATAATTCCACAGATGAAGACCATAGCTAGGGCTTCTTGCCATGAATAACCAAGCCCGAATACAACTGTAAAGGTAAAGAAGGCATTGAGTCCCATACCTGGCGCTTGAGCATATGGTAAGTTGGCGTAGAAGGCCATCATCAGGGTACCAGCAACTGCACCGATAATCGTTGCGAGGAATACACCCTGAGCAGGCATTCCTGTTTGCGAAAGAATTTGTGGGTTTACAAAGAGAATATAACTCATTGCGAAGAAAGTCGTTAAACCAGCGAGAACCTCTGTACGAACGTCTGTACCGTTCTCTTTTAGTTTAAATAATTTGTCCATTATCAATCTCCTTTTAATTTTTACGAACAATAATAGAATTATATCATTTATCATTCACTTTTTCAATATCTTTGTTTAATTTATTTAAGAATTTGATGGAATTTCATTTTTTGTTTGGAATCTGCTTTTCTGTCTGCTTTTTGTTATAATAGAAGACATCTTATCTGGAAAGACACTAGAAAGGTTCATATGACGAAAAAAATTATTGCACTAGATCTGGATGGAACCCTACTCAACTCAGACAGTCAAATTTCTGACTTTACCAAAAAAACCATCAAAAAAGTTGCTGAAAAAGGCCATCAGGTTATTATTACGACAGGTCGCCCTTACCGTATGTCAAAAGATTTTTACCGTGAACTGGGCTTAGACACTCCTATGATTAACTTCAACGGATCCCTTACTCATTTACCAGACCAAGTTTGGGATTTTGAAAAGTGTTTGACGGTAGACAAAAAATATCTTTTAGATATGGTTCGACGTTCAGAGGACATTCAAGCCGATTTTATCGCTGGAGAATATCGTAAAAAATTCTACATTACAAATCCCAATGAAGAAATTGCCAATCCCAAACTATTTGGTGTAGAAGCTTTCCAGCCTGAAAATCAATTCCAGCCTGAATTGGTGACCAAGGATCCTAACTGTATTCTGCTGCAGACCAGAGCCAGCGACAAATATGCCTTGGCAAAAGAAATGAACGCCTTCTACCAGCATCAACTGTCTATCAATACCTGGGGAGGTCCGCTCAATATCCTTGAGTGTACCCCAAAAGGTGTCAACAAAGCCTTTGCCTTGGACTACTTGCTCAAGGTAATGAACCGCGATAAAAAGGATTTGATTGCCTTTGGAGATGAACACAATGATACCGAAATGCTAGCTTTTGCTGGGAAGGGCTATGCCATGAAAAATGCCAATCCAGAGCTACTCCCTTATGCAGATGAGCAAATTTCTCTGACCAATGACCAAGACGGTGTTGCCAAAACCCTACAAGACTTATTCTTATAGTCCATTCTGACCAGCTTGCGAGCTGGTCTTTGTGCTCTTTTCACAGTCTCATCAACCAGTTAATCGATTGTTCTACTTTTTGCCTCCAAAACCTTGGAAAAGGCTTTCTTTTGTGATATACTTCACATATAAATACAAGAGAGCTCGTCACACTCGACTCTGTTGAAAAAATCAATCCAGTCCCGTTGTCCCTGTTCTCGGTCAATATAAAGGAGGATAGCTATGAAAGCTGTTGTTGTAAATCCAGAAAGCACTGGTGTTGCTGTTGAAGAAAAAGTACTCCGTCCACTTGAAACTGGAGAAGCACTTGTAGAAATTGAATACTGCGGTGTCTGCCACACTGACCTCCACGTTGCTCATGGTGACTTCGGTCAGGTACCAGGACGTGTCCTTGGCCACGAAGGTGTTGGTATCGTTAAAGAAATTGCTCCAGATGTGAAAAGCCTTAAAGTCGGTGACCGCGTCAGCGTTGCTTGGTTCTTTGAAGGATGTGGCACTTGCGAATACTGTACAACTGGTCGCGAAACCCTTTGCCGTACAGTGAAAAATGCTGGCTACTCAGTAGATGGTGGTATGGCTGAACAATGTATCGTAACTGCTGACTATGCCGTCAAAGTTCCTGACGGACTTGATCCAGCCCAAGCTTCTTCTATCACATGTGCTGGCGTAACAACCTATAAAGCTATTAAAGAGGCCAAAGTTGAACCAGGCCAATGGGTTGTCCTTTATGGTGCTGGTGGGCTTGGTAACCTAGCTGTTCAATACGCTAAAAAAGTATTCAATGCTCATGTTATCGCAGTTGATATCAACAATGACAAACTTGCCCTTGCAAAAGAAGTAGGTGCTGACATTGTTATTAACGGCCTAGAAGTTGAAGATGTACCTGGACTCATCAAGGAAAAAACTGATGGTGGAGCTCATTCAGCTGTCGTAACTGCTGTATCTAAAGTTGCCTTCAACCAGGCTGTTGACTCAGTTCGTGCTGGTGGTCGCGTTGTCGCTGTCGGCCTTCCTTCTGAAATGATGGAACTAAGTATCGTAAAAACCGTTCTAGATGGAATCCAAGTCATCGGTTCTCTTGTAGGAACTCGTAAAGACTTGGAAGAAGCCTTCCAATTCGGTGCAGAAGGTTTAGTAGTTCCAGTTGTTCAAAAACGTCCAATAGAAGATGCCGTAGCCATTTTCGACGAAATGGAAAAAGGTCAAATCCAAGGACGTATGGTACTCGACTTCACCCATTAATCTAATAAAAACCTATTTTAAAAGTTGGAATGCGCTTCCAACTTTTTTATATTAAATTTTTAAATAAGGATTCAAAAAAACTTCTCTAAAACTCAATATATCAATATTTTCAGATGTAATCTTTTTAATTATTTTATGATAAATAGTTGATTTTTAGATGAAAACGGTTTATACTTAAAAAGTCTTAAAGTTTTCTTAAATGAAAACTAAAACAAAAAAGGAGGAATGACAATAATGAGTATCGGAATCATTATTGCGAGCCACGGCGAATTTGCTGCGGGTATTCATCAGTCAGGATCTATGATCTTTGGTGAACAAGAAAAGGTTCAAGTTGTAACCTTTATGCCAAATGAAGGTCCTGATGATCTATACGCTAAGTTTAATAACGCTGTTGCTGCATTTGACGCAGAAGATGAGGTTCTAGTTTTGGCTGACCTTTGGAGTGGATCTCCATTTAACCAAGCTAGTCGCGTGATGGGAGAAAATCCTGAGCGTAAGTTTGCCATCATCACAGGACTTAACTTACCGATGTTAATCCAAGCCTACACAGAGCGCCTGATGGACGCTGCTGCAGGTGTAGAAAAAGTCGCTGCGAATATTATCAAAGAAGCCAAAGATGGCATCAAGGCTCTTCCAGAAGAGTTAAATCCAGTTGAAGAAGTTGCAACTGCTGCAGCTGCTCCAGTTGCCCAAGCTGCTATCCCAGAAGGAACTGTTATCGGAGATGGAAAACTCAAGATTAACCTTGCCCGTCTTGACACTCGTCTCCTTCACGGTCAGGTTGCAACTGCTTGGACTCCAGATTCAAAAGCAGACCGTATTATCGTTGCTTCAGATAACGTTGCCAACGACGATCTTCGTAAAGAATTGATTAAACAAGCAGCTCCAGGTAAAGTGAAAGCAAACGTTGTTCCTATCCAAAAACTAATCGACGTTGCAAAAGATCCTCGCTTCGGAGAAACACATGCCCTTATCTTGTTTGAAACACCTCAAGATGCCCTTCGTGCTATCGAAGGTGGCGTGCCAATCAAAACTCTTAATGTTGGATCAATGGCTCACTCAACTGGTAAAACAATGGTTAACAACGTTTTGTCTATGGATAAAGAAGACGTTGCTACATTTGAAAAAATGCGTGACCTTGGTGTTGAATTTGATGTACGTAAAGTACCAAACGACACCAAAAAAGATTTGTTTGACTTGATCAACAAAGCAAACGTGCAATAATCGATTTTATGAAAGGATTTTAAAGATGTCTATTATTTCTATGGTTTTAGTAGTCGTTGTAGCCTTCCTAGCAGGTCTTGAAGGTATCCTCGACCAGTTCCAATTCCATCAACCAATCGTAGCTTGTACCCTTATCGGTCTTGTTACCGGTAACCTTGAAGCAGGGATTATCCTTGGTGGTTCTCTTCAAATGATCGCCCTTGGTTGGGCTAACATCGGAGCTGCCGTAGCTCCTGACGCTGCTCTTGCTTCTGTTGCTGCTGCCATTATCATGGTTCTTGGTGGCGACTTTACTAAGACAGGTATCGGTGTTGCCCAAGCGGTTGCTATCCCTCTTGCAGTTGCTGGTCTATTCTTGACTATGATTGTCCGTACACTCTCTGTCGGATTGGTTCACACTGCTGATGCTTCTGCTAAAAAAGGTGACTTCAAAGCAGTTGAGCGTGCTCACTTTGTCGCACTTCTTCTTCAAGGTCTTCGTATTGCAGTCCCTGCAGCACTCCTTCTAATGGTACCAACTGAAACAGTACAAAGCATTCTAAATGCTATGCCTGATTGGCTCAAAGATGGTATGGCTATCGGTGGTGGTATGGTCGTTGCCGTCGGTTACGCTATGGTTATCAACATGATGGCAACTCGTGAAGTATGGCCATTCTTCGCTATCGGTTTCGTACTTGCTGCCGTGTCAGATATTACTCTAATCGGATTTGGTGCTATCGGTGTTGCTATCGCTCTTATCTACCTTCACCTTTCTAAAACTGGTGGAAATGGTGGCGGAGGAGCCGCAACTTCTAACGACCCAATCGGCGATATCCTAGAAGACTACTAAGATAAGAAAGGACTGAAAACATCATGACTGAAAAACTTCAATTAACTAAATCAGATCGTAAAAAAGTTTGGTGGCGTTCAACTTTCTTACAAGGTTCTTGGAACTATGAACGTATGCAAAACTTGGGTTGGGCTTACTCATTAATTCCAGCTCTTAAAAAACTCTACACTAAAAAAGAAGATCAAATCGCTGCTCTTGAACGCCATCTTGAGTTCTTCAACACTCACCCATATGTAGCCGCTCCAATCATGGGGGTTACTCTTGCACTTGAAGAAGAACGTGCTAACGGTGTTGAGATCGATGATGCTGCTATCCAAGGGGTTAAAATCGGTATGATGGGACCTCTTGCTGGTATCGGTGACCCAGTATTCTGGTTTACAGTACGCCCAATCCTTGGATCACTCGGTGCTTCACTTGCCCTTACTGGTAATATCTTAGGTCCAATCCTCTTCTTCGTTCTTTGGAACTTGATTCGTATGTCATTCTTGTGGTATACACAAGAGATTGGATACAAGGCTGGATCAGAAATCACTAAAGATATGTCTGGCGGTATCCTCCAAGACATCACTAAAGGAGCTTCTATCCTTGGTATGTTCATTCTTGCTGTCCTTGTTCAACGTTGGGTAAATATTAAATTTGCTTTCGATGTTGCCAAAGTTCAACTAGATGAAAAGGCTTATATCCATTGGGATAAATTGCCAGAAGGGTCTAAAGGTATCCAAGAAGCATTCGCACAAGTAGGACAAGGATTATCTCAAACACCTGAAAAAGTTACTACTTTCCAACAAAACTTGGATATGTTGATTCCTGGACTATCAGGACTACTCCTTACTTTACTTTGCATGTACTTGCTTAAGAAAAAAGTATCTCCAATCACTATTATCCTTGCACTCTTCGCAGTGGGTATTGTGGCACATGTTCTTCACATCATGTAATCAAGCAACTTAAAAGGAATCAGGTTCTAAACCTGATTCCTTTTTTCTATGCTTTTATTCAGCCAAGGCTCCCATTGGATCCCATGGTGCAAGCACAATTGGTTCTGCTTCATAGGCAGCTTGTTCTTCGGCTGTCAGCAATTCCTTACGGACAACGATTTGGTAGGTGTATTCATCCATCCAAGCGTCTGAGGCAACAAAGTAACCATCTGTACCGACCTTGTCTCCCCATGAGTTTTCAACCTTCCACTTGATTGATTTACCATTTTCGTCCAAGTCAACACCTGTCAAGACCATAGCGTGGGTCATTAAGCTTTCGCTGTAGTCCAAACGTCCAGCCTTGTCTTGAGTAAGTTTAATGTCCATGCTTGATTCAAAGTCATAAACATCTGTCGCAAGGATTCCAGCTTTACGGTTGCTGAGCTGTCCGACATCTGAACCAAACCAAACAGTCTCACCTGCTTGCATTTGAGCAATTGCCAATTCTTTCAAGCGCTCCATTGGAACGTTGATGTAACGAACCGCACGGCTACCAACCACATTTCCCAACATCTCAACTGTGTAAGATTGGCCGTAAGGCTTGTCATCAGTTGGAGCATTGATAACAGAAACGTAGTCTTCTAGAGGAAGATTGACGTATTTCTTGTAAAATTCCTGTGGCGTAATGTCCTTTTCGCTTCGGTAGTTGTTATCCTTATCGCGATAAGCAAAGTCAAACTGACGTGGTGGAAGTCCTAGTGACATGGCAAGGAAGTTAAAGATTTCTTGCAAGAGGTCTTCTTTCTTAGCTTGAACAGTCGCTTGGTCTGCGCCAGAAGCAAGCAAGTCACGCAAAATTTGAGCATCTTGACGCAGCAATTTATTAAGAATCGCATTTAGCTCACGACTGCTGCTAGATGAAACAGACTCAGGATAAACTGACTTGGGCACGACACCATATTTTTCAAAGAGGGAAACGACCATATCCCACTGACCTCCGTCTTGTTGAGGTGTTTGAAGTAAGAATTTAACCTTGCGGCTAGTCAAATCTTGGTCTGCAGTCGCAATCACTTGCTCCAAGAACCAGTTTGATTTCTCATACTTGTCCCAGAAGAAAGTGTGGGCCTGTGACAACTCAAAATTTTCCAGTTTGTATTGTGAGATGAGCTTGTGACGGAAGGTATTGAGGGCCGCAAACATCCAGCAACGACCAGAAGCCTTCTGGTTGGTTACCTTGTCCTTGGTCAAGTCCAATGAGAAAACAGGTGCATTGTCTACATGGCTTTGGCGACGTTCTAGGGCTGCAAAAATTCCGTTGTGGCTGGCAGCATTTTCAATCGCTTGGTATTTTACATTTGCTTCATAGTTGGCAAATAGTTTATCAGTAAATGATTCTTGAATCGCGTTCATAGATTCCTCCTTTTATTCTACAGTCTATTATAACGCTTTTTACAAAGGAAGCAACTGAAAAACATAAAAGGCAAGGACATTGTCCCTCACCTTTTTCGAATATAAACTAAATTAAGCAATACTTGCAAGGAGAACTTCTAATTCCTCCTTGGTCAAGCGACGCCATTCTCCTCGCTGCAAGTTCTCATCTAAAACTAAAGTTCCCATAGTCAAACGCTGTAGGTCTACTACTTCCTTACCACAATAGCCCACCATACGCTTGACCTGATGAAACTTCCCTTCTGCAATGGTCACACGAATTTGGCTTTGATTTTTTTCTGCATCTATGGACACAAGCTCCAGTCTAGCGGGCTTACAGGTAAAGTCTTTGAGCGGAATTCCCTTGGCAAATGTCTCCACATCTTCTTGGGTCATAATTCCCTTGACCTGAGCCAGATACGTCTTGTCTACATGACGCTTGGGTGAAAGAAGATCATGGGCAAGCTTGCCGTCATTGGTCAAGAGCAAAAGACCATGCGTGTCAATATCCAAGCGTCCTACTGGGAAAACTTCCTTGCTCCGAGCAATATCATCCAGCAAGTCCAGAACGGTTCTATGCTTGGGATCCTCAGTCGCTGAGATAACTCCTTTGGGCTTGTTCATCATGTAGTAGACAAACTCTTCATACTCCAGCACTTGCCCATCAAAGCGAATCTCATCTATTTTTTCATCAATCTGCAATTTAGCTGATTTTTCTTTTTTACCATTTACCGTCACGCGCCCAGCCTTGAGCAAGTTTTTGACCTCAGTCCGACTCCCTACAGCACAGGCAACTAAAAATTTATCTAATCTCATAGAACTATTATATCATATCAAACGGAGGCTGGTACAATGACCAACCTCCTTTTCGTTTCATACTCTTCAAAAATCTCTTCAAACCGCGTCAACGTCGCCTTGCCGTAGGTATGGTTACTGACTTCGTCAGTTCTATCCACAACCTCAAAACAGTGTTTTGAGCTGACTTCGTCAGTTCTATCCACAACCTCAAAACAGTGTTTTGAGCTGACTTCGTCAGTTCTATCTACAACCTCAAAGCAGTGCTTTGAGCAGCCTGCGGCTAGTTTCCTAGTTTGCTCTTTGATTTTCATTGAGTATCAGATTTAAGAAATTAACTTCCTCGTCTCCAGAAAATCGCTAAGACAATCATGGAACCTAGTACTGCCGGAATAATGGCAGTTCCTGCTATTATCGGTCCCCAAGTCCCAAAAAGCAAGTGGCCTATAAAGGCACCAATCCATCCTAGAAACATTTTTCCAAAACATCCCATTCGCTCTCCACGATTGGTCAGAGCACCTGCTAAAAATCCCACTAGGAGACCAACAAACATACTTCCTATCATCTTGTCTCCTTAATTTGCCCAATCTCCGTTACGGAAGAGTGGTACACGTGTCCCATCCTCACGGATACCATCGATATCCATTTGGTTAGAACCAATCATAAAGTCTACGTGAACATCTGAACGGTTAAGCCCCGCGGCTTCAAGCTCCTCTTCGCTCATCTCCGCTCCACCAACTACGCTAGTCGCATAGGCTGCACCGATAGCCAAGTGATTTGATGCATTCTCATCAAAAAGGGTGTTAAAGAAGGTTATGCCTGACTGAGAAATTGGGCTTGGATCTGGCACCAAGGCACATTCACCCAAGGCACGCGCACCCGCATTTTCAAAGACAAGGTCTTTCATGACTTGATTGCCTTTTTCTGCAGTGATATCTACGATTTGCCCATCCTTAAAGGTCACCTTAATACCTTCAATAATGTTTCCGTTATAACTAAGCGGTTTTGTAGAAGTGACATAACCATCTGCGCGACGGAAGTCAGGCGCTGTGAAAACTTCCTCTGTCGGCATATTTGGCAAGAATCCTTCGCCCTGTGCATTGATAGCACCAGCTGATTCCCAAACGTGGTTCTTCGGCAAGCCAAGGGTCAAATCGGTCCCTGGCGCTGTGTAGTGAAGAGCTGAAAATTGCTCTTTATTAAGCATATCGGCCTTGCTCTTGAGGATAGCTGCATGCTCTTCCCAAGCCTTAACAGGATCTGCTTCGTAGACACGGCAAGTTTTGAAAATTTGGTCCCAAAGGAGATCGACTGCTTCTTCATCGCTCGTAGCATTCGGAAAGACCTTCTTGGCCCATTCAAGTCCAGCAGCGGCTGCTACAGTCCAGCTAACCTTGTTGGATTGAGTGGCGATTCTCATTGGCTTCATAGCAAGTCCCATAGCTTTAGCAGAAGCTGATAGCTTGTCAGCATCCACTCCGTTCAAGGCACCTGGATCAGATGAACGAACCCCAAGACGGCTAGCCTTATTTTCCAAGAGATAGTTCATCTCAGCAATCTTGTATTCTGGCACATTGTCCAGACGCTCCATTGGCGCATGGAGGAATTTCTCACGGTTAATGACATCATCTGTCCACTGAACGATAACCTCATGCGCACCCAAGGCATAAGCTTCTTTGACGATTAAGTGAGCCAACTCACGTTGCTCCACATCGATAGAGAGAGCCAAAGTGTGACCAGGTTGCACGTTGATTCCATTTGCAACCAATAATTTTGCATATTTTTCTAGATTTTCTTTAAAATTTGGTAAAACCATGTTGTTTTCTCTTTTCTATTTTTATTTTTCTTTCAAAGCAGAGAATAATCCTGCTAAAGCAATAGCACCTGACAAGAGTGCTGTTGATAGAAGTATTGTCTGATCAGCAAGTTCTAATTGATATTCAAATATCTTCTCAGCTGGCTTATCTTCCGCAAATATTCTTAGTTTCATGAAATATCCTCCGTTACTAGTATATCACATATGATATAAATTTAAAAACAAGCCTAATAAAGCTTGTTTTTAATTAACTAAAACAAAAGTCGTGTACATATCTTTCCACTTCTTTTTCCATAAATTGAATCTCACGAATACTCCATTTATCATTTTTTACCGTTACGTCTGCCATCATCTGTAATTTTAAACTCTGGCGATTGAAAATTCCTTCCCACTGTTTATACTTTGCACTTGGAACTAAATTTCCAAACTTCGAATTTTGACTATCAGTAATGATACAAAGATTCCCGAAGGAGTGCAAAAATTTATCATCCATCTTTTCCACTATTTCATCACTATTTGGATGTTGTGGAAACCAATGCTCTATGGAACGGCGATATGCAAATTTGAAATCTTCAAACTTAATATCGTAATCTTTCTTCAATTCTTCACGATTTTTCCATAAAACATAATCTACAAAGTTAAAAGCATAAACAGGAATTTCCCCATATGTTTTGATACTTTTATCTTCAGTGAACAATCTTTCCTCAGCATATCTCACTGCCATTTTCTCAAGAAAATTCTTAAACGAACCAGCAAATTCTGCTTGATTTAACTCTTCAATACGGTTAAAGAGGAATTGTAAAATTTCATATAACCAACGACTGTCACGATTGGCAGTAAATGTCACAGCAAACATGGATTGGAGAAGAATAATGTTTTGGTTAATTTCCGAATCTGAAAATGTATTCTTAGTAAAGCGTTCTTCAACTATGTAATGCTCTTTCGCTTTCCCATTAGGTTGATATTCATAATAAGTCCCCTTCTGTAAAAACCATTCATCCTTATTTCTACTTGAAGAATCCGTATTCGAGTTTCTAACGATGTAATTATCGAAAATATGTTTTATTCTAAGAAGAAATTCACTAAATTCAATAACCCAAGTTTTATCTTTATTTTTTATATCAAATAGTGCTAAGAGTTTCTTATCATCTAGTTGAATCTCATCAGTTTTCTTACCTTCCGCAATTGCCAATACATGGAGTAAGAATGTTGGAAAATCAATGACTGTAGTATAATCGCCAAAATCTTTGTCTACTTCTATATTTTTTTCAGTTATCTTTTTTCCTAATATATCTGATAACTTTCTTCTTTCATTTTGATGAAAATCAATATCATTATAAATATTATGAAATGAGTAATTTGTAAAATGCCATCCAAAAATACGTTCACGTTCTTGAAAGTCATCTGCTCTCTTCCGCCGCATCTTAAACTGACTTGCTACCGGCTTATCAAACTCTGCACAGGCTTCCCAAATTCTCGCAAATTTTTGTGCCATTTCTTGATCTTCACCAAATTTAGACATCATTTGTGCCTTAAGAATCTCATGAGCCTCTAGTTGTTCGCCTCGAGAGTTGAAACGTTCGAAATAAAGATTCAAATCTAAATCTTCAGGAAGTATACTCCGAAAAATGATAACATTCTCAAAAAGATAATCAACGAAAGACTGAGGATCCAATTGGCGCTCCTCTAGCACTTTTTTCAATGCATCTTTAGCATGTCCGTAGCCTCTAGTCAACTCATTTTCATCTCCCTCTGAAATTTCTTGCTTGGTAAATAGCTTTTGAATATTCTCATTTGATTTCTTCCGAGCTGGGAAGGTAAGATTGACAGCTTTCAATCTATCAAAACCAAACTCATGTTTCAAAGCTAGGGCAATCAAATTAAGGGCGGTTGTCCGTTGTTGCCCATCTATGATTTTGAAAATGTCATTCTCGTTATTAACGACCAATGTTCCAATATAGTAATTGTTATAGTAATTGTCTCTATTTTCTTGAAAAGCATCTGCTACGTCGTTCAATAACTGTTCAATTTCATCATAAGTCCAAGCAAAATTTCTCTGATAAAGAGGGATAGCATAGGTATCTTCATTTAACAAACGATTAACTGATAAGCTTATATGTGTTTCTACCATTTATCTTTTTCCTCTTCTATAATCCTATCCACAGTATAATTTTCAAATAACTCTCTATCTATCTTGATCATAAAATCATTCGGAGTGACAGCATAGGATAAAAGTTGAAATAGCTTTTGAACCTCTTTTTGTCTAAACCTTCCACCAGCAGCATAGTTCCCAACCGTCGCATCATATATGGCTTTAGATTTAACTCGAGGGTAGTAAGACCAAATAAACAAGGTCTCTACTATCTCCTTTGATAGCTCCTCTTTTCCAAATCTATCTGCGAAAAGCGAGCAAATATTTAGGAATATATTGTGACATTTGAGATAGCGTCCTTTTGAGCTATTGTAAATGTTTAACATACCTTCTGGGTAAGCTAAATTTTGTTCTTCCTCCTCTGACTCATTAGAGACCCCTAACTGTTTATTTAAAAAATTTTTATGAACTCTAATAGTTTCATGAGCAGATTCAATATACTCAAAAAATTTACTTCCATCAATGATTGGCATAGTAATTGACATAGGAAGATTTTCAATATGACGATACAATTCTAGATATGGAAAGTTCTGATTCAAATCAACACCTTTAAAATCGTCAATAAAGTCCTCTGTAAAACGGAGATAAGAACCATAACGCTTGTTTGTCAAGCCTGTCTCTCCTCGAGACCAACGTCTCATACGAAAAAGATGTTTATCAAACAACTCTTTGAGACTTAACTCTTTATCCTCTACAAATTGCTCCCACTTTTCCACAATTCTTTCATCTTCGGAATCTTGTTTGCGAAGATGATAAGCTTTGAGCAAATCATGAGGTTCTAGAGATTTTCCACGATTATTCTGAGAATCAAATAGCTGAAAGGCCTCTGATAATCGTTTCTGTGGCATAGTAATCACAGAGACAGCACAATTCTCTAATAAAAAGTTGCAAATATCTTTTGCCTGATTTTTGCCAACCAATTGAGTCAAATTTTTCCACTCATTATAATTTTCACTCGCATGATAGCAAGATATCTCTCCAAATTCAGCACTCAACAGTTGATTAGCACCCTTATAATTCTCTAAATCATCTAATAAATGAAGAAACAAAGAAATTGAAATTAGCCGTTGCTGTCCATCGACAATATCTAAGTGTCCTTCATTTTCATGTTCATTTTCATGCAGGATAACGGATCCTATCTGATATTCCTTTTTACCCATAGCATCTCGTAAATCATAAAAAAGATTACGGATATGTTTTCTGTTCCATTTATATGGTCTTTGATAAGAAGGAATCCGCAACTTCCCTTCTTTCAATAGTTCTCCAACCTTTTTAGAAGTAAATTGAATAGTCATTTTATCCTCATCTATATTTATCTATCATTTCTTGAACTGTTTGCTTCATATCCTCTACTAAAATCCGAGGAGACAAAACAGTAACCGCTTCTCCTTGCCCCAGCAACCAGCGTTTAAGCCCCGGTGTGTGCTGACTTTCAAATTTAAAATGAGTCCAATCGCCATTTTTCCCAACTATTTTTGCATTTGGAAATTGATCCATCACAATCGTCGGATCGTACAAGTACTCGATTTCAATACTGATTTTCTTCCCGATAAAAGCATCTACTCTCTCGTTACGAATGTCGCCATCTCTAAATTTATCTCGATAAGAAATAGAGGGTTTCTCTATACCACTAAGAGACCATGACTGGATACGATCTACTCTTAAAGTAATATAAGTAGCATGTTTCAACTGGTAAACAACCAGATAGAAATAATGACTATCATAGTAAAGAGAGACTGGTAAAACAGTCTGCCTCTTAGAAGATTCAGAATAAGGTTTTTGATAGATAATGTCTAGAACCTGTTCACGCAAAATAGCTTCTGATAAATTCCAAATTTTCTCTATTCTATTTTGTTGATCCGTTAAGGGAGCATAGTTAAGCTTTTCGCTGCCAATGATCTGCTCAATTTCTTTCTGATCAGCACGGGGAACCAAGACCTGTAAATTATTTAGTAAGCTAGCAATTTCTGACCGATTCAGTGCTCGATTTTCCAATAAAATCTTTGAAATAACTAGAATATCCTTTTTATTAAAAACTGACTTACTTGCTAAACAATACTTATTCGTCTTACGGTTATAAAGCAAATCTCCACTATAACTGGTGTTACTAGATAAAATATCACGAAGTAGCGAAAAATCTCTCTGTATCGTCTTTTCGCTAACCTCAAATTCCTGAGCCAGTTGCTTTTTTCCTAGTGAAGTACCTAACTGTAAACGTAAAAAAATTGTTAGTAGTCTCTCTTGATCATTCATCTGCAGTCCTTTTTATCATTCAATTGATGCTAGACACACTGGCATTCCCCACTTAAAACGAACAATCAAACGAGATTGAACATTTTTCAATTGATCTGGTTCAGAGTCACTAGATAAAACAATTTGCTTATCCTTAACATGTAGAGAATTAAAAAGATTAAAGAATTTTTCTTGAATCATATCATCTTTTTCTCCCAATATCTGGATATCATCAACGATTAGGAGATCAAACTCCTCACTTCTAACTTTTTGTATTTCTAGCTCATTTTCCAATAAGTTTTCAGCAGAAATGTATTTTACTCGTTTTTCTGGATTATTCTCAAGAACCTTATTACCAATAGCTTGTAGGAGATGTGTTTTACCCGAACCTGAGTCTCCATAAATATAAAGAGGATTATGTTTTAATCCTAAGTTCTTTACTACTTCTAAGGCTTCTTTCTTTGCTAAAGCATTACCATCTTTTTCTACAAAATTTTCAAATTGATATTTGCTATCTAATCCTGTATTGTTCATCATTTAAACCTCTTTTTCTTTTATACTTATAGTATAACAAAACAGATGGACAATATTTGTCCGTCTGTTAATTTTTTTTAAAACAACTCATCAAACAAACTCAACTGGTTATCCTCTGGCATATTGCCCAGAATCCCCATTTCATCCATCTTTTCAACCAAAGTTGATGAGAGGCCACCGCGTTTGCGTAGTTCTGTTTTAGAGAGGAATTCTCCCTCTTCACGCGCTCGCACCAGTTGCTTGGCAACGTTCTCTCCCAGACCATCCATTGCTACAAATGGCGGAATGAGGGTATCCCCATCGATGAGGAACTCTGTCGCCTGACTACGGTAGAGATCTAGTTTGCCAAACTTGAAACCTCGTTCCCACATCTCATTAACAATCTCAAGAGTTGTATAAAGATCAATTTCCACATTAGAGGCTTCATTGTTCTTCCGTTTTTCAGAGATTTCTTCCATTCTGCGTTTGATAGCATCCAAGCCCGCACCCATGGTCTTGATATCAAAAGCCTTGGCACGAATGGAGAAGTAAGCACAATAATAATAAATGGGATGGTGAACCTTGAAGTAAGCTACACGCAAGGCCATCATAACGTAGGCTGCCGCATGGGCCTTAGGGAACATATACTTGATTTTCCCACAGGATTCGATATACCACTCTGGCACCTTATTAGCCTTCATAGCTTCGATATAGCCATTTCTCTCTTCTTCAGAAATCTTGAGCCACAAGCCCTTACGTACCCGTTCCATGATGGTAAAGGCCATCTTAGGTTCGAGACCAGCATGCATGAGGTAAACCATGATGTCGTCTCGACAACCGATAACGGTTGATAGATCCGCAATCCCTTGTTTAATCAAATCCTGGGCATTTCCCAACCAAACGTCAGTACCGTGGGACAGTCCAGACAGCTGAAGCAATTCTGCAAAAGTCGTCGGATGGGTTTCATCGACCATCCCTCGGACAAAGTTGGTTCCAAACTCTGGAATCCCCAGCATGCCCGTCGGAGTTCCGATTTGTTCAGGAGTCACACCTAGCACATCAGTCCCAGAAAAGAGGGCCATCACGCCTTCGTCATCCATAGGAATTTCATTGGGGTCAATACCAGACAAATCTTGGAGTTTTCGAATCATGGTCGGATCATCATGTCCCAATACATCGAGTTTGAGGACGTTCTCATCGATATCGTGGAAGTTAAAGTGAGTCGTTTGCCATTCAGCCGTCACGTCATCCGCTGGATACTGAACAGGCGTGAAATCATAGACATCCATGTAGTTAGGAATAACAACGATTCCCCCCGGGTGTTGGCCTGTTGTCCGCTTGACACCAGCTGCACCTTGAGCGAGGCGTTCTACCTCTGCATCACGATAAAACTTACCATAATCTCGCTCGTAACCCTTGACAAATCCATAGGCAGTCTTGGCAGCTACTGTACCAACCGTTCCTGCACGGAAGGCATATTCCTCACCAAAGATATCACGAACATCCAAGTGAGCGCTAGGTTGGTCTTCTCCCGAGAAGTTCAAGTCAATATCGGGAACCTTGTCTCCATCAAAACCAAGGAAGGTTTCAAACGGAATATCTTGCCCGTTTTTGCTGAGTTTGTGACCACAGTTTGGACAGTCCTTATTGGGCATATCAAAACCTGAACCGTAAGAACCATCTGTGATAAACTCACTGTATTGACACTGACCACAGACATAGTGAGGAGAGAGAGGATTGACCTCTGTAATCCCAATCATGGTCGCAACGAAACTAGATCCGACAGACCCACGAGAACCAACCAAGTAACCCCGTTCATTGGAACGTTGTACCAGCATCTGGGAAGCCAGATAAAT
The DNA here is from genome assembly GCF_946901205.1 of Streptococcus sp. Marseille-Q5619. Taxonomy (NCBI): domain Bacteria; kingdom Bacillati; phylum Bacillota; class Bacilli; order Lactobacillales; family Streptococcaceae; genus Streptococcus; species Streptococcus sp. Marseille-Q5619. The sequence continues at coordinate 590,689 of NZ_CAMPPO010000002.1, forward strand.
CACAGCAAATCCATTCCCCAGAATGGATGTTAATTCCTTTTCAATTCGCAAATCAACGATATCTGGTAGCGGATTTCCATAAATCTCAAAAGCTTTCTTGTAGGTCAATTCAGCGACCGTTTCTTCAGCCTTGTCGATGAAAGGCGTGTACAAGTCACCCTTAACAACCTCAACAGGTTCAAAGATATCTGCCAAGGCATTGGGATTTTCAATAACCAATTTCCGAGCCAGTTCCTCTCCCAAGAAGGCAAATTCATCCAACATCTCATTGGTCGTTCGAAAATGAGCCTTGGGAAGAGGAGCTGGTTGGGCATGTTCACCATGACCAATAGTTCGGTTAATCATCGCACCCTGTCCCAAACTACGGACGATAATTTCACGGTAAATTTCTTCTTCTGGTTCGATATAGTGGACATTCCCCGTAGCAAGAACAGGCTTGCCAAGACGGTCTCCCACTTCTATCAAACTTTTGATAATGGTCTGTAGTTCTTCCGTATCCTTGATCTGCTCCTTGGCAATCAAGGGAGCATAGATAGCTGGTGGCATGACCTCAATAAAGTCATAATACTTGGCCACCTCAACCGCCGCATCCACACCTTGGGAAACGACCGCATCAAAAACTTCACCTTCTGCACAGGCTGATCCTAAAATCAAGCCCTCTCGATGGGCATCTAAAACCGTTCTCGGAATTCGTGGCACCCCTTCAAAGTACTTAGTGTTAGACAAAGAAACCAGCTTAAAGATATTTTTTAGACCTACCTGATTCTTGACATAGATGGTCGCATGCTTAATCCGAGCTTTTTTATAAGAATCTGGACTAATCAAATCAATGTTTAGTCTAGCTAGATCGGTCACTCCATGTTTTTCTGCTACTTCTTTGATAAAAATAAAGAGCAGACGACCAGTAGCTTCCGCATCGTAATTGGCCATGTGGTGATGTTCTAAGGCCACACCAAAACGCTTGGTCAAAGGCCCTAAACCATGACGTTTATACTCAGGATAGAGGTTTCTAGCAAACTCCAGCGTATCAATAACTGGCTGACTAATCTTTGGCAGACCATGACGCTCATAATTGGCATTCATAAAGCCAACGTCAAAGGTCGCATTGTGAGCAACTAGAACCGTATCCTTACAAAATTCTTGGAATTCTTGTAAAACTTGTTCTAGTGGTTTGGCATTTTTGACATGATCATCTGTAATTCCAGTCAACTCAGTAGTAAAGGCTGACAAGGGATGCCCGGGATTAATAAATTCATCAAATTCAGCAATGACATTCCCCTTGTACATCTTAGAGGCTGCAACCTGAATCAAGTCATTATAGATGGCTGATAGCCCTGTCGTTTCCACGTCAAAGACCACATAGGTCGCTTCTGACAAGTCCATCTCCACTTCATTGTAAACGATAGGAATCCGATCTTCAACGATATTGGCTTCCATTCCATAGATTAGCTGGATTCCCGCTTTTTTGGCCGCCTTATAGCCGTGTGGGAAGGACTGGACATTCCCATGGTCCGTGATAGCAACAGCCTTGTGTCCCCACTTAGCAGCTGTCACAACGATTTCTTCGACCTCTGGTAGAGCATCCATGGTCGACATATTAGTATGAGCATGAAACTCAACCCGACGCTCACCTTCTGGCATCAAATCCTTCCGCTCATAGTGAACAACTTCCTGCACATCCTGCACGTTCATAGTCAAATCGCGTGTGAAGTTATTCATCTCCACATTCCCACGAACTCGGAGCCAAGAATTCTTCTTGATAAGGTCAAATTTCTGAGCTTCTTCCTCATTTTTAACCCACTTTTGCATCGAAAAACTGGAAGTATAGTCTGTCATTTTAAAGTTGATCAAAACACGCCCTGTTCTGGTTACTTTTTGCTCCACATCAAAAACAACCCCTTCAAAGACCAAACGATTTTCCTCCGTCGTCACTTCGATCATAGGAGTAATCTCCGCCTTGTCCAGCTTTGGCTTAGCCGCAGCCTTTTTGGCCTGAAAATCAAAGGCTGGTTTTTCTTCCGCTGGAGGTGGTGCCATCTGTTCTAGCTGTTCCATAGCACGAAGCGCTTCTTCATTGGCTGCTTGAACAATCTGCTCATTTTCAGCATGAAAGGCCTCTTCCTGCTCCTGGGTTAGGATATCATTCTTCTCGACCTGACAGTTAAAAGTTGGAAAGCCAAATTTTTCAAGTTGTTTGGCTAAATTAGGAAGATGATTCTTCTTAAAGTGTTCCTTATCAATCGCCTCAGAACCCTCAATAAAGAGTTGATTTCCCTCAGCACGAACTTGCAGATTTTGATAAAGGGACTTAAAACCTTGACTAGCACATGGCCCCTCAGAAAAAGCCTCTTTATAGTAGTCCTGCAAGAGTTGGTTTGAAAAATCTTGAGACAGAGCCTTGATTTCAAAAACAGCTTTATTGCCTGTCTTAGAAAATTCTTCGCTTAAACCCTTCTTTAATTCTAAAAAGATTTCAATTGGTAAAATATTAGAAAATACAAAATGAAACTCCCATACCTTACTAATTTTATGAACTACAACTCGCTCAATATCAGCCTGCGATAAAGCAGGAGCCTGTCTCATTTCAGCAGGCATCCCCAGTTGATTCATCAAAATTTCAAAACTATTTGACATTCATTTTCCTCACATTATTCTCCTACTATTTTACCATATTTAGAGGTATTTTCTAAAGACAAAAGGAAGCCACTAAGTGACTTCCTTCTAGAGTGAGAACTGATTAGTCTTCACCTTTGTTTTTCTTAATGATTTCTTCTTGTACTGACTTAGGTACATCTTCGTAGTGGTCAAATACCATCATGAATGTACCACGTCCTTGAGATGCAGAACGAAGAACTGTTGCGTAACCGAACATTTCAGCAAGTGGAACATAAGCACGAACGATTTGGCTGTTACCGTGTGCTTCCATACCATCTACACGTCCACGACGAGCAGTTACGTGACCCATAACATCACCAAGGTTTTCTTCTGGAACAGTGATTGTTACAAGCATCATTGGCTCAAGGATAGCTGGTTGTGCTGATTTAGCAGCTTCTTTAAGTGCAAGTGAAGCCGCGATCTTGAAGGCAGTTTCAGATGAGTCGACATCGTGGTATGAACCATCGTAAAGCTTAGCTTTAACGTCAACCATTGGGTAACCTGCAAGAACACCGTTAGCCATAGATTCTACCAAACCTTTTTCAACCGCTGGGATAAATTCACGAGGAACCACACCACCGACGATTGCGTTTTCGAATTCGAATCCTTTACCTTCTTCGTTTGGAGTAAATTCAATCCATACATCACCGAATTGACCTTTACCACCAGACTGACGTTTGAAGAATCCACGTGCTTGAGTAGAAGCACGGAATGTTTCACGGTAAGATACTTGTGGAGCACCTACGTTCGCTTCAACTTTGAACTCACGACGCATACGGTCAACAAGGACGTCAAGGTGAAGCTCACCCATACCAGAGATAACTGTTTCACCAGTTTCAACGTTTGTTTCAACGCGGAATGTTGGATCTTCTTCAGCCAATTTTTGAAGGGCGATACCCATCTTATCTTGATCAGCTTTAGATTTTGGCTCAACCATCAATTGGATAACTGGTTCTGGAACGTTGATTGACTCAAGAATGATTTTAGCTTTTTCATCTGTCAATGAGTCACCAGTTGTAGTATCTTTCAAACCAACGGCAGCAGCAATATCACCTGAGTAAACAGTGTCGATTTCTTGACGGCTGTTAGCGTGCATTTGAAGGATACGTCCGATACGTTCACGTTTACCTTTAGAAGTGTTCAATACGTATGAACCTGATTGAAGAACACCTGAGTAAACACGGAAGAATGTCAAACGACCTACGAATGGGTCAGTCATGATCTTGAAGGCAAGAGCTGCAAATGGCTCTTCGTCAGATGCTGGACGAGTTTCTTCTTCGTCTGTATCTGGGTTAATACCTTTGATTGCTGGGATGTCAAGTGGGCTTGGAAGGTAATCAATAACCGCATCAAGCATCAATTGAACACCTTTATTCTTGAAGGCTGAACCACACAATACTGGGAAGAATTCAACGTTGATAGTCGCTTTACGGATACCAGCTTTCAATTCTTCGTTAGTGATTTCTTCACCTTCGAGGTATTTCATCATCAATTCTTCGTCAGTTTCAGCAACTGCTTCAATCAATTTTTCACGGTATTCTTGAGCTTGGTCAAGGTATTCAGCTGGGATGTCTTCTTCAAGGATATCTGTACCAAGGTCGTTAGTATAGATTTCAGCTTTCATCTTGATCAAGTCGATGATACCACGGAAGTCATCTTCAGAACCGATTGGCAATTGGATTGGGTGGGCATTTGCTTGAAGACGATCGTGAAGTGTGCTTACAGAGTAAAGGAAGTCAGCACCGATTTTGTCCATTTTGTTGGCAAATACGATACGTGGAACTCCATACTCAGTTGCTTGACGCCAAACTGTTTCAGTTTGAGGCTCAACACCTGATTGTGAGTCAAGAACTGTAACCGCACCGTCCAATACACGAAGAGAACGTTGTACTTCGATAGTGAAGTCCACGTGTCCTGGTGTGTCGATGATGTTTACGCGGTGGTTGTTCCATTGAGCTGTTGTTGCAGCAGATGTGATAGTGATACCACGTTCTTGCTCTTGCTCCATCCAGTCCATTTGTGACGCACCTTCGTGAGTTTCACCGATTTTGTGGATTTTACCAGTGTAGTAAAGAATACGCTCAGTAGTTGTTGTTTTACCGGCATCGACGTGAGCCATGATACCGATATTACGAGTTTTTTCAAGTGAAAATTCGCGTGCCATGAGGTTTGTTTCTCCTATTTATTTTTGATTTCTATTCTATTATAACACGATTTTAATAAAAACGGATAGGCAGGACCTACCCGTTCTCAATCTTTTCATGCTATTGTTGGTTTCAACTTGTAGATCTACAAATTGAATCGAACTCGGGCTAAAGTTAATTAGCCGATTTGAGCCGGAACGGGATGCTGTATGAAAAAGATAAACTTCCTTGTATTCGTCGAATACTGCGTCAGTTTCCTATTTTCACCTTGCATCCTTACCGTTCCTAGCATCATGATATAGTTGAGCTCAAGCTAAAAGTCTGGAGAAAAAGATGAATCTCATTGGTTGCAATCGCAACCTGCTTCGATTCCCTATTTTCTCTGGGACTTTCTTAACGCTTTCGCATCCTATCTTACCAACGGAAGTGTGCGAATGCACGGTTAGCTTCAGCCATACGGTGAGTGTCTTCACGTTTCTTAACTGCTGCACCAGTGTTGTTAGCAGCATCCAAGATTTCTTTTGCAAGACGGTCTTGCATTGTGTGTTCACCACGAAGACGAGCGATTGTTACCAACCAACGAAGCCCAAGTGTTGTACGACGTTCTGGACGAACTTCAACTGGGACTTGGTAGTTAGAACCACCAACACGACGTGCACGTACTTCAAGTACAGGCATGATGTTTTCCATAGCTGTTTCAAATACTTCAAGTGCATCGTTGCCAGTAGCTTCTTTGATTTGCTCAAAAGCACCGTAAACGATTGAAGCAGCTGTACCACGTTTACCATCAAGCATAACGCGGTTGATAAGACGAGTAACTAGTTGTGAATTGTAAAGCGGATCTGGCAATACGTCACGTTTTGGAGCTCTATTTTTACGACTCATTTCTCTTTATCCCCTTTCCTTATGCTTTTGGACGTTTAGTACCGTATTTAGAACGGCCTTGTTTACGATCGTTAACACCTGCAGTATCAAGTGCACCACGGACGATATGGTAACGTACCCCTGGAAGGTCTTTTACACGTCCACCACGAAGAAGAACCACGCTGTGCTCTTGCAAGTTGTGTCCGATACCTGGGATGTAGGCAGTAACTTCGATAAGGTTGCTCAAACGTACACGAGCGAATTTACGAAGGGCTGAGTTAGGTTTTTTAGGTGTCATTGTTCCAACACGAGTTGCAACACCACGTTTTTGTGGTGAAGAAACGTTTGTTTGAACTTTTTTATGACTGTTGTAACCAACGTTCAAAGCTGGTGATTTAGATTTTTCTACTTTTGATTTACGCGGTTTGCGAACCAATTGGTTAATTGTAGGCATCTACATACTCCTGTGTTTTTTTATTTTTGGTGATGATACACTTGGTGACAGCTATCATCTGTGTGTACTTTTGCAACATTTGTCAGCACGTCCCTGTACACTTTTGAGAGACCAAAAGTAAAAAGTACCGTCTATTATTGTAACAAAATTTTCCCTTGCTTGTCAAGATGTTTTTCTTTTTTATTGCTAATCTTTTCACTGGCTAACTTCTCAAACTAACTTCCACTTGATTAGCCGAAGTGGAAATTAGTCTAAAACGGATTTTTATGGTGGAATTAAGTGTGAGACTTTCCGTTCCATCGTTGAGAAGATGGGAAAAGGTCCGTCAACGATTTCAAAGGAAATTAAGCGCAATCGCATCATGCATCCAACATCCGTCAAATCTGATTGCACGGATTGCCCACTTCTCAAAAAGCTCCTTATGTCTGTAACAACGCGTTTTTCTCATACTAAAAGCTAGGTTGTGGAAAACTGGAAGTTAGTTTTATATTGAATTGAAATAAGACATGAACAAATCTATTGGGAAAGTCAACTTAATTTCTAGAAATGTTTTAATAGCAGCAACGTACTATTCTAGTTTCAAGCTGCTATAGAAGTTACCCTTTTCATTCTCTCAAAAGTCAATCATAAAAGAGGAGAAATCGAAGTTCCTCCTCTTCACTGTTTACTATCGAATCAAGTAAATCAAATCGTTACTCATTCACAATTTTTTCATCAACTTTAGGGTTTAGAGTTGTTCCCCAATGTGTAATTGTACGCTGTTGTACTAGTGGTAAGTCTGTGCGGTTGTAAACTGTACGCCATGGTTCCCATACAAGACCCGTCTTTTCTTGAACCTTGATGCGAAGATTACGGACATTTCCTTTAAATTGAATCTCTGTTTGGAAGCCTGAAGTTCTGTTTTTTCCGTTATCTTCCCATTGACGTGAACGGATTTCTGGATTTCCTTGTTCATCATATGTAATTTCATCCCAATAGATGTAGTAACGCGCAACATAAGCACCCTTATGATGAAGTTTCAAGAAGCCATTTTTGTAAGAAGTAACCTTCGTTTCGATATAGTCTGTACTATTTTGTAAAGTTGCTTGGGCATTATCTTTTAGGAAGGCAGTCTTATATGAGATTGGCACAGCTGGACTTTGAGCGCTAAAGTTAGCTCCTTCTCTGATGAGTTCCTTCAAGTTTTCGACTGTTCCTGTGACAACTTTGGCGGCACCGCTAGCATTACCTCCTACAATTACCGCTGTTACAGAAGTATTCTTCAATAGACGGCTCCATTCAGAATTTGGAGCAATTGTTGCGCCTTTGATAACCGCATTGATAGCTGCTTTTAATTCAGTAGACTTACTTGTTGACTCAAACTTAACATAGATTTGACGTCCGTAAGAAACGTTTGATACATATACAGGTGGAGTTTGTGAATCAACGCCTCTTTGTTTTAAATCTTCAGGTGTCAAACTCTTGTCAAATACAGCCGCTGGATTGGTCGGTGCATCAAATGTCGCTGTATAGTAGATTTGTTTGAAGTTTACAACTTCAATTTGCTTTTCACCCTTTTGCACAGCCTCAAAGTCAATCTTGAGCGGTGCACCTGCTTTTTCAAAGTCTGCACCAAATTTTGCTTTCAATTGGTTCATGCTATAGGCTGTAGTTGATTCATACTGAACACGGGCAGGAACGGAATGGCTAGATGAGTAATTCTTTGTCCATCTTTCAACCAAGGTATTCATCGCAGACTGCATACCACTAGTTGTAGGATCTGCTTCAATTCGGCTGTCAGACTGAATCATACCAGGTAAATCGACGCTGACTGTCCCCTTTGCACGGGCAAGACTAATCAATTCTGGCTGATTTTCTAGCAGATTTTGGTTTGCCTTATACAAGCCACCTAGGAAGACATTTTGATTTCCATTGATGGAAACATCTGCTGTGCCTGTAGAGAGAGTTTTCTTGATTTTTTCTACAACGACAAACTCTCCATTTTGTTCCTTAGCACTTGTGTTGTAGCGATTTTCTAAGGTTTCTCCTTTGCGAGTTAAAATATCCAAAGGATTATAAGTTAAGCCAAAAAGGTAGTCTTTCAATGCTGATGTTTGATCTACTACTGGTGCAGTTCTATCCTGTCCAACTTGATTTGTTGCTGAACGAAATACTTCCACTTCTGCCAAGCTCAATGGGGTATTTTTAGTTTTCAACTCCACTTTTACATAACGAGCGTCTTTGGCGGTGAAGAAAACTTCAAGTTCTGCCTTCCCATTCAAACTATCAAAGTGTTGACGAGCAACTTCTTGTTTTGCTTCATTTAACAAAACAACATCAAAATTGGAAAGACGATTAGCTACATTCCCATCTCCACGATTGTAAAGTTTAACTTTTCCAACATTCTCTGTTTTTCCAAGATCAACTTGCCACCAAGCATTGTCTTCAAAGTTTGTGTGCGTTACAGAATGGTGCCCATAGTCACTATCAACATTACCATCCACTGCTCGTGTAGCAGCTCCTCCATAAGCAGTAGAACTTTGACTAGCTTGTTTTCCACGAGCGATGTTTTCTGTCTCAACTGGACGATTCCCTTGCTCTGTAGCCAAAGCTACTCCCTGAGCGTTCAATAAAAAGGCCGCAACAACAGCACTACACACACCGAGTCCGCACTTTTTGACAAACCGATGCAAACGTTTTTCTTGATTCATTCCTTATTCCTCCGTTTTTAAATGAATACGTTTTCCTATTTGTCTATAGTCTATCAAATTTCAAGTAAAAGTCAAGCACAAACCAGCAAAAAAGTCAAGAAAATAAGAAGAAAACGTTTGCTGAATTTTTCTGATATTTTCTTTAGATTTCCAGTAAATACTATAGTTTGGAAACTAGATAAAACTTGAGAAGCTCTAGCTTTTTCTCTTCCTATTTATAGTTTCGCTAGATGAACTTTTTAAAGAAATATTAGAGATCAATTTCTGAATAAAAATATCTGAGAACACATCCTCTTCCTAATAATACGTCTTGTCTTATGTGACATTTTTATACTCTTCGAAAATCTCTTCAAACCACGTCAACGTCGCCTTGCCGTACTCAAGTACAGCCTGCGGCTAGTTTCCTAGTTTGCTCTTTGATTTTCATTGAGTATTATTTCCATTATTTATACTGATATATAAAATAATACGGAAAACTTCTCAAAAGTAAGAATTTCTTTGACAAACCAAAGAAAACGCTTGCATATTGTTTTACTACATGCTATACTGATATAGAAATTTATTGATTGGAGAATCATTATGAGAAAAACACCATCTCAAACTGAGAAAAAAATGGTCTACAGCATCCGTTCCCTCAAAAATGGAACTGGTTCTGTCCTTATCGGCGCAAGCCTTGTCCTACTTGCTATGGCTACGCCAACTATCTCAGCCGACGAAAGTACAACAACCACTAACGAACCCAGCAACGGAAATACAACCATCCTTGCCCAACCTCTTACTGATACAGCAGCTGGCTCTGGTAAGAAGGAAAGTGATATTTCTTCACCCGAAAATGCAAACGCTTCCCTAGAGAAAAAAGAAGAAAAACCTGTAACAGAGCCAACTACTCCTGTTGCAAGCCCAGCCGATTCAGCACCGCAAACCGGACAAGATCGTTCAAGTGAACCAACTACTTCTACGAGTCCAGTAACGACTGAAACTAAGGCAGAAGAACCAATAGAAGACAACTACTTCCGTATCCATGTCAAAAAGCTTCCTGAAGAAAACAAGGATGCTCAAGGACTATGGACTTGGGACGATGTTGAAAAACCATCTGAAAACTGGCCTAACGGTGCCTTGTCCTTTAAGGATGCCAAAAAAGATGACTATGGCTACTACCTAGATGTCAAATTAAAGGGAGAACAAGCCAAGAAAATTAGCTTCCTCATCAATAATACAGCTGGGAAAAATCTAACCGGCGATAAATCGATAGAAAAACTGGCACCAAATATGAATGAGGCTTGGTTGGACCAAGAACACAAGGTTTTCTCTTACGAGCCACAACCTGCAGGAACTATTCGCGTCAACTACTACCGTACAGATGGCAACTATGACAAGAAATCTCTCTGGTACTGGGGAGATGTGAAAGAGCCAAGTAGTGGTGAATGGCCTAATGGAACAGACTTTACGGCTACAGGCAAATATGGTCGCTATATCGATATTCCACTCAAAGATGCAGCTAAAGACCTTGGATTTTTATTACTAGACAGAAACAAACAAGGAGACGATGTGAAAATCCGTAAAGAAGATTATAAGTTCACAGATTTAAAAAATCATAGCCAAATTTTCCTCAAAGACGATGATGAAACCATCTACACCAACCCCTACTATGTGCACGATATCCGCATGACAGGAGCCCAACACGTAGGTACTTCTAGCATTGAGAGTAGTTTTTCAACACTTGTCGGTGCTAAAAAAGAGGATATCCTCAAACACTCTAACATCACTAATCACCTAGGAAACAAAGTAGCTATTACTGATGTTGCAATAGATGAAGCTGGTAAGAAAGTGACCTACAGCGGAGATTTCTCGGACACAAAACATCCATATACTGTTAGCTACAATTCCGACCAATTCACTACCAAAACAAGCTGGCGACTTAAAGATGAGACATACAGTTATGATGGCAAACTTGGAGCTGACTTAAAAGAAGAAGGAAAACAGGTTGATTTAACCCTTTGGTCACCAAGTGCTGATAAGGTTTCTGTCGTTGTCTACGACAAGAATGACCCTGAAAAAGTGGTTGGAACTGTCGCTCTTGAAAAAGGGGAAAGAGGAACTTGGAAACAAACTCTAGATAGCACAAATAAATTAGGAATCACAGATTTCACTGGCTACTATTATCAATACCAAATTGAACGTCAAGGTAAAACTGTTCTTGCACTCGATCCTTACGCTAAGTCCCTCGCTGCTTGGAATAGTGATCTTGCAAAAACAGACGCTTCCCATAAAGTGGCTAAAGCCGCCTTTGTAGATCCAGCCAAACTAGGACCTCAAGACTTGACTTATGGTAAGATTCACAACTTCAAGACTCGTGAAGATGCCGTTATCTACGAAGCTCATGTGCGTGACTTCACTTCAGATCCCGCTATCGCAAAAGACTTGACCAAACCATTTGGTACCTTTGAAGCCTTTATTGAAAAACTAGACTACCTCAAAGACTTGGGTGTAACCCACATCCAGCTCCTTCCCGTCTTGTCTTACTACTTTGTCAATGAATTGAAAAACCATGAACGCTTGTCTGACTACGCTTCAAGCAACAGCAACTACAACTGGGGATATGACCCTCAAAACTACTTCTCCTTGACTGGTATGTATTCAAGCGATCCTAAAAATCCAGAAAAACGAATCGCAGAGTTTAAAAACCTCATCAATGAGATCCACAAACGTGGCATGGGAGCTATCCTGGATGTCGTTTATAACCACACAGCCAAGGTCGATATCTTCGAAGACCTAGAGCCAAACTACTACCACTTTATGGATGCAGATGGCACACCTCGCACTAGCTTTGGTGGTGGACGCTTGGGGACAACCCACCATATGAGCAAACGGATTCTAGTTGACTCTATCAAATATCTAGTTGATACCTACAAAGTAGATGGATTCCGCTTCGATATGATGGGAGACCATGATGCAGCTTCTATCGAAGAAGCATACAAGGCTGCACGCGCCCTCAATCCAAACCTAATCATGCTTGGTGAAGGTTGGAGAACCTATGCTGGTGATGAAAATATGCCTACTAAAGCTGCTGACCAAGATTGGATGAAACATACCGATACTGTCGCTGTCTTTTCAGATGACATCCGTAACAACCTCAAATCTGGTTATCCAAACGAAGGTCAACCTGCCTTTATCACAGGTGGCAAGCGTGATATCAACACTATTTTCAAAAATCTCATTGCTCAGCCAACCAACTTTGAAGCTGACAGTCCTGGAGATGTTATCCAATACATCGCAGCCCATGATAACTTGACCCTCTTTGACATCATCGCTCAGTCTATTAAAAAAGACCCAAGCAAGGCTGAGAACTATGCTGAAATCCACCGTCGTTTGCGACTTGGAAACCTCATGGTCTTGACAGCTCAAGGAACTCCATTTATCCACTCTGGTCAGGAATATGGTCGCACCAAACAATTCCGTGACCCAGCCTACAAGACTCCAGTAGCAGAGGAAAAACAACCAAACAAATCTCACTTGTTGCGTGATAAGGACGGCAACCCATTTGACTATCCTTACTTCATCCATGATTCTTATGACTCTAGTGATGCTGTCAACAAGTTTGACTGGACTAAGGCTACAGATGGTAAAGCTTATCCTGAAAATGTCAAGAGCCGTGACTATATGAAAGGGTTGATTGCCCTTCGTCAATCTACAGATGCCTTCCGACTTAAGAGTCTCCAAGATATCAAAGACCGTGTCCACCTCATCACTGTTCCAGGTCAAAATGGTGTAGAAAAAGAGGATGTAGTGATTGGCTACCAAATTACTGCTCCAAACGGTGATATCTACGCAGTCTTTGTCAATGCGGACGAAAAAGCTCGCGAATTTAATTTGGGAACTGCCTTCGCCCACCTCAGAAATGCTGAAGTTTTAGCAGATGAAAACCAAGCAGGACCAGTTGGAATTGCCAACCCGAAAGGACTTGAATGGACTGAAAAAGGCTTGAAATTGAATGCCCTTACAGCTACTGTTCTTCGAGTCTCTCAAAATGGAACTAGCCATAAGTCAACTGCAGAAGAGAAACCAGACTCAACCCCTTCCAAGCCTGAACATCAAAATGAAGCTTCTCACCCTGCACATCAAGATCCAGCTCCACAAGCTAGACCTGATTCTACTAAACCAGATGCCAAAGTAGCTGATGCAGAAAATAAACCTAGCCAAGCTACAACTGATTCACAAGCTCAACAACCACATAAGGACAATAATACTCAATCACTTCCATCTACGCCTACTCAAACTATTGTCACTTCCTATACTCCAGCTTATACAAATAAGAAATCGGAAACTCCAAATCAGACAACTAAAGCTAGTTGGAAACAAGAAAATGGCATCTGGTATTTCCATAAAGCAGACGGTTCTCTAGCTACTGGTTGGATAAAAGATGGAGATACTTGGTATTATCTAAAAGATGATGGCTCTATGGTAACTGGATGGGTCAAAGATGGCAATGTTTGGTACTTCCTAAATAGTAACGGTTCTATGTCAACCGGTTGGGTTAAGGATGGAGATACTTGGTACTATCTTGAGCCATCAGGAGCTATGAAAGAAAATCAATGGTTTGAAGTTTCTGGCAAATGGTACTATGTTGATTCATCAGGTAAACTTGCAGTTAATACAAGAGTTGAAGGCTATTTGGTCAATGAAAACGGTGAATGGGTTAGCTAAAACTGCTACTGTATAACCTTTGCATAGCTAGATATAACTAGATATAACTAGATATAACTAAGCACAACGATAACAAACTCCTGTTTACAGGAATTAGTCTCCTTGCCCTTCTAGGTCTCGGCTTCTTGCTAAAAAACAAAAAAGAGAACTAAACTAGCCCTCCTATAGAAAAATCCCCCAAGCATTAACGCTCGGGGGATTATTTTTTGTACAATATTTGTCGTCCTAATCAGCCTGATTAGGATTTTTTATTAAGCCTCTTTCATGGCAAAATAAGCCCGTACTTTTGGAGCCACTTGCGTGCCGAAGAGTTCAATAGCTCTCAGGACTTGGTCATGAGGCATGGAACCAAGCGGTAGATGGAGCATGAAACGGTCCAAATCTAAATCCTCAATCATGCGAATCAATTTTTCTGCCACCTGATCTGGATTTCCCACAAACATAGCACCATTTGGCCCAACTTGCTCCAAATATTGCTCATAACTCAATTCATGCCAGTGTGGACGGTCTTTAGAAATTGCATCCACCACTTGCTTGGTCGGATGGAAATAATCTTTTACAGCCTGCTCGCTATCTTCAGCAATCCAACCCCAAGAATGAGCTCCAACCTTTAGTTCCTGGCTAGCATAACCCGCTTCGCTCCCAATCTCACGATAAGCCTGAATCAACTTTTTAAAATAACGAGGGTTGCCACCAATAATGGCATAGACAATCGGTAGGCCTTCCTGAGCAATCTTCACTGTTGATTCGACATGACCACCTGTCGCTATCCATAAGGGTAATCGATCCTGAACTGGACGAGGATAAACTTCTTTGCCAGAGATTGTTTGGGTCAATCGACCTTGCCAGTCTAACTTGGTCTTTTCATTGACTAACTGAAGCAAATCTAATTTCTCATCAAAAAGGGATTCGTAGTCTTTCAAATCATAGCCAAACAAGGGAAAAGATTCCGTGAAAGAACCCCTTCCGGCCATAATCTCCGCTCGTCCATTTGATAAAGCATCGATAGTGGCATACTGTTGGAACAAGCGAATCGGATCCATGCTCGAGAGAATGCTGACTGCACTGGTCAAACGGATTTTCTTGGTATTAACTGCCCCAGCGGCCAGAACAATCTCTGGGGCTGATACCGCAAAGTCTTCCCGATGATGCTCACCAATCCCATACACGTCCAAACCAACTTTGTCAGCCAATTCAATCTCTGCCACCAACTGACGAATGCGTTCAGCATGACTGTAAGTCTGTCCAGTCCCTTCAAGCTCCGTTGTTTCCCCAAATGTTGAAATTCCCAATTCTACCATTTTGATACTCCCTGTCTATTTCTGTCCTTCAATTTGAAAAATTATTCTAACACGAATCTTGAGTACAAGCAACCTATTTGCTCACAAGAAAAAGCCTAGATAACTAGACTTTTTTAGCTTATTCTACCGTTACTGACTTAGCAAGGTTACGTGGTTTGTCCACATCGAGACCACGGTGGAGTGTTGCAAAGTAAGCGACTAATTGTGTTGGCACAACCATTGAGATTGGTGAGAGGTAAGGGTGGACGGTCGTAAGGACGATATCATCTGTATCTTTGGCAACATTTTCTTCTGCAATAGTGAGAACCTTGGCACCACGGGCTGCGACCTCTTGGATATTTCCACGAGTATGGTTGGCAAGGACTGGATCTGACAAGAGGGCCAAAACAGGCGTTCCTTCTTCAATCAAGGCAATGGTTCCGTGCTTGAGTTCTCCTGCCGCAAAGCCTTCACACTGGATGTAAGAAATCTCTTTGAGTTTGAGACTTGCTTCCATGGCTACATAGTAATCTTGACCACGTCCAATGTAAAAGGCGTTACGAGTTGTTTCAAGAAGCTCACGAACCTTGGCTTCGATGGTTTCTTTCTCTGAAAGAGTTGATTCGATAGACTGAGCTACGATTGACAACTCATGAACTAAATCAAAGGCTTGCGCTTTAGCATTGCCATTTGCTTCTCCGACTGCTTTTGCTAAGAAGGCAAGGGCTGCAATTTGCGCTGTATAGGCCTTGGTTGATGCTACGGCAATTTCAGGACCTGCATGAAGGAGCATGGTATGATTGGCTTCACGTGAAAGAGTTGAACCTGGGACATTTGTCACTGTTAAGCTTGGGATTCCCATTTCATTAGCCTTGACCAAAACCTGACGGCTATCCGCTGTTTCACCAGACTGGCTGATAAAGATGAAGAGTGGTTTCTTGCTGAGAAGTGGCATACCGTAGCCCCACTCAGATGAGATTCCAAGTTCAACTGGTGTATCTGTCAATTCTTCCAACATTTTCTTAGAAGCAAATCCTGCGTGGTAAGATGTCCCAGCTGCAAGGATGTAGATACGGTCTGCGTCTTGAACAGCCTGGATGATAGCTGGGTCTACGACAACTTGACCAGCCTCATCTGTGTAGGCTTGGATGAGTTTACGCATAACCGTTGGTTGCTCATCGATTTCCTTAAGCATATAGTAAGGGTAAGTTCCCTTACCGATATCAGACAAGTCAAGTTCCGCAGTATAGCTAGCACGTTCACGACTGTTGCCATCATAGTCTTGAACTTCGACACTATCAGCCTTGACGATTACCAATTCTTGGTCATGAATTTCCATATATTGGTTGGTTTCACGAATCATAGCCATAGCATCTGAGCAGATCATGTTATAGCCTTCCCCAAGACCAATCAAAAGTGGTGACTTATTTTTAGCCACGTAGATGACTTCAGGATCTTGTGAGTCAACCAAGGCAAAGGCATAAGAACCACGGATGATGTGAAGGGCTTTTTTGAAGGCTTCAAGCACTGACAAGCCATCTTCTTCCGCAAATTTTCCAATCAAATGAACGGCGATTTCAGTATCTGTTTGCCCCTTGAAATGGTGACCTGCAAGGTATTCTTCCTTGATTTCGAGGTAGTTTTCAATGACCCCATTGTGAACCAAGACAAAACGTTCTGTCTCAGAGCGGTGTGGGTGAGCATTGTCTTCAGTTGGTTTTCCATGAGTAGCCCAACGAGTATGTCCGATACCAGTTATTCCCTCAACACCAGCTGTTTTAGCAGACAATTCTGCAATACGACCAACAGCCTTGACTAGATGGTTTTCAGCACCACCTAGGACAAAAATCCCCGCAGAATCATAGCCACGGTATTCGAGCTTTTCAAGCCCTTGAATCAAAATATCAGTTGCATTTGTGTTTCCAACAACACCAACAATTCCACACATAGTATATACGACACAGACCAGCTGTGCTTTCTCCTTAAAATTGGTATAGTCTAATTCCTCTTTTATAGAATCAGCAAAAACAGTATATACTTGTTTCTTTCACTTGTCAAGAGTAAAAATTGGTATAGTTCATATCAACTTCTTATAAATAAAAAACTCTGACCAATTAGGATAATCAGTCAGAGTCCTTTTTAAAATCCATTATTATCGCTTAATTCCTTGAACCAGTGCCCTGATTTCTTCAGACGACGTTCTTGCGTTTCCAAGTCTAGTTCGACCAAACCGTAGCGATTTTTATAGCTGTTGAGCCATGACCAACAGTCAATAAAGGTCCAGATTAAGTATCCTTTACAGTTGGCTCCATCTTCAATAGCACGGTGAAGTTCACGAAGATGACCTTTTACAAAGTCAATACGGTAATCATCTTGAATCATCCCATCTTGACGGAATTTTTCCTCTCCTTCAACACCCATACCATTCTCTGTCAACATCCACTCGATATTACCATAATTTTCCTTGATATTTTGGGCAATGTCATAAATCCCTTGCTCATAAATCTCCCAGCCACGATGAGGATTGATTTTACGTCCAGGCATCACATAAGGCTCGTAAAAATGTTCTGGTAAGAGTGGACTCTCTGGATGCTTAGCAAATCGAGGCGCCATAACACGCAAAGGTTGATAGTAGTTGACACCAAGGAAGTCCACCGTATTGTCACGAATGAGTTCCAACTCCTCCTCTGTAGCATCAGGCAAGAGACCTTGTTCATGCAAGATTTCTACCAACTCCTGTGGATAAGTCCCCAAAACAGACGGATCTAAGAAAGATTGGGCCTGAAAAAGATCCGCAATGCGAGCAGCCTTGACATCAGCAGGATGCTGGCTACGTGGATAAGCCGGTGTCAAGTTGAGGACAATCCCAATCTTGGAATCAGGCAAGAGTTCATGACAGGCCTTAACCGCCCGACTGCTGGCCAATTGTGTATGATAAGCTACTTTAACGGCTGCCTCTGCATCCACCTTATGTGGATAATGGGCATCGTAAAAATATCCAAATTCTACTGGAACGATTGGCTCGTTAAAGGTAAGCCATTGATCCACTAAATCTCCATAAGTCTCAAAACAAAAACGAGCATAGTCTTCATAGGCTGAAACAGTCGCCTTATTTTCCCAACCATCACCATCCTCTTGAAGGGCAAAAGGCAAATCAAAATGATAAAGATTGACTAAAAGACGAATCCCTTCGGCCTTAATAGCCTCAAAAACCTTACGGTAAAAGTATACACCTTGATGATTGACTTCCCCATGCCCTTGTGGAAAAATCCGTGACCACTGAATAGAAGTCCGAAAAGCCGTGTGACCAGTTTCTAACAGTAGCTCAATATCCTTTTCCCAGTTTTCATAAAAGGTCGATGTCTTATCTGGACCAATCCCATTATAGTAACGATTCGGCTCCACTTGGTACCAATAATCCCAGAGATTATCTCCCTTACCGTCACCAGCTACACGTCCTTCTGTTTGTGGTCCAGAAGTAGAGGATCCCCAGACAAAATCCTTTGGAAATCTTAGCATACATTTACCTCTTTATCTACTCATTTTTCCCATTATACAGAAAAAACAAGGTAAAAACTAGTTACATTTTTTCCTTGTTTTTCTTCTGATTATAGTTTTTATTTCTTGCTGAGGATTTCAAGCGTTTCAAGCAAGTTATCTGCATGAACTTCGATGGTGTCACCAGTCGCTTTAATCTTGACTTCTACGATGCCATCGGTCGCTTTCTTCCCAACAGTGATACGGATTGGCAACCCAATCAAGTCACTATCGCTAAATTTAACACCGACACGCTCGTTGCGGTCATCTGTCAAGACTTCATAACCAGCTCCCATCAAGCTTGCTTCAAGCTTTTCTGTCAAGGCCTGTGCTTCTTCATCCTTGACATTGACAGTTATCAAGTGCACATCAAATGGTGCCAATTCTTTAGGGAAGTTGATTCCCCAAGCGTAACGGTATTCACCTTTTGGCGTTTTGTTAACAAAGAGGCGAGCGTGTTGCTCCATCACTGCTGAAAGGAGACGGCTGACACCGATACCGTAACATCCCATGATAATTGGCACAGCACGACCATTTTCATCCAAAACATCTGCTCCCATGCTTGCTGAATAGCGAGTGCCGAGTTTGAAGATGTGACCAATTTCGATACCACGCGCAAAGTTAAGAACACCTTGTCCGTCTGGAGAAATTTCACCCTCACGAACTTCACGTATATCCACATATTCTGCAGTAAAATCACGGCCTGGGTTCACACCAGTCAAGTGGTAGCCATCTTCGTTAGCACCGACAACTGCATTGCGAACATCTTGCACCTTACGGTCTGCAATGATTTTAACATTCTCTGGCAAACCAACTGGGCCAAGTGAACCAAAACCTGCTTGAACAAGATTCGCCACTTCTTCTTCGCTAGCAACGTCAAAGAAATCTGCTCCCAAGTAGTTTTTCAACTTAACTTCGTTGAGTTGGTCATTTCCAACTAGAAGGGCCGCAACAAGCTCACCATCTGCCATGTAGAAGAGAGTTTTAATTGTTTGTTCTTCTGGAACCTTGAGGAAAGCTGCAACTTCATCGATTGACTTAACATCTGGCGTTGCAACACGAGTCACTTCTTCTTCAGCGACAACACGGTTGCTTGGTTTGTACTCGTTTGTTGCCATTTCCAAGTTAGCCGCATAGCTAGACTCACTTGAGTAAGCAATGGTATCTTCACCAGAAACCATCCACTTAAGCAATTCTGCCTTAATCTCTTCTTGCACTTCTGTAGGAATTTCATCAAATGAGGCAACTGACTTGTCCAAGACAACCCAGCGGTCAAGGTCTGTACGAGCAGGTGTAATAGCCATAAATTCTTGGCTGTCCTTACCCCCCATAGCTCCACCGTCACCAATGATAGCCTTGAAGTCTAAACCACTACGAGTAAAAATACGCTCATAAGCAGCCTTATACTCATCGTAAACACTGTCCAAGCTATCATAGTTAGCGTGGAAACTGTAAGCATCCTTCATGATAAACTCACGTGTACGGAGAAGTCCATTACGCGGACGTTTTTCATCACGATACTTAGGCTGGATTTGGTAAAGGTTGAGTGGCAATTGCTTGTAAGACTTAACAGAATCACGGACAATAGCTGTAAAGGTTTCTTCGTGAGTTGGACCTAAGATAAAGTCTGATTTTTCACGGTTTTTTAGTTTGTAAAGGTCTTCACCATAGGTTTCGTAACGACCTGATTCGCGCCACAATTCTGCACTAAGAAGAGCAGGAGCCAACATCTCCACCGCACCAATCTTATCGAATTCTTGGCGCATGATGTTTTTGGCTTTTTCAATCACACGGTTGGCAAGTGGTAGATAAGAATAAACACCTGCAGAAACTTGGCGAACATAACCAGCTCGCAACATAAGAGCGTGACTGATAACTTGAGCATCGCTTGGCATTTCGCGAAGCGTTGGGATAGGCATTTTACTTTGTTTCATAATATTCCTCGATTATCTAAAAAAGAGTCGCATGATGTCATTCCAGGTCACAGCAATCATCAGAACAACCATGATGACCACTCCGGCCAAGGTGACATAGGTTTCAATTTCTTGTTTCAATGGTTTGCGGCGGATGGCTTCTAGGATATTGAGTACAATCTTACCACCATCCAGAGCTGGAATCGGAATAAGATTAAAAATCCCGATATTGATGGAAATCATTGCCAAGAAGTACAAGACATTCTCAATTCCATTTTTAGCAGCATCACTACTTGCCTTAAAGATGGCAACAGGTCCACCTAGCTTGTTCAAATCCGGTTGGAAAATCAGATTTTTCAAAGCCGATAGAATTCGGAGAGCCGAGTCAGCAGCAGTTGTAAAACCACCTACAAACATAGATACAAAATCTGACTTAATCCCCGGTTGAACACCTAGAAGGTAACGACCTTGACTTTCTTCGGGTGTAACAGTGACTTGTTTGTCACTCCCCTTTTCAGAAATAGTCACATCCAAGGTCGGGGCCGTCTTATCTTTGGTTTCTGATTCCACAGCCTGAATCAAACTTTCCCAGTTACTAATCTCATGTGAGCCAATCTTGGTAATTTGTGCCGTTTCTGGCACTCCCATCTTAGCCAAGGCCCCTTGGGGCATGACATGGAACTGGTTGGTATCAACATCTCTGACGCCACCCTGCATAAAGATTAAAATCCAGAAAACAACGACACCTAAGATAAAGTTGTTCATAGGTCCTGCAAAGTTGGTAATCAGTTTGCCCCAGATAGTCGCATTTTGATATTGAACATCTAAAGGTGCAATCCGAACCTCAGTACCATCTGCTTCCACAACCGTTGCATCGTGATCCACTGCAAATGTTTTTTCTTCTTCCAGAACCAAGCCCCTGATAAAGAGCTTGTCTTCAAAATCAAACTGGGTCACCTGCATAGGGAGAGCCGTCTGATCTAATTTTTTACCTGAGATATTGATGCGTTTAACCTTACCATCGTCAGTAAGCGTCAAACTGACAGGAGTTCCTGTCTTGATTTCAGTTGTATCATCACCCCAACCGGCCATGCGAACATAGCCCCCAAGAGGCAAGATTCGAATGGTGTAGGCCGTTCCATCCTTGCCAATATGAGCAAAGATTTTGGGTCCCATACCAATGGCAAATTCACGCACTAGAATCCCTGATTTCTTGGCAAAGTAGAAGTGGCCGAACTCGTGCACCACTACAATAATCCCAAAAACCAGAATAAAGGTTAAAATTCCGAGCATAGTATTTCCTCCGTCTTTTGATTAAAAGAGTCCAAACAAGTGCATGATTGGAAATACAAGCAACATACTATCGAAACGATCCAAAACACCACCATGTCCAGGGATAAATTTCCCAGAATCCTTGACACCAAAGTGACGCTTGATCGAACTTTCTAGTAAATCACCAAATTGTCCAGCAATGCTAAAGAAAATAGCAAAGACGGACATCTTGTAAATTCCATATGGAAGAGCAACTGTACTATCAACTATCATAAAGATGATGGTTACTAAAATCGCACCTAAAATACCACCCAAGGCACCCTCAAAGGTTTTGTTTGGAGAAACGGTCGGAGCTAATTTTCGCTTACCATAGTTCATACCAACAAGATAGGCACCACTGTCTGTCGCCCAAACAATACACAAGGCCAATAGAGCCTTATCTAAACCTGCAATTCTAGCATCTAATAGAGCATTAAAACCAAAGCCCACATAGAAACTCATAGCAAGAGGGAAAACCGCATCCTCAATCGTATAGGACTTGCTAAAAACAGTCGTTCCTAACATGATTGAAATCAAAACACTATAAGCAGCAACATTCCCATCAACTGGTAAAAAAGTCAGGTAATTCTCCAAGGGAATGGTCAAGGCAAAGGTTGCAAAGAGGGTCAAGAGGCCCTCTATCGTCATGGTCTCTAGACCTCTCATCTTCAAAAGTTCATGCATGGCTAGCATGGCTATGATTCCAATTGCTATCTGCAGCAAGAGTCCCCCAATCATCAAAATTGGTAGGAAAATAGCCAGGGCAATCCCTGCAAACAAGGTTCTTTTTTGTAAATCCTGAGTCATATTTCCTCCTAAACTCCTCCAAATCGGCGATGACGACGATTATAGGCAAGAATGGCTTCCTGCAAGGCCGCTTCGTCAAAATCAGGCCATAAGGTGTCCGTAAAATAGAGCTCACTATAGGCTCCCTGCCATGGAAGGAAATTGCTCAAACGCAATTCTCCACTAGTACGGATAATCAAGTCTGGGTCTCGTAACTCCTTAGGCAAATGCTGGGTGAAGAGATAGTTGCCAATCAATTCCTCTGTGATGTCACCTGGGTTGATTTTGGCATCTAACACATCCTGGGAAATCAACTTAAGCGCCTGTGTAATCTCAGCGCGTCCACCATAGTTAAGAGCAAAATTAAGAATCAATCCTGTGTTGTTCTTAGTCAATTCTTCAGCCTTGGTTAAAGCTTCAAAGGTTTGCTTAGGCAGGCGGTCTGTCTCCCCAATCATTTGAATCTTAACATTATTCGCATGCAGTTCCGGGACATAATTATCATAAAACTCTACTGGCAAGTTCATGATAAACTTGACTTCCTGATCTGGACGGGTCCAATTTTCCGTAGAAAAAGCATAGACCGTAATAACCTTAACGCCTAGTTTGTTGGCTGCCTTGGTCACAGTTTGCAATGCTTCCATGCCCGCCTTGTGTCCGAATACTCGCGGTTGCATACGTTTTTTAGCCCAACGGCCATTGCCATCCATGATGATGCCGATATGAGCAGGAACCTGTGTCGGAACCTCTACTTCCACAGCCTTATCTTTCTTAAAAAATCCAAACATGATCTTATTCCTATTCAAAAATCTATCGTTTCATTATACCATATTTCCCTATTTTCTTCTATCACTAAGCTATTTATTCTCAGGCACAAAGCCCATTTTTCAAAAAAATAAGTCGCCTGATTGGGCGACTCTATTTTATAGGGAGATTATTATGAAAAAGTTTTAGGAGTTTAAGTTAAGGTCTTCTTAACTTATGGACTTAGTATACACTTCCTAGCTTAAAGTTTCCTTAAGTATTTTTAAAAATCAAATTTTTCCATTTCTCCTGCCAATTTTTCTTGGATAGACGTGTTCGATAAAGTTCCATTCGGTCTTCATTCTCTAAAAAATGAGGAGTTGGACGAATTTGAAAATTCAAAATATCCTCCAAACCATAAGGGGAATAGAATTCAAAATCAGATTCTTCATTCAAGCGCAGTCCAACTGCCGTACACCGTTCTGGATACTTACTCATGGCATCACGGGAACTGGTATAGGGAGCAGTATGAGGGCTATGCTGGTGCATATAGACTTGATTTTTCAATTCCCACTGGTACTGTGGAAAGTCCTCTCTCAGCTTTTTCTCTAGGGACAAGGTTTCCTCATAAGAAATATCTGGATCAAAGAAAATCACATCTACATCTGTTTCAAGATCAAATGCTGATCTGTCTGACAAGAGATTCCAGATGAAATTTCTGACAGAACCTGCTGCCAACCAAGAATCTTTCAAACCAAGGTTACGGATGATGGTCAGAATAGCCATCATATCCGGATTTTCTCTAAAAGCCTCTATAATTTCTTGCTCATTTTTCATTGTATTCATAACCTAAATGATCATATGCCTTAGCAGTCGCCACCCGTCCAGACCGTGTCCGCATGATAAAACCTTTTTGAATCAAGTAGGGCTCATACATGTCTTCGACAGTCTCACGCTCTTCTGCTATGTTAACAGAAAGAGTTCCTAGACCAACAGGACCACCACCGTACATCTCAATCATGGTTCGAAGGATTTTTTGATCCACATAGTCCAAACCTTCATGGTCAACATCCAGCATGGTCAAAGCCTTATCGGTAATAACATCATCGATAACCCCATTTCCCATAATCTGGGCAAAATCGCGCACGCGCTTGAGGAGACGATTGGCAATACGAGGGGTTCCTCGACTACGCAAGGCCAGCTCGGATGCTGCCTCATGAGTGATTTCCATCTCAAAAATATCTGCCGTCCGCTCAACAATTTCTGTCAAGTCAGCATGAGCATAATACTCCATATGCCCCGTAATCCCAAAACGTGCCCGTAGCGGATTTGAGAGCATACCTGCCCGAGTCGTCGCACCAATCAAGGTAAAAGGTGGCAACTCCAAATGAACACTGCGACTGCCTTCACCAGCCCCAATCATGATATCAATGTAGAAGTCCTCCATGGCACTATAAAGCACCTCTTCCACCGACATAGGCAAGCGATGAATCTCATCAATAAAGAGGACATCTCCAGGCTCTAAGTCATTCAAAATCGCTACCAGATCACCAGCCTTTTCAATGACTGGACCCGAAGTCTGCTTGAGATTGACACCTAGTTCGTTGGCAATAACAAAAGCCATGGTCGTTTTTCCCAAGCCTGGAGGCCCAAATAAGAGGACATGATCCAGCGCTTCATCCCGCATTTTGGCAGCTTCGATAAAGATTTGGAGCTGATCCTTGACCTTGTCCTGCCCAATATATTCACGTAAGTACTGAGGACGGAGCGTGCGTTCTACCAACTCCTCATCCCCCATTATCTCATTATCTAAAATTCTACTCATGGCTCTATTATATCAAAAAACCAAGCCACAAACAAAAAAGCCACCCGATTGGGTGACTCCTGAGTTTAGCACGTATGTGGTATAATATTCTACGGCACTGCTACACCGCCTACGAAAGGAGGTGAGATAGCCCATGATGGATACAATACTTAAAACTATCATCGGACCAATTGTGGTCGGTGTCGTTCTTCGCTTAGTCGATAAATGGCTAAACAAGGACAAATAGTGTCAAAAAGACCCCAAGCTTATTTGGTCGTGAGCTTGGGGTCTTTTCTAGCCTATGATATAGACACAATACTTAATTCTCTTTTATTATCCCATAGTTCACAAAATTTGTCAAAGGTTTACATCCTCATCCATTCAGCTTCTCCAACTTTAGAATCTGTCCAATAAAGTTTATAAGATTTAGAGAAAGCTATTGAAAAATGATATTTAGAAAACTTCCGAAAAGCCTGAAATAGAGCAAAAAAACTCCACCTGATTGGGTGGAGTTAAGGGAGATTATTATGAAAAAGAAAAGTTTAGGATTTTATTAAATAAAGTTAGGAGGTCTTTATTTAATAACTATATGATACAAGACAAAGCTTAAAACTAGCTTAACTTTTTTCAAATTCTACCATTTTTCAAAAAATTTCTATTACCATCACCTCACCCCACAAAAAAGCCACCTGATTGGGTGGCTTCATTAGGAGATTATGATGAAAAAAGTTTTAGGATTTCATTAAATAAAGTTAGGAGGTCTTTATTTAATAACTATATAATACTAGACCATCCTTAAACTTTGCTTAAGAAAAACAAGTTTTATTATTTTTCTCGATTCATCCAAGTCATTCCTATACAATTATAGGTGGATAAGATTTCAAAGCCCATAGAACGATAAAATCCCACGTTTTTTTCTGTCTCTTCTGTCACCAGCTGGACTTGATAGGCATCTTTGTAATACTCTAAAGCCTCTTTCATCAAGGCACTACCAATCCCTTGACGCTGATAGCTAGGCAAAACAATCAAATCCTGTACAAAAACTGATGAAAAACCATCTCCAACCAAACGAATCAAGCCCACTACAGCATCACCATCAAGTGCCAGATAAATTACTAATGAATGAGATAAGGCCTGCTCCAGCATCTCTGGTTGATGGGTATAATTTGTCCAACCGACAGCCTGATAGAGATGCAAAACATCCTCTAGCTTGACAATTTCTTGCTTTTTAATAGTAATCATCTCAACACCTCTTAAAGCTCTCTCAAACTCTTGTACTGCTGTCCATTTTTATCAAAATTTTCAGGACGCAACCATGTTTCCAAACGAGATTTTACTTTGGGCCAATCCTTATCAATTATAGACAACCAATTCGTATCCCTCGTACGCCCTTTATAAACCACTGCCTGACGGAAAGTTCCTTCATAAATAAAGCCCAAACGCTCCGCAGCTCGTCTGGATGGCAGGTTAAGAGCATCGCATTTCCACTCATAACGACGATAGTTAAGCTCCTCAAAGACATAGCGAGCCAAGAGATACTGGGCTTCTGTCCCTATCCTTGTCCCCCTGAGTTTTGGAGAAAAAGTGACAGCTCCCACTTCTATTACTCTGTTATTCTGGTCAATGCGCATGAGAGAAAAAGTTCCCAAAGCCTTACCAGTTGCCTTGTCTATGATTGCATAGTAAAAACGGTCCTTACGAGCCAACATCTGATTTAAAAGGCTGACCAACTCCTCCATATCTGCTACTGGTTCCTGAAAGAGGTAGGTCCACATCTCCCGAGGAGTATCCGGACCATAAACAGCTAATAAATCCTCCGCATGCTTTTCCACTGAAAGAGCTTCTATTCGAGCATATCGCCCTTCTAAGAAATCAATAGAAGGCAATTCACCTGGAGTATAACCTCCCATTGACTCCCCAATCATTTGACCATATTCATTTACTGGCATAGTATTCTCCTTGTTTCACTTTTCAAACTTTATAGTTGCCCATAGTATATCATACTTTCATAAGAAGATTCAAAAAATCCTCCAGATTCTACTCTGAAGGATTCCTATCTTATTTCACAACAATGTTAACCAATTTATTTGGTACACTAATCACTTTCACGATTTCCTTACCATCAATTTCTGCTTTGACTTTTTCATCCGCTAGAGCAATTTCTTGTAATTCTTCACGTGATAGATCTTTAGCAACCATGAGTTTGGCACGAACTTTTCCTTTGATTTGGACAACGATTTCGATTTCGTCTTCAACCAATTTGCTTTCATCCCATGTTGGCCAAGTCACGTAAGAGATTGACTCACCTGTTGCTGCAACTGTTTGCCAGAGTTCTTCTGCCAAGTGAGGTGCAAATGGTGCAATCAACTGAACAAAGCCTTTGGCGTAGTCTACATAAAGTTTGTCTTCCTTGTTGGCAGCATTGACAAAAACCATAAGTTGGGCAATAGCTGTGTTGAATTTCATAGACTCGATTTGCTCTGTGACAGCTTTAACTGTTTCGTTGTAAACCTTGTCGAGAGAGCCATTGTTTTCTGCAAGGATTTCCTTACTCGTAATCAAACGGTAAACACGGTCAAGGAATTTACGGCTTCCTTCCAGACCTTCTTCTGACCAAGCGATTGAAGCATCAAGTGGTCCCATAAACATTTCATAAACACGAAGGGTGTCAGCACCGTATTGTTCCACCACATCATCTGGGTTAACAACGTTCTTGAGCGATTTAGACATCTTGGCTGGTGCTTGCTCCAACTCTTCCCCTGTTTCCACATGGAAGAAAGAACCGTCACGTTTTTCAACCTTATCGGTTGCCACAAGAGCCCCACGATGGTCACGGTAGCTTGTTCCCAAAATCATTCCTTGGTTAAAGAGTTTTTGGAATGGTTCCTTAGTCGGAACAACACCGAGGTCATAGAGGAATTTATGCCAGAAACGAGCGTAAAGCAAGTGAAGAACAGCATGCTCTGCACCACCCACATAGATATCTACTGGCAACCATTGTTTGAGAAGATCCTCATCAGCCAATTTCTCAGTATTATGCGGGTCAATATAACGGAGGTAGTACCAGCTTGAACCAGCCCACTGTGGCATAGTATTGGTTTCGCGACGACCCTTGACACCATCTTCACGGGTCACTTCGAGCCAGTCTGTCAAGTTAGCCAATGGACTTTCCCCTGTACCTGAAGGGCGGATATCCTTGGTTACAGGCAAGACAAGTGGCAAGTCACTTTCTGGAACAGCTGTTGAAGTTCCATCTTCCCAATGAATAATAGGAATTGGCTCACCCCAGTAACGTTGACGGCTAAAGAGCCAGTCGCGGAGACGGTAGGTAACCTTCTCTTGTCCACAGCCTTTTTCTTCCAACCAAGTCACAATCTTGGCAATAGCATCTTCTTTGTTCAATCCATCTAGGAAGTCTGAATTGACATGAAGGCCATCCTCTGTGTAGGCAGCTTCTTCAACGTTTCCACCTTCAAGCACTTCTACGATTGGAAGGTCAAAGTGTTTGGCAAATTCCCAGTCACGTTGGTCGTGGGCAGGAACAGCCATAACCGCACCTGTCCCGTAACTAGCGAGAACATAATCCGCAATCCAGATTGGAATTTCCTTGCCATTGACAGGGTTGATGGCATAAGCACCAGTCCAAACACCAGTTTTTTCTTTGGCAAGGTCTGTACGAGCCAAGTCTGACTTGAGGCTGGCTTGGTGTTTATAGTCTGCTACTGCCTCTGCTTGCTCTGAACTTGTGATTGCATCAACCAAGTCATGTTCAGGAGCTAAGACAGTGAAAGTCGCACCGAAAAGGGTGTCCGGACGAGTAGTAAAGACTGTAAATTCCTTATCTGTCCCCTTAATTTTAAAGGCTACATTAGCACCAGTTGATTTACCAATCCAGTTACGTTGCATGTCCTTGATAGACTCTGGCCAATCTAGTTCATCTAAGTCATTGAGCAAGCGCTCTGCGTATGCCGTGATTTTGAGCATCCATTGGCGCATTGGTTTGCGGACAACTGGATAGCCTCCACGCTCAGAAGTTCCGTCAGGAAGAACCTCTTCGTTAGCAATGGCTGTTCCCAATTCCTCAACCCAGTTTACTGGTACTTCCGCTTCATAGGCCAAGCCTTTTTCGTAAAGCTTAGTGAAAATCCATTGCGTCCATTTGTAGTAGTTCGGATCTGTAGTATTGACTTCACGATCCCAGTCGTAAGAGAATCCAAGCGCATTGATTTGGCGTTTAAAGTTGGCAATGTTTTCTGCTGTGAATTCCGCTGGGTCATTCCCTGTATCCATCGCATATTGCTCAGCAGGCAAACCAAAAGCATCCCAACCCATTGGGTGAAGGACATTGTAGCCTTGCGCACGTTTGTAACGGCTGAGGATATCGGTTGCGGTATAACCTTCTGGGTGTCCTACGTGCAGACCCGCTCCAGATGGATAAGGGAACATATCAAGAGCATAAAACTTAGGTTTTGATGCGTCTGTTCCTGTCTTAAATGTATGATGTTCTGCCCAGTAGCCCTGCCACTTAGGCTCAATTTCTTTATGATTGTAAAAACTCATGGTCTCTCTCCAATTTTGTGATGTTACTATTATACCATTTTTGAAGGAATTTGAAATGTGTTAAAAGAAAAAACTGTATACTGTATTTCATTAATTTTGATGGCTCTGAATTGCTCTATCACCCACTTTTTTATCTTATTGTTATGCGGGAAATCAAAGAGCAAAACAAGAAGCTTATCTCTTATAACACAAAATACTAATTTTAGACCGAAGATACGACTGGAATGCTAATTAATGTATTTATAGTAAATAGCCGACAACCTGTGTCGCTTTTTAATTTATGAAGAGCGTCGGATTCAATACGAGGATCAATAAAAGACTACTATTTGGAAAACAGTAGTCCTTATTGTTTATTTTGAATTTACATAGGCGTCTACAGCAATGATAGCTTGAGCAACATCTGAAGGCGAAATCTTAAACGGCATCTGATGGATTGTCTCACCCTCCATAGTTGCTTGTTTACCAACTTTTATTAAATCATCATATCCAACTTGATCTAAATGCATTTCTTTTAGAGTTGTTGGCATGCCAATTTTTTTGTAAAACTCAATATACTTATCAAGTTCTTCTTTAGGTCTATTTTCCAATAAAAGTTGTACCAAAGTTCCATAAGCTACTTTTTCACCATGTGTTAAATGATGAATGTCACCTGTCAATGCAGTAAAACCATTATGAATCGCATGCGCCGCAGCTAATCCTCCACTTTCAAAACCTAGGCCACTCAATAAAGTATTAGCTTCAACAATATTTTCTAATGCTGGTGTCACCACTTTAGCTTCACAAGCTACCATAGCCTGTAAACCATCTGCAAACAGCGTTTCTTCACATTTCTTCGCAATTGCAACTCCAGCCAACGTTTGTTGTTGTCCTAACATAGTTTTTCCATTTGCCTGCATAACCGCACGCGCCTCAACCCAAGTTGCTAAACCATCTGCAATACCAGACGCTAATAGACGCTTAGGAGCTTGTGAAATAACTTTTGTATCAACCAAAACTAAATCTGGATTTTTAGAATAAAATAGATAATGATCAAATGCACCTTCATCTGTATAAATAACAGATAAAGCAGATACAGGTGCGTCTGTCGATGCAATTGTTGGAGCAATAATAACAGGCTTTTCAATCAAATCTGCAATAGCTTTCGCACTATCAATCGTCTTTCCACCACCAAGTCCGATAATACTATCACAATTCTCTTTCTCAGCTAAGGCAACAACTCGATTGATTTCATTGTCAGAAGCTTCACCATTAAACTGAGCTAGAACAATATGGAAACCATACCTATGTAGGTAATCTTCAAATCGTTTTCCAACAATATCATAAACCAACCGATCGCATAATAGAATAGGACGATTTCCCAAATCCAATATTGATTTGGCATTTTCAAACAAGGCATTTTCCCCTTGAATATATCTAGAAGGGCTAGCAAAA
This sequence comes from Streptococcus sp. Marseille-Q5619, assembly GCF_946901205.1. Taxonomy (NCBI): domain Bacteria; kingdom Bacillati; phylum Bacillota; class Bacilli; order Lactobacillales; family Streptococcaceae; genus Streptococcus; species Streptococcus sp. Marseille-Q5619. Next base: position 621,566 of record NZ_CAMPPO010000002.1, read on the forward strand.
ATTCTCATATGTATTTCCTCTCTACCTAGATGGAACGACTATTTTGAATAACAAACCAATCATCAGAAAAATCGTCAACCGCCTTTTGGATAGATGGCATGGCGAAAGCTGATTCAAAAACATCTGCTCCTGCTGTAACAGCATGCGCACCTGCAGCTAAAGCATTATTTACTTGTGCTACATTTTTAAAGGATGCGGCTAAAATCTTACTAGGAGAGTTCTGTCTATCAATAGCAAGAGCTAATTGACGAATGACAGAATTTGAATCGATGTTTAGATTCTCCATTCTGTTATAATATGGAGCTAGGTAATCCGCTCCTGCTTCAATAGCTAATAATCCCTGAATAACTGTATAAATAGCTGTTGCAGTGATATGATAGCCCTCTTTTTTTAGCACCTTTATTGCACGTAATCCAGCTGGAGTAACAGGTACTTTGATAAATATATCATCTCCTGCTTGTCTCCGAATTTCATGAGCATCTTTTAAGATACCTTCAAAATCTTGAGAAATCACCTGAACATGAATAGAGGGTGTAGAGCCAATCAATTCTCTTACATCTTTGATTCGTTCAAAAAAATTAATAGAACCCTCTCTTTTGGCAATAGTGGGATTTGAAGTTACCCCAGCTAGCGGTAAAATTTCAGACCATTTTTTAATCTCATCTAAATTTAATGTGTCAAGCATAAATTCCATAAAAAGAACCTCTTTATTTTACAAAGTATGCTCAGTACGTCCTATAATATCATCTTGGGTTGCCTTAGAAAGAACATTGAAGAATGCAGAGTATCCTGCAACACGAACAATTAAATCTCTGTGTTTTTCAGGATGTTTCTGAGCGTCAATCAACGTCTCTCTGGAAACAACATTGTATTGAATATGGTACCCATGTAAACGATTAAAGAATGTTCGTAACAAAGCAATTAGTTTTAATTTATCTTCTTCTTTGGCTAACGTTTGAGGATTTACTTTCTGATTTAAGAGAACCCCACCTACGATTTCATCTGTTGGTAATTTTGAAACAGATTTTAAAACAGATGTAGGACCGTGTTGATCCATATTATGTGATGGTGAACAACCCTCTGCTAGCGGTGTACCTGCATTGCGGCCATCTGGAGTTGCTAATGTCCCACGTCCCTGTCCTACGTTGGCTGAGATAGAAGATGTTCCTGAATAACGAATTCCTCCAATAGGACCTCTTCCATAACGTGTATTAGGATATTTAGCAATTTCATCAACATAAATGTCATAAGCAGCAGTAACCAATTTGTCAGCATAATCATCATCATTACCGTACTTAGGTGCATCATGAATCAACATTTCTTGAATGACCTTACCTTCTTCTCCGGCATAATCTGTTTCCAGTGCATGCCAAAGCTGACTTGGGCTTATACGTTCTTCCTCAAATACCAATTTTTTAATTGCAGCTAATGAATCCGACAAATTTGCAATTCCAACTTGCAAACCTGATATATAATCATATACTGCTCCACCTTCTTTAAGGTGTTTTCCACGACCAATACAATCATCAGTCAATGCTGAACATAGAATATCAGGAACTTCTCGTTCCAATGATAAATCAATAGAATTTTCAACAATAACACTCATTCGTGTCAAATATCTTAGTGTTTTATCCCAAGCATTTTCTAATTCAGAAAAGTTCTTCATATCCTTAAAATGACCAAAGCTTGGTGCAAACCGTTTACCCGAAGCTGGATCAATTCCATCATTCATCGTGATAAGTAGAACCTTAGGGAAGTTCATATAACTCATACCTGTGCAACGATAGCCCCATTTCCCTGGAACTGCCGTTTCAACACATCCAATGGCACTGTAATCATAAGCATCATCTTCCAATACTCCTTTTGCAATAAAAGAAGGAATAATAATCTCATCATTATTAAATGCAGGCATACCAAAACCAAGTTTCATCACTTCAATACACTCATTCATGAAACGAGCATCTAAACCTGCATGGTAACGTACAGTTAGATTAGGTTGCGGTAGATGGGTTTGTGCAACTGATTTTAATACCAAATAAGATAATGGGTTAACAGCATCCTTCTTATCTCGAGTCTGTCCACCAATTGTAACATTTTGATATAAAGGACTTCCTGCTGAAGAAAATGTATGTGCTTGACTGCGAACCTTATTAATTGTAATTGTCTTAATCCAAAGATTTGTCAGACGTTCAACAATGCTATCTTCTGTTTCTTTACCACTTTCTAAATCAGCCTTCATATATGGATACATATATTGATCAAAACGACCATATGAAAGAGAGTGGCCATTAGATTCAATTTGTAAAATACATTGAATAAACCAAACTGATTGAATAGCTTCTGCAAAAGTAGTTGCCGGTTCATATGGGACTCGAGAGCAAATATCTGCAATCTCAAGCAATTCTTTCTTACGTTTAGGATTTGCATTTTCGGCTAAACTTTTAGCAAGATCAACAAAGCGATTTGCATATACTTTAATAGCATCGATTACGATAAATATAGAGTCGTAAAAATGATATTTATCAATACTTGCTGGATCTGTTAAATCTAACTCTGCTTTCGCTTTACGAGCCCGCTCTTCAAAACCTCTTAAACCAAATTGCAACAGTTTCTGATAATTAACTGCTAAGTGAGCATCTCCAGAGTTCATCTTACCTTCCATACCGAAGAATCCTGTTTCCATATAAACAGACACTTCTTCAGGTAACAAGGCACCAGCTCTCGCACGTAAATTATTATTTTCCCAAAACGGAGCAATACTTCTAAGTTGTTCTTTTGTTTCTTCTGTAATATAGAAAACGTCTCCATCACGCTTTTCAAAAAGATCCAACTCATTAAGAACAAATTCTAGCGTATATTCTGGAAAAATAGGAGCATCTTTATTGGAAGAAGCTTGATTTCCCGCAATCATAGATTCTTCTTCAATATAGATAGTCATATTTTCCAAAATTTCTTTCAGCATATATGCACGTTTTAGGACATTAGGTTGTTCCTTATATCTATCATAAGCGCGTGTTGCTAGAACTACTCTCTCAGCATCAATATAAGGTTTTTTATTTAAGACATCTTCTCGATATTTGTTCATCCTTTCAGTAAGGCTGCCAAAATATTCTGTCTTGATTGTTGTTCTTGCTACTTCTGTATTTACCATCGTAAGCACCTTTCTTTCGAAAATATTTTTGTTTCTTTCGAAAATATAATACCTAATTTTTTAGAGAATTTCAAGCTTTTAACTAGAAAAACTTTAACTCTCTAATTTTTAGCACAAATGTGTGTTTAGTGATAATACACAAATGTTTTTTACATTTATCAAACTTCATTCTGATAAGCTAAACGATCCTGTACTTTAAAGAATGGGAAGTAAACCAATGTAGACATCGCTAATATCACCAGCTGAGTAATAACTCCTTGCCATCCACCAACCATAAATCCTGATATAATAGCTGGGGTACTCCAAGGTAATGTAACTCCTGAAAATGGTTGCATGAAACCTGTTGCAATAGCTCCATATACTATCACAGCTGCAAGTACAGGAACAAGAATGAAAGGTACAAACATAACTGGATTCATGACAATCGGAAATCCAAATACAACTGGCTCATTTACGTTAAATATTGCTGGAAAAGCTGCTACTTTCCCTAACGCTTGGTACTGTTTAGATTTTGCTGCAAAAAGCATCGCAACTACAAGACCAAACGTAATCCCTGAGCCAGATAGAATTAAAAATGAATCTAAAAACTGTTGAGTAACAATATGTGCTCCATTTTCTAATGATAGATTCCCAGAGGCCAACATAGCTTTATTAGCATCAAGATTAGATAAAAGCAGAGCTGTTACTACTCCATTTACTACCGATTGTCCATGAACACCAAACCACCACAAAAATGATATAAAGAATGCAATTCCAATTGCACCATACAAAGATCCAGTTAAACCTTGCAATGGAACTTGAATAGCAGAATAAATCATTTCTATGAATGTTCCACCATTAGTCAATGAGCTCGCTAAAATATATACAATCATAGAAAGTAAGAAAATTACAAATGCTGGAATCATTGCTTCAAACTGTTTCGCAATAGCTTGTGGAACTTGTTCTGGCATCTTAATAACAATTTTTCTCTTTATAAAGAAGGTATAAATACTTCCTACTACCAAACCTATAATGATAGCACCGATAATCCCTTGACCTCCAAACCAAACTTTACTAATAGCATCCCCAATCGCCTCTCCTTGTTTAGGGATATAAGATGATCTTAGCAAAATAAAGAATGCAGATACAGATAGAACTCCAGCTGGTAAAGCCTCTACTCCGCTATTCTTAGCATAAGAATAGGCAATTGAAAAACAAGAAATTAGACCCATAATAGCAAAAGTTCCTGAATAGACTTGCATAAAAGGCTCTGTCCAATCTGCTCCAAATACACTAGCAATGCCCTTATTTAATCCTTCAAATGGCAATTGTCCCATAATCAAGAATAAACTACCAACTACTGTCAATGGCAAAATTGCTAACATACCATCTTTTAGAGCTATAATACCACGCATATTCACAAACTTCATCATAGGTGCAATGATTTTTTGAACATCCATCTTTGCCATAATAAATCTCCTTTTCTTACCCACTAATCAAAGATAGGGCCAAATCTAATACTTTTTTCCCATCTAACATACCATAGTCCATCATCGGAATAACAGCTATCGGAACATCACACTTATCACAAATTTCTTTTGATTTATCTAATGTATAAGCAACTTGAGGCCCCAACAGTGCAACATCTAGATTTGGGGCATAATCCGCTAATTTAGACTGAGAAAACGCCTCTATTTCTGCTTCAACTCCACTAGATTGCGCTGCAATTTTCATATTATTTACAAGCATACCAGTAGAAAATCCTGCTGCACAAAACAAACCAATCTTCACCATTATATTTTCCTCCTCTATGTTAATAACAATGACAATACTCTAGTATTATTTTTTATGAAGTTCTTTTCTCAAACTAATAATTTCTTTGATTAAATTAATCTCCGTCATACTAGTCATGAGATGATCTTGCGAATGGACAAAAAGTGCTGTAATCTCCGTTTTTGTACCAGACGCTTCTTGTGCCAAGAATTTTGTTTGTAGATTATGGGCTTCTAATAAGGCTGCATCAGCTAACTGTATTTCTTCTTCACATCGTTCACATGTACCGTTTTTTATGTAATCTAATGCTTTATAAATATGTTGTTTCGCATCGCCAGCATATAAAATTAAACCCATGATAATTTGATCTGGAACAATCATTTCCATAAATTCCTCCTCATTTCACTATGTAAAAAGCTTTTTTCATTTGAAATTTTAAAATTTTCTTTTGTAACTATAGAATACAACTACATAAGAAACTTGTCAATCCAAAAACAACAGATAAACTATTTTTATTTATTTAAGCACAAATGTGCAATTAGCTAAAAAGAAAAAACGATAAACTGATCAGTCTATCATTTTCACTCGCATAAAATATTTCGAAAAGAAAAATCACCATCTTCTTCTAAAACTTTTAAAATTGTATTTTTATCTGTAATCAGATGATTTACTAGATTAGCACGTAAGACAGAAAGAATCGCAGATACTTTCGTATCACCGTAAGCAACAGCTAAACTTTGAGGAATATTTTTTAAATCTTCCAAAGAGATCGCTATCGTTCTTTCCTGTAAGTTCTCATAAACTTCTTTACCTTTTGAATCAAAGAATCGACAACAAATTTCCCCTACAGTTTTAACTTTTGTCAATTCTTTAAAGTCATCCTCTGTAAGCATGTCTAACCATTGATGTTTTCCTTTATTACTAAAATCACCAATCCCAACCACAACTATATCTAAATCTTTCCAACTATTTTTCAAATCTTCAAAATATCTTGATTGCAAAATACCATCTGCTAACAATTTATTTTCTTGCACAATTGTTGCATTCATAAATGTACACTCTCCATGAAATTTTCTAGACATTTCATAAATCAGTGTATTCACATGGTATTTAGCGTGTATGTGACTAGGACCACCTGCTAGAGGATAGAAGTGAACATTTCGGACACTTTTGCTGTGGATTAAATCTACTAAATTACTTAAACTTTTCCCCCAAGAAAAGCCAATTTTCATATTATCATCAATTAAATTCCTAAGGACACCTGCTGCAACTTGAGAAATTCTTTCAGATAAAATTGTTGGATTATCATCAAATTCATTTGGAATAATTTCCAAACTTTCCAGACCATATTTTTCTTTTACATAATTTTCCAACTTAAACATATTGGTATCAAAATTCTCTATTTCAATTTTAACAATTCCTGCATTCCTTGCTTCTGTTAACATTCTACTAATAGAGGTTCTATAAATTCCTAATTTTGCTGCTATTTGTGACTGATTTAAGTTTTCAATATAATACAGATAAGCAATTTTAGAGAGCAGTTTATTCCTATCTTGATTCATACACTTAACCTCTTACGAAACTATCTTAACCATTATCCCAGCATTTTCTAATGTAGCTATATTTTGTTTAGAAAGTTTTTCGTCTGTTATTACTTCATAGACTTGACTTAAAGCAAATCTTCTTACTGTACCCCTTTTATCAAATTTACTTGAGTCAGTTAGCACAATGACTTTATCCGACGCTGCTGAAATATATTGAACTACCTCACTGCGCATTAAATCTTTTCCTGTAAAGCCCATCTCTTTATCGTAGCCATCTGTCCCAACAAAAGCTTGACGCACATGAAAAGTCTGTATCATTTCTTTTAATAAAGGTCCTACGGTAACCTGTGAATCTTTCTGAAACTCTCCACCAAGAACAATAATACGACATGAATCATAACCTCTCACAAAATTTGCTATAAAAAATGAATTTGTTACAATAGTGACATTTCTTTTTTGCTTGCAAATTTCCTCAGCAAGTAAAGCACAGGTTGAACCAGATTCTATCATTATTGTTTCATTATCTGATACCAATTTTACTGCTTCTTGAACAATTTTTCTCTTAATTTCATAATTAATTGACAAGCGTACATTTAAGTCATCTCCACTATTTAACACAGCATATCCATGCTCTCTGTGTAATAAACCTTTTGACTCTAATTTATCTAAATCTTTTCTAATCGTTACTTTCGATACATTTAACTTTTCCGATAATGTATTAACATCAATCTTTTCATATTCTGATACTAATTTAATAATTTGTTCCAATCTTTTCATTTTACACCTCCGTTTTATTCTACCAAAATAAAAAGCAAAAAACAACAAATTAAACTTTCGTTCGTAATTGTTTTTCTTTCGTTTTTGTGATAGGATAGAATTATAAAGAGGAGGAACTCTTATGGAAATATCTAAAGGAATTATTTTTAATATTCAACACTTTTCAATTCATGACGGTCCGGGTATTCGTACAACTGTTTTTTTAAAAGGATGTCCTCTGCGCTGTCCATGGTGTTCTAATCCTGAATCTCAAAGAATGAAACCTGAAAAAATGAAAGATGCTCAACGAGAAAAATTCACTTTAGTAGGTGAAGAAAAAACTGTAGAAGAAATTATTACAGAGGTATTAAAAGATAAAGAATTTTACGAAGAATCCGGTGGAGGTTTAACTTTATCAGGGGGTGAAATATTTGCTCAGTTTGAATTTGCTAAAGCCATCTTAAAGTCAGCTAAAGAACATCACATACACACTGCCATTGAAACTACTGCCTTTGTTGATCATGAAAAATTTGTTGATTTAATCCAATATGTGGATTTTATCTACACAGACCTAAAACATTATAATTCTATAAAACATAAAAAAGTGACTGGGGTTTTTAATCAAATGATTATTAAAAACATTCATTATGCTTTTTCTCAACATAAAACTATCGTTTTAAGAATCCCGGTTATTCCTGATTTTAACAATAGTTTAGAGGATGCAGAAGAATTCGCTACTCTATTTAACTCATTAAATATCGACCAAGTTCAACTACTCCCTTTTCATCAATTTGGTGAAAACAAATATCGTTTATTAAATCGGAAATATGAAATGGATGGAGTCAACGCACTTCATCCTGAAGATCTTATTGATTATCAAAAGGTATTTCTGAACCATCATATTAATTGTTATTTCTAGTTCATTTCCTTGAAATGCTCTAGCTATTTGCAGATAACAAGCATCTATAATACATACTTAACTTTTCAAAAGGTTTAGCTAAAAAATTTTAGCCAAACCTTTTCTATTTTACCTTGCTCTAAAATTTTTAAACTGCTATACTTATAACAGAAAACCCTTCCAAGGAGGTAGCGGATGTCTCATTCCTTTAAAAAATCTCTCCAAAAAGAAATTCTCCATAGAAGCTCTATCGCAGCCTTTGTGACCTCTCTTTTACTACTCATTTTACTTTTTGGTTTTTCCTATTTTTTACAAAAGCAGCAACTCGCCAAAGATACGAGACAGATTGTCAAACAGGTTCAAGAAATGAAAGAAGCAAATAATGAGCTCCTGACTACCATGAACCATAAAATGATTCTTGGATTTTTGGACGGCAAACACACAGAGAGAGAAGTCTTTAGCTTATTTTACGAGACAAAAGCTAAATTAAAACTTAGTTCTGACCTCATTATTCTAAACGATACAGGTGAATTACTATTTAGTACCAATCGAAATCACCAAGAAAGTATTTTATCAGCCTACTATCTAAAACTGCTCATTCAAAATCCTTCTCAAGAAAAAGTGACAGAAAAAATTGCACTTTCTTCAGATAAGCAACATTACACACTCTTTATCAAACCACTACTTCAAAACCAACGAGTTAAGGCCTATACTATTGCTTTCGTAAATGAGAATGATTTCATCTCAAGTTTCCCAATGATCAATTCCAAATACATCATTACCGATAGCTTTGGAAATATGTTTTCCAACAACACAAATCAGTTTACTCGCTCCACTCTTGAAAAATTGGATGAAAAACTCCTACACTCTCGCACCCACTGGTATGCGAATGAACCGCTTATTGTTCAAAAAGAAAAAGTCGGTGCTATTTTTTCAATCTATACTTTTCAATCCTTCTTTCCCATTCCTAGCTTACTCGGCCTAGCCTCCGTCCTCACCTTATGTATATTCTTCCTCTACTTCTGGCAAGCGAGACGAATTGCTCATAAGATTGCTACACACAACGCTGTTCCCATTGAAAGTTTAGTTTACCAACTTCAAGAAATTCCCAAACAAGCAGATAAAAGGCTTTCTCTACAAACAGGGGATGAGTTTGAGTTTATGGCAGAAAAAATCAACAATATGTTGTACGAATTAGATCAACTTCATCAAAAAATGTTGACCATAGAAAAAGAAAAGTGGATTTTTGAAAGAAAAATGCTGGAAGCTCAGTTCAATCCTCATTTTCTCTACAATACACTTGAGACGATTAAAATCACTTCTTTAATGGATGCAGCTCTCACACAAGACCTAATTCAAAATCTCACGCGCATTCTTCGCTACAGTATCACCGATTTAGAAAAAGAAACAACCATTTGTCAGGATTTAAAGATTATAGAGGATTACTTGATGATTCATAAGATTCGTTTCGAGCACTTTTCCTATGATATTGTCTGCCCAGAAACTGTTGATAATCAACCTATTCCTAAACTTTTCTTGCTTCCTCTAGTCGAAAATGCTATAAAATATGGGATGCAATACCGTATTGATCTTCATATAGATATCCAAATTACCTTGGAAGCAGATTCTCTAACTTTTTTAGTCAAGGATAATGCTGGAGGATTCACAAAACAAGAGCGACTCGCTATTTTAGACTCTTTAGAAAGCCCTCATACCCAGCATGGCATCGTTAACAGCTACAAACGATTGAGCAATTTCTTTTCTGATGTCCAGCTAGATTTAGGAGTCAATCGCCAAGGAGAAACTTGGGTCAAATTTATAACGAAAGGACTAACTCATGTTTAAGCTCATTATCGTAGAGGATGAACACCTCATCCGAAAATGGCTAGAAATTGCCGTAGACTACTCTGCCTTAGGTATCCAAGTCGTAGGAACTGCCAGTCAAGGTCAAGAGGGAATGAAACTCATCCAAGAAAAAGAACCTCATATTGTCTTAACAGACATCACAATGCCAATTATGGATGCTTTTATGATGTTCGAAGCCACTCGTACCCTTTCTTATGAAAAAGTTATCTTATCAGGTTATAACGATTTTCAAAATGCCAAAAAAGCCATGCAATATGGAGCAGTTGATTTTCTATCCAAACCAATTGATACCAAGGAATTGACAGAATGTCTTCACAAAATTGTTTTGCGATTACGAGTTAGCACTTATCAAGAAACTCCTTTTTTAGAAGAATATCAAACTTTACTCACCTCTATCCAACAAGTTGATACACAAAACCAAATCATTCAGCAAATTCTTGAATTTGTTCATCAACACTACTGTATGCACTTTACCATTTCTAGCATTGCAGAGAATCTAGGGTATAGTGAAAGTTATCTATATAAGGTTATCAAAGAAGACTTCCCAATGACGCTAAATGAATATATCTTACGCTACCGCCTCAAGCAAGCTATAGATAAAATGGCTGAATCCCCTAATTCTCCCTTAAGCGATATCTCTGAACAAGTTGGATTTTCAGACTATAAATATTTTGCCAAAGTTTTTAAAAAGTATCTCCATATTTCTCCAAAAGAATTAAAACTCATGGATAAAAACCATTGATGTAAAAGGATTGCTCAACTCTATTGTAGCAATCTTTTTATTTTGTACTTTTACTCAATGAAAATCAAAGTGCTAACTACTCAAATCATAGCTTTGAGATTGCAGATAAAGCGACGTGTTTTGAAGAGTATTACCATCAAAATCTCAGCTAAAATTCACCAATCCTTGATCTAGGAACTCATTTCCTATTTCTCGTTTTAGATTTCTTTAAGGTTTTTATTATATCCTGTAGAACTCTACAATTTAAAAACATTAACAATCTAGGTAGAGAAAATGTTCGTAAAAAAGGAGATACTTATGAAAAAAATACTATTCTTTCTCTCTTGTGGCTGGATATTCCTTTCTTTATCAGGATGTTCTTCACCTATAGAAGCGGAAACTAGCGCTGAAAAAGATTCAGATAACACTTTGGTTGTCTACTCGCCTAACCCTGAAGACCTTATCGAAGAAACAATCCCAGCCCTCGAAGAAAAATATGGTATTAAGGTTGACTTAGTACAAGCCAGCACTGGTGAATTGTTCAAAAAAGCTGAGGCTGAAAAAGAATCCCCTGTAGCCGATGTCATTTTCGGAGGCTCCTACGCCCTCTTCTCTTCTAACGAAAATCTTTTTGAACCTTATATTTCTCAAGAGAACGACCAGATAATCCCTGAATATCAAAATAAAACTGGATTCTACACGCCTTATACACTGGATGTCAGTGTTATCATTGCCAATTCAGCTCTTACAAAAGATATTAAAATTGAAGGCTACAATGATCTACTCAATCCTAAATTAAAAGGAAAAATCGCTACTGCTGATCCAAGTAATGCTTCTAGCGCTTTTGCTCAATTGACAAACATGCTTGTCGATCAAGGTGGATACGAAAATGAACAAGCTTGGAACTATGTGAAAAATCTCTTTACCCTAGTAGATGGAAAGATTGCATCTAGTTCTTCAAATGTTTACAAAGCTGTCGCCGATGGGGAAATGGCTGTAGGGCTCACCTATGAAGATCCTGCCTTAAAACTCTTAAACGATGGAGTTGATGTAAAAGTCATTTATCCAAAAGAAGGAACCGTCTTTTTACCTGGTAACGCAGCTATCGTCAAAAACGCCAAACACATGGACAATGCTAAGAAATTTATCGATTTCCTCCTTTCTCAAGAAATCCAAGATAAGCTAGGAACTGAAACAACAATCAGACCCATTCGTAAAAATGCTAAAACCAATAAAAATATGAAGGCTATGACAGAAATCAATATTGCCACTGAAGATTCCGATTATGTCATTAAAAATAAATCTACTATTCTTAAAAAGTACAATGATATTTTTACAGATATCCAATCTAAAAAATAAAATTTGACTTTCCAATGATTAACTGTCAAACCCTACTATAAAATCAAAAAGATTACTTCCGTTTTTGTAGAGAATTTTACTCTAATAGAATAGAATTATCGGTTTTAAAAACGCTTACATTGTTTTAAAATAAACTTAAATAACACAACGGAGGTATCCATCATGAAAAAGAAATGGATGTATTATGCTGCTTGCGGACTAGCTCTTTTTGGTCTTGCTGCTTGTTCTTCTAATGAATCTGCCGATGGCGGTTCATCTGATAAAGGAGACGGCGGTTCGCTAGTCGTTTATTCACCAAACTCAGAGGGCTTAATCGGAGCAACTATTCCTGCCTTTGAAGAAAAATATGGTATCAAAGTAGAACTGATTCAAGCTGGTACTGGAGAACTTTTCAAAAAACTAGAGTCAGAAAAAGAAGCTCCTGTAGCTGATGTCATCTTTGGTGGTTCTTATACACAATATGCTACCCACGGAGAACTCTTTGAAAACTATACTTCAAAAGAAAATGATAATGTTATCAAAGAATATCAAAACACAACTGGCTACTCTACACCTTATACACTAGATGGTAGTGTTTTAATCGTCAACCCTGATTTAACTAAAGGCATGAACATCGAAGGATATAGCGACCTTCTCAAACCTGAACTAAAAGGGAAAATCGCAACTGCTGACCCAGCAAACTCTTCTAGCGCCTTTGCTCAATTAACAAATATGCTACAAGCTCAAGGTGGTTACAAAGATGATAAGGCTTGGTCTTATGTAAAAGATCTCTTCACACTTATTGACGGTAAAATCGGTTCAAGCTCATCTGGTGTCTATAAAGCAGTCGCTGACGGAGAAATGGCTGTCGGTCTCTCTTATGAAGATCCAGCAGTTAAACTCTTAAATGACGGAGCTAATATCAAGGTAGTCTATCCAAAAGAAGGAACCGTCTTCCTACCTGCTAGTGCTGCTATCGTTAAAAAAGCGAAAAATATGGAAAATGCCAAGAAATTTATCGATTTTATTATCTCTCAAGAAGTACAAGATACACTTGGTACAACCACTACTAACCGTCCTGTTCGTAAAAATGCCAAAACAAGCGAAAACATGAAACCAATTGACAAAATCAAAACACTCACTGAAGATTATGATTATGTCATCAAGAATAAATCAGATATCGTTAAGAAATACAACGAAGTCTTTACAGATATCCAATCTAAACAGTAAAAGAGGTTCACTATGAGTGAGATCAAAATTATTAACGCCAAAAAAATCTACCACGATGTCCCTGTTATTGAGAATTTGAACATTACAATTCCAAAAGGAAGTCTCTTTACCCTTCTTGGGCCTTCAGGATGTGGGAAAACGACCCTTCTTCGTATGATTGCAGGTTTCAACAGTATCGAAGGTGGAGAATTTTACTTCGATGATACAAAAATCAATAATATGGAACCCAGCAAACGCAATATCGGCATGGTTTTCCAAAACTACGCTATTTTCCCACATTTGACTGTCCGAGACAACGTTGCTTTTGGTCTCAAGCAAAAGAAGGTCCCAAAAGAAGAATTGATTCAACAGACCAACAAGTATCTTGAACTCATGCAAATTGCTCAATATGCGGATCGGAAGCCCGATAAACTCAGTGGTGGACAACAACAACGTGTCGCCTTGGCACGTGCTTTAGCGGTTAATCCAAGTGTTCTCCTCATGGACGAGCCACTTAGTAACCTAGATGCCAAACTTCGCTTGGATATGCGTCAAGCTATTCGAGAAATCCAACACGAAGTGGGAATTACAACTGTTTATGTAACCCACGACCAAGAAGAAGCTATGGCTATTTCAGACCAAATTGCTGTTATGAAAGACGGAGTCATCCAACAAATCGGCCGACCAAAAGAACTCTATCATAAACCAGCTAATGAGTTTGTAGCAACCTTTATCGGACGCACAAATATTATCCCTGCCAATCTTGAAAAACGAAGCGACGGCGCTTATATCGTCTTTTCAGATGGCTATGCCCTTCGAATGCCAGCTCTTGATCAGGCTGATAAGCAAGCTATTCATGTAAGCATCCGTCCTGAAGAGTTTATCAAAGATGAATCTGGAGATATTGAAGGAACTATTAGCGATAGCGTCTATCTTGGACTGAATACTGAATACTTCATCGAAACAGGATTTGCCTCAAAAATTCAAGTTAGCGAAGAATCAACTTTTGAAGAAGATCTACAAAAAGGCGATCGTATTCGTCTACGAATCAATACTCAAAAATTAAACGTCTTTTCTGCAGATGGTTCACAAAACCTGATAAAAGGAGTCAACCATGGAACGTAAAAAACTAAATATTTGGACAGCCTCCTCTTTCTTCATCTTTCTTACCTATCTTGTCTTTCTCGTTTATCCTATCGTTACCGTGCTCAAGCAAGCACTTATACATGAAGGACAATTCTCACTAGCTAATTTTGTCACTTTCTTTGGTAAAGCCTACTACTCTGAGACACTTGTCAACAGTTTCAAGGTTTCCATTACCGCTACTGTCACTTCCTTAGTTGTAGGAACCCTATTAGCTTATCTCTTCTCTATGTATGACTTCAAGGGGAAGAAATTTCTACAAATATTGATTATCATTGCTTCCATGTCAGCTCCTTTCGTGGGAGCCTACTCCTGGATTCTCTTGCTGGGACGAAATGGGGTCATTACTAAATTCCTGACAAATGCCTTTCATCTTCCAGCTATTGATATTTATGGATTCAAAGGAATTGTACTTGTCTTTACACTGCAACTATTCCCACTGGTATTTCTATACGTTGCTGGGACAATGAAAAGTATTGACAATTCTCTACTTGAAGCCGCTGAAAGCATGGGTTCCTTCGGATTTAAGCGTATCGTAACGGTTGTTTTGCCTCTCCTAGTTCCAACCTTACTAGCTGCTGCCTTGCTTGTATTTATGAGAGCATTCTCAGACTTTGGAACGCCTATGTTGATTGGTGAAGGATATCGGACTTTCCCCGTCTTGATTTATACCCAATTCATTAGCGAGGTTGGAGGAAATTCTGCTTTTGCATCTGCTTTAGCAATTATGGCGATTATCATTGCCTTGGCAATTTTCCTTATCCAAAAATACATTTCAAATCGCTACAGTTTCAGCATGAATTCGCTCCATCCAATTGAGCCTAAAAAAACTACAAAAGGAAAAATGGCTGCCATTTATGCAACAGTCTACGGAATTATCTTGTTCTCTGTTCTACCTCAAGTCTACTTGATTTATACTTCTTTCCTAAAAACATCAGGTATGGTATTTGTCAAAGGTTATTCTCTAAACAGTTACAAGGTAGCTTTCAATCGTATGGGATCTGCTATTTTCAATACCATTCGTATCCCTTTGATTGCCTTAGTTCTAGTTGTACTATTCGCAACATTTATCTCCTACCTAGCCGTTAGAAAACGGAATTTGTTTACAAACTTAATTGACAGCCTCAGTATGGTACCTTATATTGTACCAGGAACCGTTCTAGGGATTGCCTTCATTTCTTCCTTCAATACCGGTCTATTTGGAAGTGGATTCCTTATGATTACAGGGACAGCTTTCATCTTGATTATGTCCCTATCTGTCAGAAGATTACCGTATACTATTCGCTCATCTGTTGCTAGCTTACAACAAATAGCCCCAAGTATTGAAGAAGCTGCTGAAAGCTTAGGAAGTAGCCGTCTCAATACCTTTGCCAAGATTACAACTCCAATGATGCTATCTGGTATTATTTCTGGAGCCATCCTATCTTGGGTCACAATGATTTCAGAACTCTCTACTTCTATCCTCCTCTACAATGTCAAAACAAGAACAATGACTGTAGCCATTTATACAGAGGTTCTCAGAGGGAATTACGGTGTAGCCGCAGCCTTGTCAACTATCCTGACTGTTCTAACAGTAGGTTCCTTGCTCTTGTTTATGAAAATCTCTAAAAGCAATAGCATTACACTTTAGTTTTCCCCATCAAAAACAGCCGAAAGGATTACCCTCGGCTGTTTTTCTTATCTTGATATTCTTATCAAATCCCTAGTTCAAAGCAAGCAAGTCTAGACTGATTATACTTCAAAGAACAAACTAGGAAACTAGCCGCAGGTTGCTCAAAGCACTGCTTTGAGGTTGTAGATAAGACTGACGAAGTCAGCTCAAAACACTGTTTTGAGGTTGTGGATAGAACTGACGAAGTCAGTAACCATATCTACGGCAAGACGACGTTGACGCGGTTTAAAGAGATTTTCGAAGAGTATTAAATAGAGGCTTCCTCCATCTTCTCCCGTCCTAGTTCTCGGTAACTACGGTCGCCGACAACTTCTACGCTAAACTGGCCGTCCTCATATTCAAGGATCGTCACGCTACCATTATCAAGACCATGTGGATGCATACCATTGATCAGATAAACAATGGTTCCAATGGTCATTCCGTGGCTCACGACAAGGGCATTGCCCCCACCTTGTTCTTCCATTTCTTTGGCAATCGCTTCAAAACCTTCCTTGATTCGGCCACTAAGTTTTTCCCATCCTTCAGCCCAACCAGCTGTATCGACCTCTACCAAACCCTCAGCCAGTTCAGCATAAGACAATTGGTGAACGTGATCCACATTAAAGATACGAGGAATAATGCCCATGAAAAGATCGCCATCGTAAGCCCCGTCAAAACTACCGAAACACCATTCTCTGATACGCTTGTCCATGCGATAAGGGATTTTTCCCTGCAAGCCAAGTTCATCAAGGATAATTCCCATTGTCTGAATAGTGCGACCAGAATCACTGGAATAAGCGCGCTCAAACTGTAGACCAGATTCTCGCAAACCGATTCCTAATTCTTGAATCCCTCGCTCACCTTCAGCTGTTAAGGGAGTATCGCTCCAACCTTGCGCGCGACCAATCGTGTTAAACATGGTCTTGCCATGACGTACCAAATACAATCGTACTTTTACCATTTTCCGTCCTCCGTTTGCTTCTATTATATCATGGATGATAAAACAAAAGCCACCCAGACAGGCGACTTTTGCAGGAGATTATTATGAAAAAGTTTAGGAGTTCTATTAAATAAAGATATTAGATGAAAATCAAATTCAAACTAAATCAGTGTTATCTGTTTCAAATAATATTAGGAGGTCTTTATTTAATGATTATAGTATACACATCCAACCTTAAATAGAGCTTAAAAAATTATACCCACTCACCTTTTTCATTTACTTTATAGCCGTTAATGGTCATATTTTTTGCCAATTTTCCATCAGCTAACAAGTAATACCACTTATCTCCATCCTTAATCCATTGGTTACGAGCGTACTTAGCATCTTGGTTCAGATAATACCAACTATCATACTGAGAATCAAATACCCACTCACTCTTAGCCATGTAACCGCCACGTTTTAGGTAGTATTCGCCCTGCCAAGCTTTCTCCACATAACTACCAGTTGAATCTACATAAAACCAGCTCTTATAGTCTTCGTCATAAATCCATTCACTTGCAGCCATTGAAGCATCTGCTTTTAGATAATAACGGCCTACCCAACGATTTCTTACAAGATTACCAGAAAGGTCATTATAGTACCATTTGCCAGACTCTTTAAACCACTTACTTGCTTGATGATTTTTCTTAGTCTCTCCATTAGAGGTAACAGTAGCTTGAGATGAAGTTGAAACTGAGGATGAAGTCCCAGTAGAAACTGCTTGAATAGCCTCTTCTTTTGTCACCTTAGGCTTAGCTTTTCCTTGGTAAACATCTTCGATACGCTTAGTAAAGACAGATAACTCTTCAGGGGATAGCATATGTCTTATTTCAGGTTCTTCCTTATATATTAGACCTGCTTCTTTTTTAATTTTGTATTCCGCTTCTTTAACTATCTGAGCTATTTCTTTGAATAATTTAAGCTTGTCTGCACCTGAAAGACCAGCATCACTTCTGATATCTTCTCTTTGAATAAAAGCTACATCATTCAACTTTTCAATGTTTTTTTGCGTAGGAATTAAACTAGGACTCGATTTATCAACATTTTTATAAAAAGTTAATAAATTTTGAACATAATCTTTTAATGTTAAATTAGTATTATTTTCTGGATCGTAATCACCAAAATAATTACGGTCCCGAGGTATCGACCAGCCTGTTAATGGTCCGTAAAACATTTTTAAATCGCTAATTATTTTTTCCTTTTCTTCAGATGAGTATAAGTTACTATCTTTTTCTACTTGCTGAAGTAGTAAGTCATATTTTTTTATTCTAGCTATATCAAAAACATATCCTAAAAAGTTAGGCTTCTCACTATCCATAATCATAATGACTTTTTCTAAATCTTGCAAATATAGATAGTTCAAATAATAATCTTTTTTTGAAATATTACTCACATTTTTCTCTGTTATCTCATTCATTTTTTCAACTATAGCATGTTTTAGTTTTAAAATATCACTATCTTGAAAACGAAGTATAGTCCAATCTATATTATCAATTTCTTTTAATAACTTACTCTTAATTTCTTCTGAATGGTCTCTAGCAGCTTTTTCAACATCCAAATTTGTCTTATAAAAACTTTCATTTCTGGAATTCGTATCATTTTCCTGCGCAGAAACTACTTGACTGGTAAAAGTTGGGACTAGTAAAGTCGACAGTCCTAAAGCTACTAAAGCATGTTTTATTTCTTTTTTCATCATTTTCTCCTAATCTCTTAATTTTTAAAACTATGAATTGGTGCTGGGATTTGTCCTCCGCGAGAGATGAAATCGAAAGACGAAGCCCCATTGACCTTCATAACAGGTGCAGTTCCTAATAGGCCTCCAAACTCAATCATATCGCCTTCTTTTCCTTTTGGAATGATACGAACAGCCGTTGTCTTCATATTAATGACACCAATTGCAGCCTCATCTGCAATCATAGCCGCAATGGTTTCAGCAGGTGTATCCTCCGGAATGGCAATCATATCCAAACCAACGGAACAGATAGCCGTCATAGCTTCTAGTTTTTCCAGATTAAGAGAGCCATTTTGCACTGCAGCAATCATTCCTTCATCTTCTGAAACAGGGATAAAGGCTCCAGACAAACCACCAACTTGGTTGCAGGCCATCACTCCGCCCTTCTTAACTTGGTCATTCAAGAGAGCCAAGGCAGCCGTCGTTCCGTGTGTTCCAACTGTCTCAAGTCCCATTTCCTCCAGGACACGTGCTACAGAATCTCCAACCGCAGGAGTTGGCGCCAAACTCAAGTCCACAATACCAAACTCCACACCTAGTCTCTCACTGGCCATCTGACCAACCAATTGACCGATACGAGTAATCTTGAAGGCAGTCTTCTTGACCGTTTCGGCTACTACGTCAAAGCTTTGTCCACGAACTTTTTCCAAGGCACGTTTCACCACACCAGGACCAGAAACTCCGACATTGATGATAACATCTGCTTCCCCAACACCATGAAAGGCACCCGCCATAAATGGATTGTCCTCAACAGCATTAGCGAATACAACCAACTTGGCCGCTCCCATATCTGATAGATTAGCCGTTTCCTTGATAATACGTCCCATATCTGCGACAGCCGTCATATTGATACCAGACTTGGTTGAGCCGATATTGACTGACGAGCAGACCTTGTCCGTTTCAGCCAAAGCGCGAGGAATAGAATTGATGAGAATCTCATCTCCCTTTTGATACCCCTTTTGTACCAAGGCAGAGAAACCACCAATAAAGTCCACACCGATTTCTTTCGCAGCCTTATCAAGCGCTTTTGCCAGAACCACGTAGTCCGTTGCATCTGTCGCTGCCCCTATCAGAGAAATAGGTGTC
The DNA here is from genome assembly GCF_946901205.1 of Streptococcus sp. Marseille-Q5619. NCBI lineage: Bacteria > Bacillati > Bacillota > Bacilli > Lactobacillales > Streptococcaceae > Streptococcus > Streptococcus sp. Marseille-Q5619. Next base: position 641,392 of record NZ_CAMPPO010000002.1, read on the forward strand.
ACCGATACACGCTTATTAACGATTGGAATTCCCAACTCAGCCGCAATCTCATCCCCAACAGCCACTAAATTAGCCGCCTTGGTTGTAATCTTTTGATAAATTTTCTCCGCAGCACGATTGATATCTGGATCGATACAGTCCAAAAGGGAAATCCCCATGGTAATGGTTCTGATATCGAAGTTCTGCTCCTCAATCATGGCGATGGTTTCAGTAACTTGTCTAATATCCATGTGCACCTCCTAGATATTATACATAGCTTCGAAAATCGCTGCACTCTGAATATTGATTTTCACATTCAAAGTTTGCCCAAAAGCTTCAAATTCATTACGAAGATGGGTAAAATCCTGCTTTTCATCGCTAGAAACGACAGCCATCATCGTGAAATATTCATCCAAGACAGTTTGAGAGATATCATCAATATTCAAACCCAATTCTGCAATTTTACCAGAAACACCTGCAACAATTCCAGATTTATCTTTACCAACAACAGTTATAATCGCTTTCATAAGCAAACTCCAATTCTTCTTTTAATAGGAAACCTGAACATTAAACAGGATTCTTTTCAAATAGTATAGCATAATTCTAACTAAAATACTCAAAAACGCCTGCTTACGAAGTTGTTCTTAAGCAAAAAACAATTTCGTAAACAAGCGTCTACTATCCCAACTTATGATGAGTGTTCCCGCTAGGACCGAAATCCTAGCGGTAGACCAGAGCTAGACTAAGAGCACAAGACTCCATCATCATAACACTCAACAAAATTGATGATTTTATACTAATTCGATGATCGCCATTGGCGCTGCATCACCACGACGTAGTTCAGTTTTAAGGATACGAGTGTATCCACCGTTACGTTCAGCATAACGAGGTGCGATTTCTGAGAACAATTTTTGAAGTGCTGTAGTAGAAGTGTACTTATCAGTTGCTTCATCATAGTTTTCAGATGCGATTTCATTACGTACGAAAGCAGCTGCTTGACGACGTGCATGCAAATCACCACGTTTACCTAGAGTAATCATTTTTTCAACAGTTTTACGGATTTCTTTAGCACGAGCTTCAGTTGTCACGATTGATTCGTTGATCAAAAGGTCAGTTGTCAAATCGCGAAGCATTGCTTTACGTTGTGAGCTAGTGCGTCCTAGTTTACGGTAAGCCATGTATTCCTCCTTTATTTATCTTTTAATCCAAGACCCAAATCAATGAGTTTGAGTTTCACTTCTTCCAAACTCTTGCGTCCAAGATTTCGTACTTTCATCATCTCTGCTTCAGATTTTTCTGTCAAATCATGCACAGTATTGATACCGGCACGTTTCAAACAGTTGTATGAACGCACAGACAAATCCAGTTCCTCAATCGTACGATCCAAAATACGGTCGTCAGATTCAGTATCAGCTTCTTTCATCACTTCAGTTGACTTAGCAATCTCAGTAAGATTTGTAAACAAATCAAGATGTTCTGTCAAAATACGTGCTGAAAGCCCTAAAGCATCTTCTGGAATAATTGTTCCATTTGTCAAGATTTCAAGGGTTAATTTGTCAAATCCATCATTGCTACCTACACGAGCAGGTTCCACTTGATAGTTGACTTTTGTAACTGGTGTATAAATAGAATCTACAGCAAGTGTTCCAACTGGTGCATTATCTTTTTTATTTTCATCAGCAGGTACATATCCACGACCACTGTTAACAGTCATAGTCGCTTTTAGAGAAGAACCTTCACCGATTGTAAAGAGATAATGATCTGGATTTACAATTTCAATATCGCTATCTGTCAAAATGTCACCAGCTGTTACTTCAGCAGGACCTTCAACATCTAGTTCGATGATTTTTTCGTCTTCAACGTACGATTTCACTGCAATTCCTTTAATGTTCAGAATGATTTGCATCACGTCTTCACGAACACCTGGAACTGTGTCAAACTCATGTAACACACCATCAATGTTGATAGATGTCACAGCTGCTCCTGGTAGAGAAGCTAGAAGTACACGACGAAGAGAGTTACCAAGAGTTGTACCGTAGCCACGTTCAAGTGGTTCGATTACAAACTTGCCATAATCTTTATTTTCATCAATTTTTGTTATATTTGGTTTTTCAAACTCGATCATTTAGTTACTCCCTCTTAAACGAAAAGCAGTGTAATGCGATGATTATACACGGCGACGTTTTGGAGGACGAGCACCATTGTGTGGCACTGGAGTCACATCACGAATTGCTGTTACTTCAAGACCAGCGGCAGCAAGCGCACGAATAGCTGACTCACGACCAGAACCTGGACCTTTTACAGTAACTTCAACTGATTTAAGACCGTGTTCTTGTGCAGATTTAGCAGCAGCTTCAGAAGCCATTTGAGCAGCGAATGGTGTAGATTTACGAGAACCTTTGAAACCAAGAGCACCAGCTGATGACCAAGCAATTGCATTACCATGCACATCAGTAATCATAACAATAGTGTTATTAAATGTAGCGTGAATATGAGCAATACCAGATTCGATATTCTTTTTCACACGACGTTTACGTGTTGGTTTAGCCAAGACTTTTACCTCCTATATTATTTTTTCTTACCAGCAATCGCAACAGCTTTACCTTTACGAGTGCGAGCATTGTTTTTAGTGTTTTGTCCACGGACAGGAAGTCCACGACGGTGACGGATACCACGGTATGAACCGATTTCCATCAAACGTTTGATGTTCAAGTTTACTTCACGACGAAGGTCACCTTCAACTTTGATTGCATCCACTTCACGACGGATAGCATCTTCTTGATCTGATGTAAGATCACGTACACGAACATCTTCTGAGATTCCAGCAGCAGCCAAAATTTTCTTAGATGTTGCAAGTCCGATACCATAAACATAAGTCAATGAGATTACTACGCGTTTGTCATTTGGAATGTCAACTCCAGCAATACGAGCCATGTTTTCTCCTTTCTATCTTATCCTTGACGTTGTTTGTGTTTTGGATTTGCTGGGCAAATTACCATAACACGACCATTACGACGAATAACTTTACAGTATTCGCAAATTGGTTTGACCGATGGTCTTACTTTCATTTCTTATCCCTCCAAGTTTTTCGATTATTTAAAGCGGTAAGTGATACGTCCACGTGTCAAGTCATATGGACTCATTTCGACAGTAACACGATCTCCCGCTAAAATACGAATATAGTTTTTACGAATTTTACCAGAAACTGTTGCTAAAATCTGATGTCCATTTTCAAGTTCAACCGTAAACATTGCATTCGGCATTGTATCAACTACTTTGCCTTCAACTTCAATCACATCGTCTTTTGCCACGCAAAAGCACCTCCATAAATTTCGATTCGATGCCTCTAGACACAGAGACAACAATTATAAGTCAGACTATCTCAGTATAACATTTGTAGCGGATTTTTGCAAGTGTGAAAAACGCTTTATTTCAAATTTGTCAATACTTTTTCGATATCTGAGAAGACATCATTGATATCTTGATTACCTTCGATGTCATGAACCAAACCTTTGGCACGGTAGTGAGCAATGATTGGTTCCCCTTGAGCAATATTCACATCCAAACGACGTTTTACTGTCTCAGGCTTATCATCTTCACGTTGGTAGTAATCTTCTTCTTTATAGTCAACTGGTGGGTTAAAGACCTTGTGGAAAGTTTCTCCAGTTACGCGGTGGATGATACGGCCACTCAAACGTTCCAAGAGGCTATCTGGGTTCACTTCAATGTTGATGACACCTTCTAGTTCAATGCCAAGTTCAGCCAATGTTTTGTCCAAGGCATGAGCTTGTTCAATTGTACGTGGGTAACCATCCAACAAGAATCCTGTTTCTTTAATATCATCTTGTGAAAGACGTTCTTTTACGATTCCATTTGTAACTTCATCAGGAACCAATTCACCCTTGTCAATGTATGACTTAGCAAGAACACCCATTTCAGTTTGATTTGCCATTGCAGCACGGAACATATCACCTGTTGAGATATGTGCAACATGGAATTGTTCTACGATTTTTGCTGCTTGAGTTCCCTTACCTGCACCAGGTAAGCCCATAATCAAAAGATTCATGATCTGATCTCCTTATTTTATTTTTAAATAGAAGTAAAAAGTCTTTTCACCCCTATTTAAAAACAAAATAGAAGAGGGGAGACCAAACTCTCACTAATGTTAGAGTTAAATCTCCACTCCCTCAGCATTTACTGATTCATACTCAATGAAAATCAAAGAGCAAACTAGGAAGCTAGCCGCAGGTTGCTCAAAACACTGTTTTGAGGTTGCAGATAGAGCTGACGTGGTTTGAAGAGATTTTCGAAGAGTATCAGTAAATACTTTTATTCTGTTCTATCCATGAAACCAACATACTTACGTTTCAATAGGTAACCTTCCAATTGCTTGATTCCTTCGATACCTGTAGAGATAATGATCAAGAGACTTGTTCCACCAAAGGCAACAACATCAGAAAGACCAAATACATCTTTAGCTGCAATCGGCAAAATGGAAATCACACCAAGGAAGAGGGAACCGACAGTTGCAAGACGACGAAGAAGTTTAGACATATATTCTTCTGTACCTTTACCAGGACGAACTCCATGGATATAGGCACCACTCTTTTGTAGGTTCTCTGCCGCTTTCTCAGGATTAATCTGTACAAACGTATAGAAAAATGTAAAGAGAATAATCAATAAAGCATACATGGCAATACCAGTTGGAGAAGTGGTTGCCAACATCTCTTGTGCTACCCTTACCCAAGCCCAATCATGACCTGTAGCGCTCAAAAACTGAAGAATAGCCGCAGGCGCTGCAGTAATCGAACTTGCAAAGATAACAGGGATAACTCCAGCAGGGTTTACCTTCAAAGGAAGGTAAGAGCTAGATGGAGCACCTTGTGCAACCTTAGTATATTGGATTGGAATTTTATATTCTGCTTGTTGAACATAAGTTGTAAAGTAAATGATCAACAATACAGTAATAATCAAAATGATTACGAAAATGATAGATGAAGTGATACGGCTACTTGGGACGTTCACAAAGTAGTCCACATAGATGCCCTGAATCATCTCTGGAATTGAGGCAACAATCCCGGCAAAGATAATCATGGAAACACCATTTCCGTATCCCTTATCTGTAATTTGCTCTCCCAACCACGTGACAATCATACTACCAGCTGTTAAGATGATACCAATCGTCAGAAAAACTTGTGGAGTTAAAGCAGTTTTAATCAATTGAGCTCCAGCCAAGGTATTAAAACCAGCTGTAATCCCGATAGATTGCACAAAAGCGAGAACTAGAGCAATATAACGAGTAGCTTGATTCAATTTTCTTCGGCCTACTTCCCCTTGTTTTCCCCACTCTACAAACTTGGGTAAAATATCCATTTGCAAGAGTTGGACAACGATAGAAGCAGTGATATAGGGACTAACTCCTAGAGCAAAAATCGAAAAGTTTTTTAGAGCATTCCCTGACACCAAGCTCAACATGTTTAAGAAGGATAATCCACTTAAAGCATTCAAGCTATTGGCATTCACACCAGGAACTGTAATGCTAGTTCCGATACGAAAGACCAAAACGATAAAAATTGTAAATAAAATTTTTGATCGAACCTGCTTGACTTTAAGAGCTTCTCTTAATAATTTAAAAAACATAGGTCACCTCTCTTAGATGACTTCTACTGAACCACCTTTAGCAGTGATAGCTTCTTCAGCTGATTTAGAGAATTTAGCTGCTTTCACAGTCAATTTCTTAGTCAACTCACCGTTACCAAGAATTTTAATACCTGATTTTTCAGCTTTAACAATTCCTGCTTCGATAAGAACAACTGGAGTTACTTCAGCACCATCTTCAAAGACGTTCAATTGGTCAAGGTTCACAATTGCGTATTCTTTAGCGTTGATGTTAGTGAATCCACGTTTTGGAAGACGACGGAACAATGGAGTTTGTCCACCTTCAAAACCAAGGCGAACTCCGCCACCGCTACGAGCTTTTTGACCTTTTTGACCACGACCAGATGTTTTACCGTTACCTGATGAAGTACCACGACCAACGCGGTTACGTACTTTACGAGAACCTTCTGCAGGTTTCAATTCATGAAGTTTCATTTTTATTTTCTCCTCTTTTGTAAAATGCTAGCGCCGATAAGGGAGAAAAGGTTGTCTCCCCCATCAACTCGCCTATACGACGTCATCATAGATGACTATATCTAGTTTTAGGGGATGGTATAGTGCACATCCCCTAAAAATTCATTAGTTTACTTCTTCAACTGTTACCAAGTGAGATACTGCTGTGATCATACCACGGATAGCAGCGTTGTCTTCTTTAATAACAGAGCTGTTCAATTTGCCAAGTCCAAGTGCTACAACAGTTTTACGTTGTGATGGAATGCGTCCGATTGGAGACTTAGTCAAAGTAATTTTAATTTGAGCCATTTTATCCCCTTTCTTATGCCAAATCAGAAACTGAAATACCACGAAGGGCAGCAACTTCTTCAGCGCGTTTCAATTGTTTCAAACCTTCAACAGTTGCACGAACAATGTTGATTGGAGTGTTAGAACCAAGTGATTTAGATGTAATATCTGCCACACCTGCCAATTCCACAACGGCACGAACTGCACCACCAGCGGCAACTCCAGAACCTTCTACAGCAGGTTTCAACAATACTTTAGCTCCACCGAATTCTGAAAGAACTTCGTGTGGGATTGTTGTTCCAACCATAGGAACTTCGATCAAGTTTTTCTTAGCATCATCTACTGCTTTACGGATTGCTTCTGGAACTTCTTGAGCTTTACCAGTACCAAATCCTACGCGACCGTTGTGGTCACCAACAACAACAAGAGCTGCGAAACGAAGACGACGTCCACCTTTAACAACTTTTGTAACACGGTTGACAGCAACTACGCGTTCTTCTAATTCAACTGCATTGTCTTTAAATGCCATTTTCTAGTGTCCTCCTATTAGAATTTCAATCCGTTTTCACGAGCTGCATCAGCCAAAGCTTTCACACGTCCGTGATATAGATATCCACCGCGGTCGAACACCACTTCTGAAATACCTTTAGCGTTTGCACGTTCTGCAACGAGTTTACCGACAGCAACGGCTTGTTCAGTTTTAGTTCCTTTTGAAACTTCTTTGTCAAGAGTTGAAGCACTTGCGAGCGTTACACCCGCTACGTCATCAATCACTTGAGCGTAGATGCCTGTATTAGAACGGAATACGTTCAAACGTGGGCGATCAGCAGTTCCAGAGAGTTTTCCGCGAACGCGACGGTGGCGTTTTTGGCGGAGTTTGTTTTTATCTGGTTTTGAAATCACAGTTTTCACCTCTTTAGTTTTAAATCGTGTGCTATGCACAAAGTTGGAAAATAGGTCGGTGGTTGAGAATCAACCACTCAACATTATTTACCTGTTTTACCTTCTTTACGGCGAACGAATTCACCAACGTAACGGATACCTTTACCTTTATATGGTTCTGGTGAACGAAGGCTACGTACGTAAGCAGCTGTTTGACCAACTACTTCTTTTGAAATTCCACTAACAACGATTGTTGTTGGGTTTGGAAGTTCAAAAGTAATTCCTTCTGGAGCTTCAACTTCGTCTGGATGAGATTTACCAACAGCCAAAACAAGTTTAGATCCTTGAAGTTGTGCACGGTAACCAACCCCGCGCATTTCAAGTTCTTTCTTGAATCCTTCTGATACACCAACAACCATGTTGTTCAAAAGGGCACGAGTAGTTCCGTGGATAGTTTTCATTTCTTTTGAATCGTTTGGACGGTGAAGAGTTACTTCAGTACCTTCCACACGGATTTCAATATCTTTTGAGAACTCACGAGTAAGTTCTCCTTTAGGTCCTTTTACAGTTACAAGGTTGTCATTGTTAGTGATTTCAACACCAGCAGGCAACACGATAACTTTATTACCAATACGTGACATGTTTATTTTCTCCTGTTAAATTGTCAGGCCAGAACGGCCAGTTTTCACGGGGCTCAGATACTTATTTAGTTCAAGAGTTGAACTGAACACGCTCTAACGAGCTTTGTATCTTGATTTGAGTTCGAGCTAAGAATTTGGTGAAAAAGATAAGTTTGTCTTGGAGCATCGCTCCTGCTACAAACTTCCTATTTTCACTGCATTCTTTTAACGCTCTCACATCATCAATTACCAAACGTAAGCGATAACCTCACCACCAACATTCTTTTGGCGTGCTTCTTTATCAGTAAGCAAACCTTCAGAAGTTGAAAGGATAGCAATTCCAAGTCCGTTAAGAACTTTTGGAAGATCTTCACGTTTTTTGTAGACACGAAGTCCTGGTTTAGAAACACGTTTCAAGTTAGTGATAACTTTTTCACCGTTTGGTCCGTATTTAAGGAATACACGGATGATGCCTTGTTTGTCATCTTCGATGATTTCAACGTTTTTTACAAAACCTTCGCGTTTAAGGATTTCAGCAATCCCTTTTTTGATGTTTGATGCAGGTACTTCAAGTACTTCGTGTTTCGCTTGGTTAGCATTACGAATACGAGTTAGGAAGTCTGCGATTGGGTCAGTCATAACCATTTTGTTTTTCTCCTCTTACTAGTAGTTTGCAAGTTGCACTTGCTAGTTAATGATTGAGCTAGGCTCAGAATATGTTTCTAGGTTTCAATTCCTAAGTGAGTCTAGGCATCTGCTTGCAGGCATAACTTGAGTTAGGCAAAAGCAGATAACGACGAATCACGACGGGATTGAAAGTTAGAATTACCAAGATGCTTTTGTTACACCAGGAATTTGTCCTTTGTAAGCTAATTCACGGAAGCAAACACGGCAAAGTTTAAATTTGCGGTAAACTGAATGTGGACGACCACATTTTTCACAACGAGTATAAGCTTGAGTAGAGAACTTCGCTGGACGTTTGTTCTTAGCAATCATTGATTTTTTAGCCATTAGATTTACCTCCTATATTATTTTGCAAAAGGCATTCCAAGGCCTGTAAGCAATGCACGTGACTCTTCGTCAGTGTTAGCAGTTGTTACGATAACGATGTCAAGACCACGAGTTTTGTCAACGTCATCGAAGTTGATTTCTGGGAAGATCAATTGTTCTTTCACACCAAGTGTGTAGTTTCCGCGTCCGTCAAATGATTTTGTTGGAACACCGTGGAAGTCACGTACACGTGGAAGTGAAACTGAAACCAATTTATCTAAGAATTCGTACATACGTTCACCACGAAGGGTAACTTTTGCACCGATCGCAACACCTTCACGAAGACGGAAGCCGGCGATTGATTTTTTAGCTTTAGTGATAAGTGGTTTTTGACCTGAGATAAGTGCCAATTCTTCAGCAGCTTTTTCAAGGCTTTTAGCGTTTGATACAGCTTCACCAACACCCATGTTCAAAACGATCTTATCTACTTTAGGCACAGCCATCACTGATGAGTAGTTGAATTGTTCTGTCAAAGCAGGGACTACTTCATTAAGATATTTTTCTTTTAAACGATTTGCCATTATACTTCTCCTTTCCTTCGTGATTAATCAAGCACTTCGCCTGATTTTTTGTTGTAGCGAACTTTTTTACCGTCTACAAATTTGTAACCAACACGGCCAGCCACACCATTTTTGTCCAAAACTTGAACGTTTGATACGTGGATAGCTGCTTCTTTTTCGATGATACCACCTTGAGGAAGATCGTTAGTTGGACGTTGGTGTTTCTTAACGATGTTAACACCTTCAACGATAACTTTGTTTACTTTTGGAAGGGCAGTAAGGACAACAGCTTCTGTCCCCTTATCTTTACCAGCGATTACGCGAACTTTGTCGCCTTTTTTTACAAACATTAGGTTTCTCCTTGATTTTTCTTACGCCCATAAGGGCACCCTGGAGGTAAATCCAGGGGACTAGTTTGTTTCTAAAAATTAAAGTACTTCTGGAGCAAGTGACACGATCTTCATGAAGCCACCTTCACGCAATTCACGTGCAACTGGGCCAAAGATACGTGTTCCGCGAGGAGTTTTATCTTCACGGATGATAACTGCTGCGTTTTCGTCAAATTTGATGTATGAACCATCAGCACGACGAGCACCTGATTTAGTACGAACGATAACTGCTTTAACAACGTCACCTTTTTTAACCGCACCACCAGGAGTAGCTTGTTTTACAGATGCCACGATAACATCACCGATGTTTGCAAATTTACGTCCTGAACCACCAAGAACTTTGATAGTCAAGATTTCGCGAGCACCGCTGTTGTCTGCGACTTTCAAACGAGTTTCTGTTTGAATCATTTCAGTTTTCTCCTTTCAGGTTTGATTAGATGATGACCGCTTCTTCAACAACTTCTACAAGACGGAAACGTTTTGTAGCTGAAAGCGGGCGAGTTTCCATGATACGAACGATATCACCTTCTTTGGCAACATTGTTTTCATCATGAGCTTTGTATTTTTTAGAGTAGTTAATACGTTTACCATAGACTGGGTGGTTACGTTTTGTTTCAACTACAACTGTGATTGTCTTGTCCATTTTGTCAGATACAACACGTCCAACAAGAACTTTACGATTATTGCGTTCCATTGAAATTTCTCCTTCCCTAGTCTATTATTTCGCTTCAGATTGAACTGTTTTGATACGAGCGATTTGTTTTTTAACTTCTTTCAAGCGAGCTGTTTGTTCCAATTGACCAGTAGCAGCTTGGAAACGAAGTTCAAACAATTCTTTTTTCAATTCGTTTTCGCGCTTCGCGAGTTCTTCTTGAGAAAGACCACGAAGTTCTTTAACAAATTCTTTTACTTCATTAAGTTTCATGCCTTCTCCTTATTCTGCTTCACGTTTTACGAATTTACATTTAACTGGCAATTTGTGGCTAGCAAGTCGAAGCGCTTCACGTGCAATCTCTTCAGATACACCAGCGATTTCGAACATCACTTTACCACGTTTAACTGGTGCTACCCAACCTTCAGGTGCCCCTTTACCAGATCCCATACGCACACCGATAGCTTTAGCAGTGTATGATTTGTGTGGGAAGATTTTAATCCAAACTTTACCACCACGTTTCATGTAACGAGTCATGGCGATACGAGCAGCTTCGATTTGGCGGTTAGTGATCCAGTGGCTAGTTGTAGCTTGAAGACCGTATTCACCGAATGCTACTTCTTTTCCACCTTTTGCTTCACCGCGCATTTTTCCACGGAACTCACGACGGTGTTTAACACGTTTAGGTACTAACATTGGTTATTTACCTCCTTTAGTGTTTTTACGAGCTGGAAGAACTTCACCACGGTAGATCCATACTTTAACACCAAGTTTACCGTATGTAGTATCTGCTTCTTCCCAAGCGTAATCGATATCTGCACGAAGTGTGTGAAGCGGAACAGTTCCTTCAGAGTATCCTTCAGCACGGGCGATATCTGCACCGTTCAAACGACCTGATACTTGAGTTTTGATTCCTTTAGCTCCAGCACGCATTGCACGTTGGATTGCTTGTTTTTGTGCACGACGGAAAGCAACACGTTGCTCCAATTGACGAGCAATTCCTTCACCTACAAGGTGAGCATCCAAATCAGGTTGTTTGATTTCGATGATGTTGATGTGTACTTGTTTTCCAGTCAATTTGTTAAGTTTTGCACGGAGTGCATCAACGTTAGCACCACCTTTACCGATAACCATACCTGGTTTAGCAGTGTGAAGTGAAACGTTAACTTTGTTTACTGCGCGTTCGATTTCAATAGTTGAAACTGCTGCGTCAGCAAGTTCTTTTTGAACGAATTTACGGATTGCAAGATCTTCATGAAGGTAATCCGCGTATTCTTTTTCAGCATACCATTTGGCATCCCAATCACGGATGATGCCGACACGCATACCAATTGGATGTACTTTTTGACCCACGATTTTACCTCCTTATTTTTCTGCAACAGCTACAGTGATGTGAGCTGTACGTTTGTTGATTGGTGAAGCTGAACCTTTCGCACGTGGACGGAAACGTTTCATAGTTGGTCCTTCGTTTGCGAATGCTTCAGATACTACCAAGTTAGCTTTATCCAAACCAAAGTTGTTTTCAGCGTTAGCTACAGCTGAGTTCAAAACTTTCAAGATGATTTCAGCAGCTTTGTTTGGAGTGAATGTCAAGATTGCGATTGCATCGGCTACGCTTTTACCACGGATGTTATCAAGAACAAGACGTGATTTACGAGGTGAAACACGTACTGTACGAGCCATTGCTTTAGCTGAAGTAATTTCTGCCATTTATGTTCTCCTTATTTTCTACGTGTTTTCTTGTCGTCTGCAGCGTGACCTTTGTAAGTACGAGTTGGTGCAAATTCACCAAGTTTGTGGCCTACCATGTCTTCTTGGATGTAAACAGGTACGTGTTTACGTCCGTCATAAACTGCAATAGTGTAACCAATGAAACTTGGGAAGATCGTTGAACGACGTGACCAAGTTTTAATAACTTTTTTCTTTTCGTCGTTAGCTTGAGCTTCAACTTTTTTCATCAAATGCTCATCGACGAAAGGTCCTTTTTTAAGACTGCGTCCCATTTTTATATTTTCTCCTTTAAATGTTTACCACAGCGGCTTGCGCTCACATGGAGCGCTACCGAGCTGGCGGATTTACTAGTTGCTTAAGCGACTAGTTTAATATTATTTCTCGTTGCGACGACGAACGATAAGTTTGTCAGATTTCGCTTTCTTGTTACGAGTTTTAAGACCAAGAGCAGGTTTGCCCCATGGAGTAGATGGTGCTTTACGACCAACTGGTGCTTTACCTTCACCACCACCGTGTGGGTGATCGTTAGGGTTCATTACAGAACCACGAACTGTTGGGCGGATACCTTTCCAACGGCTACGTCCTGCTTTACCAAGGTTTACAAGTCCATGTTGTTCGTTTCCGACAACACCAACTGTAGCACGGCAAGTTCCAAGAATCATACGAACTTCACCTGATTGAAGACGAACAAGTACGTATTTACCTTCAGAACCCAATACTTGAGCAGATGCTCCAGCAGCACGTACTAATTCACCACCACGACCTGGTTTCAACTCGATGTTGTGGATCAAAGTACCAACTGGGATGTTAGCAAGTGGAAGAGCGTTTCCGACTTTGATATCTGCTTCTGGACCTGAAACGATACGTTGACCTACTTCAAGACCTTTTGGAGCAATGATGTATGCTTTCACACCGTCAGTGTAGTGTACAAGAGCGATGTTTGCAGAACGGTTTGGATCGTACTCGATTGTTTTAACAACTGCTTCAACGTTGTCTTTGTTACGTTTGAAGTCAACCAAACGGTAGAAACGTTTGTGTCCACCACCTTGGTGACGAACTGTGATACGACCGTTGTTGTTACGACCAGCCTTGCTCTTCAATGCAACAAGCAATGATTTTTCAGGAGTGCTTGTTGTGATTTCAGCGAAATCCAAAGAAGTCATATTACGGCGACCGTTTGTTGTTGGTTTATAAACACGAATTCCCACGATATTTCCTCCTTAGATTATTCAGCTTCAGCAGCAAACAACTCGATTGCTTTTGAATCAGCTGTAAGTGTGATGATAGCTTTTTTAGTTTTGTTAGTAAAACCAGTGTAACGTCCAACACGTTTAGCTTTTGGTTTTACGTTGATTGTGTTAACGTTGGCAACTTTAACACCTTCGAAAGCAGCTTCAACAGCTTGCTTGATCAAAAGTTTGTGTGCACGAGTGTCAACTTCAAATACATATTTTCCTGCTTCAAGTTGAGCCATTGAGCTTTCAGTGATGACAGGTTTTTTGATAACATCATACAAATTCATTATGCAAGAACCTCCTCGATTTTAGAGATAGCTGCTTGAGTAACAAGAAGTTTGTCACTATTTGCGATGTCAAGAACACTTGCAGTTGTAGCAGTCGCAACTTTCACGTTTGGAATGTTACGAGCTGAAAGAGCTGCGAATTCGTTTCCTTCTTCAAGAATAACAAGGACTTTAGAATCGATGCTCAAAGCTGCAAGAACTTTTGCAAATTCAGCAGTTTTTGGAGCTGTAAATTCAAGAGAATCAACGGCTACAAATTTATTTTCAGCAACTTTTTCTGAGTAAACAGATTTAAGCGCAAGGCGACGAACTTTTTGAGGAAGTTTGTACGCATAGCTACGTGGAGTTGGTCCGAAGACGATTCCACCACCACGCCATTGTGGAGAGCGGATAGAACCTTGACGAGCACGTCCAGTTCCTTTTTGACGCCATGGTTTGCGTCCGCCACCTGAAACAGCTGAGCGGTTTTTAACTGCGTGAGTTCCTTGACGAAGGCTAGCACGTTGGCTGATGATCACATCAAACACAACAGATTCATTTGGTTCGATACCAAAGATTGCATCGTTAAGAACAACTTCGCCCGCTTGTTTACCAGTTTGGTCGAATAATGTTACATTTGCCATTTTGACTGTATTCCCCTTTCCTTATTATTTACCAGCTTTAACTGCTGATTTGATAGTGATAAGAGATTTCTTAGCACCTGGTACGTTACCTTTGATAAGGATAACGTTCTTTTCTGGAACAACTTGTACAACTTCAAGGTTTTGAATTGTTACGCGGTCGCCACCCATACGTCCTGCAAGGTTTTTACCTTTGAATACGCGGTTAGGTGCAACAGGTCCCATAGAACCTGGACGACGGTGGTAACGAGAACCGTGAGCCATTGGTCCACGTGATTGTCCGTGGCGTTTGATAACACCTTGGAAACCTTTACCTTTAGAAGTACCAGTTACGTCAACAACGTCTCCAGCTGCGAATGTTTCAACTGTGATTTCAGCACCAACTTCCAAGCCTTCAACGTTTTTGAATTCACGAATGAAGCGCTTAGGAGCCGTGTTAGCTTTCGCTACATGTCCTTTAGCAGGTTTGTTGCTCAATACTTCGCGTTTGTCATCGAAACCAACTTGGATAGCGTTGTATCCGTCTGTTTCAACAGTTTTAACTTGAAGGACAACGTTTGGAGTTGCTTCAATAACTGTTACAGGGATCAATTCGCCAGCTTCAGTGAAGATTTGAGTCATTCCCACTTTTTTCCCTAAGATTCCTTTTGTCATGAGAAAATAGTTCCTTTTCTATATTTTTTATTCAAAAAGTTTTTAACGAGCGTTTTTTATGCTCAGGTCTAAGATACAAAGGGCGTCAAACTCAAAGTGAAAATAGGAAACTGACGCAGTGTCTAGCAGACACTAGGAAGTTTATCTTTTTCACACCGAGTTTAGCCCGTGTTCAATTAAATTGAAACACCAGCCTCTGCTCTTTTATATTTTAGATTAAAGTTTGATTTCTACGTTTACACCACTTGGAAGATCCAATTTCATCAAAGCATCAACTGTTTTTTGAGTTGGGTTAACGATATCGATCAAACGTTTGTGTGTACGCATTTCAAATTGTTCGCGAGAGTCTTTGTATTTGTGAGTCGCACGAATAATTGTGTAGAGGCTACGTTCAGTTGGAAGTGGGATTGGACCCGCAACTTGTGCACCTGTACGAGTAGCTGATTCTACGATTTTTGCAGCCGCTGTATCAAGCGTACGGTGTTCGTAAGCTTTCAAACGGATACGGATTTTTTTGTTTGCCATCTTTTTCTCCTTTTCGTCTATTTAAGATAATAGGCTAGCTCCACAAGAAAACCGACGCGGTGTTGCGTGGCAATGCAACCGAGCGTGTCGCAACCTCTTGCATCAAAGCTAAGGCTGTAATTTACAGCACCATAATAGAATAACACAAAGCCCCTGCGATTGCAAGGGATTTGTTAGGTTTTTTTCGTTTTTTTACGATGAAACTGTTTTCCTATTTTTCTTTTTAAAATTAGGGATTTTCTTCTATATAAACTGACTCCTCTTGACCTCAAATTTACCTTCTGATTGGTCCACTAAGACATCCGCCTTAGACTCAGTTTCTTTATAGCATCGCAGATACTGCTCCCGTCTCATCTGATGGCTAGCCAATATAAAGGATGCATCGCGATTTCTCACAGTCGTATCTCTAGCAAAGCGTCGCTTTAATTCGGTCTCCTCATCCGTGTAGAAACAGATGGTTTTGTCAAAGAGTTCTTTGGGTAAAAAGCCAACAGACATCCCTTCGACAATCAGAATTGGCTTTTCTCCAGACAAGACCTCACTAGCTTTCCAAGGTTCTTCAATTGTTAAGACATCCATACCCGCCTGTAAGGCCAGGATATCTCTCTGTAAACTCGCCAGTTCATGCGCCGCTGGCAGACATGCTGTTACCTTTTGATTCGGCGCGTCCTTGGGTACTACCAAATAGCGTCCTGAGGTGACATAAGGATCTGTTTCTAACAAATTTACTGTAGTAGAATCTAAAGCTTGGTACAATTCCTGTGCAAAGGTTGATTTACCTGAAGCTCCATGACCGTATATTCCCAGTGTCCTAATTCTTCCCGTTTCAATTTCTGAAACCAGTTGTTCTATCAGGTCTTTTTTCTTCATTATCTCTTCACCTGTTCATAGCTTTCTTTTCCGTCATTAAGCTTGTCCCAAATCACTACTTGCCCACTTTGGAGCGATTTTTGCACATCTATAATTCGTTGGTTGGACGACCCTCGAAACTGGAGCATGAGATTTCTCTTAGTTCGGTCATACCGTCCATCGACAAGAATGTCAATCAATGATAAGAGTTCCAGTTTATCTGGAGTTTCCAACATCATTTCTTCCCATGTATAGCCCGTCCATGACCAGACGTCCTTGTCTGGCAATTCCTTTCGAATGCGCTTAACGAGCGGCAAAAGAATACCCGTATTGAGAAAGGGCTCCCCTCCCAGCAAGGTCAAGCCTTGAACATAAGGTTGAGCGAGATCTGCCATGATCTGTTCTTCTAATTCTGCTGTATAGGGAATGCCAGCATTGAAGGACCAGGTCGCTACATTATAACACCCCTCGCAGTGAAACATGCAACCTGATACATAGAGAGAGTTACGCACACCTTCTCCATCTACAAAGTTAAAGGCCTTGTAGTCGATGATACGCCCTTGACTGAGTTCCTCGCTTTTCCATTCTTGTGGTTTTGGATTATTCATTCGCTACCTCTATCCAATAACGCTCGACTCCATTACGAACATCCTCAAGGAGCCCACCATTTGCTAAAATGACTGCTCTGCTAGCAGGATTATTCACGCTACAGGTCACAAGAGCTTTCTTGATGTTCTTTTCCTTAGCAACTTGCAAGCCCTGACGGAGAGTTTCTTTCGCATAACCTTTGCCTCTTTCAGAAGGACGGATGGAGTAGCCGATATGACCACCTGCTTCTAATAGAAAGTTACTGAGGCGCAATCGGAGATTAAGAAATCCAAGTGCTTGACCTTTCTCGGAAAAAGCTACTAACTGAATTGCTGGGACCCATCCTTCAGGCAGGTCAATCCCCATTTCTTGATTCTGATTACTTTCCAACCACTCTTCATACACAAAGTTCTCTGTATCCCAAAATCCTCCATCATGGGCTGATTGGCTCTTTTCAAACTCTGCCATCATATCTAAAACAGCTTCTCCATCTACTATTGTCGGTCTGCGTAATTCCATCCTTACCTCCCACTAAGAGAAAAGCGAGAGTTGACTCTCACTTTTATTTTTTCTTATTCTTGTTTAAAAATTGTTCTCTGAGGTTGAGCAAACGTTCTTTTTTACCAGCTCCACCTTTAGAGTGTTTCTCGTGATAACGGGTCACTTGTGCACGCCCCTTATCGTCTAATTGATATTTTCCCATTTCATTTCTTTCTAATTTGTTACTTGATGACCAGCCATTTTAATCGTTGAGCCATTCATGTGTTTGACACGCGCAGCGATTTCCTTGTGACGTCCATTAACCATTGGTCTCGCTTGAGGATTGCCTAAATAGCCACAAGTCCGTTTAACAACGTCTACTGTTTTAGGGTCGCTATTTCCACAGTTTGGACAAGCAAATCCTCTCTCAGTTGGTTCAAAATCCCCTTCAAAGTCACACTTGTAGCAACGGTCAATCGGAGTATTGGTGCCTAGATAGCCTACACGGTCATAAGCATAATCCCAGACAGCTTCCAATGCTTTAGGATTTTGCTGAAGAACTGGATACTCACAATAATGGATGAAACCACCTGACGCACCTGCTTCTGGATAGACTTTCTCAAAGTCTAATTTTTCAAACGGGGTTGGATTTTTACGAACATCGTAGTGGAAAGAATTGGTGTAGTATTCCTTGTCTGTAATATCAGGAATAGAGCCAAACTTGTCTGTATCTAGTCGACAGAAACGGTCTGTCAAGCTTTCGGACGGTGTTGAGTAGATAGAGAAATGGTAGCCATATTGGTCAGACCACTCTTCTACACGGCGTTTCATATCACGAATGATATCCAGCGTGAACTCCTTGGCTTCTGGATTGTGTTCCCAGCTGTTACCAAAGAAAACGGTCGCCACTTCGTACAAACCGATGTAACCCAGCGAAACGGTTGCCCGACGATTCTTAAAGAGCTGGTCAACACTTTCTTCTTTACCTAGACGATGGCCAAAAGCACCGTATTGATAAAGGATAGGAGCATTGGCTGGCGTCGCTTCTTTAGTACGTTCGACACGGTAAACAAGAGCATCTTCCGCAATATTCATTCGCTCGTTGAAGATTTCCCAGAACTTATTCATGTCGCCCTCAGACTCAAGGGCAATACGAGGCAGGTTAACCGTCACAACACCCAGATTCATGCGACCTGAATTGACTTCTACACCATTTTCGTCTTTCCATCCTTGGAGGAAAGAACGACAGCCCATAGGTACCTTGAAGGAACCTGTCAAGTCAACAATCTTATCATATGACAAAACATCCGGATACATCCGCTTGGTTGCACACTCAAGAGCCAACTGCTTAATATCGTAGTTGGGAGTCCCTTCTTCCAAGTTAAGGCCTCTTTTCAGCGTAAAAATCAGTTTAGGGAAGATAGCCGTTCGATGTTCTGAACCAAGGCCCTTGATTCGGATGTTCAAGATAGCTTTTTGAATTTCACGCTCAAAACGATTGGTTCCTAGACCAAAACCTAGCGAAGTAAAAGGTGTTTGACCATTTGAAGTGAAGAGAGTATTGATTTCATACTCAAGGGATTGCATGGCATCATAGATGTCTTTTTGCGTTTTCTTCCAGGCATAATCTTCCCGTTTTTCAGGCAAGACCCACTCTTCTGCATCTTTGAGGTGTTTTTGGTAATTCTTCTCTGCGTAAGGAGCCAAAACTTCATCGATACGGTCAGCTGAACAGCCACCGTACTGGCTAGAAGCAACGTTGGCGATGATTTGCGAAATCTGTGCTGTCGCAGTCTGAATAGACTTGGGGCTCTCTACCTCCGCATTTCCAATCTTAAAACCATTTTCCAACATACCTTTAAAGTCAATCAAACAGCAGTTGGTCATAGGGGTATAGGGGCTGTAGTCCAAATCGTGATAGTGGATATC
The DNA here is from genome assembly GCF_946901205.1 of Streptococcus sp. Marseille-Q5619. Lineage (NCBI taxonomy): Bacteria > Bacillati > Bacillota > Bacilli > Lactobacillales > Streptococcaceae > Streptococcus > Streptococcus sp. Marseille-Q5619. Next base: position 660,761 of record NZ_CAMPPO010000002.1, read on the forward strand.
TCCCTTTTGGTGGGCATTGGCTACGTGCTTAGGAAGCATTTGCAGTCCGATTGATTTCCCAACAATTCCTGCTGTCAAATCACGCTGGGTGTTGAAGACATCGCTGTCTTTATTAGCATTTTCATTGACAACTGCCTGATCTTTGTTAAGAAGTTTATGGATACTAAAGTTAATATCTGTCGCTTTTGAGCGCTCAAAATCCCTTTGTGTCCGATAAGTAATATACTCCTCAGCTAGCGCATATTCTTTGGCTTCGAGGAGTTCATGTTCTACAATATTTTGAATTTCGTAAATCTTAACCCCCTGTGGAAAGCGACTATGAATTTCTGTGACAATTCGCTCGGTCAGAGCATTGAGGCGTTTTTCGACCAAGGGTGTCACATCCATAACCTTGTCTGCTGCCTTGTGGAGAGCCTTGTCAATCTTGTCCACATCAAATACAACACGTCTCCCATCTCGTTTCTCGACGAAGAGAGTTGGCAAAATTGTAATTTTTTCTTCTAGTGCAATCATATGCATGCTCTTTTCTAAAATGTTCTTTCTAAAAAGTATTATACCACTCTAAAAAGAAAAATCAATATCTTGTGTTAAAAATCCTAAAATTTTTAACACAAGATATTGATTTGGTTATTTGATTTTATAGACTTTAAACTCTGAGTAATCCGTCTTTACTTGTTGGTAATTTTCTTTCAAGATTGTTTCTACTTCAGACCAGACTGGCACCTTGTCATTTACCACAATCACCTTGGGTTGTTTTTCTTTCAAGTCATTAAGTAGCTTATTCCGGTTTTCCTCAGTTGCTGTATAGTGCATCGGGGACAAAATAGCCGATGGCGACAAGCGCTCACTCTTACGATAAAGAGTCGCAGTATCATCCCATGCATAGATAGCATCTTCCGTACTTGTCTCCTCTTTTACTAAATCAGCAAGACGATCACGTTCTTGATAAGGTACCGGATAAAGGACAAACTTCATCAAAAAAGGAACAGACAAAAGATAGACAAGCCCTAAAACTGGCAGATATAGATTTCCTTTGAAAAAACGACTCCATAGACTAACTGGCGTTTCTCTTCGTCTTCGTCTAACACTACGCCCCCTCTGTTGACTCTTAATATTGGTTACCAATAAAAGTAGGAAAACAGGGAAGACGACCATCAAATAAGAAGCGTGCAGAGGCTCTTGTGAAAAGAAAAGCAAAATCAAACCTAAAATTGTCACAAGACTTGCAGGAACCGAAATGACGTATAGTTTAGAGGGTTTGGATTGAAAGAGACCTAAAAAGATACAAACCACAAATCCCAAACCAAGGGACAACAAGCCATAAAACAAAACATTTTCTAACAATGCCGAAACAGAAACCAAACGAATGGAATGAATTGGATACAAAATTCCACTAATAGCATCCCCAAAACTTCCTGTTGCAACACTATAGTAGGCAGTTGGATAAAAGACCAGTGAAAAACCTAAAGTCACTGCAAGAAACTGATAAAATCCATGTGCAAAGCGTCTATGCCCAAGGTTAAAGACCAACAAGCCTAAACTCACTACAGCAATAAACAGGAGCGATGACAAGGGGGCAAAGAAAAATCCTCCCGCCAAAGCCAGCCCAATCCGTATAAATCCCTTATCATGGCTTGGATTGCTTAGATAAGCCGCAACTAAACTAAAGGCCGCGAATAAGAAAGGAAGCGCTAAAAGAGTCGCATAGCCTCCACCAAAAGCAAGACCTGTAACTAGCATGTAAAAAATAGTCACCACTTGTCCAGCTTGCTCTCCTTGCTCTGTCAAGGTATCCGCTGATCTAAAGAGGAAAAATCCTCCTGCTACCAAGGCTAACCACTCAAAGATGGCAAAGAAAAATCCGCCCTGAGTCACGTAAGTCAGCAAATAATAAAGCAAACCTTGACTTCCATAATAGTCGCTGTAAATTTTCCCTGCCTGATGAAGCGCCCAACCTGCATAAAAATCCTGCACTTCCTGTGCACTCATTAAATCGAGTAATAGCGGTACTCCTAGAGTTATCCCTGTTACAAGCGTACTCCATAGTAAAATTTTTACCAAAGGAAGACGACTTGATTCACGATGATGCGATTCTTGTTCGATTTGGTATTCTAGAGGTTCACGATTCTCCTGATGAACTTCTTCTACTCTACCATACACACTCATATCGTTTCTCCTATTCAATTTATCTGTCTTAGTATATCAAAAAGTCCTAGGATTGTCAGCTTGCGATGGCTGTTTGAGTGATTTTTGCATAGTTTCACAAAGGTTTCAATTTCCCGAAATCGATGTAAATTCGTCTGTTTAAATGTTTTGATATAATCCAATTCTTTCTGAGTCAGCATCGTCCCTCCCTATATCTTTCTATTCGTAAAAAGCAAGAAAAAGAGGACTCGGTCATTTCCTAAGTCCTAGATTTCTTATAAGATTGGGGCGAATAACTGGGCGATTTCTTTTACAAGCTTTTGATACCAGCTCGTTTTGATAGAATGGGGATAAACTTCCTGAGAATCTGCAAATATGTTTTGAAAATCTCGGGCAATTTCCATTATAGAAGGAGTTTTATAGAGTAAGACTGCATTTTCATAATGGTGTACCAAGCTTCGGTAGTCGAGATTGATTGTCCCCACCACCGCAAAATCTTCGTCTACCAACATCTGCTTACTATGAATAAAACCTGGGCTATACTCATAAATTCGAACACCAGCAGAAAGAAGGTCTGGATAAGCCCCTCTTGTGACTAACTGAATAAACTTCTTATCTGGTATGTAAGGGGTGACAATCCGAACATCGACCCCTCTCATAGCAGCATTTTTGATTGTCTCCGTTAAATCATAGTCTATGATTAAATAAGGTGTCGTAATATAGACCGATTCCGTTGCTTGATTGATCAAACTCTGATAAACCTTTTTCCCTACCTGCGTTCGAAAAATTGGCTTGGGACCACTTCCGTATGGAATGGTTAAACCGTCACTTGGGATAGAATGATTTTCTAAATGATATTGATCAAAATCACTAATCTCTCCTCGATTGATGTACCAAGTGGTCAAAAATAAGCGTGTCAGGGCTTTTACCGCTAGTCCGTCTAAGCGAATTCCACTATCCTTCCAATAACCAAATCTCTCGACGTGGTTAATGTACTCATCTGCCAGATTGACCCCACCAGTATAGGCTATCTGACCATCAACAATCAATATTTTTCTATGATCTCTGTTATTATAGGCCACTGTCAAACGAGGAATAACTTTATTGAATTTATGGGCCTCGATGCCCAGCTGACGAAGTCGATGTGCATAATCTCCTGTTAAAGTAGCCATACAGCCAATATCGTCATAGAGCAGTTTAACTTCAACTCCTTGAGCGACTTTTTGCTCCAAGATTTCTAAAATACGATTCCACATCAAACCTTCTTCTATAATGTAATATTCCAAGAAGATAAATTTCTCAGCCTTTTTAAGATCTTCTACCATCTTTTTCCACATAGCCTCTCCGTTAGGAAAAAATGTAGAGGCAGTTTGATCATAGACATCGGCATTGGTATCCATACTCAATAAGGACTTGATGACGCCATAAGCTGCCTTATCACTTTCTTTTAATTCCTCTTTTAGTAGCTGGCTATTTGCTTCTTGGAAATGCATAGAGCCTAGCTTCTTCAGTTGTTTGATTTCTTTTTTGGACAAGCGCCTTTCACCAAACATCAGATAGAGCAAGGGGCCAAATACTGGTACAAAGGCTACTAACAACCAGGTTACCTTATTCTCAGGAGTCGTATTACGGTTGACTATCGAAATGATTGTGATGATACTCAGTAGAATGAGGACAGTAATCCATAAAATGGGAGCCATGCGCCCTAAATAAAGAAAGAGACCAAAAACCAGACAAAGTTCAAGTAGCATAATCGAAAGACTAAAGCCATACTTGGACATCAATAATTGAAATTTTCTATATTTCATATCCTCTCCTTGATATTTTGATACTCAATGAAAATCAAAGAGCAAACTAGGAAGCTAGCCATAGGTTACTCAAAGCACTGATTTGAGGTTGCAGATGGAAGCTGACGTGGTTCGAAGAGATTTTCGAAGAGTATGAATGCTAAAAACAGATAATTGATACTAGTATAACGCAGGTATTCACTAAAAGGCAAGTACTTATTATCATTTTTCTAAGTGAAAGCAAAAAGGCTGAAAAATCCAGCCCTTTCTACTTGCATAGTCTTATTTAGTTAAAACGATTTGGTCCGATGGATCTCTATCCATATCGTCTACGACGATTTGATTACCGTTTACAGTGTAAATTTTGACATCATCCCCAATAATCATGCGTTGATTTGCTGCATCAAATGTGACCTGTTTGACTTTCTGATCCCCGTCAGATTCAAGCTCAGTCCATGTACCAGTCGTTCCAGTGACCACTAAAGTGATACGGTCTCCGTCATCTTGGCCTGTATAAGTCCCATCAATATCAGTCGGTTGAGCAACAGGTTGGTTTTGTACTGGAGCCGCTTGATTTTGGTTACCTCCTGCATTTGCAGTATTGGTATTCTGTTGAGCAGGCTGTTGAACTGGTTGTGTTCTTTGGGAACAAGCAACTAGCAAAGATACACTCGCTAAAGAAACAATAGAAAGTGCTGCTGTTTTGAATGTCATAATAAATGTCCTTTCTCTTGCCATGCTAGAGAAAAAGATTTTTCCTTAGTCAGCAATTCCCCTAGTATAACAAGTTCAAAAAAGGTGGTCAATTTATCTGCTCATACCCCAGTATGTTGCTCCGTACTTCTGAGATAAAATAGAGAGACCCTGTAATGAATAACAAGTCTTGCGTATCTGCTCTTTCTTCAAAATCGCTAATAAATTCTCTGTAAGAGGGAATTACATGGTAACCTGTTACATCTGTCTCGTCCAGAGAACCTTGATAGTCAAAACCAGTCACCTTGAGTTCCACCTGAGGCAAATTCTCAGTCAGATAACCCAACATTCCTTGATAATCCTTCCGTTTCAAGGCTCCAAAGAGGATTTGAGGTCGATAGCCTTCCTGCTCTTTTTCTTTGATAAATTCAACCAAGCGAGTCAAGGCAGGGAGGTTATGGGCACCGTCCAAGTATATCCGAGGACGAATGCGCTCCAAACGACCAGCCCAATGGGTCTGCTCCAAGGACTGTCTTACAGCCTGTTCATCAACAGTTTCCTTTCTTTCTCCCATAAAAAGAAGAAACGTTTGCAACGCCAAGGCCGCATTCTCCTGCTGATAAGCTCCTTCTAATCCTATTTTCAACTGCGAAAAAGTTCCCAAAGAACTTGAAAAATCCCCATTCAGCATTAAAAAATCTTGACCTGCCTGATAAAGGTCAACAGCTAAAGATTCGGCTTTTTTCTGACAGACAAGCCTAGCTTCTGGAGGCAATTTCGCAATCATTGCCTTCTTACCAGCCTTGAAAATACCAGCTTTCTGCTCTGCGATTGCTTTTAGACTATCGCCCAAGGTCTCCTGATGGTCAAGCCCAATGGAGGTGATGACAGCAAGCTCTCCAATTACCACATTGGTCGTGTCAAGTAAGCCACCAATTCCTACTTCTAGTAAAACCAAATCCACTTCTTGCTCTCTAAAATAAAGAAAAGCAATCAAGGTCAGCAATTCAAAAAAGGACAACTGATCATGGGTTTGCAGAAGCGTTTTCTCCATCTCCTTGACCTGCTCAGCCAAACGGATAAAGTCTGTATCTGCTATAGATTGCCCATTAATGCAGATTCGGTCATTGATGGAGACGATATGAGGGGAGGTAAAGGTCGCGACTTTTTTGCCATGCCCCATAAATAACTCCCTCATAAAAGCAATGGTAGATCCTTTCCCATTAGTCCCTGTTACGTGGATAATAGGGTAAGACTTCTCGGGATTCCCTAACAAATCCACCGCTTCTTGCATTCGGTCCAAGCCTGATCGAAAATTCAAACCAATCCGACTATGGAGCCATTCTTCTACTTCAAACATATACATCTCCTTAATTACAGGTTCAATCAACTGCCTCAATAAAGTCTCATAACTAACAAAAACGAGGCCAGGATTTTCGTCCCGACCTCTCACCTGGTTAGCTAATCACTAGCAACTATGAATATTAACTGGGGCTAAAAACATCCACTGGACGTTCCAACTCTCTCTTATTTCAAGGAGCTGGGCTAAAAACATCCACTGGATGTTCCAACTCTTTCCAATTTCTAGGAGTTGGGCTGATACAGTCTCCCAGACTTACTTACGGTCTTTATTTTTAGCGTCAGGCTAAAAACGTCCCCCGGACGTTCCAACTCTTCCCAATTTCTAGGAGTTGGGGTGATACAGTCTCCCAGACTACCTGCGTTTCTAATTTCTAGCGCAAGGCTAAAAACGTCCCCCGGACTTACCAGTTCTTTTTTATTTCAAAGAGCTGGGCTAAACACGTCCACTGGACGTGTTTACTCCTCCATAAAACTATTGAAGACTTCTTCAATCATGTTCCATTCGTCTTCTGAGTCTTCTGGGATTGGTTGCAATTCGCCTTCTGTTCCATCTTCGTTTTCGATGAATGAGTAAGCTTGGATTTCAACTTGTCCGTCTTCGTCTTCTTCTGCGTTAACTGGTACTAGAAGAACATAGTTTTTACCAAATTCTTCTTTTCCATCAATCGTCAAAAGGATTTCAAACAAGGTTTCGTTTCCTTGCTCATCTACTAGTGTGATTAGTTCACGTTCTTCGTGGTCGTGGTTATGATCGTGTGACATAGCCTCTCCTTTATATTAAAATTTTCTATCTAAATAATTTTGTAAAATCAGCTGAGCTGCTAACTTATCAATGACTTTCTTTCGCTTATTGCGACTGATATCTGCTTGTTCAATCAACATGCGCTCAGCAGCCACTGTTGTCAAGCGTTCATCTTGATAGTCTACTGGTAAACCAAAAAGCTCTTCTAGCTTTGCTCCGTATGCTTGACTAGCTTCCACGCGCGGTCCGCTTGTATTGTTCATGTTTTTAGGCAAGCCCACTACAAATCGTTCCACCTTGTAAGTATCAACCAACTCCTTAACGCGGTCAAAACCAAATTGGCCTTGCTCCTCATTGATTTGGATGATCTCAAGTCCTTGAGCTGTAAAACCGAGCGGATCGCTAATGGCCACCCCTACCGTTTTTGAACCAACATCCAATCCCATAATTCTCATAGGTTATAGATCGACTCCTTGTCCTTTAAGGTAGTAGCGGACCAATTCCTCAACGATTTCATCACGCTCATATTTACGGATTTGATTTCGTGCATTATTATAACGAGGAACGTAGGCAGGGTCTCCACTCAATACGTAACCTACGATTTGGTTAATTGGGTTGTAGCCCTTATCGTTCAACGAAGCATAGACATCAGTCAAAGTTTCGCTAATTTCTTTTTTATTGGAATCGTCCAATTTAAAACGTACTGTTTCTTCAGTAAATCCCATTCTAACACCCTCTTTCCTTAGAATAGTACCATTATAGCATAATTCCTTACCTTCTACAATTCAGGCAGTCTATTTATTTGGATTTTCTATTGTTCTGTCGCACCATTTGCCAATCTGTCTGAAATATACTTGCTTGGTTCATTCTTCAAGAGATTTTCTAAACCAATGTTCTTCAAATATTCTAACTGAGAAGCCTTCTTGACGTCCAAAACTTGAAAATCAAAACTAGTCGTTGTTTGAAGTTCCGTTGCACTCAATAGTTTTGTTTCAAGCTTAAAGCCTGCCAATTTACGAGCTTCTATGATGGACTCATCCTTCTCCTCCGCCTCAAGGAGAGCTTTTTGAGTTTCTTCCACACCATGTTGGTCAATATAGGTCTTCAACTCATCTGAGACTGGACGCTTTTGTTGAATGGTTAGGCTCAAAAAAGTCTTGTCTTTATAAGTAATGGTTTGGGTTTGCTGGCTACCATCATCTGATTTCGGCAAAACCAAAGTCTTGGTGACAACTGTATTCTTCTCAGCATTTTCAATAACTGGCAATGCCGACTGAAGCGTATCCTTTTCTGTTTTTGTAGCTGGTCCAGTTTCTTTTTTCTGTCCGCAACCAACCAGAACAAAAAGGAAAGCTAGACTAACAAGAACTATTTTTTTCATTTCTTTCTTCTTTCTTTTTGAAATTAAAATAGAATAAGACTGGGAATTGCTCCCAGCCTTGATGTTTATAGAGCTGCACGCAAACGTGCTTCTGCATTTTCTACATTACGGACAGAGCGTGGTAGGAAGGCACGAATATCGTCTTCCTTGTAGCCAACTTGCAGGCGTTTTTCATCTACAAGGATTGGGCTCTTTAAAATTCTCGGTGTTTCCATAATAAGATTGAGGACTTCATTGACACTCAAATCTTCAATATCCACTCCAAGGGCTTTGGCATAGCGATTTTTAGACGAAACGATGCTGGCTATTCCGTTATCTGTTTTTGTCAGAATATCCAGTAATTCTTCTCTCGTAATTCCTTCTTTACCAAGGTTTTGTTCTTTATAACTTAACTGGTGGGCATTGAGCCAGGTTTTTGCTTTTTTACAGCTAGTACAACTTGAGACTGTATAAATTTTAATCATGTACCTACCCCTTTCGCTACATGTTACTATCAGTTTAGTCTATTATACCATAAAAAACATCCGACTTGCGACCTATTTTTAAATTTTTTTAACTTTTTTCGTCATTTTCGTACTTTTTTCTTGACAAAATGAAATTCACAGCCATTCTTGATATTTCTTGATATAGATTTTTTTCACAATTGTCACACTAATCATATACAAAATAATGATGAAAAGTAAAAAGATGAAATAAATCGGTTTTAAAGGAGTTAGATGGAGAAGGCTAGCTAGTGGACTGTAGGGAAGGAAGGTCACAAAGGCTGCAGCCAATAAAGTTGTCACAAGGACTAGCCAAGCTGGACGACTTTGTAAAAAGGGAATTTTGGCTGAACGCAACATATGAATAACCATGGTCTGTGACCACATGGACTCGATAAACCAACCTGTCTGAAACAAGACAATAAATCCTACGGCAGACTCTGATCCATGGACATAGGTTTGACCTGTTGTCATGGGTACAATGATAAAATAAAGCAAAATGAAGGTCAAAATATCAAAGGCAGAAGAGATAGGCCCCATCCAAACCATGAAACGTGTGATAGACTTGGCTTCCCAAGTATGCGGATTTCTCAAAAAATCTTTATCCACCTTGTCAAAAGGCAAGGCAATACAAGACAAATCATAGACTAGATTTAGGATAATCAAATGGACTGGTGCCATTGGTAAAAATGGCAAAAAGATTCCAGAGACCAATAGGGATAAGATATTCCCAAAATTAGAACTCACTGTCATCTTGATATATTTGGTCATATTGGCATAGACCTTACGCCCTTCAACAAGTCCTTTTTCAAGCACCATGAGATCCTTATCAAGCAGGATAACATCAGCTGTTTCTTTAGCAATATCTACTGCTGTATCAACAGAAATTCCCACATCTGCAACTTTCATAGAAGGAGCGTCATTGATTCCATCCCCCATATAGCCTACAGCATGACCATTAGTCTTAAATTGCAAAATAATCCTTGCTTTTTGGTCAGGAGAAAGTTTGGCAAAGACTGTTACCTCCTCCACGGCTTGGGCCAATTCTTGATCACTCATCTGATCAATTTCAGATCCTAACAGCATCTGATTGATATCCAAACCAACCTTTTCACAGACTGCTTGGGTAACTTTTTCGTTGTCTCCCGTCAAAATCTTTGTTTGAACTCCATGTTCTAACAGAGCCTTAATTGCTGGTGCTGCAGATGGTTTAGGAGGATCTAGGAAGGCTAAATAACCAGTTAGAATCATATCCCCTTCATCATCAACTGTATAGGCATGACCTTTCCTCAAACCTGACTTATAGGCCACTCCCAAGACACGCAAACCTTGTTGATTTAGTTGTCGGACTTCTGCTAAAATTTCTTCTCTAATAGCACCTGTCAAGGGAGTAATCACTCCTTGGTATTCCGCATAACTGGAAATCGTCAACATTTCCTCTAGGGCACCCTTGGTTACCAAACTAACAACTTCATGTTCATCCTTAACGATAACACTCATCCGTCTACGTTCAAAATCAAAGGGAAGCTCATCTATTTTTTGAAAAGTTTGAGCCAGATTTTGCAAGAGGGTGTGTTCTTTGGCTTCCTTTTCAGTCCGTTTGATGATGGCTCTGTCCATCAAATTTTTCAAGCCCGTTTGAAAATAAGAATTGAGATAAGCTCGTCTCAAGACGGTCAAATCCAAGCGTCCGTGGATGTCCAAGGGATATTCAAGGACAATTTCGTCTTGGGTTAGAGTTCCTGTCTTATCTGTACACAAAATATCAATCGCCCCTAAGTCCTGTATGGCATTGAGTTTCTTGATAACCACTTTTTCCTTGGCCATAATGATGGAGCCTTTTGCTAGACTGGCCGTGATAATCATAGGAAGCATCTCAGGTGTCAATCCAACACCAACACTCAAAGCAAATACGCCAGCTTCCAGCCAGTCACCATCTGTTAAACCATTGGACAAGAAAACGATGGGCACCATAACCATCATCAAACGAATCAAGAGCCAAGAAATACTATTCATCTCCCGCTCAAACGAAGTAGGCTCGTCATAGGTGTTCAAAGTCTGCTCAATGGCCCCCATCATGGTATCATCACCAACTGCTAAAACCACGGCCTTGGCACTACCAGACAAGACATTGGTTCCCATAAAGGCGAGCGCTTCTGCTTCTAGCAGACTATCAAATTGTTGAACTGTTGCCTTGGTCAAGGCCAATTTTTCAACCGATTCACTTTCACCTGTCAAGCCAGACTGTTGTACAAAGAAATCGCGCGACTCAAATAAAAGAAGATCTGCTGGAATCATGTCTCCAGCGCTTAATTTAACCACGTCACCCACTACCAAATCATCGATAGGTACTTCTTGAATTTCTCCTTGACGAATGACAGTCGCTGTGTTGACAATCATTTTTGATAGATTGGTCGCAGCCTTATCACTACGGAGTTCTTGGACAAAGCGTATGCCACCAGAAATGAGGACTAGGACAACGATGATAATAGAAGTCGTCGGATCCTCTTGACCTGGTTTTGCCAACCAGACATTGGTCACCAAGGAAATCACGGCGATGACCAGTAAGATGATCGTAAAAGGATTGATAATGGATTCGTAAATCTTTTTGAGGATACTGTCTTCTTGACCCTTTGTGATGGTATTTTCGCCATATAGGTCACGATTTTTCTCCACCTGCTCCTCAGTCAAGCCTGTTAGACTTGTCTTATAAAAAGATAGAGTTTCGTTTAAAGATGTATGAATAGCTGTTGCTAATCTTTCTTTTGTAGTTTTCATTGGTTTCTCCTATCTGTATGAATGATGTGTTTCATACACAGAGACCAATCACTTTATAAGGGCAGAACGACACAAATCAGCGATTGGCTGTGTATGTGCGGTTCCGGATGATCGTCAATTTGCATCGTCTATCTCCTTTCTTTGATTTAAACAGTAGAAAATCCCACCATAAAATGGCAGGATTAAAAAACTAATTATCTGTTTTTCGTTCAAGCTTTAACTCCATAGGGCAATGTAATGAGCTTAGTCTTGGCCTTCGCGACCAGGACTGTTGACCAACGAGTAGTGTCTCCACTGCTTTGCGGTAGTCATCCGTATCCCTATGGTAGCCTCACCTACCGTTTTCGTCTTTCAGTATAAACCTTTAAAATTTAAAAGTCAATCATTTGAGTTGTTTAACTCTTAGATAACTATCAACTCTTTTGGAGCAAGAGTCAATAATTCACAACCTGTCTCTGTAATCAGGATATCATCCTCGATACGAACGCCATATTTGCCTTCGATATAGATACCTGGCTCATCTGTCAAGGCCATACCTGCCTTAATAGTTTCTGTAGAAGTCTGGCTAAAGTATGGTTCCTCATGGATATCCAGGCCAATACCGTGGCCAATACCGTGAGTAAAGTAGTCGCCATAGCCTGCCTCGATGATAATATCACGAGGGATTTTATCAAAGTCACGGAAGCCTAAGCCTGCCTTGGCTTGATCGATTAAGGCTTGGTTGGCTTTGAGAACCGTATTGTAAATCTCTGCCTGCTCGTCGCTGACATGCCCCAGATAGATAGTCCGTGTCATATCGCTGACATAGTGGTCATAAAGACATCCGAAATCCATGGTAATAGCTTCTCCCAGCTCCACCGGTTTATGCATAGGATGGGCATGGGGTTTAGAAGAGTTGATACCGCTAGCTAAGATAGTGTCAAAAGACAAGCCAGATGCTCCCAACTCACGCATGCGGAAGTCAAGGAAGTTGGCAATCTCAATTTCAGTCTTTCCTGGCTTAATAAAGTCAAGCGCATCGCGGAAAGCTTGGTCTGAGATAGAACAAGCCTTGCGAATCGCTGCAATCTCTGCCTCATCCTTAATCATTCGAAGACCTTCGACAAACTGAGTTTGTGGAAGTAAGTCAATTCCTTCAAAGGCTGCCTGCATACGGTGATAATAAGACACTGAAATCTCATCCTCAAAACCAATACGAGACAAACCCATATCCTTGACAATTCCTGCAATGACAGCCAATTCATCACGGTCAGCCACAATCTCAAAACCACTGGTTTCTTGCTTGGCCGCAATGATATAGCGAGAGTCTGTCACCAAGACCTGACGGTCACGGCTGATAAAGACTGTTCCGTTTGAGCCCCAAAAACCAGTCAGGTAATAGACGTTTTTAAGGTTATTGATGATGATACCATCTAGTTCTTTTTCTTGCATTTTAGCTAGAAATGCTTGTACACGTTTATTCATGATGTAACTTTCCTTTCAAATAATGTCCTGTGTAGCTGGCTTCATTGGCCGCTACTTCTTCTGGAGTTCCTGTTGCGATGATGGTTCCACCACCGACACCACCTTCAGGTCCCAAGTCAATAATATGGTCTGCTGTCTTAATGACATCCAGATTGTGCTCAATGACAAGAACTGTATTGCCATCGTCTACAAAGCGAGCCAAGACCTTAAGCAAGCGAGCAATATCCTCGGTATGAAGACCTGTCGTCGGCTCATCCAGAATGTAGAAAGATTTTCCTGTCGATCGTTTGTGAAGTTCACTAGCCAGTTTCATACGCTGAGCTTCTCCCCCAGAAAGGGTGGTAGCAGGTTGCCCCAATGTCACATAACCAAGTCCCACATCCTTGATAGTCTGAAGTTTACGTTGAATCTTTGGAATATGTTGGAAGAACTCCACCGCATCGTTGACAGTCATATCTAAGACCTGCGAGATATTCTTTTCCTTGTAGTGAACTTCTAGGGTTTCACTATTGTAGCGGGTTCCGTGGCAGACCTCACAAGCTACATAAACATCTGGCAAGAAGTGCATCTCAATCTTGATAATCCCGTCACCTGAGCAGGCTTCACAGCGCCCACCCTTGACATTGAAACTGAAACGCCCCTTCTTGTAGCCTCGAATCTTGGCTTCATTAGTCTGAGCAAAGAGGTCACGTATATCGTCAAAAACTCCCGTATAGGTAGCTGGGTTGGACCTCGGCGTCCGTCCAATAGGGCTCTGGTCAATATCAATCAAGCGGTCGACATGCTCAATCCCTGTAATAGTCTTAAACTTACCAGGTTTGTCTGAATTACGGTTGAGCTTCTGGGCAATGGCTTTTTTGAGAATGCTGTTGATTAAGGTTGATTTCCCTGAGCCCGACACACCTGTCACTGCGATGAATTTTCCTAGTGGGAAGCGAGCCGTGACATTTTGCAGGTTGTTCTCACGCGCTCCTGTCACTTCGATAAAACGACCATTCCCCACACGGCGCTCTGTTGGCACTGGAATAGCACGTTTGCCTGACAAGTACTGGCCTGTGATAGACTTACTGTTACGAGCTACCTGCTTGGGCGTACCTGCGGCGACAATCTCCCCACCAAAAACACCTGCACCGGGACCAACATCAATCAGATAATCCGCCTCACGCATGGTATCTTCGTCATGTTCCACCACGATGAGAGTATTACCCAAATCACGCATCTTTTTGAGACTGGCAATGAGACGGTCATTATCCCTCTGGTGGAGACCGATTGACGGCTCATCCAAGATATAAAGGACACCTGATAAGTTGGAACCAATCTGGGTCGCCAAGCGAATACGCTGACTTTCCCCACCTGAAAGGGTTCCTGCCGAACGAGACAGGGTCAGATAGTTAAGACCCACGTTATTGAGGAAGGTCAAACGATCCTTGATTTCCTTGAGAATAGGGCGAGCAATGATGGCTTCATTTTCAGACAAGGTTAGCTGGCTCACCAAGTCCAAGTGGTCTGCGATAGACAGGTCTGAAATTTCTCCGATATGTGGCCCTTGCTCGCCACCCACACGGACAGACAAGGCCTGGTCATTGAGACGATAGCCGTGACAAGTTCCGCAGGTCAGCTCATTCATGTAAAGACGCATCTGGGTGCGAGTGTAATCGCTGTTTGTCTCGTGATAGCGACGCTTGATATTATTGACAACTCCCTCAAAAGGAATATCGATATCGCGCACGCCACCAAATTCATTCTCATAGTGGAAATGGAATTCCTTGCCATCAGACCCATAGAGAATCAAGTTCTTATCCTCTTCTGACAAGTCCTCAAAAGTCTTATCCATATCCACTCCAAAGGCTGTCATGGCCTGCTCTAGCATGTTTGGATAGTAGTTGGATGAGATAGGATTCCAAGGAGCCAAGGCTCCCTCACGTAAGGTTTTGCTGGCATCTGGCACTACCAAATCAGTATCCACCTCCAGCTTGATGCCCAAGCCGTCACACTCACTACAAGAGCCAAAAGGAGCATTGAATGAGAAGAGACGTGGCTCTAACTCTGGAACAGTAAAGCCACAAACTGGACAGGCATAATGCTCAGAGAAGAGCAACTCAGAGTCGTCCATAGTATCGATAATGACATAACCTTCTGCAATACGAAGGGCAGCCTCAATGGAATCAAAGAGGCGACTACGGATACCCTCCTTGATAACAATACGGTCAACCACGACATCAATATTGTGTTGCTTGCTCTTAGACAAGTCTGGCACTTCGATCACATCATAGACTTCCCCATCCACACGGACACGGACATACCCGTCTTTCTGAACCTTCTCAATGACACTCTTATGTTGGCCTTTTTTCTTGCGGATGACAGGGGCCAAGATTTGCAGGCGCTGGCGTTCTGGCAACTCCAAAACCTTATCCACGATTTGCTCCACAGAAGAGGCCTTGATAGCCCCATGCCCGTTGATACAGTAAGGCGTCCCCACACGCGCGTAGAGGAGACGCAGATAGTCATTGATTTCAGTCGTAGTTCCCACCGTCGAACGAGGGTTTTTGCTAGTCGTTTTCTGGTCGATAGAAATAGCTGGGCTGAGACCATCAATAGCATCTACATCTGGTTTTTCCATATTGCCCAAGAACTGGCGAGCGTAGGCTGACAAACTCTCTACATAGCGACGTTGTCCCTCAGCATAGAGGGTATCAAAGGCCAGACTGGATTTCCCTGAACCTGACAAGCCTGTCACAACAACTAGCTTGTCTCGTGGAATCTCCACATCAATATTTTTTAAATTATGGGCACGCGCCCCATGAATGACAATTTTATCTTGCATCTTTGTTCTTTCTAGTCCATTATTGCTTACCATTATACCAAAAAAAGTGAGATTCTATTACCCAAAAGGCTGATTTTGTAGTATAATAGTACGGTGTGAAAAAATCTGAAAAATGAGAAAGGATAAGGGATATGAAACAAGTTTTTCTCTCTACAACAACTGAATTTAAAGAGATCGATACGCTTGAACCGGGTACTTGGATCAATCTCGTCAATCCGACTCAAAATGAATCACTCGAAATCGCTAACGCCTTCGATATCGATATTGCCGACCTTCGAGCACCGCTCGATGCGGAAGAAATGTCTCGTATTACGATTGAAGACGAGTACACCCTGATTATCGTTGACGTGCCAGTCACAGAGGAAAGAAATAACCGCACCTACTACGTCACCATCCCGCTTGGTATTATCATCACAGAGGAAACCATTATCACTACTTGTTTGGAACCATTACCGGTCCTCGATGTCTTTATCAACCGTCGATTGCGTAATTTCTACACCTTCATGCGTTCGCGTTTCATCTTTCAGATTCTCTATCGCAATGCAGAGCTTTACCTAACAGCCCTTCGTTCGATTGATCGTAAGAGTGAACAAATCGAAAGTCAACTGCATCAATCAACTCGTAATGAAGAATTGATTGAGCTCATGGAATTGGAAAAAACCATCGTCTATTTCAAGGCCTCCCTCAAAACAAATGAGCGCGTGATTAAGAAATTGACCAGCTCAACCAGCAATATCAAGAAATACCTTGAGGACGAAGACCTGCTTGAAGATACCCTGATTGAAACCCAACAGGCCATCGAGATGGCAGACATTTATGGAAACGTCTTGCATTCTATGACAGAGACCTTTGCCTCTATCATTTCCAACAACCAGAACAACATCATGAAAACCTTGGCCCTTGTGACCATCGTTATGTCCATCCCAACCATGGTCTTTTCTGCCTACGGGATGAACTTTAAGGATAATGAAATCCCCCTAAACGGAGAGCCAAATGCCTTCTGGTTAATCGTCTTTATCGCCTTTGCTATGAGTGTCTCGCTCACTCTCTATCTCATCCATAAAAAATGGTTCTAAGAGGAGTTCCTATGTCTCAGATTGATCTACAAAAATTAACAAAGAAAAATCAAGAATTTATCCACATCGCTACCCAACAATTCATCAAAGATGGAAAAACAGACGCTGAAATCAAGACTATTTTTGAGGAAGTCATTCCTCAAATCCTTGAAGAGCAAGCCAAAGGTACGACTGCTCGCTCCCTCTATGGCGCACCAACTCACTGGGCTCACAGCTTCACTGTCAAGGAGCAATATGAAAAAGAGCATCCAAAAGAAAATGATGATCCAAAACTCATGATTATGGACTCAGCCCTTTTCATCACTAGCCTCTTCGCCCTCGTCAGCGCCCTCACAACCTTCTTCTCAGCAGATCAGGCTATCGGTTACGGTTTGATTACCCTCCTGCTAGTTGGACTGGTTGGTGGATTTGCCTTCTACTTGATGTACTACTTCGTTTACCAATACTATGGACCAGATATGGACCGCAGTCAGCGTCCACCTTTCTGGAAATCTGTACTGGTTATCCTAGCTTCTATGTTCCTTTGGTTGCTTGTCTTCTTTGCAACAAGCTTCCTACCAGCTAGCCTTAACCCCGTACTTGCTCCAGTGCCACTGGCTATTATCGGAGCAGCCCTCCTAGCCCTTCGCTTCTATCTCAAGAAACGCTTGAATATCCGCAGCGCAAGTGCAGGACCAACACGTTATTAAGAAGAATGATAAAAGCAACTGCAGATGCGGTTGCTTTTTCTTGCTTTCTTGATATACAATAGAACCTCTGACTCTAATCCCTATAGTCTTCTCTTTTGTGATAAAATAGGCTCAATCTATTTCTAGGAGGATAAGATATGGTTTCTACTATTGGTATTGTTAGTTTATCTAGTGGCATTATCGGAGAGGACTTTGTCAAACACGAAATGGACTTGGGTGTCCAACGTCTCAAGGACCTGGAACTCAATCCTATCTTTTTGCCCCATTCGCAAAAAGGATTAGACTTTATCAAGGACCATCCTGAAGCGCGTGCAGAGGATTTGATTCATGCCTTTTCTGATGATAGCATCGACATGATCCTATGCGCCATCGGTGGAGACGATACCTATCGCTTACTACCTTATCTTTTTGAAAATGAGCAACTACAAAAGGTTATCAAACAAAAGATTTTTCTTGGCTTCTCGGATACAACTATGAACCATCTCATGTTGCATAAACTAGGAATCAAGACTTTTTATGGTCAATCCTTCTTAGCAGACATTTGTGAATTAGACAAGGAGATGTTGCCCTATAGCCTTCACTACTTTAAAGAATTGATTGAGACGGGAAGAATCTCAGAAATCCGCCCTAGTGACGTTTGGTATGAGGAACGAACTGATTTTAGTCCCAAGGCTCTAGGAACACCTCGTATCAGTCATACAAATACTGGTTTTGACTTGTTACAAGGAAATGCCCAGTTCGAGGGGGAAATCCTCGGCGGTTGCCTCGAATCCCTCTACGATATCTTTGACAACTCTCGATACGCAGATAGCACGGAGCTCTGCCAAAAATACAGACTTTTCCCTGACTTGTCAGACTGGGAAGGAAAAATCCTCTTGCTAGAAACAAGCGAAGAAAAGCCTGAGCCGGAAGACTTCAAAAAGATGTTGCGGACTTTAAAGGACACTGGCATATTCGCGGTCATCAGTGGACTCCTGGTCGGAAAACCTATGGATGAAACTTTCTATGGCGACTATAAAGAGGCACTATTGGATATTATTGACAGCAATATCCCGATTCTCTATAATCTAAATGTTGGCCACGCAACTCCAAGAGCAATTGTCCCCTTTGGCGTCCATGCCCATGTAGATGCACAGGAGCAAGTCATTCGCTTTGACTATAACAAAAAATAAATAGTTTCTCTATTTTTGTGCTTTTGTATTCGTTTTCGTTACAATTTGTATCTGAATTTATTGCATTTCGCTAATTTCTATGTTATCCTTTTGAAGGAGGTGTATATGACAAAACAAAAAATTAATCGAATCGTAGGTTCTATTGGTGCCTTTATTGGAATTATAGTATTTATTGCCTACATACCTCAAATTATCGCTAATTTACAGGGAAATAAAGCTCAACCATTTCAACCTTTATCAGCTGCTATATCTTGCTTAATCTGGGTTATTTATGGATGGACAAAGGAACCTAAGAAGGATTGGATACTAATCATTCCAAATTCAGCTGGTGTTATTTTAGGTGGAATCACTTTTTTGACTTCACTCTAACAAATCTAATAGTATATATAAAAAGCTGGGAAAAGTTTCTCAGCTTTTTTCTATATTCTATTCTCAGATATGCGAGTTACCTGTACACACTAATGACCGCTTTTCCACTCACAATCATTCTCATGGTCATCAACTAACCCTGCTGCTTGTAGAAAAGACAAGACGGCGACTGGTCCTGTGAACTTGAAGCCTCGTTTTTTGAGATCTTTGGCTAATTTTTCAGACAAGGGTGTTTTAGCTGGGGCTTGGCGGTAGTCGGGAACATCATTAACGATCGTTTTCCCCTCAACAAAAGACCAAAGATAGGCATCAAAAGAGCCGTACTCTGCCTGTAGTTGTAGAAAGGCTTGGGCGTTAGCGCGTGTAGCAAAAATCTTGGCTCTATTTCGAATGATGGCTGGATTCTCCAGCAAGGCTTCCAATTCAGTGTCAGTCATCTCTGCGACCGCTTGAATTTGATAGCTATGAAATGCTTCTCGGAAAGCTTGGCGTTTGTTTAGTACCGTTTCCCAAGACAGGCCTGCCTGATAGGTTTCCATACACAACAACTCAAACAATGCTTGGTCATCATGGAGGGGATGACCCCACTCTTCATCATGATAGGCAAGGTAGAGCGGATTGGTCATCTTGACCCACGAACAACGTTTTGTCATGCTCTGCTCCTATTTGACCAACATTTTAAGGGCCGACTTGATGTAGTTCTCAGCTGTATCTGTCGTTCCTTCAAAGAATTTCTTGATTTTCTTGAGCTCTGTTGCCTTGTATCCCAGAGCCAACATGGCCTCCATAGCTTCTTCCAATTCTTGGTTTTCAGCGCTAGCTTGCACTGCCACCTTGGCAGGAAGGTCATCTCCTGCAACTACTACCTTGCCTTCCAAGTCTAGCACCATCTGCTGGGCTGTTTTCTTACCAATTTTAGGGAACTTGGTCAAGTAGGTGATGTTCTTGGTTTCGATGGCTTGAACCAAGCCAGCATTGTCATCAGCAGCGATAATAGCAAGAGCTGATACAGGACCAATCCCAGAAACCGAAATCAGACTGAGAAAGAGCTTCTTCTCGTCTTCTGAGCGAAAGCCATAAAGCAGATGGGCGTCCTCACGTACAACTTGATGCACATAAATTTGAGCTTCTTGGTTGACCTGACCTGAGTAGGCATAGGGATTGGCCACATGCAAAATATAACCGATACCGTTGACTTCAAGAACAATGTATTTAGCAGTAATTTTGGTAATGATTCCTTTTAAATATTCGTACATAGTTTTCCTTTTAGTTTAATATTTCCCCAACTCACGGAGACTGGTGTGATTTTCCTGAATGCGTCGGAACATCTTTTCCATATCCGACTTGGTAAAATGCACCAAAACAGGACGTCCGTGGGGACAGTTATAGGGATTGTCACATTGAGAAAGCTGATAGAGGAGTTGTCTAGCTGAATGATCATCAATACGATGATTGGCCTTGATAGACCGCTTGCAGGACATCATGATAGCCAACTCTGCTCGATATTTCTTGATAGAAACTTCCTTGGTCAAGAGTAGCATGTCGCACATTTCATAGATACCTGACTCAATTTCCTCCTCTGCCATCCAAATAGGATGTTCGCGTAAGATGAATTGATTTTCTCCGTACTCTGCTAGAAAGACGCCCACTTCCTCTAAAAGTGCCATTCTTTCCTTGAGACGCAGAGCATCATCCGCTGGAAATTCAAAGATGTAGGGCACTAGGAGTTGTTGCTGGCTCTGGTCAACATCACCAATGCTTTCACGGTACTCCTCATACTTGACCCGTTCCTGAGCCGCATGTTGGTCTATGATGTAGAGTCCATCTCGCCCTTGAGCAAAGAGATAGGTCCCATGCATTTGCCCGAAAAATTCCAACTCTGGGAAGCTTGAAGATTCTTCTCGCTCTAGCTTATCATAGGCTTTATCCAGACTGGCTAAATCTAACTCTGGATGGTCTAGTTGGTCATAGTTAGCAGGTTTTCTCTCTGCAAAATGCAGTTTTGCTGGCTTGGTCAATTGGTCCAAGGTTTCCTTGGCAAAGAGGGTTAGATCCTGTCCTTCATCAGTCAATTCTACCTGATAATCAGCCACCTCAGCTTGACTAGGTCTTGTCGGCTCAGTTTTCTCATAGTAGAGCGTATTTTCTTTGAGTGGGAGAATGGTCTGCTCCACCTTCTCACGATTGCGCACGGTCGATTTGGCAAGATTTTCCAAGGCATCTGGTATCAAGGTTTGTTCCTTGAGGCTATTTGCAATAGCTTCTGAAACCAGCGTCATCAGTTCTTTTTCCTTGGAAATCCGCACCTCTTGCTTGGTCGGATGCACATTGACATCCGCTAGATAAGGATCGATATGGATATGAATGACAGCCAGTGGAAAACGGCCCACCATGAGCTTACTGCCATAACCGTCAAGAATAGCACGATTTAGTAAAAAGTTCTTGATATAACGACCATTGATGAAAAGGCTGATATAGTTGCGATTGGCCCGAGTTAACTCCGGCAAGGACACAAAACCTGAAATTTCGAAATCTAGGTCAGAATTCTCAATTTCAATCATCTTCTTGGCACTCGCCAAACCGTAAATCCCTGCGATAGCTTGGCGCAATTGACCTGTTCCCGCTGTTCGCGTCATTTCCTTACCATCACTAATTAAACTGAAAGAAATCTCAGGATGGGCCAAGCCCAGACGGTTGACAATATCAATGATATGAGACAACTCTGCTTGCTGGCTCTTCATATACTTGAGGCGGGCAGGCGTGTTGAAGAAGAGATCCTCTACACAAACCTTGGTCCCCACAGGACTAGTCGCTGGGATGACTTCCTCAACTTCTCCCCCACGCGCGACTAGCTTGGTCCCGTGACTTGCGCCATCCACCGCAGTCAACAGAGTCAAAACACTAACAGACGCTATAGAAGGCAAGGCTTCACCACGAAAACCAAGCGTCCGAATCCGAAAGAGGTCTGCTTGATTTTTTATCTTACTAGTCGCATGGCGGCGCAGGGCCAATTCCACCTCATCGTGGGCAATTCCATGACCATTATCCGTGATTTGAATCTTCTTGAGACCAGCTTCCTCAATCTCAATGATAATCTGACTAGAGCCAGCATCAATGGCATTTTCTACCAGCTCCTTAACAACGCTAGCTGGACGCTCGATAACCTCTCCAGCTGCAATCTGGTTTGCCAGCACCTCTGGCAATTCAATAATATGAGACATCTTTCAGCCCCCTTCCGTATCTATTTTCCTAGAAATTGATTAGTGCTATTATACCATATTTCAGAAAGGACCGAAAAGCAAGTGCCACATAGGAGTAAAATCCCTCCACATAGACAAAGTACCTTGCCAGGTGTCGTAAAATAGTGTTTAATAAAGGTGTACAAGAAGTGATCACAATTTTGTATGAAAAACAAGGAGAGAAATTTATGAAAGTAGAACTACAGATTAGTGAAACTTACAAGGAGGAAAAGCTGATTGTCCAAGCACCTCAAGAAACCGAAAAAGTCCAAAAAGTCATCGAGTTCGCAGAAAATCTGGATCGAACAGAAACAATCAAAGGGAAAATCGATAATCAGGTCTATCTCGTTGAGATTGGTAAGATACAACGCTTCTATATCGAGAATCGGAAGGTTCTAGCAGAAACGGCGAGTCAGACCTACAACATTGATTTACGGCTCTATCAAGTCCTTGAACTCCTGCCAACCAATTTTATCCAAATTTCCCAATCAGAAATCATCAATATCGATTCCATCTCTCATCTCAAGCTCACCCCCAACGGCCTAGTAGAAATTTTCTTGAAAAACGAAAGCTTCACCTACTCTTCACGCCGTTATCTAAAAACCATCAAGGAGAAATTAGAACTATGAAAAAACAAATCTTCCACGACGCAGCTACTGGTGTCCTCATCGGTCTCATCCTCTCTATCATCTTTTCACTCATTTATGCACCAAATACCTACGCACCACTGAGTCCTGAATCTCTGATCGGACAAGTGATGGCTCAACATCAGGTTCACGGTGCCTTGGTCTTGCTCTACTGCACACTTATCTGGGCAGCCATCGGTATTCTCTTCAACTTTGGTAAACGATTATTCAGCCGTGACTGGAGCATGCTTCGTGCGACTCTGACTCATTTTTTCCTCATGCTAGTAGGCTTTGTCCCACTAGCAACTCTGGCAGGTTGGTTCCCCTTCCACTGGATCTTCTATCTCCAGCTCATTATCGAGTTTGCGATTGTCTACCTCATCATTTGGACTATTTCCTATAAAAGAGCATCAAAAAAAGTAAACCATATCAATCAACTCTTGGAGCATAGAAAGTAAGAACCTCATAATAAGCAAAACCGAGAAAGAAACTTCTCGGTTTTGCTTTATCCTGCTGCACCGTTCTATCATAGTAGTTATTTTCAGATTTTCTTTGTAAATTTTCTGTAATTTTCTATCTTTTTTCAAAATCATCTTGCATTTTCCCAAAGTTTTTTGTAGAATATAGATTACATATCCAGATTATTCTGAAAATTCAAAAAGGAGCATCTATCATGTCACAAGCTATTTCGTTAAATCAATCAACCTGGACAAGTAAACTAAAAGCAATGGGACCTGGAATCCTAATGGCTTCTGCTGCTGTTGGTGGTTCTCACATTGTATCTTCCACTCAAGCTGGTGGTTCTTATGGGTGGTCGCTACTCCTCTTGGTCATCTTAGCCAATGTCTTTAAATATCCATTTTTCCGTTTTGGTGCTGAATACACAGCTGATACTGGAAAGACTTTGGTTGAAGGTTATGCCGAAAAAGGAAAACTCTATCTCTGGATTTTCTTTATCCTCAATGTCTTTTCGGCTATGGTCAACACAGCTGGTGTCGCCATTCTGTGCTCAGCTATCATCGCCAGTGCCTTCTCAATGATCGGTCTGAGCATCACTCAGTGGTCCCTCATTCTCGTTGCAATCATTTGGGCTATGTTACTCTTTGGAGGCTACAAACTCTTAGACGGCATGGCAAAATGGATCATGTCAGCTTTGACCATTGCAACTGTTCTTGCAGTTATCATTGCAGCGGTCAAGCATCCCGAATACAGCTCTGATTTTATCGAGAAGACACCTTGGCAAATGGCAGCTCTGCCCTTCATCGTCTCCCTCCTAGGATGGATGCCGGCTCCTATTGAAATTTCAGCTATCAATTCACTTTGGTCTGCTGAAAAGAGAAAGACCGTCAACTTTAACACAGAAGACGCTCTGTTTGACTTTAACACTGGTTATATTGGAACAGCTATTCTAGCCGTCTTCTTTGTGGCACTAGGAGCACTGATTCAGTATCCTACAGGGCAGGCGGTTGAAGCTGCTTCAGCCAAATACATCTCTCAATTCGTGGGCATGTATGCCTCTGTTCTTGGCGAATGGTCCCGTTACTTGATTACCTTTATTGCCTTCCTGTGTATCTTTGGAACAGTTATTACTGTTATAGATGGCTATTCTCGTGTTAATCAGGAATCTCTCCGACTGCTAATCAGTCAAAAAGAAG
The DNA here is from genome assembly GCF_946901205.1 of Streptococcus sp. Marseille-Q5619. Lineage (NCBI taxonomy): Bacteria > Bacillati > Bacillota > Bacilli > Lactobacillales > Streptococcaceae > Streptococcus > Streptococcus sp. Marseille-Q5619. The sequence continues at coordinate 685,245 of NZ_CAMPPO010000002.1, forward strand.
ACAATCGTAAATCTTTGAACATCTGGATGACCATCACTGCTATCATCGGTATCGTCATTATCAAGTTCTTCGCTGGTCAGGTTTCAACCATGCTCCGCTTTGCTATGATTGGTTCTTTCCTGACAACACCATTCTTCGCTCTTTTAAACTACGCCTTGGTAACGCGTGAAAACAAAAATCTTCCTTCTTGGCTCAAACACCTTGCCATTGCAGGATTGATTTTCCTCTTTGGCTTCGCCATCTTCTTTATCTACGCACTCGCAATCGGAAAAGCAGGGTAAGGGACAAGCGCGAGATGAAGATAATACTCTTCGCAAATCAAATTCAAACCACGTCAACGTCGCCTTGCCGTACTCAAGTACAGCCTGCGGCTAGTTTCCTAGTTTGCTCTTTGATTTTCATTGAGTATAAGGTTTCATTTCAAGAGACCATTCAGCAAATATTTCTATGATAAAAAGCATAAGAACAAGGTTTTAAAGACCTGAACTTATGCTTTTTTGCGTTCTCAAAGACTGTTTATACTCAAAAAAACAGTTGAAAAATCCCAAGTGCCTCTTATATTGACTTTAATTCTCCTTTTCCAACTCATACAAATCTGCGATAATAGCTGCGACATGTTTGATATCTTCCAGCATGCCTCGCATTTCAAAGTCAGCCAAGACAGGGAAACCAAAACGTTGACTGTATTGCTTAGCTGTCAGGCAGTATTGGTTATTAAAGTTACGATTTCCTGAACCAACCACGCCAAAACACTTACTAGCATTGTCACCATAGGCGATAAAATCCCCAACGGGTGTCGTCAAGATCTCGACATCTCCGTTATCAACGCCATTCCCACCTTCGAGATAGGTCGGCAAAAAAGCGACATAGGGATGGTCCATTTCATAGAAATCGCGACCTTCCTTGACCAAATCCTTGATATGAATCTTTTGAACCTCAATCCCTTTGTACTGGGACAAGAGATAGTCTTTCAAGCGCGTCACAAAACTTTCAGTGTTGCCACTCAAACTAATATAAACTAAAGAAATTGTCTTCATATGTACCTCCATGATTTTATTTTTAATCGAAAAAGAACTACCAAGATTGTATCTTGATAGTTCTTTTTTGTCAATACTTAGGCAAGATTTTCTGCTTCCTCTTCTTCTGCCAAGGCTTTCTGCTGACGCCACATCTTATAGAAGACAAGGGCTAGGAAGAGAACATTGATGACGATATAGAAAATGCTGACAGCTTTTGAACCAATACTCATTGTCAAACGCATGCTCTCATCTTGAACCAACTGCACAGCGTCCTGTAAACCAACATAGCCATAAATCGAACCGATAATAGCTAACAAAACATAGCCAACGTAAGTATAGTTTGCATATTGCAAATTCTTACGAATAAGGAAGACAATCGCTACGACCACTAAAATAGCAGATAGCACAATCAAGGCCATATTAAAAATAGAATGATACGCTTCTGCTACTCCATAGTTGTAATTAAGCTGGTCTTCTAATTGCTGAGCACTGACCCCTGCAACTTGTTTCTGAGCGGCACGAAGAGCTTCTTTGCTAGGTAAGGGACTCAACATTCCAAACAGAGACATTGCTGAAATAAGAGCAGACAAGATTAGCAAGACCCATAGATAAATCGGTTTCTTTTTCATGATAGAACCTCCTAATAATATTATTCATATTATAGCACATTTTGTAAAGGAATACAAATCTTACAGTATCGTTTCTACCTGTTTTCGGTAGGCTTTTGGCGATTTTCCGCACAATTTTCGGAACACTTTATAGAAATATCCAAGGTTACTGTAACCAACAGCATAACAAATATCTTCGATACTGTCACTGGTTGAAAGCAAGAGCTGCTGAGCAGCCTTAATACGTTGTTTGTTTAGTAATTCTGCAAAGGTCGAATCGGTTTCTCGCTTAATCAACTGACCTAGATAGACAGGATTGATAAAGAGGGCCTTACTGATATCCTTGAGGGAAAGCTCTTTTTGGTAATCACGACCAATGACTTCCAGCACACTGACCACATTTTCATTCATGCGGTATTGACCGAAAAAGCTGGTCAGAGTTTCCTTGATATAAGAAACCAATTCATCGAAGGATTGAATAGCATGAATGGTTTTGACAATGTCCGTCATATCATCAGCTTTGAGATGTTCAAACAAGTGAAAGACATCCATGACAAACTGGATAAAAAGCTGTTTGGTAATCGGAACACGAGGTGTATTTTCAAGAACCACCTTCTCCAAGAGGTTCAACTCTTCTACGATTTGATTGAGATTCCCCTGAATGATAACCCTATAAATCGGTTCGTAGTAGGCAAAGAGACTCTGAGACTGCTGTAGATTTACAGAGCCGTAAAAGAGGGCTTTCTCAGCATTCAGCTTCCAGCGTTCAAAGTGTTCTTGATAAGGAGCTTCAAAAGGTGTAACGACCAAACCATCTAGGGGTTGGTCAGAAATGAAAATCTGCCAATCTTGACCCAAGACATAGTAGGGAATGGTGAAGGAACCTTGTTTTTCCTTGGATAGACCTATCCACCAATTCTCCTTATCCCCTAAATAACTAACAAATCCAGTCTCGTCTAAATCTTGACTGAGGGTCTGGCTTTTCTTCCCTCTCTCGCCGAGCTGATCTGCAATCTTCTCCAGCAGATTTCCTAACTCTACCTTATCAACAGGCTTGACCAAATAGTCCACCACACTAAGATTCATGGCTCTTTTTACATACTCAAACTCCTGATAACCTGAAAGCAGGATATAGGCGGCATCTGGTAAGATCTCTTTCATTTCCCGAATCATATCAAGCCCTGTTTTGTCGGGCATATTGACATCTGAAATGATGACATCGAGGGGATTTTCCTGAACATATTCTAGGGCTTCATCGGCATGACTGGCTGTTGCGACGACCTCCATATCCCACTTATCAAAGGGAATCAAACGTTTCAGACCTTCTGTCACCATGTACTCATCATCTACTAATAATACTTTATACATTTTCTCCCTTTCTACTCATCTTGAATTGTAATACGATACTGAACACCTGCTTGCTCCGCAGACTCTATCGTAATGGCATAGCGGTCCCCAAAATAGAGCACAAACCGCTCATGGACATTGACAATCCCGATAGACTGCTTTTGATCACTGTAACTGGCTTGGTGTTCAAAATGTCTCTGACTTAATTTTTCTCGAATACTTGTCAATTTTTCAACCGACATTCCACGGCCATTATCTACCACTAAAATTTCCACAAAACCATCCTGTTTAAGCGCCTTGATGCTAATCACATTATCTGTCCGCCTGTGGTCAACACCATGCGCGAAATAGTTTTCTACCAGCGGTTGCAAGGTAAACTTGGGAATCTTCATATTCTCTAACTCTGGATCTATCTTGAAACCATAGGCAATGGACTTGGGATAGCGAACCATGCAGAGATAGCTGTATTTACGGCAAAATTCCAATTCCTGTTTGAGAAGAGTTTCTCTTTCGTCAGAAATATTGTTCCGCAAGAGACTACTGAATTCATAAATGATATCTGCCAACTCATCTTGACTCTGCATAACTGCATACATGCGCAAGAACTCCAGCGTATTATACATAAAATGAGGATTGATTTGCGCCTGCAGGGCCCGCATATTGGCATCTTTTTGACTAAGCTCTAGCTGATAAATATCATGGATGTTCTTTTCCAAACGATCTAACATATCATTGGTCGTCTCCGCGATTAGGAGCAATTCCTGATCCTTTTCAAGTGTGTCAATACGAAGACCTTCCTCTCCTTGGGCAATAGCTTGAATAGAATCCACCAAATCCACTACCTGCTTTTGGTAGTTAGCAAAGGTCTGCCTCAAAGTCAGATAAAGAATGACAATAAAGAGAAGGCTCAAGCTCACAATCAAAGCAGAGCTAGTCACTGTTCCTTGTAAAACAAAGTTTTTGGGAACTGCCACCTGAACCTGATAACCATGAGAAGTTAACCCAACTAGCCAATTTTCACTCTCCTTATCAACTGTTTCACCAATATGAAAAATCTCCGTATCAAAAGGTGAGGTCACTGTTACTGCCATCGGAGTATGACCTCTAGTATTATCAATGGCATGGTATAAAACAGCAGGATCCAAGGAGATGTAAATCACTCCTAAGTCTTGATCTGACACTGGATCTGACACCGGAATGGCAAAACTATTTCCTGCTGGTTTGAAATCCTCAGCCCTGATTTTTTCTCCACTACGTTTGTCTTTAGTAGAAACATAGACTTCCTTGTAATCTTGAAAAGCAATGGCCACTCCAGTTACAAAATCATTTCGAACATAGAGGTCATCAACATTTTCATGCAGAGAGACTGATACATAAGGCGAAGCTTTCCGCTCTAATTGCCAGTAAAAATAGTCTGGCATGCTAAGGCTAAAGTATTTATAGATTCCCTCAATACGAGCTTGATTTTCAACTAAAGCCTGAGCTATCTGGGTTGACTCTCTATGGTAATATTCAATTTCACTCACTGTTCTAGCAGTTACACGCTGGGCTACTCTTTGAGCTTCCTTTTCACGTGAATCCCAGTCAGCGTAAGAGAGTAAGATTGCAAAACTCGCAATAATAATCATCATAACTGAACTGTAGGTTCGCAGAAGCGTATGTAGCCAAAACTGCTTCATTCTACTTTGTCGCCAATTTTTCATGGATACTTTCATAGACCGGTTCCAACATATCACTGATAAAGAAATGCCACATCCCAATTCCTACAAAGAAAAGTAGGGCAGGCATATAGTAACCAATTGCCACAAGTAGCACTGTCCCAAGGAGAACCTTGGCCACAGCCGCTAAGCTCATAAAGATGCCAATCAAGGATAGTTTAAGACTATTTCGATAGGACAAATCAAAATAAACTTGTAATTTCAAAGATACTGTATAAGCCAAAAAGATCAGGGCAACTACTAGAACATTCAAAAATGTCGCAATCAAATGAATAATAGTCTGATGAGGCAATTGTACCAAGAGATACAGGCCATAGACCAAAACTAGATCCACTCCTAGAAAGCTATAGAAAATCAGGTTGCTTGAGACGAAATTTTGCTTATAAAGAGACCAAGCCTCCTTCAAACTGTATTCCCGAAAGCTATAACCATGTTCTGCATATAGGCTCATCAAGGTGGCGCTAGCCGGCGCTAGACCAAGGATAATCCCTCCTGCTAAAGTTAATAGCCAAAAGAAGGCTGTCGCAATCATCCCTAAAAAGAAACGATTAAAGACAAAGTCTAAAAATCTACCCATGATATCCCCCCTAAAAATAACTATGAAACTATTATATCATATTTCAAGCGTTTTCAAAAAATTCTAGTGCCCATTTACAATCCCATCAAACCGTGATACAATGAGAATTGTGAAAAAATGATCAGGAGACAATTCATGAAGAAATCTATCTTAACTACACTGCTTTTTGCAGTTCTTTACTTCCTCTGCATGGGGATTGGTGTCCTTTTGGGCAATCTCTTTGACCAAACTGGAAACATGTTTTATGCGCCTGCCTTTACTGCCCTTGTCGGCGGTAGCGTCTATATGATTCTGGTCACAAAAATTCCGCGCTTTGGAGCCATTACCACTATCGGCCTTGTCATCGCCCTCTTTTTCTTGGGAACTAAACACGGTGCCGGTGCCTTCCTTCCTGGAATTATCTGTGGTCTGCTAGCAGATGCAGTAGCCAACCTCGGAAAATACAAGGACCAAACTAAGAATTTCCTTTCTTTCATACTCTTTGCCTTTAGCACAACAGGTCCAATCTTGCTTATGTGGATTGCGCCCAAAGCCTATATGGCAACCCTTCTAGCAAGAGGAAAATCACAAGAATATATCGACCGTATCATGGTCGCGCCAAATCCTGGAACTATCATTCTATTTATCGCAAGTGTTGTCATCGGAGCCCTAGTGGGTGCCTTGCTTGGACAAGCCTTGAGTAAAAAATTTGCACAGAAAATCTGATTACTAAAAAAGAGCCAGGCGGCTCTTTTTTATTTATGACTCTATAATATTTGTAGTGGGTAAATCCCCTATAGATCTTATGGAGCCTATTTTATTTATGGCTCAATTTCTTAGTCAAGAAGTCTCCCAAGAATTGGATTACAAAAATAATCAAAATGATAATGATGGTTGCCAAGATAGTCACATCGTGATTGTAACGGTTAAATCCATAAGCGATGGCTACGTTACCAATACCGCCGGCTCCAACCGCACCAGCCATAGCTGTTTCCCCAACAAGGGAAATCAAGGTCACAGTCGTCACACGGATCAAATCTGGAAGACCTTCTGATAGGTAAACACCTACGATATCCCAGAATGTCGCTCCGCTAGCTTGAGCTGCCTCAATGACACCGCCATCCAGTTCAGCCAAGACCACCTGCACCTGACGGGCAAAGAAGGCAAAGACTGCAAAAGAAAGTGGGACAAGGGCTGCATTTGGCCCGATACTTGTCTTCACAATCAAGTGAGAAAGGGGAGACAAGATTGCCAAGAGGATGATGAAAGGAACCGCACGGAAAATAGAGGTAATCTTATCTAAAATCCAGAAAACGACCTTATTCTCCAAAACACCACCTGGCGCTGTCAAGACAAGGAAGAGACCTGCAACAAGCCCCAAGAAACCTCCGATGACGAAGGAAAGAACTGTCATATAAAGGGTTAGGTAGATGGCTGTTCCCCAGCCTGCCTGACCAGCCCAGCCCATTTTATAGACATTTGGCAAATAGGTTTGAATCAATGATTCCATCTTACTGTCCTCCCTTCAATACTTTTAGTTGTACGCCTGCTTGACGAATAGCTTCTTGGGCGCCTGCTAGCGCTGCTTTTTCACCTGACAAAACCACCACCAATTCTCCGACAGGAGTGCCATCGAGAATTTCGATATTTCCATAGAGGATATTAGCCGTTACTTGGTAACGCTTGTACAATTCATTCAAAAGTGGCTCGTCTGTTGAAGCACCTGCATACTTGAGTTGCACCAAAAGGCTGTTTTCAGACAAGTGTTCCACGATTTCTTGCTTCTCGATTTTGACCATGGCTTCGTCAATGCCTGTAGCTGTTGAGATAAAGTCTTGAGTCAAGGGTTGTTTAGGATCTGAGAAGATTTCAAGAACACTACCCTCTTCAATCAAATGCCCATCCTGCATAACTGCCACACGATTGGCAATATCTTTGACAATCTGCATTTCATGCGTAATCAAGACAACAGTCAAGCCTAATTTTTGGTTCAAATCTTGCAACAAGGCCAAAATCTGCTTGGTTGTCTTCGGATCAAGGGCAGAAGTTGACTCGTCTGAAATCAAGATTTTTGGATCATTTGCCAAGGCACGCGCAATGGCCACACGCTGCTTTTGCCCTCCAGATAGTTGTGAAGGGTAGTTTTCAGCACGGTCCGCCAAGCCAACCAAGTCCAACAACTTAGCAACTTTAGCTTTCTTTTCTTCCTTGCTGAGTCCAGAGTGTTTGAGGGCAAAGGCTACATTCTCCTCTGCCGTCTTTTGACTCATGAGGTTAAAATGCTGGAAAATCATTCCAATATCCTGACGTTTACGACGCAACTGCTCTGCCGTCAAGGTCACCTTGCCATCAAAAATCACATCGTCATCAATGGTAATTTTGCCTGCAGATGGTTTCTGCAAGAGGTTAATCACCCGTACAAGGGTTGATTTCCCTGCTCCAGAATATCCAACGATTCCGTAGATATCCCCTTCTTGGATGTGAATGGTCACATCCTTGACCGCTGTGATGGTTCTCTTCTTTTGATGAAAAGTCACATCGATCTGATCTAACTTGATAATATCTCTACTCATAGCTTCTAATCAGCTCCTCTACTAATTCAATATGGGTGTAGTAATCGGCGATTCGCACGTTTTCATCTCCACCGTGGTCTCGACTATTGGCATTTCCTAGACCGAAGGCCACCATTGGCACCTCTAGGGCATCAAAGACCGTATGCATTGGCCCTGTCCCCGCTGTCGTCGGCAAGACTGAAACTCCCTGTGGATAGAATTTCTTGGCCAACTCGATTACATTGAGAATGGCTGGCGCGCTCATATCGCTGCGATAGCTCATCTCTCCCAAGGTATAGTATAATTCTACCTTATCAAAGCCATTTTTGTCTAGCTGTTTCCGAATTTTTTCCAGAACATCATGCGGTTCTAGGCCAGGAACCAAACGAACTTCTAGCTTAGCGCTGGCTTCTGCAGCCAAAATCGTTTTGACTCCTTGTCCTTGATAACCTGACTGAATCCCTTCGATATTAAGAGCTGGCTCGAAAAAGAAACGTTTTAGAAAGGCTGCACGGTCCTCTTGTAAAAGAGGCAATTCCAAACCATAAATCTGGCTGATTTCCCCTGGATTTCGTTGGGCATAGGTATCCACCAAGGCCAATTCACGTTCATTTGGCTCTTGTACTTCTTCGTACAAACCTTCAACCAAGATACGACCATCTGCGGCACGAAGAGACTGTAGTGCTTGAAGGAGGTACCAGGGAGCTGACTCCACAACCCCACCATAACTAGAGTGGATATCCACATCAGCACTTTTAACCTTGGCATCAAAGGTCACAATCCCCTTATTTCCACCAGAAATTTCCAGCTGTTCCAAAGCATTTTTGGTTCCTTGTTCCCAGACCAACAAATCTGCACCACGGAGTTTATCCGCATGTTTTTCCAGATACTTATCCAGGTCTGTCGAAGCCGATTCCTCCGCTCCCTCCATGATAAAACTGATGTTGACAGGCAGGTCATCATGGTGCTGCATGTATTTTCTCAAAGCACTCAAACGAGCTGTGATATGACCCTTGTCGTCATCAACCCCACGCCCATACATGAAGCCATTGCGCACCGAAAGCGTAAAGGGATCCTCTGTCCAGACCTGATCCCCATCCGCTGGCACAGTGTCATAGTGGTTATAGAAAATTAGGGTCTTGGCATCTGGACGCGAACTCTTGAAATGCGCCATGACAAAGGGCGCCGTATAAGTCTCATCAATCTCCACTTCAGCCCCCACACGCTTGAAAATCTCACCCAGATAGTTGGCAACTTCCTTAAGTCCAACCTGTTGGGCAAAGACCGACTTCTTAGAAATCAAGGTACGCAAAACCTCAAAATAATGCTGGGCCACATGATCCTTTTCAAATTTTTCAATCTGTTCTTGTTCGCTAGGAAAAACCATATTCTCTCTACCTTTCTATGAACCTATAGTCTTCTTTACAATCCATGCTCTATACAAAAGCAAGAGGTGGAATTTTCTCTCCCACCTCCCTGTTTCTTATTACCAAACTGGTTGATCCAAACCGTCTGATGTTTCTTCGATAACTTTTTTCACTTCATCTGTGTGGTAAGCTGCGATTACTTTCTTGATAGCATCAGCTTTTGGTGATGTTTCCCAATCTTTTTTCGCAACGATGATGTTGTACCATTGTTTTGAATTTTCATCAGCTTGTTCTTTGAAAAGTGCTTTCTTGTAGTCCAATTTTGCTTCTGTAACGAAGGTATTGTTTACAACAGCAGCGTCAACTGATGACAATGAACGAGCTGTTTGGCTAGCATCCAATTCAGTGATTTTCAAGTTCTTTGGATTTTCTTTGATGTTAGCAACTGTTGCAAGAGCAGTTCCTGAAACGTCCAATTTAATCAAGCCAGCTGATTGAAGCAAGTAAAGCGCACGGCTTTCGTTTGTAGCATCGTTCGGTACAGCGATTTCTCCGTTTGCTGGGATGTCTTCTACTTTAGTGTACTTGTTGTCACTTCCATTCAAACCTGAGTAAAGGCGGATTGGAGAGATGTAAGTATCAGCAATCGCTACAAGGTCTTTTCCGTTTTCTTTGTTCCAGTTGTTCAAGAAGTTATAGTGTTGGAAAGCGTTCAAGTCTACTTCGCCATCAGCAGTTGCCTTGTTTGGTTGTGAGTAGTCTGTGAACTCTGTAAATTCCAAGGTAATACCGTCTTTTTTAACCAATTCTTGGATTTTGTCCCAACGTTTTTCTTCAGAACCGCTACGGTTAACAGTTGCGATTTTGATAGTTGTTGCATTGTCTGCTTTCTTTTCTGAGTTTCCGCAAGCTGCAAGAGCCAAACCTGCGACTGTAGCAAGGGCTGCTACACCAAGCCATTTTTTGATTTTCATGATTCTTTCTCCTTAAAAATAATACCGTACTAGTATCTCACAATTTGTTTGATTTCACAAATTGTTATTAGATAGTCAGATATATAGTTTAAAACTATATCCCTAAAAACTGAGAAATCATCCACCTTATGCAGAATGGATGATTTCAAGAAATTATTTAATATCAGCTTCTGCTGGTAGATAAGTGTCTCCGAAGAATTGTTTGGACAATTTTTCAAGCGTTCCATCTTTGTAGAGTTCTTGGATACGTTTGTCTACAAATGTTTTCAACTCATCTTGACCTTTAGCAAGAAGTGGGTAAACGTAAGGTTGTTGGTCGCTTGGAAGTTCAATAACTTTCAAGTTGTCCAAACCTTGGTCCTTGATGACTGTTTCAACACCGATTTTATCAAAAATCTTGTAGTCAAACTGGCCATCGCTCAAGCGTCCCATGATTTGTTGGAAGTCCGCTTTAGTATACTTTAGGACAGTTGGATTATCTGAATGTTGTTTGTTGTAGTCTTCTAGCTGTTTAGCAGATGTTGTCCCTTGAACAACTTCTGTTGATTTTCCACCGATATCATCAAGCGATTTGATGCTAGGGTCATCTTTTTTCACTACAAGAACGTTAGGGTTTTTAGCAGTTGGAGCTGCATAAAGGTATTTTTCAGCACGTTCTTTAGTGTAGCTGATGTTGCTAACAGCCATATTGTAACGGTCAGCATCAAGTCCTGCAAAGACACCTGACCACTCTGTCTTCTCAAACTTGACATCATATTTGTCAGAATCTTTAAAGATAGCGCGAACCACTTCAATTTCGTAACCAGTCAATTCGCCATTTTCTTCATAGTTGAATGGTTTTGGTGTAGCATTAGTTGCAACGATAATTTCTTTCTTGCTAGCTGCTTCTCCTTCTTTCTTAGCACCACCTGAGCAAGCTGCTAACACACCTGCAGCAATAAGCCCTAGAGCAGCAAGAGATGAGTATTTAACGATTTTTTTCATGTCATTTCCTCCAAAATAGAATACCTTATAATCTTAACAGAAAAAGACTATTTACGCCATTATATGATATCTATCTCTGTGATAAGTTTTCTTTATGGCTGATTTAAAAGACCAAACGCAAGATGGCAATCAAGACTACTCCGAAGAGAACCGTTCCGACTAGATTACGGTAGCGAAAGGCTATCCAAGCCGTCGGAAATACTGCTAAGAAGTCCAGCCATTTGATTTGAGGAAGGTTCCCAACCTTGCCTGTCACTACGCTTGAAAGAATCAAGGCAAAGATAATAGAAACGGGCAAGAACTTCAAAAAACGCTCAACGATTGCAGGCAAACCCTTATACTTGACCAAGATGAAGGGAATCATACGGGGAATCCAGGTCACCAAGCCAGAGAAGAGAACTGCTAATAAAAGATACTTACTGACCATCTAAAACCACCCCCATTGTACAACCAAGTAGCGTCGCAAACAGAACAGCTAGTGACTGAGACACCACTGTCAAGAGCAAAAAGAAGGACACCGCAACAACTGCTAGAATAATAAGCAGATTGCGGACAGGAATCCGTCTTTGCATAATCTGGAATTGCGAAGCAAAAATCCCAATGAACATCCCAACCAGGGCAAAATCCAAGCCAAAGATTTCTGGATTTGGCAGCAGACCACCCAGAGCCGTTCCAACCACTGTTCCCACAAACCAAGCCACATAGCTATTGAGGTTGTTTCCGTGCATCCACATAGGATTGACCTTGTCTGTATGGGCTAACTCGCCCATCAAAACGCCATAAGTCTCATCTGTCAAGATGCTAGACATACCGATATTGTGCCAGAGACTAGTATGACGAAAATAGGTCGACGCATGCAAACTCAACAAAAAGAGACGCAAATTGATCAAAAAGACCGTCATCGCAATAGCTGCTACAGGTGCTTGAACCGCAATCAGTGCCAGCATGGCAAACTGGGCACTCCCAGCATAAACAAAGAGGCTCATCAAGCCCATCTCCACAGGTGTCACATAGGGCGCACCAATAATCCCACAGGCCAGGCCGATACTGACATAACCAAGTGCCGTTGGCATAGCTGCCTGCGCCCCCTCCCAAAATCCTTTTTCTTTCATCTTTCTCCTCATATTGTCTTAATAAATGGGCTGAAAAGGCTCCAGCCACAGCATGGACTATTATAACATATTCAGGAAAGAGAAAAAAGTCTGCTGATTGTAATCAGACAGACTCCATTTTATTCTATAGTATCAAAAACAAGACTTGGTTTGGCATTGAAATCCAAGTCTTGCTCATATTCAGATTCATCCATTATGCGATGCTCATGCCGTATTTTATAATGAATCATATTTTAAAAATACCAGACCACACTACTCCCTGCTTATATTTAGCTTCTTTCTTTTGGACAAATTTTGCCAAATCCAATAACTCTGTCGGTGGTTCACCTTTAAAGCCCAATAATTCTTTAGAGACGGCAAATGAGAGACGTACAGCTAGCAAATCTTCACTAGTACTAGAGAACTGTTTTGCTGTTTCCAGCAATTGCTTCCTAAATTCTTCCGTCAAGCTAATTTCTTTATTATTGTACAGGGAATGAATTAAAATTTGTAACTGACTCTGTTTTTCCATCGTTTACCTCATTTTATCTAGGACGCCAAGGACCATATTTAGCCCAACCATCCACCATAACATTTACAGTGTGTTCCAAATTAGAAATATATTGTACAGACTTCCAGTTGCTAGGTGAAATTTCGTTTCTTTCATGGACACCTCTAAAAATTTTTAGAAGTTCTTTTCAAATAATCATGCAACATTCATATAAAATAAATTTTAACAATTAGTATCATTCTTTTTGAAAAAATTACAAATAACTAATAAATAAATTCCTATAGATAGTGTAAATCCATTTATTAAAATACCCAAAATTTTTATATCTGTATAAAATTGAGGAATAATCAAAAATAGAATGGCAAATAAAGCATATAAACTTGAATTAGTCGAATATATCAATCCCATAGTGTCGTATCTATACTCTGAGTAAATCATTTTTTCAAACATATTTCCTGATATACCTATTAAAATAAATGCTAAAAAAAATAACAACAACTTTATTAACGGAAATGGAGTAATAAATACTAGCATGAGTGCTAATCCAGATACAGTATAATCAATAAAGAAAAACATTTTATACGGAATTCCCACTCTAGGAGCCAAAATTGCTCCTATCAAATCGGCAAATCTTTGAGCTCCTAGTACCAATCCCAAATATTGAATAGGTATGCCTTCTGATAAAAGATACAGTGGCATTAAAGTTAAAAGTAGATCTGTACCCCCACTTAAAATTGACTCTGTAACTACTATAAAAGAGGCAAATTTTGATTCTCGAAAAGCAGAAACAGTTTCCAAAAATTGGAAAGAAGAATTACTTTCCAAATCTACCTTTTCAGGTCGAACACTTTTAGTATTGTTTTTGGAACCGGGCAATCTGATTTTAATCATAAAATAAATAGCAGCCACAAAAAACGGAATACTTAAATTAAAAACAACAAAATAAGATAGAAGCCCTAATAGTAGAGATGCAGTTAAATTACTAATAATATCTAACACATTTGATGCCAAGTATTGAACATCTATCGATTTCTTTATTAGCATGTCATCATTATTTAAAGTTTCTGGAACAATTTTCATCTGCAGTGTATTTAATAAATTAGTTGATAATGCGAACAAAAAATTCAATACATAGATATACACAACACGAAAATGATACCTTAAACACAGAATTGTAATCACAATTATAATAAACTGGAGAATCTGGAAAATCACTAGCCAAATTTTATCTCTCTGAATTTTATTTATAAAACTTCCATAAAAAACAGCAAGCAAATTTGGGATAAAACCAATTAGAGTAAATAGAGATAACTGTCCTGCCTCAATATGATATACACTTACTAACCCTATCGATAAAGCAATAAAGTAAAAACTATCTGCAATATTCCTAGACGATCTACCTAATATTAAATTTATAAAATTTTGGCTAAATTTTCTTAATATCATGCTTATAAACCTCAAAATTCATGCAATCGATTTGAATATAATCCGTTAAATTCAATAATCCTGTTAAAGTATCTAATACTTTATAAGATATGATTGATGCAGCCATATATGATATTGGAGAAATAACACTATACGGTATTCTACTATCCAAAACATGATCATCTGTTATCATAAAGTCCCTATAAAACTCCCTCAATGAAATAGTTTTGCCCGGAATAATATGTAGGTAGTTTATTACCGTAGATGCATATGAGCCAACAATAATAGGTCTCGTATATTTATGAGCTAAATCATCAAACCAGTAGTCTATCTCTATTCTAGGAGTATCTGCACAGCATAAAGCAATGTCAAAATTATAATCTTTAAAAATAGTTTCTAAGTCATTCTGACACTCTAACTTCCTATAAATAGTTGTCACATTTGAATCAGAAATCTCTTGAATATGCTGTTTTATTATGTCTATTTTTAGCTTACCAATATCAGATTTCTTAAAGGATGTTTGTCTAGTAAGATTTGACTCTTCCACAATGTCAAAATCTACTAATATGAAATTACCTATACCTAGACGAGCTAAAATTTCGACTGTTGTTGATCCAATACCCCCTACACCAACAATTAAAACTGTTGAATTTAATAATCTATCCTGATACTTACTAGGGTCTAAATTTTCTGACAAATCAACCCACTCAAAGAAATTAATATTTCGGGAATATTTGGAATTATCATATTGATTACTAGTCACTAATCCCATAGATATCATCGACTCAACAACTTGTTTTTCTCCATTAGACAACAATTTTATATCAATGTCATTATCTAATTTTTTTATTAAATTGATGTTCTCTTCATTAAAATCAATCTCCCTTACAAGAGAAGCATTACCAAAACCAAATTTTATTTTATCTTTAAATATATACGGTTGAAGAGTTCTCTTTATTCTCATTTAGATCCTCCTAATCAAAAACTATTAAAAGATAAACAACAAATAGGAGTTTGGAAAATATTTTCCTAAACTCCAAAATTATAAATACGAATACAACTCATTTATAATTTCTATCCATATAATAAATTAAAATACAAAAAACTTATCGACTTCTAAAATTCAGTTAAAATCTTAATAGCATGCAGATATTAACTTTTAAACATTATGAATATCATCATTCTTCACAATTATTAAGATTTAAGATTTTTTGTATAATATCCGTTGCATTTGCAGCAAAATATATATTAATTAGAATTTTTGTCGTATATGTTTATCTTGATTTCAATCCACTATATCTAATCCAAAGTTTATCTTTTCTATCCTATAGATTGCTATTATTTAACTAACGGCCACCTAAACGATGCCCTTGAAATGAATATGGTACAGCAGACATTGTTTCTCCTCCAATTATTTTTCTTTGTAAACCACTTATGCGACCTAGGATTTGCTTCAAGTACTTTACAAGAACACTATAACACGAAAATTGGCGTATTTGAGAAAATCGCATATTTGATATTTTTTCTTATAGAAATTTCTGATTTGCGATTTTAGTGGATTTGATTATTTCACTGGTATAATAAAGTTATTACTAACAAGGAGGGATATAATGATGAAGAAAAGAAAAATCCAACTGATACTCCTGCTTATTTCGGAGTGGGTTATCGTCTTCCCGTTTCTAATCAATCGATAAGTTCTTTGTATTGCTGAAAACGCAATTCGAAGAGGGCTGTTAATTGTGAATTTTCTAATACTTGCAGAGATTGGATAAAGTGTTCAATCTCTTTTTGATTACTTCCTTTGGTTTGAAGAAATATACTCATTTTCTTTAAAAATTGCCACGATAATTTCTCAAAAACATCGTATGGACGGAGCATACTCTCCAGCTCTGCTTCAAAGATTGGGATATAGGAGAAAAGCTTGCGCTCCATGAGCTCTGATAAGATATTTAATAGTCCTTGCTTCATATACAATCGATTGTGTACTAACTCTTTAAATTCTTTGGATTTTTCAAGCAAAGAGGTTGATAAAAAAATCAGATCTTGATTGCTTAGGAAGGGCATGGTATTGCAAAAAAGATAGAGTTCAAACCAGGTCCAAGACTCAATAGCATAGAGATAAGTAGTCAAAAACTCCCTATCCTCCTCTGTTAGCAGATAGCTCTTATTTAAGGAATGAATAGCATTTTTAATCACAATGGCATTCAAACAACGATAGGTCTCTGCCATCTGTCCTTGCTCGACTTCCTCCAACAGTTGCTCTAAGCCAGCTATATCTTGGTGGGCAAAGCGATCCACAACCCTCCTACCAATCTGCATATGTGGAGATTCTTGATAGTTGTTGAGTTTGTGCCCAAACTCATCAAAATTCATATTGATCCCTTGGATGGCTAGAATCAACTTATCCGCAGATAGCATAGACTGCCCTAGTTCAAACTTGGACAGCTGAGAAGCTGTTAGTCCAGCACAAGCCACATCTGACTGCTTGAGCTTTCTAGCCAAGCGCAACTCCTTGTAAAATTCTCCCAATTCCATTCTCTCGATCATCTTGCCACCTCCTAGCTTTTGCATATTATATCATTATTTTTATAGTTTTGTCAAAATATTCTGACACTTTGGTGATTGAAAAAGCCAGCCTTAAGCTGACTCCATTTTATTCCATGGTATCAAAAGCGAGACTTGGTTTGGCATTGAGGTCCAAGCCTGAGAAGTTTTCTTTGTTCCACTCACTGACGCTGGCATAGGCAATCATTCCTGCATTGTCTCCGCAGAGGCGCAGAGGTGGGATGATGACATTGACGTCAGTGATTTCGGCCGCTAGGCGTTCTCTGAGACCTTTATTGGCTGCCACACCACCTGCCACGACAAGGGTTTTAACAGGGTATTTCTCCAAAGCCTTCTTGGTTTTTACCATAAGAATATCCAAGACAGCTGCTTGGAAGGAAGCACACAAATCCTCTGTGGACAAGCTTTCTCCCTTTTGATCGGCATTGTGGTGAAGATTGATAAAGGCAGACTTCAAACCAGAGAATGAAAACTCCAGATTATCTTCCTTAATCATGGCACGAGGAAAATCATAAATATCCTGCCCCTGATGAGCCAACTCATCAATCTCACGACCGGCAGGATAGGTCAATCCCATGACACGGCCAACCTTATCATAGGCCTCACCAACCGCGTCATCTCGCGTTTCCCCAACAATCTTGTAGTCACCAGCCTCAGAAACATAAACCAACTCTGTGTGTCCACCGCTTACTAAAAGTGCTAACAAGGGAAACTCCAAAGGCTCCACGCTCTGAGCTGCCATGAGGTGACCAGCCATGTGGTTAACAGGGATAAGTGGAAGTCCATGTGCCCAAGCAAAGGCCTTAGCAGCTGACAAGCCAACTAGCAAGGCTCCGACCAAGCCTGGTCCATAGGTAACAGCCACAGCTGTCACGTCCTCTTCCGTAATTCCTGCTTCTACCAGAGCCTCCTCGATACAGGCTGTAATGACCTCGACATGGTGACGACTGGCTACTTCAGGCACTACGCCCCCAAAACGTTTGTGGCTCTCAATTTGACTGGCAATGACATTGGACAAGAGTTCATCGTCGTTTTTCAAGACGGCAACACTGGTCTCATCACAGGATGTCTCAAATGCTAAAATATATCTATCCTTCATCTATTTCTCTCTTCATGATGATGGCGTCCTCGACCGGGTCATGGTAGTAGGCCTTTCGCTCAGCGATGACTGCCATCTTTTCTTTCTTGTAAAATGCTTGCGCTCGTTGATTTGACTTTCTGACTTCGAGAAAAATCTCCTTGTCTGTCGGCAATTGAGAAAACAAGGCTGACGCAATTCCCTGACCCTGATAGTCTCCTTTAACAGCGATTTGCAGGACTTCTGCCTCAAAGATATTTTCCTGCACAGCTAGAAATCCAATCACTTCTGCCCCATCATAAGTCAGAGCATACCAAGTCTGATCTTGGGACAGGTCTGCTTGAATTTGTTCCAGCGTCCAAGGACTGACTGGGTAAACAGCTGCCATGACAGCGTAGATGGCTTGAGCCAAGTCAGGTTGCTGTTGAATTCGTTTGATTTCTATCATAGGCGTTTAATGTAAGACTCGCCAGATTCGGTGTGATTCTTGAGCCAGTTTTCCTCAGCCTCGACACGCTTGAGGTAGTTCGGCACAAAATCATGCAAGGAGTCTGCTTCCTTGTCCCAAGCCAAAAGAGCTAGATTAGCTGCATTAGGCAATGTTTCTTTATAATCAGTCCTTGGCAAGTGTTCTTGAATCTGCTCCACAAAGGGGCCAACTTCTCCGACAAAGGTTACCTGACTAGCCCCCTTGATTAACTCAATCACTCTCTCAAAGGGCAGGTGTGCTTCTGGCATGACAGGTTTAGCATTTTCATAAAATCCTGCATAAACATTGTTGCGACGCGCATCCATCAAAGGAACGAACAAGCCTTCTTGTTGGTAGGGCACCAGAGCCAAGAGGCTAGACATACCAACTAACTCAATGTTCAGAGTATGAGCCAAAGTCTTGGCAGTTGCTACCGCAATTCGCAAACCTGTGTAGCTACCTGGCCCCTCTGCCACCACAATTCGGCCCAAATCCTTGGGCGTCCAATCCAAACTTGCCATCAAAAAATCGATGGCAGGCATAAGGGTAATACTGTAATTTTTCTTGATATTAATCGTCGTCTCGGCAAGAACCTGCTTGTCCTCTAAAATAGCGAGAGAAAGAGCCTTGCTAGACGTATCAAAAGCTAATACTTTCATAACACATTCCTATCTTTTTGTCTGCTTACTATTATACTACAAAAGCTGGCACATGGGAATTTTCTTTATCCCCAAAACAAAAATGCCCCAGCATAAGCAGGGCATCTAGGCATTTAATCCAAAGTAAAACACAAACCAAACGACATAGGTTACGAGGAGGAGAAAAAGCGAGTAGAGAGTCACAAAAGTAATTTTCCACAAGAACTTGGTTTGTCGTTGTTCCAGTTTGGCAAATAGAAGATTCCCCGCATAAACGCAAGCAACAAAAACAATAAAAGCTACCAAGCGAGCTCCGATAGCAAAAGCAAATAAGTTATACATAGGGCAACCTCCTTGACTTAAAAACTATATGGAATTATGACAAGCAATAAATTTCACTTCCGTTATCAATATAACACATTTTCTTCGTTTTTGCAAGCGCTTACTAAAGGAATTATCCCATGACTTTCTCGTTTCCGTCTTTTACTAATTTTTCATTTTGTGGTATAATTGAAATAATTGTAACGAATCAAGGTCAATCTAGACACAAAATGGAATGAAATCAAGCAAATCTATGCTAAAAGTTTGGAATAAGCTGACCTGTAAAATAGAAAGGAACTATATGATTTACAAAGTTTTTTATCAAGAAACAAAAGAACGTAGCCCACGTCGTGAAACAACACGCGCACTTTACCTAGACATCGATGCCAGCTCAGAACTTGAGGGCCGTATCGCTGCTCGCCAACTTGTCGAAGAAAATCGCCCAGAGTACAATATCGAATATATCGAACTCTTGTCTGACAAATTGCTAGATTACGAAAAAGAAACTGGCGCCTTCGAAATTACGGAGTTCTAATATGGCCTATACTCTTAAACCTGAAGAAGTCGGCGTTTTTGCCATAGGTGGTCTGGGAGAAATCGGGAAAAACACTTACGGAATTGAATACCAAGATGAGATTATCATCGTCGATGCTGGGATTAAATTCCCAGAAGATGACTTGCTGGGTATCGACTACGTCATTCCTGACTACTCTTACATCGTAGACAATATCGACCGCGTCAAGGCTGTCTTAATCACACACGGACACGAGGACCACATCGGTGGGATTCCATTCCTACTCAAGCAAGCAAATGTCCCTATCTACGCTGGGCCGCTTGCCTTGGCTTTGATCCGTGGGAAACTCGAAGAACACGGCCTCTTGCGCAACGCCAAACTTTACGAAATCAACCACAACACTGAGTTGACCTTTAAAAATCTCAAGGCAACTTTCTTTAGAACGACTCACTCTATTCCAGAACCTTTGGGGATTGTCATTCATACTCCTCAAGGGAAAATTGTCTGTACGGGTGACTTCAAGTTTGACTTAACACCAGTTGGTGAACCAGCAGATTTGCACCGTATGGCAGCTCTTGGTGAAGAAGGCGTGCTCTGTCTCCTGTCTGACTCAACAAATGCAGAAATTCCAACCTTTACCAACTCTGAAAAAGTCGTTGGCCAGTCCATCATGAAGATTATCCAAGGCATAGAGGGACGTATCATCTTTGCATCCTTTGCCTCAAATATCTTCCGTCTCCAGCAAGCAACAGAAGCTGCTGTTAAGACTGGACGTAAGATTGCAGTCTTTGGTCGTTCGATGGAAAAGGCCATTGTCAACGGAATCGATCTTGGCTACATCAAAGCTCCTAAGGGAACCTTTATCGAGCCAAATGAAATCAAAGATTACCCTGCAGGCGAGATTCTTATCCTCTGTACAGGTAGTCAGGGTGAGCCAATGGCTGCCCTCTCTCGTATCGCCAACGGAACCCACCGTCAGGTACAACTCCAGCCCGGTGATACCGTTATCTTCTCTTCTAGCCCAATCCCTGGAAACACTACTAGCGTCAACAAGCTGATCAACATCATTTCTGAAGCTGGTGTCGAAGTTATCCACGGTAAGGTTAACAATATCCATACCTCTGGACATGGTGGCCAGCAAGAGCAAAAACTTATGCTCCGCTTGATTAAGCCAAAATACTTCATGCCTGTTCACGGTGAATACCGCATGCAAAAAGTCCACGCTGGACTAGCGGTGGATACTGGTGTTGAAAAGGACAATATCTTTATCATGAGCAATGGTGATGTGCTTGCCCTCACTGCTGACTCAGCTCGTATAGCAGGTCATTTCAACGCCCAAGATATCTATGTCGATGGAAATCGTATCGGTGAAATCGGTGCTGCTGTCCTCAAAGATCGTCGCGATCTATCTGAAGACGGTGTCGTTCTAGCAGTCGCAACTGTTGACTTCAAATCGCAGATGATTCTATCTGGTCCAGACATCCTCAGCCGAGGCTTTGTCTACATGAGAGAGTCTGGCGACCTGATTCGCCAAAGCCAGCGTATCCTCTTCAATGCAATTCGTATCGCACTGAAAAACAAGGACGCCAGCGTGCAATCTGTCAACGGTGCCATTGTCAACGCTATTCGCCCCTTCCTTTATGAAAATACAGAACGTGAACCAATCATTATCCCGATGATCCTCACACCAGATGAAGAATAAATTATAAAACAGCCCCGTCTTCGGAGCTGTTTTTCTCTATGCTTTCTTTTCTTGATTTTTAGAAATACTACGATTTTTACCTTCCAGATACACCATCAAAATAGAAATATCTGCTGGGTTTACTCCCGAAATACGGCTGGCTTGGCCGATGGTTTCTGGATTGATGAGTTTGAACTTCTGACGGGCTTCCGTTGCGATAGAATCAATGTCATCCCAGTCTATATTGGATGGAATGCGTTTTTCTTCCATGCGTTTCATCTTAGCAACCTGGTCCATGGCTTTGGAAATATAGCCTTCATACTTGATTTCTGTTTCAATCAATTCGATAATCTTGTCATCCAAGTCCTCTGCAGCTGGTCCGATGAAGGCCACCACATCTTGGTAAGAAACTTCTGGACGGCGAAGGAATTCCTTAGCTGTCACTGCATCTGTCAACGGCTTGAAGCCCATCTCCTCAACCTTAGCATTGGTTTCCTTGACTGGCTTGAGTTTGATGCTGTCTAGGCGTTTCATCTCATTTTCAAATTGATTTTTCTTGATTTCAAAGCGAGCCCAGCGTTCATCATCCACAAGACCAATCTCACGGCCCATCTCTGTCAAACGCATATCGGCATTGTCATGACGGAGGATGAGGCGGTATTCAGCACGACTGGTCAAAAGGCGATAAGGCTCAATCGTTCCCTTGGTCACCAAGTCATCAATCATCACCCCGATATAGCCATCACTGCGCTTCAAAATCAATTCAGGCTTATCTTGGATTTTCAGAGCCGCATTGATCCCAGCGATAATCCCTTGGCCTGCTGCCTCTTCGTAACCTGACGTTCCATTTGTCTGACCAGCAGTGAAAAGACCTGAGATTTTCTTGGTTTCCAGAGTCGCACGCAACTGATGAGGCAAGACCATATCATACTCGATGGCATAACCTGTTCGCATCATCTCTGCATTTTCCAAACCTTTGATGGAATGAACCAAGTCACGCTGGACATCCTCAGGCAGACTGGTTGAAAGTCCTTGAACATAGACTTCCTCAGTATTGCGCCCTTCTGGCTCAAGGAAGAGTTGGTGACGTTCCTTGTCTGCAAAGCGCACAATCTTGTCCTCAATCGATGGACAGTAACGAGGCCCCACTCCCTTGACCACACCTGTAAACATAGGCGCACGGTGGAGGTTGTTTTGAATAATCTCATGACTGGTACCATTGGTATAGGTCAACCAACATGGCACCTGATCCTTAACATAATCCTCATCACGTGAAGTGTATGAGAAGTGATTAGGCGCTTCGTCTCCTGGCTGAATCTCGGTCACATCGTAGTTGATTGAAGAAGCCTTGACACGTGGAGGGGTTCCTGTCTTGAAACGACCAATTTCGAGACCAAGTTCCTTGAGATTGTCAGCTAGGTTAATAGAAGCTAGGCTGTGGTTAGGACCTGATGAATACTTAAGGTCTCCAATGATAATTTCCCCACGGAGGGCTGTCCCTGTCGTCACGATAACAGCCTTAGCAGCATACTCTTGATGGGTCGCTGTACGAACACCGACAACTTTGCCATCTTCAACCAAAATCTCATCAATCATGGTCTGACGAAGGGTCAGATTTTCTTGATTTTCAACCGTCTTGCGCATCTCCTTAGAGTAAAGCTCCTTGTCAGCCTGCGCACGAAGGGCACGGACAGCTGGACCTTTCCCAGTGTTGAGCATCTTCATCTGGATGTAAGTCTTGTCAATGGTCTTGGCCATCTCGCCACCGAGGGCATCAACTTCACGCACGACAATTCCCTTGGCAGACCCACCGATAGAGGGGTTACAAGGCATGAAAGCCAGCATTTCAATGTTGATAGTCGCAAGCAAGACCTTACAGCCCATACGGCTAGCGGCCAAGGAAGCCTCGACCCCAGCGTGTCCCGCACCAATTACAATAATATCGTATTCTTCAGTAAAATGATAAGTCATATTTCTCTCCTATTCCTCAAGATGAATGTGTCTTAGTTGGCCGTCCCAATCTGGTAGGGCTGTTTTTAGAAAGGCTGGAACTAGCTGGATATTCTGGAGCTTATCCAAATCAATCCATTCGCAAGGTTGCGTCTTCTCATCTTCCTGCATGGTCAATGGAGCATCTTCAAGCAAATCCACCAGATAATGAAACTCGATATTGTGATAGGAAACACCGTCCTGTTCAAAACGATTTTCAACTACGAAAGCTAGCTGTCCAGCTTGAGCTTTTACACCCAGTTCTTCCCTCACTTCACGGACTACCGCGTCTTCCGTGCTTTCATTGACTTGAATCGCACCGCCGATAGTGTAATACTTACCCTTATCTTTGGTGACTAGAAGCTTGCGATTTTGGACAATCAAGGCTGTCGCCCGAACACCAAAAACCGTATTGTCTACTTTTGTCCGAAAGTCTTGTTGAATCATTCTTGTCCTTTCCTCTAAACGACACAAAAACAGTCAAAACTCCAAAGAAGTGCAGGACAAAAAAGCCTGCAACATCCATGAGCTTTGACCATCATTTCTATTGCTTTTATTATTGTAGCAAATTGAGAAAATTTGTCAATCTAAATGTACTGACAAACTTGTCCATCGCGGTAAGCATTGTCAATCAGGCCACCACCTAGACACTCTTCGCCATCGTAAAAGACAACTGCCTGTCCTGGTGTAATCGCGCGTTGCGGTTCTGCAAAAATAACCTCTGCCTTATCTCCTTTGACATGGACGGTCACCTTAGAATCAGGCTGACGGTAGCGGAATTTAGCCGTACATTCGAGCGTAAACTCCTCTGGCATCTCACGAGTAAAGTGGACTTGACTAGCCTCTAGGCTGGTTGACATGAGCGAATCATGGTAGAAACCTTGGCCGACATAGAGGATATTCTTGCTTAGGTCTTTTCCGACAACGAACCAAGGAGCATTGTCACCGCCGTGTTGGCCACCAATACCGAGACCGCCACGCTGACCGATTGTATAGTACATAAGTCCTGCATGCTCGCCCATATCGCGACCATCCACAGTCATCATGCGACCAGGCTGAGCTGGCAGGTAGTTGCTGAGAAAGTTTTTAAAGTTCTTTTCTCCGATAAAGCAAATCCCTGTCGAGTCTTTCTTCTTAGCAGTCGCAAGGCCTGCTTCTTCTGCTAGTCTGCGAACTTCAGGCTTTTCCAAATGTCCCAAAGGGAACATGGTTTTTTGGAGTTGTTCTTGCGAAAGTTGGCTGAGGAAATAAGTCTGATCCTTGCCATTGTCCACGCCACGAAGCATGTGAACTGTCCCGTCCTCATCACGCGCCACTCGGGCATAATGGCCAGTCGCCACATAGTCTGCCCCCAAGGTCATAGCATAGTCCAAAAAGGCCTTAAACTTGATTTCCTTATTACACATAACATCTGGATTGGGCGTGCGCCCTGCACGGTATTCCGCTAGGAAATACTCGAAAACGCGGTCCCAGTACTCTTTTTCAAAATTGACAGAGTAGTAAGGAATGCCAAGTTGGTCTGCCACCGCAGCCACATCCTTGTAATCTTCGGTCGCCGTACAGACGCCGTTTTCATCTGTGTCATCCCAGTTCTTCATGAAGATACCGATCACATCGTAGCCCTGCTCCTTGAGAAGAAGAGCCGTCACCGACGAATCAACACCACCACTCATCCCCACAACAACACGTATTTTAGAGTTATCACTCATGAGAAGTCTCCCATCTATTCGTTTATTTATACCCCTCAAAATTCTATTTACTATGACTTTCAATAGAATTTCTTCGAGTATAGTCTTTTCGTTTGCTTTTAGGACTAGGCAACGAGTCGCAGGCATAACTTGAGTTCGCTCAATCAGTCTGGGAGACTGATTGAGGTTATAAATCAGACAAGCTCAGCTTGCATCTCATTTCGAGTTAACGACGTAATAAAAGATAAACGAAATGACTAGTTCACGATTGAAGGTCGTGTGTGCTTTAACGATTGAAGGTCGCTTGAGCAGTATTCATTATAACACGCTTGGTTGGAGAAGACAAGAAAGAGGCTGTCAATCGACCAACCTCTTGTTCTGAACCTATCAATCTATCACTTTCTAGCTTTATTCGCTTTCTTAGCAACTGCAATCTGGTATTTCACTTGGTCAAATCCTGTACCCCCCAAGGAATTTCGTCTTTGAACAGCAGTTTTAGGTTGCAAGTAGACATAAATATCCTCAGCAATGAGGGAATGATAGGTTTGCAATTCCTCCAAAGTCCAATCTTGAATATTTTTAGCAGACTTGATAGAGTCTAACACTAATCTTCCCACAACCTCATGAGCTTCTCTAAATGGCAAGCCTTTCCCTGCCAAATAATCTGCCAACTCAGTTGCATTTGAAAAATCCTTCTCTGTAGATTCTTGCATTTTTTCCTTGTTTACCTGCAAGCTGGATAACATACCTGTCAATACATCCAAAGAATTTAAAATCGTTTCGACCGTGTCAAACATCCCTTCCTTATCCTCTTGCAAATCCTTATTATAAGCTAAGGGCAAGGACTTCATGACTGTCAATAGTCCAAACAGATTCCCATAAACTCGACCAGTCTTTCCTCGAATCAACTCAGCCATATCTGGATTTTTCTTTTGGGGCATAATAGAGGAACCTGTTGTAAACGTATCTGACAAGGTAATGAATTGGTACTCAAAACTACACCAATTGATCATTTCTTCACAAAAACGGCTCATATGCATCATGAGTATACTGGCATTGGATAGAAATTCTAAGATAAAATCGCGGTCACTAACAGCATCCAAAGAATTTGTATAAGGTTGCTTAAACTCCAGCAAATCGCTAGACAATTGGCGATCAATGGGGAAAGTCGTTCCTGCCAAAGCTGCCGCACCTAGAGGGCATAGGTCTGTATGCTTCTGGTTAAATTCAAAACGTTCACTATCTCTTTGAAACATATTGTAGTAAGCCATCAGATAGTGGGCAAAACTAATAGGCTGGGCATGTTGCAGATGGGTATAGCCCGGCATGATCGTCTCCACATGATTTTCCGCTAAATCTAATAAAACACCCTTGAGATGAGCCAGTTTATCTAGGACATGGCCTAGTTGCTCCTTGAGATACAAGTGCATATCTGTCGCAACTTGGTCATTTCGAGAACGAGCTGTATGTAACTTCCCTGCAAGGGGACCAATTTTTTCTGTCAGCAACACTTCCATATTCATATGAATATCTTCGTTTGCAATATCAAAGACAAGTTGGCCTGCCTCTAGCTCTTCTAAAAGCTCTTTCAAACCTTCTTGAATCTTTTCTGACTCCTTCAAACTCAAAATTCCCGTCTGACCCAACATCTGAACGTGGGCTAAAGAACCAATCAAGTCAAATTTAGCTAATTTCTGGTCAAAAGATATACTCGCACCAAAGCGCTCTACCCAGTCTTCGACAGTACCTTCAAAGCGACCACCCCATAATTTTGTATTCTTAGCCATATCACATCCACCTCTCTATCCAATCGTCCTATTTGGCGCTTTTTTGAACCTCAGAATGAACCTTGGTTGGAAGTCCCCACAACTTAATAAATCCAACAGCCGCATCTTGGTCAAAGGTATCCGCACTGGTATAAGTCGCCAAATTTTCATCGTAAAGAGAATTTGGTGATTTCCGAGCTACGACCTGAGCACTTCCCTTATAGAGTTTGACTTTTGCAGTCCCATTGACAACTTTTTGAGTCTCTTTAATATAAGCAATCAAGGATTGTGTAGCTGGACTAAACCACAAAGCATTATAAATGAGATTTGATAATTCATTTTCTATGATTGGTTTAAAATGAGCCACTTCTCTCACAAGCGTCAAGTCCTCAATTTCCTTATGAGCTGTCAGCAGAGTCACTGCCCCTGGGCATTCATAGATTTCTCTTGATTTAATCCCAACCAAACGATTTTCCACGTGGTCAATCCGTCCAACCCCATGTTTTCCAGCTATTTCATTGAGTTTTTGAATCAAATCTGCCAATTTTAACACTTCTCCATTGAGGGAAACTGGAACACCTTCACTAAACTCAATATCAATGTATTCTGGCATATCTGGAGCTTGCTCTGGAGAAGTTGTGATGCCAAAGGCTTCTTCTGGAGCCTGATTCCATGGATTTTCCAAAATACCACACTCATTGGCACGTCCCCAAAGATTTTGGTCAACAGAGTAAGGATTGTCAAGGTCAGCAGGAACAGGTACTCCATTTTCCTTGGCATAATGAATTTCTTCCTCCCGAGACCATTTCCATTCACGAACTGGCGCAATCACTTTTAAATTGGGATCCAAGGCTGCAATCGATACTTCAAAACGTACTTGGTCATTCCCCTTACCTGTACAACCATGGGCAATTGTAGTCGCTCCTGTCTGATGCGCGATTTCAACCAATTTTTTAGAAATAAGAGGGCGGCTCAAGGCAGATACCAAGGGGTACTTTTGTTCATAATAGGCATGTGACTGAAGAGCCACTAGCACATAATCTGTAGCAAATTCATCCTTAACATCAATGACATAAGATTCGACTGCCCCAACCTTGAGAGCCTTATCATGGATAAAATCTAAGTCTTTCCCTTCACCCACATCCATACAAACTGCAACAACATCATAGTCTTTCTTTAACCAGGTAATAGCAACTGATGTGTCTAAACCGCCAGAATAGGCCAAAATTACTTTTTCTTTACTCATGTTCTTTTCCTTCTTTCTATTTTTCAATGGACGCTTTAAAGGCATCCTCAATGAGTTTGTCTAATTCTCCAGACTCCTTCAACTTTTGAATGGTTTTATCGACTGCTTCTTTCAATTCCTTGCTATCTTTTTTCATGGCGACCGCATAGGAATCATCTTGCTCTTTTTCAAAATTGAGGTCTGCGATTGCTAAATCAGGATTATTTTCCACAAATCCCTTGGCAACTGGTTCTTCAAAGATGACGGCATCCACTTGCCCTGATTTTAAATCTGTGATTAAATTCCCATTTTTAGGCAGAGATACGAGGGATGAATTTTGTAGCAAATCTTTCGCCATCGTCTCTTGAATCGAACCTTTCTGCGCTCCGACCTTTTTCTGCGCTAAGTCGTTGACAGACTGATAAGTGGCCAAGTCATATTTTTTGACAATGAGCTTATTTTTTGAAGTATAGTAGGGAGTTGAAAAATCGAATACCTTACTCCGTTCATCTGTCTTAGAAACACCAGATATGGCAAGATCGGCTTTTCCTGATTGAACACTAGCCAGTACATTGTCAAAACTCATGGGAGATAGTTCCAATTCGACACCTAGTTCTGTTGCGATAGCCTTGGCTAATTCGATATCTGAACCCACAATCTGATTTTTCCCATCAACCACTTTTTGGTATTCAAATGGAGCAAAATCGGGATTGAGAGCTACAACCAATTTTCCTTTGGACTTGATAGCTTCAATTCCAGCCGATTGATTGTTACTACAAGCAAATAGTAGGGGGAGCATCACTAAACCAAACATCGTCATCAACACCTTCTTCATCTTATTCATAACAAAGCCTCCTTTATGTTTATTCCTTTTATTTGTATAAATAATACACTTATCTTCATCCTTTGTCAAGCCTAAATTGGAAAAATTTTCAATTTGAAACAAAAAACCTAGAAATACTACATAAAAATGTCATTTCTAGGCGTATTTATGCTATTAGACTTCCTGCGAAACTAGAATCCTAGTTCACGGTTGATAATTTCAGCAATTAAATTTATTCGTAATCCAAAGCGTTTACGTCGATTTCGATAGGTTGTTGAAAACATTTTAAACGTTTCTACTTTGGCAAAAACATTCTCAACCTTGATTCTCTCTTTAGATAGCACATGATTATAGGATTTATCTTCAAGAGTTAGTGGCTTAAGTTTGCTTGATTTCCTCGGAGTTTGCGCTTGTGAATACATCTTCATGAGCTCTTGACAACCACTGTCAGCCAAGATTTTACCAGCTTGTCCGATATTTCTGCGGCTCATTTTGAACAACTTCATATCGTGGCAATAGTCCACTGCAATATCCAAAGAAACAATTCTCCCTTGGCTTGTGACAATCGCCTGAGCCTTCATAGCATGACATTTCTTTTTACCAGAATAATTGGTTAGTTGATTTTTTTAGGACGATTGATTTTTACCTCTGTTGCATCCACAATCACCGTATCCTCAGCACTAAGATGAGTTTTTAAAATCGTAAAACCACTTTGAAGAAGAGTCACTTCAACCCATTGACTCCGACGGATTAAGTTGCTTTCGTGAATGCCAAAATCAGCCGCAATTTGTTCATAAGTTCGGTATTCTCGCATGTATTGAAGAGTAGCCATGAGGAGGTCTTCTAGGCTTAACTTAGGGGTTCGTCCACCTTTTGCGTGTTTAAGTTGATAAGCTGTTTTTAACACAGCTAACATCTCTTCAAAAGTAGTGCGTTGAACACCAACAAGGCGCTTAAATCGTGCATAACTTAATGGTTTACTTGATTCATAATTCATAGTTTTATGCCAATTTGGCATAAAAGATAATCTTACTCTGGAGAGAAATATCCTAAAAGTTCTGCTTTATGGATTGCCTCCTGCCTATTATTAACACCTAGCTTTGAAAATACATTTGCCAAATGATTCGAAACAGTCCGCTTACTTAAAAATAAGGTTTCACAAACCTCATCAATTGTTAAACCATTTCTAATCGATTCTAACACTTCTATCTCTCGTTCAGACAAGATATCCACGATTTCTTCTACCGAAAAATACTTTTTTCCACTATATATACCTTTTAATTGAGTAAGAAGCTTATCTGGATCGATACTTTTATCAATAAAAGCATAGGCTCCCATCTTCTGAGCTCGATACTCATAAATTTTTTTGCTATACCCTGTTAAAATAACGATTTTAATACCTCGTTCTTTTTTTATCATTTCTTCTGCCAAGGCTAATCCATCTGTTTCATAAATACTAGTCAAATTAATATCTATCAAAATGATATCGTATGGACTATAATCAATATCATCTACTGATTGAAAATTTTCAACTAAATCAACATATTCAATTGTTTCTGATAACTCTAAAATCATTTTTATGCTCTGACTAAACAACTTGTGATCATCAATTAATAAAATTTTCATAGCATAGCTCCTTATCTATTGGTAATTGAATTTCTACTTGAAACATAGCATCCATTGTCTGAATTTCTATTGTTCCACCTAAAACACTAACACGATTTTCTAAATTCTTTAACCCATAACCAAGATGGTTACTAGAAATATCATAATTATTTTTACAAGATAAATAAATAATATCGTCAGATACAGAGAGAGATAACCAAATAGTATGTCCTGATGAATATTTAACAGCATTAGTCACTAATTCTTCAATAAAGCGATAAAGAATCTTATCATACGGTTCCATTAGAAAAAAATCAGACTGAAAATCTGTTTCAACTTCTTTCATAGTCTCATATCTCCTCAATATTCTATCAATTAATGATGTATATTTTTTAGTTAACTCCTCATTGCCACTACTCATTGGTTGATAATAATCCATTCTCTCTCGGATACGTTGAACTAGTTCATCTGAGACATATCCAATCTGAGTTCTAAACTTCTCATCTTCTCCATATTTATTAAAATTTTTAATAGCCATCACACTTTGTAATACTTCGTTATGAAGAAATTCTGCGAATTGTTGCTCTATATCTTCATTAGCTAACAAATTCTTCACCATCTTATTTCTTTTCAAAAATAAAACTTCTAAATAATCTTTTGCACCCGTTAGCCGCTTACCTCTAAATAATCTAATAAATTCTTCCGTTAGAAATCCAACAATCAGCACAAGTAAATTAAAACAAATAAAACTTTGTTTTAAATCTAGTCTTGCAATAATAAATGTAGCAATTAAAAGGATACTTACCCCCAGTAGTACTTTTAAACTTGCCTCAATATATAATAGTTTCAACTCATCTATCTTTTTTTGAAAACTCATATAAATTGTTTTCAAGTGGAACGAAACAAGTACCAAAAAAATTTCTACATACCATAAAAAATTTAAAATACCAATATCAGCCGTGTTAATATATAAAATGACATAAGTAACGGGTAGAAAAAATGAAAGGAAGGTTAAATTTTTCCTCTGGTAATTTAAAAAAGATTTCAACTCTTTTTTATACATCATTAACAGAACAATAGGTAAGCAAGAAATGAAAAATGATGTAAATATAGATAAGAATAAAAAGAGAGGCTCACTAAAAAAATAAGATATCTCTGTAATAATCGTAACAATAAAAGTTACAAAAAATAGTTCCTCACCTATTTTTTTACCTAACAGAATAATAGATACTGAACTATAAACTAATAGAAAAGAATTAATGGGATGAAGCAGATCTAAAAAATGGAATAATGTGTGTTCAACATTCAAACTCAGAGCCAATTGCCAACTAATTAAAAATAGAGATAGTAATAGCCACAACTTTAATTCACTATATTTAAACTTTAAGAAATTACAAATATAAGTAGAAATAATCAACAAAATAATAAAAACAACTGCAAATTTTTGAGTAAAAGTTGATGAAAAGTCAAATGGAATTTTAAGGTATATATAAACCATTAATATAAAATGATTTATTAAAGTGCTCCACCATAACAATAATGAGTTATCAGAAATATTCTTTAACCACGTCTTCATATTTAAAATTTCCTACTATGATTTTTTGTTATCATTATATCACAAAACCAGAATAAGGATAGCTAATATCCCATTCTGGTTTTCACTCATTAGATCTGATTACTGGCCCTCACACAAATTTTATAGGTAAAATAGATATAAATTGTAAATAAACCAATCATAAACAATAAATATTTTACATCAATTACAACTGTTGTATTTGCAAAATTTTCAAAGTAGCCTAATAAGCTATTACTAAGTGAACAACTCAATGGAATAGCTATTAGCAACGGTATTAGAAAATAGGCGAGAATCTGTTGAAAAATAATTTTTTTATTTTGCATTCTTTGATTTCCTAATAAATAAAGTATATTGTAATCATTAACACTTTCTAATGCATTTGTGGAAGCCTGCAACGACAGAATACTCAATGTGATAACTGTAAAAATAACTCCAACAAAAATTAGAACTAATACAATGACTCCCATAACTCCTAGATATAGTTCTGCTGATCGAACTTTTGTTTGATATACAAAATCAGCTTGATTTCCTTCTTGATCCGTAAAATAATAATTTTCAATCCAGTTCTCTAAAAATGATTCAACATTTCGTTTATCAATCCCTTTTTTATATAAGGCTACATAATGTAAACTGTTAATAGTCAATTTTTTCGCTACTTTATCAGGGACTATCAATGTCCCTCGATCATTATTTTCTACTGTAGTAACAAAATAAACATTTTCCAAAGGACTTTTAGAACTTGACCTTAACTTTACATCGGAAACAGTCAATTCGTTAGTTTTAGAGAGAAATTCCCTAATCTGCTTCCTAGTGCCTTTATAGTTTGCATTTATTAAAAATTCATTGTCTGACAAACTGACTTCTTTTTTCCCTTGAAGTCTTAATAAAGAATTATAATCAGTAAGCGAAACAATATTAACGAACGAGCCTCCTAATTCTTTATCTAAATCCCATAAATTGCTTGTATCAATAATATCTTTATAAGTCAATTCACTTATATAAGTTGGATACTCAAACTCTTTATCAATAATCGAAAAGTCAAAACCATCTTCTTTTAACTTATTCTTTACATCTATATTGTTATGATGGTATTTTTCTCCCTTAAACATCTGCACATCAATATCATAAGGAATAAATTTATTTAAATCATTACTCAATGAACTGTAGGCACTACCACTAAAAATCAATAAGCTAGTTGCTAATGCCAAGGAAAGCGATAATACCGATATGGTCACCGAATTACGATCTGCTTGCTTAGATAGTTGTCTGAGTTTAAATGAATTATATTTCTTGAAATACCAATTTGGCAATGAATAAGTTAAGCGGATCAAAGAATGACTTAATGTACTGTAAAAAATAAATATAACTAGTACAAACAGTGTTATAAGTAACATTCCCCAATTTCTAAGAATTGAAATATGTGTATAGTCTGATAAATAGACACATCCAAAGCAAATAACTAGTGCCGACAAGATAAATAGTAGCAATTGCCATTTTGTTTCTCCTTTCGAAAAAATAGAACTTTTAACACCATTTTCTTGAATAAGAGAAATAATAGCTTGCTTTCTAAAGGTAACTATGTCCATCACACCAATGATTACACTTGTTGCTAAATATGATATTCCTAATAAATTAACTGATTTCATGTCTAGAAAAAACATATTACCAAAATAATTCCCCATAAAAAAATTAGATGCAATATGTGCTAGAACAATCAATACTCCTAACCCTAAGATAAATCCTGCAAGCAAAGCAAACAGATTAACAACCATTGTCTCACAGAAAAGCGTTCCTACAATATGACGTTTTTTCATCCCCAATGTTGCGTATAGACCTAGCTCTTGTTTTCTTCGACCTAATACGAAACCAGTGGAGTAAACAACTAAAAAAGCAATTGTACTCAATACAACATAAGATAATAGTCCCATATATTGTGTCATAATGGTTGTCATCATCTCCTTAGCACCTGATAAACTTTGCATAACAGGATGACTTGGCAAAGCATTAAATGCATAGAGTAGACTATAAATTAACGTTAAACTAAGAAAATAAACTGTGTAGGTCTGTAAATTTCTTTGAACATTTCTGAGAATTAATTTTGGATACATCCTACTTCTCCTTATCGTGTATGTTTATAAATTTTTTGTAAGTATTCTTCATTTGATAAAGAATGGCGGTACATATCTGCTGTAACTTGTCCATCCTTTAATAGAATAATTCGTGATGAATACTTAGCTGCTGCCGGATCATGTGTCACCATTAAAATGGTAATGCCAAAAACTTGATTAATCTCTTGCAGAAGAGCCATTAAATTTTCTGAGTTAGCCGAATCTAAAGCACCTGTTGGTTCATCTGCAATAAGCAGTTTAGATTCATCAATTAGAGCACGTGCGGTGGCAACACGCTGTCTTTGTCCTCCTGATAATTGATTGGGAAATTTATTTCGTAATTGACCAATTGATAATTTTTCTAGGATATTTTCTATTTTTAAATGACAATCAGCAACTTTTTTCCCTTGAATTTGTAATGGTAAGACAATATTCTCATAAACTGTTAAAGTTTCAACTAAATTATAAGATTGAAAGATATAGGAAATATTTTGTGAGCGATAGTTTGCCAATTGATTATCTGTTGCATTGATGATATCAAATCCCTCAAAGGAAATATCACCTGACGTCGGCTTATCGATTGTTGAAATACAGTTTAACAAAGTTGTTTTTCCACTGCCGCTTGCTCCCATAATAGCAAGAAATTCTCCTGTCTTTACAGAGAGATTAACATCCGATAAAGCATGAACTAGGCTATCTCCCTCCCCAAACTCTTTATTTAAATTTTTTACAACTAATTGTGACATAAATATTCCTCCATTTCTATTTTACAAGACTATTATAATCAATCTGAGCTTTAATATCATGAGTAATTCGTGCATAATCTCTCTAAAGACAAGTAAAAAAGCCATAAACTAGTATGGCTTTTTAAATATACATCATTTTCGTTCTTTTCGTTTTTTCATAACGTAGACGATACCAATAATAGATGCTCCTAGAATCAATACGGGAGCATAAAACTCAAGTGTTCCAATAATTCCTTCCATCTTACTCTCCAATCTTGTTCATTCTATCTACAGCGGACATTTGGTGACGTACATTCATAAGAAAGCGTGAAAGCCCACCCACAGCGACCTTGACTAGTCATTCGAATTGCTGTTCTGAGTCCAGCTGCAGAATTACCTGCTAATTCTTGATTGTCAATTTCATGACGCAAGCTATCAACTTCTACATAATTTTCTTCCATTTTGTTTCTCCTATAATTTATCATTTAACTCTATATCTGTCAACTATAACAAGGAAAATTTTCACATCTCAAGAAACATATATACTTCCTAAATTAACAATTAACATTATTACTTGTACATTCATAAGAACATGTGAAACATCGACCGCAGCGACCAGCTAGAGTCATTTTAAATGCTGAATACCAGCCTCCTGCACCAGAAGTTCCTTCCAATTCTTGAGCGCTAATTTCAAAGTCTAAAGTGTCAATTTCTGAATTATATTGCTTGTTTTCCATATTGTCCCTCGCAAAACTTTCCTTGTTTATAATAAATTTAACAAATACTATTTATCAGAATAAAATTTTCTAATCCTTAGTTAACCGCATTTTACATGATTACTAGTACATTCAAATGAACCAGTAAACCATCGACCACAACGACCTGCTAGACTTAATTGAACTGCCGTGAACCAGCCTGAACCTGATTTGCCTGAAAGCTCCTGCTCGTTTACCTCAAAATCCAAATTATCAATCTCTGATGACATTTTCTTTTCTTCCATCATTTTCTCCTATTTTTATTTACCACAACTTACGTTGTTACTAGTACATTCAAATGAACCAGTAAACCATCGACCACAACGACCTGCTAGACTTAATTGAACTGCCGTAAACCAACCTGAACCTGATTTACCTGAAAGCTCTTGCTCGTTTACTTCAAAATCCAAATTATCAATCTCTGATGACATTTTCTTTTCTTCCATCATTTTTCCCCCATTTTTATTTACCACAACTTACGTTGTTACTAGTGCATTCAAATGATCCTGTAAACCATCGACCGCAACGACCTGCTAGACTTAATTGAACTGCCGTAAACCAACCTGAACCTGATTTGCCTGAAAGCTCTTGCTCGTTTACTTCAAAATCAAGACTATCAATTTCTTCACATTTATGAATATGTTTAGTCATAAACAACTCTCCTTTCTTTTTTTAAGATAATCATCTTTACACTACTAAGTATACATCGCTAAATAGCTTTAGTAATGAGTAAATCGTGCAATAATATTGAACGATTTAAAAATTAAAAATGGTAATACAGATTGATTAGCTAGATATTCTAATATAGCAATAGACTCCGTGTGAAATATCTTTTTCTATCTATGTCAAGCTAGCTTGAACAATTAAATTGGAACAATCAATTTAGCTCTATGACAATGTATCTATCATAATTCTCACACCTTCAGCATACTGCTAGTAGAAAATAAAGTTGGAGGCTATATTGATGTCACAACGGAGTATTTCTTTGGAAATTCCATAATCTTGTCGTTTTTTTCAGAAAAATAGAAATAATCTGTTCTTAAAGTTCGTATTAGAAAATTAAAACTTACCTTGTTTCAAGCTCTCAATCAAGAAACAATAGAAACCATTTTGAGTAAAGTGTTGATCGGTGGCAATTCGACTAGTCATAACCACCCGTGAAAACGGGTGGCTTGTACACTGGCTATAAGCCGTTTCTCTCCAGCGGCGTCTAAAAACGCTCGCTGAACTTCGTTCAGGTCATGCTATATTATTTGACTAATTTTTCTCACAGAGAAAAACTGGCTTGAAACCACAATTAAAAGGACTGAGTCCTGTGCAATACAGGATTCAATCCTTAGCATAAATTAATAGTTCAACTTTTGAGGTCATTACACCTTGACGAAGTAGAATTCTTTTCAATTTTTACATTTTCCAATATTTTTAGTGAGTGATACTATAAAACTAAACCCCATACTTCTGAGACATAAGTTTATTCTTACTTTTCTTGGAAGTGTGATACAAATGATAAGCATAATCAACTCATTTAATGCAAAATAACTTAAACTTGAAATTTTTTATTAAAATTAATAATTCATTTGATAAAGTTGACTGTATAAACCATCTCTATTATTTAATAGCTCTCTATGCGTCCCTCTCTCAGAAATTTTTCCATTGTCCATAACAAAAATCTGATCAGAGTCAATAATTGTAGATAAACGATGTGCAATCAAGATTATAGTAATATTCTGCTCTTTAAATTTTCTCATTATTTGTTTTTCGTTTACATTATCTAAATAGCTTGTCGCTTCATCTAAGAGCATAATTCGAGGTTTCTTGACTAATGCTCTAGCCAAAATAATTCTTTGACGTTGCCCACCAGACAAATTCAATCCCATCTCCGAAACTAGCGTATGATATCCCATAGGCATATTTTGGATTTCATCGTGAATATTTACTAATTTACAAATTTCCTCTACTTCTTCTTGTGAAATAATATTATCACCTATAATATTTTCAAGAATAGTTTTATTAAAGAGTGTCATATCTTGAGGTACAATTCCAATTTGTTGACGTAAGTATTTTTTCTCAAATTTATCATAATCTATATTATCAAACAATATTTCTCCTGAACTTGCTGGATATAGACCAATTAATAACTTAGATAGAGTGCTTTTCCCAGAACCAGATGATCCGACAATTGCAACCTGCTCTCCTTGTTTTATTTCTAAAGAAATATTTTCTAAAACCTTTTTACTATCTTTTGTATATGAAAATGATACATTTCTTAATTCAATATCGCCTTTTAAATCAAATTTTAATTCTCCATTTTCCTCCATGTCTTCTTCTAAAATTTCAACTATCCTAGCTAAAAACGTTTTACTATTGTAAAATGATACTACTGTTTCAAAAATATTATTAGTTTTACTGAATAAAAGAGTACTTAAAGAATAAAGTGCAAATACACTTCCTATACCAACACTACTATTTGATTGTAAAGCAACAAACAGCAATATAAAAGGTGAAATAAATGTGATAATAGTAAATAACGAATTCACAAATCCTGAAAAAATTTCACTACATTTATATCTATATATATTTTTATCAAATAAACTCTTCCACTGCTTATATGTCTGGTCTTCAAAACCTTCCATTTTAATTCCCATCATAGAATAAACCATTTCAATCTGTTTATTCTGTAAGTCATTTTGAGAAATTATAAATGACTTATTTCTTTGTTCTAAACTCTGTCTGGTCAAGAATAATATAAAAAGATTCAAAAAAAACAATAGAACAGCTAATAAGGATATAATATAATTAAATCTAGCAAAATAGATTAAAATGCAAATAGCAAACCCTATATCTAAAATCCCAAGTATAAACTGATTTGTAAATAACTGTCTGATTCTAGACAAACCATTTATTGAGTAGATTAAATCTCCGCTACTTCTAGTAGAAAAAAATTTATAAGGTAACTTAAAGAGATTACTTATCACATTATTGTTTAGTCGCTCATCAATAGCACTTGTCAATATAATTGCAAAATATCTCTGGCACAACATGATAATAAAATATATGGAGACAAAAACTAAGAATCTAAGTAATAAATCGAATTGTTTAATAAAAACTCCCTTTGAGACTTCGTTTAAAATTTGTTGCATCCATAGAGGAAAAATAAAATTTACTCCATAACTACCTAGTGTTAAAAAAAGCAATGGAATAAAATATGGCCAAGTTTTTAACAACTGTTTATAAACTACTTGAAAGTTTTCTTTACTCTTTCTCCTAGATACTTGTGAACTATCTACTATACTGATTAGATACTCTGAAAAACCTTCTGAAAATTCTTCCAAACTATATCTAATTCTACCAAGTTCTGGATCGACAACCCATACAAATTTTTCGTTTACCTTCTCAATTACTACAAAATGTTTACTTTGCCATAAGGCAATTGCTGGAGTCAAAATTTTAGAGAAATTTTCAATTTGTTCTTTGGGATAACGAAACGACTTAATAGAAAATCCAATATTTTCTAATATATCAATTAAGTTTCCAAAATTTGTTCCATCCCTTCCTGTTTCCTGAATATTACGTAAATCTTTGACAGAAATCTCATGATCAAAATAACTTGATACCATTGCTACACAACATAAACCGCACTCTGTTTTTTGATGCTGTTCTATAAATGGTACTCTTCTCTTCATTACATTCCTCCTTAATTTAATAATAGCAATTCATTAAGACATTTTCTACCCGCCTTATAATTAGCCATCAATATTCCCATTTCACCTGTCAAAACACCCCAATCATCAGTTTCATAGGTCATTTTTTCTAATAAATATTGATTGCTTTCCTGATGTATCTCATTTTCAAATTGATTAGTTTGAACAGGTAAAATTGAATCCAAAATCACCAAATTACCCACATTCCCATGACAAATTGAATTATCCAAATTTAATCCATTAATTAGTATATCTCTGCTGTAATACTCCACTTCTTCCGATAACAACTTATCTGATAACCCATTAATTAACAAATAATGCTTAGCTTTTACAATACCAACAATACCATTACACCAGGAGTAGTATTTAGCATTTTTTCTTACTTTTAGAACTTTATTGGGATTTAGTTCCTCTCTCTCTTTCCTTAAATAGTCTTGTACACACTGAATAATCATTTTTCTAATATTTGAATCTGTACTTAAACTTAAACTATATTTATATAGCTGAACAATTACACCATAATTCCCGTGAGCATACCCTGGATCTTCTGAAATCCATACCCCTTCTTCGGCATATATTTTAAGCAGACGTTGAACAATTAGTTTCATCAACTTATCTGTCAAATTTAATATATCTAAATTTCCTTTAAATGTACTATTGACTTTCAATAAAACACCTAAAATACCAGAAATCCCACCGATAATATCTAAATTATCTAAATTTGAAACTATATCTTTAGTTCTAAAAATGGTTTCAAAGATACATGTTT
Organism: Streptococcus sp. Marseille-Q5619; assembly: GCF_946901205.1. Lineage (NCBI taxonomy): Bacteria > Bacillati > Bacillota > Bacilli > Lactobacillales > Streptococcaceae > Streptococcus > Streptococcus sp. Marseille-Q5619. The sequence continues at coordinate 725,393 of NZ_CAMPPO010000002.1, forward strand.
CAATCTCCAAAGGAATATCTTTATTACTCTCCTTTAATACACACAATGCATATAGATAGCCATAAATTCCGGTAAAAGCTCCAACATTTTGATATGTAATATCAGAACTAAAATCCTTTATGTAGTTAACAGTGTATTTCATTACTCCAGGAAAAAGTTCTTCTAACTCCTTGATTTTTAAACTATTGATTCCAAGTAAAATGCCTGCTGTACCTGAATATAAATCATACTTCATAGGTGATATATCATAATTTTTATCCATAGCTAGCATTGCTAACCAGCTAATTTCGCCATTATGTTCAAACCTACTAGATAATAGTCTTTTTACAAATAATTCTCTTCCAAGATCTTTTCTTTTAGAAGGTTCAATATTTTTTACAAATAATTCGGTCCCCATAAAAGACATATTAATAATTCTCTTCTGACGAACTAAGTTTGAAGTAGATGCTATTTTTATTCTATTTAAAATTTTCTCTACAATACTTTCGCTCTCAAGTGATAAAATATATTCCTTAACTCCATTTGAAATATTATTATTAGATGAATCGGAATAAAAAATTGGGACATCATCATTTTTCAATTGATTAATCTCATCATGAATCATTTTACTATCAAATTCATTGGAAATATCACCATATTCACATAATCTAAGAAAATACATTTCAAAATCATAACGATTTTTTAAGAGTTCTGGGTGATGACTAGTCTCTAGTAACTGTACATATATATTGGTATTTCTATAAATGTATCTCGTTTCACAATTATTAAAATATTTCTTAATCATTTTTGAGATAACTGACTTATTATCAACAAAAATTCTATAAATCTCTTCAAATCCCTGTTGAACTTGAGGTAAATAATTAGAACAAGAGACATTCTCACCCTCGTATCTAACAGTACTGGGAAAGCTTCCAACCTCTTTAAAAACTTTTTCAATTCTGATTTCATCAGTGCCAACATTAGACAGCTGATGTGTTAAATAGGGAGATTCTCTTCTTGCACCAGAATTTAATGCACCTATTTCCATTCCTTTGTTATTATTAATTGAATATAGCGTCATTGGCAAAATACCTGTACTATATACTGAGTTAGCTACAAAGTCATACATTTTATGTATAGATGTATTAATTGTCTCATTTTCACTAAAATGAAGAATTGTTTCATTATCAATCAAATAAGGAAATCTCCCAGATGCTAATACATTTTCTCCATGATAATCTTTGGCACCAAACAAATGTAAAAATGCTAGAATTTTCCCCATATTTTCGAAATATATTTTTACATCTTCTAAAGTAGAACATTCTTGAATTTCAATCATTTCTACATAGCTATATCCTTTCTTAGTTAAAGTCTTAGGGATAAATAATGTATTCGAGATTCCAAATGTCTTTTCAAATTCTTCTGCAAATAATTTTAAATTAACATCCAATATCATATTACGAGGTTTATACACAATATCCTTATCTTTGAAATTTAATATACAAACTGTCTTGCCTTTAGAATGAGTATCACCTGCATTAAAATTAATTTTGGATAATTGTAAATTCGATACTTTAAAATAATTCTGAATATCTTGAATGTCGTCTTCTAAATTATTTAAAATTTCTTGAATATAAAAACTTATATTTTTTAATTTTTGATCTAATACCTCATATAACATTGGATATCTTTTATAAAAATCAACAATATATTCTTTATCTCGTAATAAAGTGTCTATATAGTATTTATATCTATCCTCACTACTCTCCCCCAGAAGTTTTGAATTTCTGCGTAAATCATTAATTTCTAAAACAACTGTACGATAACTAATATTCATACAAATCTCAAAAAAATATGTTTCAATACCTTCTATAAAAGTCTGTTTATCAGAAATATAATTCTTAGTTTCAACAATACTATAAATTTTTTGGACATATTTATAACACAATGGTTTATATAAATCTAACCAATTGATTCTAGTCTTAAGCCTTTGCTGTGGAGTATATAACATCCATTCACCTTGTTCTAGCGCTTCTTCAATAAATAAATCTTTACTTTCATCATAGTCATTATATAGTTGTTCCCATTCATTGAGCCCTTTCCCTGAAACATTCTTTAAAAATGTATCTAACTCCTGAGAATTATTGACATTATTAAATAGTTTTATCCATTTATCTGTAATTGCTGACATAGTAATTCCTCCTTATAATTACTTTAAGATTATCAAATTTTCAAGTAATGGTAATGAGTATTCTATGCACTTTTGAGATTGAGAGACCCAATTTGTAAAATTAAACTAGACAGAAAAAGCCATCTATGTTAGGCTCAGATAAACACCACATTTGTCTGAAAGAAACTAACATAAATGACCTATACTCAATAAATAGAATTCCTAGGAAATCATCGAATTATCAATCACCCTACCAAGTTTTTCTGAGTTACATGAAAAATCTAACTTAATTTGACAATTTAGTATTCACTCAGTCAAAATAAGCAGAACTAACTCATTTCCCCTCGCCCAATTCAATGATACGATGACATTGTTGGGCTACATAAGCATCGTGGGTCACAATAATGACTGTTTTCCCCTCGCGATTCATCTCTAAGAGAAACTTCAAGACCAAATCTCTATTTTCAGGATCCAGAGAACCTGTTGGTTCATCGGCTAAAATCAGCTGGCTGGGTTTTAAGATGGCTCTAGCAACTGCAATTCGTTGTTGTTCCCCACCAGACAACTCGGAAACCTTTTGATACAACGTAGCTGACAAACCTACTCTCTCTAAAATTTCTTCCACCTTTTTGAGCTTGTCTTTCTTAGACAATTTCACATATTTCAGTGCCAGCATAAGATTGTACTCGACCGTTTCATCATCAATCAGGGCAAAATTTTGAAATAGATAAGAGATATGTTCACGGATTATTGTTTGTGACTTGGCAGAATTAACCGCTAGATTTGTCTGGTCAAAAATCTCATACCGTCCGCTATAATCACCATCTATCAAACCTAATAAATTTAACAAGGTCGACTTACCACTACCACTCTTGCCAACAATGGCTACCAAATCCCCCTGATCAATCCTGAGAGATAAGTTATCCAAAATCACTTTTCCCCCAATGGTTTTGGTAATATTTTTCAACTCAATCATAAGATGCCCCCTTTCAATAACTCTACTAGACTTCTTTTCTCCATCCTAGAAGCCAAGCCTAGCACAAATAGTATATCCAAACATGTAAAGCCTGCAAACAGCAGGAGTGGCAAGAGCGCATGGGCAAAGAAAATCAAGACTAGAAGAGGCAGACTATAGCCCAGCAAGAGCAGAACGAGGAGAGGACGATAGCGATCGACCAGTTTCCACCCCATAAACTTCTTGGTAATGATATCCCTGCGCTTCAACAAGAAAGTAGTAACGAGTAAAAAGTAGGAAATCATCATGCTAAGGAGACCAAACAAAGCAAAGAGTATATTAAGATTTCGAACTGCATCTCGATAAGAATCCACTTTCTCTTGTTGAATGGCTTGAATCGATGAAAATTTTAAATAATTCCCATCTGATAATTTCTCAACTAACTCCGTAATCACTTTTTGATTTTGTTCTGTATTTTCAACTTTCATCGGGTTGTTTAAACCTGTCGTTGACAAGCGAGTCTTTTCTTCCCACATCATGTCTTGATCATTTACTAGACTAATGATTGGATTGTGGAGATTTTCCTTTCGCTCATTATTATAAGGGAAGAAAGACCAATCTCCTTCATAGTAGGCAATTTCTACATCCATATCTTCTATTGTTTGCTTTTGCTGATCTTCATACCTCAGAGAAAGATAGGCGATGGATTTTCCCAAGAATTGATTCTTGCCTTCTTGTCCTTTGTCACTGGCTGGCATCAAAATAACTTTTTTAGTGCCGGTATCTGGTAACTTGAATCCCTTGCTCTTTAGAAAATTGCTATTAGCATAGTAAACATCTACCTTATCAGGCAGTTGGTAGTTCTGCACTTGTTCAGCTTTGATGACTGGTTTGATAGAAAGACTCGCACTTCGCACATAGTTTACTTGTATTTTTGCTAGCAAGTCTTGATAAAATTGGTAGAAATAATCTGTAGATTTCCCTGACCCTGCTAGCTCTTCTTGCCACAGATTATCATTGAGTTTGAAGGTTTCCAAGGTCAGGTAATTTCCTTGGCTTACCCACTGTTGCTGATAAGCAAGTTCTTTGTTTTCTTGTTCTAGACTTCTGCCCACCCCAATCAGTAAGGCCGTCAGTAAAATAGTTGTCCCTATTTTCATCACATAATTGAAGATGAGACCAAGTTTGACAGATGAAAAACCTTTCAACATGGAACTGACTGTCATTTTCTGAATCATCAGGTAGGTCAGCCAACTGATGAACAAATATAACTGTAAAAGCAGAAATTGGGATAAGAGTAAACTTGGGAACAGAAGTTTTGGCCTGTAGTCCAGCACTAAAAATAGTCCCAAGTCAATGACAAGACTTCCACCCAAGAGAAGATAAAAATTAGTCTTTACAAAACCAGCTAAAATCGCCCCGCTTTGAAAACCAAGTAACTTTTGAACCCCCACTCGTTTCATCTCCATCATCGGCTGATAAACTGTTACTAACACAAGAAGTAAAATAGCCAAGACAAAAACAATGGCAGATAAAAGCAAATCTCGATTTATGACTTCCACTGCACTTTTATAGGTAGGCTCTAGCAAGGTAGCCTGGTCTATCTTGAAAAAATCGCTCCATTTCTGTACAATCCTATCCTTATCCATCTCTTGTGTAGAAGTTATCGTATAGCGACCATTTAAACTACGAGATGTATCCTTGATATAGGTTTGAAAAGTTATAAGCTGAATAGGCTTGGCTTTTAGAAAGGTCGGTATCGTATCAAGTTTATTAGAAATTTCTTTATTACTGTAGACTCCTTCACCATCTGTGGTAAAATCAAGAGAAGAAATCCCAAACTCTTGGTAGGGGAAGGTATCTTTATCAAAAACACCAGACTTGATTACCTCATCACCACTGTCTGTTTTGATGATGGAGACTTTGTACTCCTTTGATACATCCTCAAAAAATCGAAGAACAGACGCTGCAGGTTCGTTAATATCTTTCAAATACAAATCCAAAGAATCTACAGTCTTTCCCATTTCCCGAATCCGAACCGCTTCACGTGTGTAGTTTACATTAAAAACAAAAAAAGTGGTACACAGCAACAGCAGAAACATACAAAGATGACTGATTTTTTTCATAAAAGTACCTCCACTAAAGTTCTCCCTCTCCTAATAGAAGAGGGAGAATTTCACTTAAAATCCATAGAAATATTCCATTCCTGTTGGTGGAATTTGATTAAGGGCAGCTTTAGCCCAAACCTCGGGATCTTCACGATCCTTAGAGATTCTACCTCCATGCTTAACAGTTGCTGTATGAGATCGAGTAGAATGTAAATAATCAGAATATCCAAAAGTTCCTGTCCAACCTACTCCATAGTTCCATTGACCACCATCAACCCATACTGCTAAAGCATTTGTAGTAGCAAGTATACCACATACCATTAAAGATGCAACACCAATTTTAACTAATTTTCTCATGATTTATTTCTCCTATTATTGAGAGCTGTTCCGTAAAAACAGCTATAGTAATTTATCAACAAGTATCGTAGTCCATTGGACTCACCTTCCTTTCATTTTTACAACTAGCGCATTATATCGGCCAGTTCCATGGGAAAACCGTAGCAATGCTGAATAAGAAAGCAAGAAGAACTAAAAAGCGAAAAACTTTTTTATTCATACTTTTTCCCTCCTATCTGTATTTTGTATCTATAGTATACCTCTTCTTTATTCTATTTTAAAATTAGTTAACTTTTTTCACACATTATTTTAGTTTTCTTTTTTACTATTCCTGTTATTATGATACAATATTTTTAATAGGATTTTATTATTTGTTAACTTTTTTCACGAAAAGGAGAAAATTATGCGTTATGATTTCGGAAAGGTCTATAAAGAAATACGCGAGTCAAAAGGATTGACCCAAGAAGAGGTCTGTGGAAATGTCATCTCAAGAACCAGCCTATCAAAGATTGAAAGCGGCAAGGTAACTCCCAAATATGAAAATATGGAGTTTCTTCTCCGGCAAATCAATATGAGTTTTGAAGAGTTTGACTATATCTGCCATCTCTATCAACCAAGCCAACGAACAGAAATCATGCAAACCTATCTCAATATGAGCTCAATTCTAGGGACTAGTGAACTCGAAAAACTATTTCAAAAATGCCAAAACTATCTCAAGACCCTCCACGACCTACCTATAGAAGAAATCAGGGATATGCTGGAAGTTGTTATTTATCTCCGTCAACATGGGACTGGGGAACTGTCAGATCAAGTGAAACAGACTATCAAAAATCTTTGGGAAAAAATTGAAAAACAAGATACATGGTATGAAAGCGACCTAAAAATCCTCAATACCATCCTTTTCAGCTTTCCCATCGAACACCTCCATCTCATCACTGGAAAAATATTGCAACGCCTAGAAGTCTATAAAAACTACCAACATTTATATGACTTACGAATGGCAATCCTACTCAATCTGTCCACCATTTACTTATACCATCAAGACAAAAACATGTGTCAACAAATCTGCTATACTTTACTAGAGGATGCCAAGAAAAAGAAGCACTACGATAGGCTTGCTATCTGCTATGCCCGTATCGGGATTTGTAGGGATGACGCTAGACTTATCCAAAAAGGTTTCTCACTTCTGGAGCTGACCGAGGAAACTTCTATGCTGTCTCATCTCAAAAAAGAAGTAGAGACCTATTATCAACGGAAGGAAAGAGAAAAGGGCTTAGAAAAAACTAACTTCTAAATAAAACCACACTGTAATTCCAATCTTGAATACAATCAAGTTGAAAGGAATACCCTGTGGTTTTTAAATTTTTGAAGTTTCATAGGTCAGTTTGTTGGATAACGTTATAAGAAAATTCAGGCTCATCAATAGAAATCTTAATCCCCCTACTACTATCTGTTTACCTCTAATATATTCTAATTTTCTTTAATCAGTGCAACCTCTTTTTATTTTTTACTAAATTTTAAGTAGGTGTAAATAAATCCTGCACTGATAGCCAGAGTTGTCCACCACTTAAAATCAATATGCAAAAGTGAAAAGATTAGAAAATTGATGATTAGCGAGGCTAAAATATAAATAATGATTAAAATTTTATTTTTCATAGGAATTGCCTTTCTGAATGGATTCTAGTATTTACAGCTTATCTGTAAAGTTTACAATAAGCCGCTAGGGCAATTGTCTATCAGAATGTCCTTTTATCTGTCAATAATCCTAGAAAATCTTGTCGTTTCAAGTCTGAGAAATGTTTGGTAGAAAGACTTCCTTTTTGAAGTCCATCATCTCTAACCTGCAAATAATAGCTATGTTGGCTTGTTTTAATTGTCAAAAAATCGCCAAATACAAAAAATTTTTTCCAGTTACGAATCTCAAATTCTTTCATCTCTGATTTTGGAATGCGGATAAGGCCTTGTCGCAAATCACGATGATGCTCACTTGTGAAAGTCATCCCATTCCCAATATTTCTTATCAGTAGTTCATCTGGAGTTACCATCACCAACGCTATTTTAGTTAAGAAAATTTCAACTGTTGGTGGTAAAATCGCCAAATCAAACCAAGGATGTAGGTAGCGATAGGCTAAGAAATAATGAGGCTCCTCACCCAATCCTAGTTGTTTATATAAGTCCTTGACCTCACTATCTAACCTCGCTTCAAAAGACACATCCGAATGCTCTTCTTCCTTCCTCTGATTAAAATAACGCATCCAGACTAGGAAACCTATAAAGACTAGGACAAATATTCCTGATAAAAGATATTTTAAATTGTAGTTCATCACTTAACCTCCTGATTAACTTTTCCGCCTAAAACAGAGGCCTATCTATTTTGAAAATAGTTCCATAACAACTTTAAATAAGACTGGTAGTATTGTATCAAACTAGAATTCTTTCTTTTCTAGCTACATCATAATTCTTTGCTGAATACAAAGTTAAGGGCACTGCATTTGTTAACGCTTACACAACTCCTGCTTTACCTATATTATAAATCAACATATATAACCTGTCAAGTAATAAAAAAAAGAGCCATTCAAAGCTCCTTCCCTATTTCTTAATACCAGCCATTGTTAAGCCAGAAGTTTTTAGCGGCTGTCCATGAACCGTAACGTCCTGCAACGTAGGCATCTGCTACACGTTCTTGGTTTTCAGCTGAGTAGTCACCGTTCAAGTATGAATCTGTCAATTGGTAACGTCCGATATAACGTCCGTTTGTAGCTGTGTAGCTACCGCCTGATTCTTTTTGAGCGATCCATTCTTTGGCTTCTGCTTCAGATCCGCTTACAGTTGAAGCAACTGTTTCTTCTGCTACTGCTTCGCTTGCTACTGGAGTTTCTTCCACTACTTCTGTAGTTTCTGCTACTGGAGCTGAAACAGTTTCATCTTGAGCAGCTGGTGCTGCATAAGTCGTTGAAGCTGGTGCTACTGGAGCTGCTGGACCGTCGATAACCAACTCTTGACCAACATAAATCAAATGAATGTTGTCGATGTGGTTGTTTTCTGCCAATTTTTCAACTGTTGTGTTGTGAGTTTCAGCGATTTCTGAAAGTGTATCACCTTCTTTAACTGTGTAAGTTGATGATTCTTGAGCAGATACAAATGATGGAGCAAATACTGCAAACAAGGCAGCTACTCCTGCAAGAGTTGTTTTAATCTTTTTAGTTGTTGATTTCATATTTGAAAATTCTCCTTCTTTCTATAGTTCTATCATACCCTTTAAATATTACCGTTTCTTGACACTTTTATGTAGAAATATTACAAAATTATTTTTTATTTCCCTAAATAATGTGTTTTTTGTCATAAAAGATACTATTTTTATGCTATTTGAGGTATTAGAAAGGTTTTCATCCGCAATTAAAGTCAAGACCCTCATTCTTTGATATAATAGAGATAAGAATTTTTATAAGGGGAAACTGATGAAATCACTTCGTTTTCAATCTGTCTTTGATATCATCGGACCAGTTATGATTGGCCCATCTAGTAGCCATACCGCTGGCGCTGTTCGTATTGGGAAGATTGTCTCTTCCATTTTTGATGATACTCCGACAGAAGTCGAATTCCAACTATTTAACTCATTTGCCAAGACCTATCGTGGCCACGGGACAGACCTAGCCCTTGTTGCAGGTATTTTGGGCATGGATACAGATGATCCTGAAATCCCAAATAGTCTGGAGATTGCCCACAAGCGCGGTATTAAGATTGTCTGGACTATTCAGAAAGACAGTAATGCTCCTCATCCAAACACCACTAAAATTACCGTCAAAAATGCTCACAAGACCATCAGCGTAACTGGTATTTCAATCGGTGGCGGGAATATTCAGGTAACCGAACTCAATGGCTTTGCCGTCTCTCTCAATATGAATACACCGACTATCATCATTGTTCATCAAGATATTCCAGGTATGATTGCCCTCGTAACAGAGGCCCTTTCCCGCTATGGTATCAATATCGCCCAGATGAATGTTACTCGTGAAAAAGCTGGTGAAAAAGCCATTATGATTATCGAAGTTGATAGTCGCAACTGTGATGAGGCTATCGAAGAAATTCGAAAAATCCCTCATCTCCACAATGTCAATTTCTTTAAATAGGAGGAAGCATGTTTTATTCTATCAAAGAATTGGTCGAGCAGGCAGAACTGGACTTTCAAGGAAATGTCGCAGAACTCATGATTACAACAGAGTTTGAATTGACCGGTCGCGAACGTGAAGAAGTCTTCCTTCTCATGGAACGCAATCTGGAAGTCATGAAAGCCTCTGTCCAACTTGGCCTCAATGAAAATAAATCTCGTAGTGGCCTGACAGGTGGAGATGCTGCCAAATTGGATCACTACATTAAAAACGGAAAAACTCTGTCAGATTACACGATTCTCTCTGCTGCCCGAAATGCTATCGCAGTCAATGAACACAATGCAAAAATGGGATTGGTCTGTGCCACTCCGACCGCTGGAAGTGCTGGCTGTCTGCCTTCCGTTCTCACTGCTGCTATTGAAAAATTAGACCTCAGCCACGAGCAACAGCTGGATTTCCTCTTTGCTGCCGGTGCCTTTGGACTAGTCATCGCAAACAATGCCTCTATCTCAGGTGCTGAAGGTGGCTGTCAGGCCGAGGTTGGTTCGGCCTCTGCTATGAGCGCTGCCGCCTTGACTCTGGCTGCCGGTGGAACACCTTATCAGGCCAGTCAGGCCATTGCCTTTGTCATTAAAAATATGCTGGGCCTCATCTGTGACCCTGTTGCAGGTTTGGTCGAAGTTCCCTGTGTCAAACGTAATGCCATGGGAGCTAGCTTTGCATTTATCGCAGCAGACATGGCCTTGGCAGGTATCGAATCTAAAATTCCTGTGGATGAAGTGATCGATGCCATGTACCAAGTAGGAGCAAGCATGCCAACTGCCTTCCGTGAAACAGCTGAAGGTGGACTAGCTGCTACCCCAACTGGTCGTCGCCTCCAAAAAGAAATTTTCGGAGAATAAGCTTATCAAATAGGAGAAACCATGACCTCTATCACAGCGATCTTTTTCGATCTGGATGGAACCCTCGTTGACAGTTCTATCGGGATTCACAATGCCTTTACCCATACCTTTAAGGAGCTGGGGGTGCCTAGCCCTGATGCCAAAACTATTCGTGGTTTTATGGGGCCGCCTCTTGAAAGTAGTTTTGCGGCCTGCATGCCTAAAGAACAAATTTCTGAGGCTGTGCAGATATACCGTTCTTACTACAAGGCAAAGGGCATCCATGAAGCTCAACTCTTTCCTCAGATTATAGACTTGCTTGAGAAGTTATCGAGCAATTACCCTCTTTATATCACCACTACAAAGAATACTCCAACCGCTCAAGACATGACTAAAAACTTGGGAATCTATCATTTCTTTGATGGCATTTATGGTTCCAGCCCTGAAGCACCCCATAAGGCAGATGTCATTCGCCAAGCCTTGCAGACACATCAACTAGCCCCTCAACAAGCCATCATCATCGGTGATACCAAGTTTGATATGCTGGGAGCTCAAGAAACAGGCATTCAGAAATTGGCCGTCACTTGGGGATTTGGAGAGCAGGCAGACTTGCTCAACTATCAACCTGATTATATAGCCCATAAACCCTTAGAGGTTTTGGCGTATTTTCAATAACATAGACTGGGCAAAAACTCCATTTCATACTCAATGAAAACGAAGCAAATCTCTACATAACAAAACGCATATTACCAAGACTTTTAAAGTCCTGATAATATGCGTTTTCTGATTTTAAAGATTTTTTATTCAACGTGGGTTGTTTGATTAGCAAAGGCGATAATGGCTTGCTTCAACTCATCTCCACTGAGAGTGCGGAACTCTTCAATTTTTTGATCAATGGCTTCTAGAGGCATGACATTAACCTTACCAACGAAAATCTTATCCATAACCTGATTATCAACCAATTCGGTCGAAACCAAGAGTTCTTCGTAGAGTTTTTCACCTGGACGGATTCCAACTTCAACGATTGGAATTTCACTTTCGGTGTGGCCACTTAGAAGGACCATTTTCTTGGCTAAGTCATAAATCTTGACTGGTTTGCCCATATCAAGGATAAAGACTTCCCCATCCTTGGCATAAGCACCAGCATGGATAACCAGACGGCTAGCTTCTGGAATGGTCATAAAGTAACGAGTCATGCGGAAGTCTGTCACCGTTACAGGCCCACCTTCAGCAATCTGGCGTTCAAAGACTGGAATTACACTACCACGGCTACCGAGAACATTCCCAAAACGGACTGCACAGTAGGTCGATTGGCTACGTTGGTTAAAGCCAGTGACAATCAACTCAGCTACGCGCTTGGTCGCTCCCATAACATTGGGTGGATTGACGGCCTTATCCGTCGAAATCATAACCATCTTAGGCACCTTAGCTTCATCAACGGCTCTAGCAACATTGTAGGTTCCACGAATATTGTTCTTGAAGGCTTCTTTTGGATTGCGCTCCATCATAGGAACGTGCTTGTGGGCAGCCGCATGATAAACAATAGCTGGCTTGTACTGCTCAAAGACTTGCAAGAGACGGTCATAGTCTTGAATATCGGCAATCACTGGTACATAATCAATCCCTTGGAATTTGCGAATCAATTCATGATAAACAAGGTAGATGGAATTTTCCCCATGACCGAGCAAGACGATACGTTCAGGATTGAAACGGCTAACTTGGCGACAGATCTCAGAACCGATTGAACCACCAGCCCCTGTGACTAAGATGGTCTTACCTGTCAGTTCTGCGCCCAGACGCGATTCGTCAAGACGAATTTCCTGACGGCCTAAAAGGTCCGTAATATCAATTTTTTGGAAGCCAGTAGCTGCTTGGTGAAGACCTTGAACAACAGTTTCAACCTTAGGCATCTTGTAACATTTGACACCCAGCTTATTACACATCTGCAAGATACGTTCATATTCTGACGGATCCAGCGACGGAATCGCAACGATAACACGCTCGATTTGATGGCGTTTAGCTAATTCAGGCAGATTTTCATAAGAGCCCAAAACAGGAATACCACCAAGTTTTTGACCCTTTTTCTTAGAATCCTTATCCAAGATACCGACCAGTTCTAATTCACTAGTTGGATGTTGGTAACTATCCATAAAGAGAGCCCCACCATCACCGGCACCAATCAAGAAGGTCCGACGGTGTTCCCCATCACCACTGCCTTTTTTGCGTCTGGAGTAGATTAACTGCCAAGTAATCCGTGGCAATAAAATCAAGAAGGTACTCAACAAGATAAAGAGAATGATGAAACGGATGGAGAAGAGTGGCAAGAAGGCATAGCAGATACTATATGACAAGACGCTGCTGGCAGTCACACCAAAAAAGATTTTCATAAAGTCCGTAATCTTGCTGTAACGACTAATACTAGCGTTCAACCCCCAAAATCCAATCATCAATTGATAGAACAGGAAGGCCAAACTCGTATAGATAATGTAGTCAACAGGTGCTGGATTAATCAGCCCATAAAATAAAATATAAGATACAATGATGGAAACCACCATACTGAAAATATCAAATATTCCCCAGAAAACCTGCTTTTGTTGTTTATTTAAAATTTCCACCAGATCAATCACATAATCTGTGAGTTTTTTATTCATAGAAATTTACTCCTCCTTAAAAGAGCCGAATAGTTACATTGTTATTATAACACTTTTTCTCCAGTTTACGATTTGCTACAATCTTTTACTTGCTTTTTCGTAACAGTTTCATAAAAATAAACTGTCTGACAAATCCTGGACAAAGGGCAACAACCATCTGAATGGCAACACTCTTGGCATACTCCAGGTAAGAAATTTGCCCTCTCTTCAGCATGCGCTGACGAGCCTGACGATAGAGTTTGAGATAACGTAGTCCCCCACGACGCTCAAACATCCCTGCTCCGACACGAACCTGACACAAGATTTGATCCAGATTTCCAGTCTTAGCTCCTGCAGCAATCATATTGAGCCAGAGGAGGTCATCTTCCATATAAAGCCCATCCTCATAGTTGCCTGCCTTGAGAACCATGTCCTTCTTGAACATGACAGTCATGTGGTTAAAGGCACTTCTCATCCTTTGATAAACCACAATATCTGTATGTTGAGTCGGAACACGACGGTAAGAAACAATCTCATCAGGATTGTCAATAAACTCTGCAATATGGCCACCTAATAGGTCGAGGTTGTCCTTCTCCATTAGCTGAACCTGTTTCTCAAAACGGTCTGGAACAGCTATATCATCTGTATCCATACGGGCAATAATATCATACTGACACTGCAAAACACCGTATCGAAGAGCTAGACCCAAACCTTGATTCTTCTCAAGAGGACAGCGTTTCACTGGAATATCAGATTCAGCTTCCACCTGGTCTAATACCTGATAGAGCTCAGGTGTCAAAGGCCCATCCTCAACCAGAACCAACTCGCTCGGTTTCAGGGTCTGATTTTGAACACTCTCAATAGCATCCTTTAAAAATGTCGGATTTTCCTTGATATAGACCGACATCAATACGCTGATTTTTTGCTTTTCAGACACAGTTTTTCTCCAATGTATAGATTTCCTTCCACTATTTTATCATAATTTTCAAGACTTTCCCATTTTTATCTTGAAAGCCAGAAACCTTACTTGACATTATAGTGAAAAAGCCTTAAAATAAGCTGTTATTAAAATCAGCTAGAAGAGGTATTATATGAAAAAGCAATCACTTTTTTTTGTTCCAGGTATTATCCTGATTGGTGTTTCCTTGCGGACTCCTTTTACTGTTTTACCCATTATTTTGGGAGATATTTCGCAAGGTCTGGGGGTAGAAGTTAGTTCACTTGGTGTCTTGACCAGCCTGCCTCTCCTCATGTTCACCCTCTTCTCGCTATTTTCTACCCGACTAGCTCAGAAAATTGGCTTGGAGCATCTCTTTACCTACAGCCTCTTCTTCTTGACCATTGGCTCACTTATTCGACTAATCAATCTGCCCCTGCTCTATCTAGGAACCTTGATGGTTGGGGCAAGCATCGCAGTCATCAATGTGCTGCTTCCTAGTCTTATCCAAGCCAATCAACCAAAGAAGATTGGTTTTCTGACCACCTTATATGTAACGTCTATGGGGGTTGCGACGGCTCTGGCTTCCTATCTAGCTGTGCCCATTACACAAGCCAGTTCTTGGAAAGGGCTTATCATCCTCCTCACCCTGCTCTGCCTAGCAACTTTTTTGGTCTGGCTGCCTAATCACCGCTATAATCACAGACTGGCTCCACAAACCAAACAAAAAAGCCAGACAAAGGTCATGCATAATAAACAGGTCTGGGCAGTTATTATCTTTGCAGGTTTTCAATCCTTGCTCTTTTACACCGCTATGACCTGGCTACCTACCATGGCTATCCACGCAGGCCTATCCAGTCACGAAGCTGGCTTGCTGACTTCTATCTTCTCTCTGATTAGCATTCCTTTTTCAATGACCATCCCAAGCCTGACAACCAGCTTGTCAACTCGTAACCGTCAGCTCATGCTCACTCTGGTCTCACTAGCTGGTGTGGTCGGCATTTCCATGCTCTTTTTCCCAGTCGGTAATTTCTTTTACTGGCTTGCCATCCATCTCCTCATCGGAACCGCAACAAGCGCCCTCTTCCCTTATCTCATGGTCAACTTTTCACTCAAGACAAGCGCCCCTGAAAAGACTGCCCAATTGTCTGGTTTATCTCAAACAGGAGGCTATATCCTAGCAGCCTTTGGGCCGACTCTCTTTGGTTACAGTTTTGACCTCTTCCACTCTTGGGTGCCAGCTGTAGCTGCCCTCTTACTCGTCGATATCCTGATGACTGTGGCCCTCTTTACAGTGGACAGAGCCGATAAAATTCTCTAACCTTCTAGTTTTGCCTAGAAGTTTTTTTATATATAAAAATTTTACACATTTCTCTTGACAGGGCTTTCTTTTAGATGTACAATGTATGTGTAGAAAAATTATATATAAAAATCCTACACATTAGAAAAGGAGGTTTCCCATGTACTTTCCAACATCCTCTGCCTTGATTGAATTTCTCATCTTGGCCGTACTGGAAAAAGGGGATTCTTATGGTTATGAGATTAGCCAAACCATTAAGCTGATCGCTAATATCAAAGAATCCACACTCTATCCCATTCTCAAAAAATTGGAAGGCAATAGCTTTCTGACAACCTATTCTAGAGAGTTCCAAGGTCGCATGCGCAAATACTACTCCTTGACAAATGGTGGTATAGAACAGCTCTTGACCCTAAAAGATGAATGGGCACTCTATACAGACACCATTAATGGCATCATAGAAGGGAGTATCCGCCATGACAAGAACTGAATACCTGACTCAGCTAGAACTCTATCTCAAAAAACTGCCTCAGGCTGACCAAATTGAAGCCATGGACTATTTCAGGGAACTCTTTGACGATGCTGGAGTCGAAGGAGAAGAAGAACTCATTGCCAGTTTGGGAACTCCCAAAGAAGCAGCCCACGAAGTTCTATCCAATCTTCTCGATAAAAAAATCAATGAGGCACCCGCTCAAAAAAATAACCGACAAATTTTACATATCGCCTTGTTAGCTCTCCTTGCAGCACCTATCGGCATTCCTCTGGGAATCGCCATCCTCGTGACCCTGTTCGCAATCCTTGTGGCCGCTTTGACTGTCATTCTGGCTTTCTTTGCGATTTCCATACTTGGTATCATTGGCGGATTCCTATTTTTAGTTGAAAGTTTCACTGTCTTAGCCCAAGCCAAACCAGCCTTTATCTTGATTTTCGGTTCTGGTTTACTGGCTATCGGTGCTTCTTCACTAGTTTTACTAGGCATTTCCTATGTAGCTCGTTTCTTCGGTCTACTCATTGTTCGCTTGGTGCAATTTGTTCTTAAAAAAGGAAAGAGAGGTGACCAGCATGCGTAAATTGACAAAAGGATTTCTCATTTTTGGTGTGGTGACTACCGTTATCGGCTTTATCCTGCTCTTTGTAGGCATCCAATCTGACGGAATCAAGAGCCTACTTTCCATGTCCAAAGAACCTGTCTATGATAGCCGTACGGAAGAGCTAACCTTTGGCAAGGAAGTCGAAAACCTAGAAATTACTCTCCACCAACACGCGCTGACCATCACAGACTCTTTCGATGATCAAATCCACATTTCTTATCATCCATCACTTTCTGCTCACCATGATCTTATCACAAATCAGAACGATAGAACTCTGAGTCTCACTGATAAGAAACTATCTGAAAGTCCATTTATCTCTTCTGGAATTGATGAGATTCTCCATATTGTAAGTAGTTCATCTAATCGTTTTAATGATGTCATCATCGGACTACCGAAAGGGAGAACTCTAAAAGGGATCAACATCTCAGCCAATCGCGGACAAACCACCATCATAAATGCTAGCCTTGAAAATACGACCCTCAATACAAACGGCTATATCCTCCGAATTGAAGGAAGTCGTATCAAAAACAGTAAACTCACAACGCCCAATATCGTTAATATCTTTGATACAAATCTGACAGATAGTCAGCTAGAGTCAACAGAACATCACTTCCACGCTGAAAATATCCAAGTCCATGGTAAGGTTGAACTGACTGCCAAAGATTATCTCCGAATCATCCTAGACCAGAAAGAAAGCCAACGAATTAACTGGGACATCTCAAGCAACTATGGTTCTATCTTCCAATTCACAAGAGAAGAGCCTGAATCAAGAGGTACGGAATTAAGCAACCCTTACAAAACTGAAAAAACCGATGTCAAGGATCAACTCATTGCGAGATCTGATGATGATATTGAACTAATATCCACACCAAGCAGACGTTGACAAAAACGCTTACATCTGCTACTATAGAAGCATATTTATCTAACTAAAAAGGAGGTTCTACCATGAAACAAGAATGGTTTGAAAGTAATGATTTTGTAAAAACAACAAGCAAGAACAAGCCTGAAGAGCAAGCTCAAGAGGTTGCAGACAAGGCTGAAGAAACGATAGCCGATCTCGATACACCAATTGAAAAAAATACTCAAGTAGAGGAGGAAGTCTCTCAAGCTGAAGTCGAACTGGAAAGCCAGCAAGAAGAGAAAATTGAAACTCCTGAAGGCGGTGAAGCGAGAACAGAAATAGAAGAAAAGAAGGCATCTAATTCTACTGAAGAAGAGCAAGATCTTTCTGAGGAAACAGAAAAAGTCACTAAAGCTGAAGAAAGCCAAGAAGCACTTCCTCAGCAAAAAACAATCTTGAAAGAGCCTCTTCTTCTCAGTAAATCCTTAGAAAGTCCCTATATCCCCGACCAAGCTCCAAAATCTACGGATAGATGGAAAGAGCAAGTACTTGATTTTTGGTCTTGGCTAGTGGAGGCTCTCAAATCTCCTACAAGCAAGCTTGAAACAAGTAGCACACACAGCTACACAGCCTTTCTCTTGCTCATTCTGTTTTCTGCATCTTCCTTTTTCTTTAGTATCTACCATATCAAACATGCTTACTATGGACATATAGCAACTATGCATAATCACTTCCCTGAACAATTTGCTTCATTAAATCTCTTTTCGATCATCTCTATCCTAGTAGCGACAACACTCTTCTTCTTTTCATTCCTCTTGGGTAGTTTCGTCGTGAGACGATTTATCTACCAAGAAAAGGACTGGACGCTAGAAAAGGTTCTCCAACAATATAGTCAACTCTTGGCAATTCCAATCTTCCTCACTGCCATTGCTAGTTTCTTTGCCTTCTTTGACAGCCTACGATTTACAGCCCTTTTGTGTGTGATTAGCATTGGGATCATTCTGCTTGCTAGTCTCCATATTATTACAAGACCAAGTCAAGCAAGTGAAACCGACTCCTTTTATCAGTTATTCTTGTCTGTCCTTGTGAACGGAGTGATCATCCTCCTCTTCTTTGTAGCTGAAGTCGCACTGATTGGAGATTATCTTCGTATCTTGGCCTTTCTTTAAACTCCATACTCTTCGAAAATCTCTTCAAACCACGTCAGCTTCGCCTTACCGTAGATATATGTTCCTGACTTTGTCAGTCTTATCTACAACCTCAAAACAGTGTTTTGAGCAGCCTGCGGCTAGCTTCCTAGTTTGCTCTTTGATTTTCATTGAGTAGCAATCCTGTCATCCTTGGCAGGATTTTTTCTATGTCAAAAAAGCAAGTCGATTGACCTGCTTCTGCTTTACTTTTCTTGTGCTAATGTTTTAAAATCTTTGTCTAAGATGGGTTGTATTTCTAATTGATTGGCATCTAGTTGGTGGTAAGATGCTGATGGTAATGACTCTAGGAATTTTGCATAGTCCAAGCGGGCAATGGCTTCATAGTCTTCTGGTTTAGAGCCGTCTCCTGTGATTTGAACCAAGTCAATCTCCCACTGGACTTCCTTATCCACCAATTGCTCAATATAGGCTGCAGGAACAAATGGTTCTCTCGGTAAAACTGTCTTGACTCCTTGAGCCAGATGGTAAACACCGTGCACTTGGCCTTCTCCATCCTGATAAAAGGAAACTCTTGCAAAGTAGGCATCGGTCTCTTGAACCGCATGTACACGTACTTCAAACTGAGCCAAGCCATCTGCCTCTAAAAAGCTTTTCAAATCCTCATTACTAAAGAAAATAGGATTAAAAATTCCTTGGCAAATCGTAAAATGGGCTACAGTGTCTGCTAGATAGGCTTGAATACTTGCCTGGAAATACGCTTCAAAATCAAAACCATCTAGTCCTTCAATCTCAGTTCCTGTATAAGCAAGCAGGGCATCTAAAAACGACTTGATAATCCGCCAGTCTGTCTTCGTTAATAGGTCAGGAAGATCGATACGGTAAGCCTTTTGACCATCAGCATAGCTGACCTTAAAGAGAAATTGTGATTGCCCCACTATCGCACACTCGATATACTCGAGACGGTTAAGAGGCTGACGGAGATAGACAGCATCATAGCTATGTGACTCCAAACCATCTACCAAGGCCAAGATGGACTTGGCAGTCAAAATTTCCTGTTCTCCTAAAATGCTCTGTTTATTTGGAATAAAAAATGTTTTCGTCATAACTGGACTCCTTTGAAATCGTTTACATATAGTATACCTTATTTTTCTGAAAGATACAGAAACAAACTTTAGATTTTTGAGTAAAAAGCATAGAAAAACAGCCCCTAAGGACTGTTTAATCTTATACAGTAGCTGCTTGATCCAAGCTTTCACCGATAGCGGCTAGGCGTTCGATCACTTCTGCTTGTGTCAATTCATGTTCTGAAACATAGCGGTTACGTGGGTGAACACGGCACTCGTGTGAACATCCACGAAGGTACTTGTCTTCATTTTCTTCTGATGTCAAGATACGACGGTTACAGAATGGATTTCCACAGTTGACATAACGTTCACATGGTGTTCCATCAAACCAGTCTTTCCCTACGATAGTTGGGTTGACATGGTTGACATCAACGGCGATACGCTCGTCAAAGACGTACATTTTTCCATCCCAAAGCTCACCTTGAACTTCTGGGTCTTTACCGTAAGTTGCGATTCCTCCGTGCAATTGGCCAACATCTTTGTAACCTTCACGAACCATCCAGCCTGAGAATTTCTCACAGCGAACCCCACCTGTACAGTAAACCACGACACGCTTGTCCATGAATTTTTCCTTGTTATCACGAACCCATTGTGGTAACTCACGGAAGTTGCGGATGTCTGGGCGGATAGCCCCACGGAAATGTCCTAGGTCGTACTCATAATCGTTACGTGTGTCAAGGACAACGGTATCTTTATCAAGAAGCGCTTCTTTGAACTCTTTTGGAGACAAGTAAGCACCTGTTGTTTCAAGTGGGTTAATGTCATTGTCAAAGTCGTTGTCTTCCAAACCAAGGTGGACAATCTCTTTCTTGTAGCGAACAAACATCTTCTTGAAGGCTTGTTCACTTTCTTCGTCAATCTTGAACCAGAGGTCTTCCATGCCTGGGAGGCTGTGAACGTAGTCCATGTATTTTTGAGTTGTTTCGTAATCCCCTGAAACTGTTCCGTTAATTCCCTCGTCAGCGACTAGGATACGGCCTTTAAGACCGATTGATTTACAGAAAGCCAAGTGGTCTGCAGCAAATTGCTCTGCATTTTCAATTGGAGTATAAAGGTAGTAAAGTAAGACACGAATATCTTTTGCCATAAGATTTGTTCTCTTTTCTATTCTTAAATTTTCTAAATTTTTTATTTATCCATACTAGTATACCTGCTTGAGAAAACGAATGCAATTTATTTGACTGGAAATTGCTATATTTCAATTTAGAAAAAAATTTCTTGTACACTACACTTAGTATCAATCATATTTTAAAAAATCCTTGGATTTTCCAAGGATTCATTTTTAAACTTTTTTAGCTTTAGCCATATAGAACAGTTGGAGTAAAATACCAAGGATAGCCATGCCGATAACGATAAAGAAGGCCATTGTATAAT
This sequence comes from Streptococcus sp. Marseille-Q5619, assembly GCF_946901205.1. NCBI lineage: Bacteria > Bacillati > Bacillota > Bacilli > Lactobacillales > Streptococcaceae > Streptococcus > Streptococcus sp. Marseille-Q5619. Next base: position 746,376 of record NZ_CAMPPO010000002.1, read on the forward strand.
CTCCTTGGTTTGCCTGTGCAAGACGTGCTCCTAACTGAGGACCAGCAATAGCAGCTACGCCATAAGCAGTAAACATCCATCCATAGTTTGTCCCTACGTATGTAACTCCCCAGTTTTCAGCAGTAATTCCTGGGAATGAACCTAGGAAGCCTCCAAATGACAAGGCAACCATCATAATTCCAAGGATGGCCAAGATGCTTCCAGGACCTTTGAATAAGGCTGTGAGCAACAAACCAGTAGCAACCGCTCCAAACATGGCAATAACAGTAGGATAGCGACCAATCTTATCAGATACCGTACCCCAGAAGATACGACCAAATGTATTAGCGATAGATACCAGCATAACAAAGAGTGTAGCTTCTCCTACAAGTTTATACTGGTCAGAAATTGATGCTGCAGTACCGATAATCATCATTCCACCAGTAGCACCAAGAACGTAAATCAACCATAGAAGCCAGTAATTTCCATCACGAAGCATTTCTTTGTAAGTTTTACCTTCTGGTTGAGCTGTTCCAGATGCCGGCGCTGCTGCAGGAGCTTTCTCCATTACCAATGAAGAAGTGCAAATAACAATTAGAAGAATGATACCCAATACTTTGAATGTTGAGTAAACACCCATAGAAGCAATCAAAGCTTTGGCAACTGGACCGATAATGAGCGGGCCTAACCCGAAACCTGCTGCTGTCAAACCACCAGCTAAACCTTTTTTATCTGGGAACCACTTAGTGGCAACTGAAGTAGATGCTCCATAAGCTGAACCAATACCAAGTCCTAGGACAACCCCGTAAGTGAGGTAAAGGACTGGAAGAGAAGTAGCAAATCCAGTAGCAAACATACCAGCACCGAAGAGAATACCACCTAGGAATACAAATTTCTTAGGTCCTGCTGAATCAACCTTAGGACCGAAAATAATCATACCAACAGGTACCATTGCAAAAGAAATACTAAAGGCCAAAGAAGTTTGGGATTGAACCCATCCTTGACTAGAATTGGTTTCTAGCAGCGCCTTTTGAAAAACTGACCAGGCGTAACCAGCACCTAGAGATAGATTCGTTAAAATGGCTGCTGCCAAAATTAACCATCGATTGGGTGTTTTTTTCATTTGAATAACCTCATGTAAAATTTCTTGTTCCTAAAAAGAATAGAGAATAACTTTTATCATTTTTTCACCTATCTCGTTTAAATTGATCATTGTATAAATTTTTAAGTATATAGAACTATGTAAATGATATACATCTATATACGACTGCTTAAAAATTTGTATCTATAGATCTCTTAAATCAGAACAAGATGAATTTTCACAATGTTAAGCGTTTTCATTGTACTCTTATTATAAGCTACTTTATTCTAAAAATCTACTTAAGAAAAATTAATAAAGATATAAGAAATTTTAATATTTTAATCATCTGTTATCATTTTAATATTGTTTATATCATCTAATTCGGATAATTATCTAAATAAGGTAAAAAACCACTGCCCTCCCCAGACCAACCTGAGGAAAACAGTGATTCTTATTTTAGGAGTTAGGAATGAATGTAAGGAGCTACATTTGACGTTACTATACTAAAAATCAAAAACAAGGTATAATCTTTATTGAAAACGACCATAAAGATAACCACTTAAACACTAAGTACACCTTCCTACAAGTCATCCTTTACCTCCAATCTCTCTAAAACAAACCATTTTAATAACCAAAATCCGACAACATAGCCAGCCCCTAAGAATATAGCTATAAAAGCTAGCATGGGATTCAGGAAAGAAAAAACCACTACAGATACAAAGGTTAGCACAAAAACATTAAATGCAATGGTGTCAGAAACCAAGACTAGAATATAGGGTGTCAACCAGTCTAAGATTTTTGAATATGGAAAAAATAAGTGTTTATACATGATACGTTCCTATACAGTATAGAGAGTATAAGCGCAAAGAGATACCCAGATTAATAATTCTATATCCTAACTAAATCCTCTAATGTGGCCATAAAACTGAAGCTGCCGCCCCACCAGCTGCACAAATTAAATAAATCTGCGGAGTTGGGAAAGGGATTGTCTGTGCACAAAGCGAAAGCCCCTCAACTGCACCACCTACTCCACTTAAAAATCTGTCTGCAAGTTGTTTATCACCAGCTGTTATCATTGTTAATTTTTCATCGGATAAAATGATAAAATTATTTACTGATTGTTCCATTCTTTTCACGCTTTCTTTGTTAAATTAATTTGGCTAGTAGACAAAAGATAAACTAAGGCATTAAAGACAATGAAAATATTTCCATAAAGTAAAATCAGTCTCTCATCCAAACCAAGATAAAGTTTTACCGCCAAAAAGATGAGCAAAAGAATTTGAAACCATAACGTTTTTCCAAAAATAAATTTAAAGCGTTTTTGAATGTCTGCTTCCTTGATTTTTACCGCCAAACCTTTATTAGCAAGAAGGAAAACTCCTGCTTCAAATAAGCCACTGTAGAGAACAATCCACCCAATCGATACATTCGAGATTTTCAAAAATGTACCTAAAAGAATATCCAAAACACTACTCAAGAAAATAATAAGAAATAATCTGTATTTCATATAAATCACCTCCTTTTACTACTATTTCCAATCTACTATATCGCTAAAAGTTTAACTTGCTCTAAAAGCTCCCCAAGCCGCTGTACAAAACTGTGCTCCTAAAACCCCTCCGGCAAGAGTTCCCACAACTGGGATAACACTCCCCAGAGCTGCACCTCCTATTGTACAAATTCCTAATGCTTGAACAACTTCTCCAGCCCCTACTTTATCTCCACCTTCAACACGAGCAAGCATTTCATTATCCATAACAGAAAATTGTGACATTGTTTTTGTATTCATGATGAATACCTCCTTTTTATTTTTAATTTTTGTCTTGTTGCAACCTTGACAACATCAATATATCATAATTAACTGATATCATTTCTTTAAAATCATAAAATGTCTTTTTTTCATCACGAAATGTTTTTCATAAATTTTATCAAAGACCAAAACTAATATATACTATCGTCAACTATAAAAATCAATGGTTCATCTTACTTAATAAAAATTACTGTTCATGACAATATAAATACCGTTTACGATTTAGCAAGAAGTTTTTTAGTAAAGTTTGGCATAATATACCTATCTACTATATGAAAGGAATTGCCAATGACTTCTTATAAACGTACATTTGTTCCTCAAATAGATGCTAGAGACTGCGGTGTTGCTACCTTAGCCTCGATTGCTAAATTCTATGGTTCAGATTTTTCTCTAGCTCACTTGAGAGAACTTGCAAAGACCAATAAAGAAGGAACGACTGCTCTTGGCATTGTAAAAGCCGCTGATGAAATGGGCTTTGAAACAAGACCTGTTCAAGCAGATAAAACGCTCTTTGACATGAGTGATGTCCCCTATCCATTTATCGTTCACGTTAACAAAGAAGGAAAACTCCAACATTACTATGTTGTCTATCAAACAAAGAAAGACTATCTGATTATTGGTGATCCTGACCCTTCTGTAAAAATCACTAAAATGTCAAAAGAACGCTTTTTCTCTGAATGGACTGGAGTAGCTATTTTTCTAGCTCCCAAACCCAGCTATCAACCCCATAAAGATAAAAAGAATGGTCTACTAAGCTTCCTTCCTCTGATTTTCAAACAAAAATCTCTCATTGGTTACATTGTTCTCTCAAGCTTATTGGTCACGATTATCAATATCGGTGGTTCTTATTATCTCCAAGGAATCTTGGATGAATACATTCCAAATCAGATGAAATCAACTTTAGGAATCATCTCAGTTGGTCTGGTTATAACCTATATCCTCCAGCAAGTCATGAGTTTCTCCCGAGATTATCTCCTAACTATTCTGAGTCAGAGATTAAGCATTGATGTGATTTTATCCTATATCCGCCATATTTTTGAACTTCCTATGTCTTTCTTTGCGACACGTCGTACAGGAGAAATCATTTCACGGTTCACAGATGCTAACTCTATTATAGATGCCTTGGCTTCTACCATTCTTTCTCTTTTTCTGGATGTTTCTATTCTGATTCTTGTAGGAGGCGTCTTACTGGCACAAAACCCTAATCTCTTCCTTCTTTCTCTTATTTCTATTCCTATATACATGTTCATCATCTTTTCTTTTATGAAGCCTTTCGAAAAAATGAACCATGATGTCATGCAAAGTAATTCTATGGTTAGCTCTGCCATTATCGAAGATATCAACGGGATTGAAACTATAAAGTCGCTCACGAGTGAAGAAAATCGCTATCAAAATATAGACAGCGAATTTGTAGATTATTTGGAAAAATCCTTTAAGCTCAGTAAATATTCTATTTTACAAACGAGTTTAAAGCAGGGAACAAAATTAGTTCTGAATATCCTTATCCTATGGTTTGGCGCTCAATTAGTCATGTCAAGTAAAATTTCTATTGGTCAGCTGATTACCTTTAACACACTTCTTTCTTACTTTACAACTCCTATGGAAAATATTATCAACCTCCAAACCAAACTCCAATCTGCGAAGGTCGCTAATAACCGTTTGAACGAAGTCTATCTAGTCGAATCTGAATTTCAAGTTCAAGAAAACCCTGTTCATTCACATTTTTTGATGGGCGATATTGAATTTGATGACCTTTCTTATAAGTATGGTTTTGGACGAGATACCTTAACAGATATTAATCTCACGATTAAACAAGGAGATAAGGTTAGCCTAGTTGGAGTTAGTGGTTCTGGTAAAACAACTTTAGCCAAAATGATTGTCAATTTCTTTGAACCCTACAAAGGACATATTTCCATCAATCATCAGGATATTAAAAACATTGATAAAAAAGTCTTGCGCCGTCATATTAATTACCTACCCCAACAAGCCTATATCTTTAATGGCTCTATTTTGGAAAACTTAACCTTGGGTGGTAATCATATGATTAGTCAAGAAGATATTCTAAGAGCTTGTGAATTAGCTGAAATCCGTCAAGACATTGAAAGAATGCCTATGGGCTATCAAACTCAGCTCTCTGATGGAGCTGGTCTATCAGGAGGACAAAAGCAACGAATCGCTCTCGCTCGTGCTCTTTTAACTAAAGCTCCTGTTTTAATACTGGATGAAGCTACTAGCGGTCTTGATGTCTTGACTGAGAAAAAAGTTATAGATAATCTTATGTCCCTAACTGATAAAACCATTCTCTTTGTAGCCCATCGTCTCAGTATAGCCGAACGAACCAACCGTGTCATTGTTCTTGACCAGGGGAAAATCATTGAAGTGGGTAGTCACCAAGAGTTAATGCAGGCGCAAGGTTTCTACCATCATCTATTCAATAAATAAGGAGAATGTCATGAATCCTAATCTTTTTAGAAGCGTCGAGTTTTATCAGAGACGTTACCATAACTATGCGACAGTGTTAATTATACCTCTTTCATTACTACTTACTTTCATCTTGATTTTCTCCCTTGTTGCCACAAAAGAAATTACTGTTACTTCCCAAGGAGAAATCGCCCCTACAAGTGTCATTGCATCTATTCAGTCAACCAGTGATAATCCTATCCTTGCTAATCATTTAGTGGCAAATCAAGTAGTTGAAAAAGGTGACTTACTCATCAAATACTCTGAAACAATGGAAGAAAGTCAGAAAACTGCCTTAGAAACTCAATTACAAAGACTTGAGAAGCAAAAAGAAGGACTTGGAATTTTGAAACAAAGCTTAGAAAAAGCGACTGATCTTTTTTCTGGCAAGGATGAGTTTGGCTACCATAATACCTTTAGGAATTTTACTAAACAATCCCATGATATTGAACTGGGTATCACAAAGACTAACACTGAGGTTTCAAATCAAGCTAATCTTGCCAATAGCAGTTCATCAGCTATTGAACAAGAAATTTCAAAAGTTCAGCAGCAGATTGGAGAATACCAGGAGCTGAGTGATGCTATCATAAATAAAAGGGCTCGCTTACCAACTGGCAATCCGCACCAGTCAATTTTGAATCGTTATCTTGTAGCCTCACAAAGACAAACACAAGGAACTGCAGAGGAGCCATTTTTATCTCAGATTAATCAAAGTATTGCAGGTCTTGAATCATCTATCGCAAGCCTCAAAATTCAGCAAGCTGGTATCGGAAGTGTAGCAACTTATGATAACAGTTTAGCAACCAAAATTGAAGTACTCCGCACACAGTTTTTACAAACAGCCTCACAGCAACAACTAACAGTGGAGAATCAATTAACAGAATTAAAAGTACAGCTAGATCAAGCAACGCAGCGCTTAGAAAACAATACTTTAACCGCTCCAAGTAAAGGTATCATTCACTTAAACAGTGAATTTGAAGGTAAAAATAGAATTCCAACTGGTACAGAAATTGCTCAAATATTCCCTGTCATCACAGATACAAGAGAAGTACTAATCACTTACTACGTATCTTCTGACTATCTACCTCTACTAGATAAAGGACAAACTGTAAGATTAAAACTGGAGAAGATTGGAAATCACGGCACCACCATCATCGGCCAACTTCAGACAATTGATCAAACTCCTACCAGAACAGAGCAAGGAAATCTCTTTAAATTAACCGCTCTTGCAAAACTATCTAATGAGGATAGTAAACTCATCCAATACGGCTTACAAGGTCGCGTCACTAGTGTAACTGCAAAGAAAACATATTTTGATTATTTCAAAGATAAAATTTTAACCCATTCTGATTAATTTTCAGATAACACTCTATAACTATTTATTATCTTATCAAAAAGGAGAATCATAACATGGATAAGAAACAAAACCTAACTTCATTTCAAAAACTAACAACTACTGAACTCAACCAGATTACAGGTGGAGGATGGTGGGAAGAGCTATATGAAACTATAACAACACCATTAAAATTACGGACTACTTTCAAACCATAAAAAATCTATAGAATTATAAAAACGCATAATATCAGATTTCAAAATGACTGATACTATGCGTTTTATCATGAAAAGATTATAGAAGATACAAGTCACCCATCCCCACCTATACTTCTATCTCTAAGACTTGTTTAAATCTAAAATTAGAACTTGTAGTTTTTAGAATGATATTTGGGTATTTTGTCAAAATACTATTAACATTAGACAAACCAACTCCTCTATTCTGCCCTTTAGACGACATTCCTCTCTCAAATATTTTTGTAACATCAATCTCTCTATCTAGGGTCGGATTTTGGATAATTAAAACTTGCTTATTACTTCTAATATCTTCAAAAAAACAAACACTTAGAGGTTCCTCGACAGTGGCGCTTGCAGCGGCCTCTATCGCGTTATCTAACAATATAGAAACAACTGTTAAAAAATCAATTTCCTCAATCTTTTTGATAGTAATTGGTTTTTCTATTTCCAAAGAAACTGGCACTAGTAAACTCTGAGCCTCGGATAATTTTGAGATTAATAAACTCTTCAAGGATAAATCCTCTATATTTCTCAATCTCACTACATCAAATTTTGTATCTTTTAAATTTTTCCCTGAGTCTTTCAAGACACTGTCATAAATTTGAGCAACTAAATCAATATCTTTTCGGTCTATTCCTATCTTTAAACTTGTTAAGATATTTGCATAATCATGCCTAAAGCTTCTAACCTCTTGATAAAGTCCTTCTACTTGTTTACTATAGCTCTTAAGATTTTGAAGTTGAATCTCTTTTTGAAGTACTAAATCTTTTTGCAATTCCTCACGTACATTTCTATCCAGTATATTGACAAAATAGATAAATAAAAAGAAATAGATTGCAGTTATAGCTCCTTGATAATGATTTATAGATAAGTTCAAGATTTTTTTAATATAACCAATAAAAGGAACCAAGATAAAATAACCCAACATTGCAGCATTAGCAATCCTCATTATTTGAGCTAAATGTTTATCCAACACTTTACTTCTTAGATAGCTAAAATCATACTGAAAAACTTTTATTATAAGCAAAGATAGGAGACTTGCTAAAATCGAGAAAATTGTGGCATCGTAATAAACATATATGTCTGTTAAACTAGCAAAATTAGGAATAATAAAATCAACAAAGAAATCATAGATAATCGACCAAAATGTGATAGGAAACAGAGCATAAAAAAGTGTCAATATCAGACTGTACTTCTTTTTATCCAACAAAAATGTGTAGATAATAAAAAAGATGGGATAATCTAGTACTGTAATAACAACAGGGATATAGAACGTCTTAATCAAGATTAAAAGTAAAAACTCTAATAAAAAATAGAAAAGCAATAACTCTAAAGATCTCTTTATAGTCAATTGATAGCCATAAATTTTTGCATGAAGAAATAAAAGTATGTAAAAATTCAAAGATACTAACACAAAAGACATTTACTACTCCTTACTATCATGTAAATCTTTAACTATATTCAGCAATTCCCTCATTTTTAACCTAGATACTAGGCAACTTGACCCGTTCTTCAAATAGACTAGTTTTTCTTCCTTATCTATTGAAGAGATATTATAAGGATTCACAATAAAAGAGCGATGACACTGAACCAATCTTGGTTCTTGCTTCAATATATCAGAAATTTTACCGTAAAACTCTATTCTTTCTCTCATAGAATAAAGAACTAGCTTATGAGGAATCATTGACGTTTCTATATAAAGCAAATCCGAAAATGGAACCTGAACGAGTGCTTTAGAATTTGTAAACACAAAAGAATCTTCAGTCATTAGTTGATGTTTATTCTTGTGAACATAAGCGATTGCCTTTTCCACACGTTCCTTAAAAGAGCTTTCAGGTAATTCCTTATCAATAAAATCTAAAGCTGATACTTGATATTGAAAACTAACAGGCATAAATTCTGAATGAGTTGTTACAAAAACAATGACTGCATTTGGATCTCTATCTCTGATTTCCAAAGCAATATCTAACCCTTTTCTAACATCGTTTTTAATTTCAATATCCAAAAAGAAAAGTTGATGACCTCCACGTTCCATCATATCTTCTAACAATTGATTCGGTTTACCATAAACACCACAGTGCTTTACTTCCCAACAATTCTTCTCTAAAATATCATACACCAGATTTTCCATCCTAGTCTGCTGTATAAAATCATCCTCTAATATAAAGATATTCATTTCTCGTCTCCTTTAGTATTTAACCATCTTTCTTTTACAGTTTTAAAATATCTTCTAGAGCAGATAATATCCGATACTCTTTCATCCATAAATAAAATGGTCTTCGTTTCATACTTCAATCCTATTACTTTGGATAAGTTAACAAGAAACTTTCTATGACACCTGAACAATTTCCCCAGACTCATTTCCTCAACTCTAGCTAGGCTCATATACTTCTCAAATACTCCATCAGCTGTAATAAAAATAACAGCATGTGCCTTCGTAGGATGTGTTGTCACATAGTAAACCTTAGAATGAGGCACTTTAACAACTGCTCTGCCTTGGCTTAAAATATATTCTTGCATATTTTTCCTCCTTACTCTCCTATATCATATCAAAACTAGTATCCTATGATGGGAAAAATCTTAAAAGGTATCTGAGTTATCATAAATGGTTATTTTTCAACATTTCATGCTAACAGTTATACAATCTAAGATTTCGACATCTTCTATCGGATGTTTTTGATATGATAGAGCAAGAGGAGAAATATGGATACAATTCAAATTCTACATTTTTCATTATTAGGATATATCATCACAAGTGACATCAATTCTTATATTAAAGAAAACTTATCAACAAAAACGAGAATTATAGCTTCTAGGCGTATCATCTATTCCTATAACACTACTACCTATTTTATCATAAAATCAATGTTTTTATCTTCAGATACAATGTATTCTTATATAGAAGATATACGACTCCGTTCTGAATTTGCCCACATTATTATCATAGGAAGTTACATTGATTATGACAAACTTTTCCGTAGTCATTACAGAATATTCGGTGTCATTGATACAGCTAGAAATCATTCTTTACAATCTATACGACAAGAAATTCACTCATATTTAGATGGTATTTATAACAACATGAAATAAATTAGGTTTGGTAGCCTTTATACATTTCCTCAGCATACATGGCTTCAAAAACTTTCAAAAAATCACTGCCCTCCTCAGACCAACCTGAGGAAAGCAGTGATTCTTATTTTAGGAGTTAGGAATGAATACACGAAATCAATTGATCTTATGATTTTTTGTTTTTCAAGAATTCATCGTATTGTTTTTGCATTTCGTTCAATACTTTTTCGTAGGCACCTTCAGATTTCAATTTTTCCATCAATTCTGGAATCGCTTTATCTGGGTCTACAGTACCAGTGTTGATAGCTGTATCAAATTGTTGCATTGTGTTAGAAATAGCTGAGATTTCAGATTTCACATTGTCAGTATTAAAGATAAATCCAAGCGCTGGAGATTCTTTAGCTTCTGCCAATTCTTTCTTAGAATTTTCGATTTGTTGGTCTGTAACGTTTTCGTTGATGTAAAGGATCCAGTTGTTACCAGTGTTCCATCCACCCATGTGAGTGTTTCCTTTGTAGCCATCAAGAACGCGAACACGGTTTTCTTTACCTTCAATTTTTTCCCAGTTCTTGCCTTCTGGACCGTAAACAAGACCGTTCAAGAGTTCTGGGTTCGTATTCAAGAGGTTCAACACTTCCATTGATTTTTCTTTGTTCTTAGAGTTGTTTGAGATGACAAAGTTAGCAACTTGTGTTGTTTGGTTTTTCTTGATGAAGTTAGTGAATGATTTGATTTGGATATCTTTGTTGGCAACACGTGAAAGCAAGCTGTTACCGTAGTCAGCTGGTCCTACTGTTTCTTCACGAACGAACCAAGTATCTTGTTGAAGATCAAATGAAGTATCGCTTGTTGCTACGTCTTTTGGAATGTAGCCAGCTTCATAGAATTTGTGAAGAGTCTTCAAGTGTTCTTTGAAACGAGGAACGTCATAACGGTTTACAATCTTAGTAGTATCCCCTTCAAGGTCGATAACGAATGGGAGACCGTTTGCTACTGGGTAGTCAAAGTTCTCAGAAGGGATGAAGTTCTTAGTAGCTGCAAATGGTACTACGTCTGGAGCTTTTTCTTTGATTTGTTTCAAGACTGGCTCAAGAGTTTCGTAAGAAGTAACACCTGAAATATCGATACCATATTTGGCAAGGAGAGTTCCGTTGAAGGCAAAGTTTTGAGATGATGCAACGTTGGCTGCAACTGGAACAGCGTAAATTTTACCGTTTACAGTATTACCCTTGATGTAAGCTGGGTCAAGTGCTTTGTAAAGGTCTTTACCTTCTTTTTTGTACAATTCTGTCAAGTCAGCGTAAGCACCTTTTTGAGCATTTACAATGTAGTTATCTGCAAAGGCAATATCATAGTTTTCACCAGATGATGTGATAACTGACATTTTCTTACCATAGTCACCCCAGCCAAGGTATTGGATATCCAATTTGGCACCAACTTTTTCTTCGATGATTTTGTTAGCATTTGCTAACAATTCATCCAAGTTGTCTGGTTTATCACCGATTTGGTACATTTTGATAACAGGTTTGTCACCTGAATCAGCAGCTTTTTTGCTGTTACCTGTCAAATTTCCACAAGCAGCAAGACCTGCAGCCAAAGCGACTACACTAGCAGATGCAAAAGCATATTTTTTCCAGTTTTTCATGATAAAAACTCCTTTTTTTATTTTTAAACTTATAAACAATGTAATGATCTTAACTTCACGCAAGGGAAGTTTGGAAATGAGAAATGTTCTTTCTCAATAAGCACTATTCTTTCACACCACCGATAGTCAAACCTTTTACAAAGTAGCGTTGGAAGAATGGATACAAAATCGCGATTGGAAGGGTTGCGACCACAACCATGGCCATACGACCTGTTTCTTTCGGTAGAGCAACTCCCAGTTGACCAGTCAAGCCGACCGCTTTGGCAATGTAGTCCATATTTTGTTGGATTTGCATGAGCAAATATTGCAATGGATACAAGTTGTCACTCTTGATGTAAAGAAGGGCGTTGAACCAGTCATTCCAGAAACCAAGTGCTGTCAAAAGCGTGATGGTTGCGATACCTGGTAGTGACAATGGCAAACAGATTTGGAAGAAAATCCTAGCCTCACTGGCACCATCGATACGAGCCGATTCGAGAATGGCTTCTGGAATGGTCTTCTTGAAGAAGGAACGCATCAAGATGATGTTAAATGGTGAGAGAAGCATTGGAACAATCAAGGCCCAAACAGTGTCACCAAGCTGAAGTACACGGGTCACCATGATATAACCTGGTACCAAACCAGCGTTGAACAACATACTGAGCAGAACGAAGATGGTAAAGAATCTGCGATACTTAAAGGTTGTCCGTGAAATAGCGTAGGCATAGGTTGTTGTGATAAAGACATTTGTAAATGTCCCAACTACGGTTACAAAGACAGAAATGAAGAGGGCCTGTAAGATTTTATCCTTAAACTGTGCCAAGAACTCAAAACCGTCTAATCCAAATTGGGATGGGAAGAAGCTGTAGCCGTATTGGAGGAGGCTTTTCTCGTCCGTCACTGAAATAATGATAACGAATACGAAGGGTAGGATACAAGAGAGGGCAATCAAACCCGAAATGATACTGAAGAAGATATCTGCTTTCTTACTGAAGGAGTGAATGCCGACATTATCAATTTTTTCTTTTTTAATTTTCTTTTCTGCCATATTCTCCTCCTTTCTAGAACAAGGCTGAGTTTGGATCAACTCGTCTTGCCAGTAAGTTTGATAGAACCACCAGAATCAAGCCGACTACTGATTGGTAGAGACCTGCTGCTGAAGCCATCCCAATATCCGCTGTCTGGGTCAAACCATTATAAACATATACGTCCAAGACGTTGGTTACGTTATAAAGCTGACCAGCATTGTGAGGGATTTGATAGAAAAGACCGAAGTCTGCACGGAAGATATTTCCAACTGCAAGGATGGTCAATACAGTTACCAGCGGTGTCAACTGCGGAATGGTGACATTGCGAATCCGTTGCCATTTGCTGGCTCCGTCCACTGTCGCTGCTTCGTAGTAGGTTGGATCAATTCCCATGATTGTCGCATAGTACATGACACTGCTATATCCAAAACCTTTCCAAATACCTAGGAAAAGTAGGAGGTAGGGCCAAATTCCCAAATCAGCGTAGAAATTGACTTCTTTGAGACCAAGACTTTCCAATAAATGGTTGAACACCCCTTTATCAATATTTAGGAAGGCATCTGTAAAGAAACTGATGATAACCCAAGACAGGAAGTAAGGGAACAACATAGAAGTTTGGAAAATCTTAACCATTCTCTTAGAACGGAGTTCACTGAGGATAATGGCAATCCCTACAGATACAATCAAGCCAATAAAGATAAAGCCGAGATTGTAGAGGACAGTATTTCGTGTGATAATAAAGGCGTCTCTTGAACTAAATAAGAATCTGAAATTATCGAGTCCGACCCATTTACTATTCATGATACTATCTATGAAACCATTACTGGTCATGTGGTAGTCTTTGAAGGCAACCACGTTCCCAAATACTGGAATGTAGAAGAATAGAATCAACCAGAGTGCCCCTGGCAAAACCATCAAGAGAAAGATCCAGTTGTCTCTCAAGGTTTTTGAAAACTTATTCATAATTTCCTCCCTTTTTTATTTTGATATCCATCTAAAAATTCCTTTTTAGATTTTTGATAACGATTACATTATTAGTATACTCCTATTTGCAGGTTAGGTTAAACTACTAATTATAGAAAAAACTCCACAAATTATGTAGCAGATTTAAAACTTTATCACCACTATCAAACAAATGTCCTAAATCAATTGTTTATTTTATCTCTATTAGGCTAATGATAGACACCTTGTTATGACGCGCTGACACTAAATTTTAGGATAACTGACGCTAGTATTTTGTAACCGTCCAATAACGAAGTATATTGAAAAATCTCCAGACTAGAGAACTTACGGATAGTTCCTAATCTGGAGATTTTTAATATAGGTTGTTATTAGGCGTTTGCTTTCAATTTAGCAAGAACCTCTTTAAGATTTTCAATCAACTCTTCTTCAGTATGCTCAGAGCCTTTTTCATCTGCTAAGAAGGAAACTGCATTTTGAAGTTCTTCTTGAGACTTTTTAAGAACATCCTTATCCACTGTTTCAAGGTTTAAGTTCTTAAGAAGTTTACTTAATTCCTTGGTTAATTTCTCGAGTTCTGATTCTTTATTACGACGAGCTAGGAGGAAGAAGAGGAGACCTAATAGAACCAGTATACCTGCCACAATAGCTCCTACTGAGACTTGAGTTTGAACTACAGACTTATCTGCTTCTGGTGCTTCCTCAGAAACTTTTTGTTCTCCAGCCTTCGTTGCTGACTGACTTTCTTTAATGGACTCTAGGGAAGCAATGGCAGCTTTGACTGTTTGCAGGATATGGCGCAACCCTTGCTCTGTCAAACGATCATCTGCAAGAGCTTTCTGAGCTTCTGCCAGAACCAGACGTGCTGAATCTGTAATAGGATCCGATACACCTGTCAATGATCTCAAAAGATTTTCTAAGGTTTGAGTCTGCTTACTTAGTTCTGACTTATCTAAAGTCCCTTGACCCTGAGTTGCTGAACGAACAGTATCATCTGCTCTGTTCGCAGTATTTACACCAGGCTCCGTAGTTGTCACTGGGGATACAGACGAACGAGCTGTGGTTGTTGAGCCACTGTCAGAATCTGGGGCATCTTGTCCAGAATTTGCTTGTCCACTATCTGATGGACTTGTTGGAACAGAAGGACTTGCTGGTTCTGTAGTGTTCACATCACCAGCATTTCCATCTTTAGCACTAGACGTTAGGAGATGACGAGGGGATGGAATAGGATTGATCCGATTGATTTCATCAATTGCTCTCGCTAGAGCAGCATTAACCGCTGTTTGAGCCTCATTAGCTTTATCTGCTGTATCTGCATTAGCAGGTTGCTTATCAATAGCCTCGGTTTGTGCTTGAGCTTTAGCTGTTGCCTCTGCCTTGGCTCTATCTTTTTCAGCTTGACTTAACTTATCGTTGTCGTTAATGGCTTGAAGCTTCTTAGCGAGCTCATCTTCAATGGCTTTTTTAGCCTTTTCTTTCCCTACTGGGTTCACCTTCTGAATGTCGGCTTCTCCTGTAGTTTGAGCTGTTGTGACCGCTGTTTGAGCCTCATTAGCTTTATCTGCTGTATCTGCATTAGCAGGTTGCTTATCAATAGCCTCGGTTTGTGCTTGAGCTTTAGCTGT